>DCOH01000031.1 GCA_002322865.1 Sphingobacterium sp. UBA1575 | reverse complement strand
TGTAAGTGACTTTTAGCACTTACAACTCACTTACAGTCTACTTACAATGTGCATGCACCAAGAACAAAAAAGGCTGTATCCCTTTTTCGGATACAGCCTTTCTTATGTTAATTTAAATTCTTAATTAATTAGGATTCTTTTTGATAATTTAAAACTTCAAATCTTATTTCCAAGACCATTCTGTTTTACCGAAATCATTATCGAAATATTCTAATTCTTCTAAATCTTTTAAAGAATTAGCTTTTAATAGTTTTTCTTCCCAGTTTTTACGAGGTTTTGAGTTTACCGTTTCAATAATGGTTTTAGAATCCTTTACTAATAAAAAAACTTCATCTGTAATATGGAGCTGTTCAAGAAATTGTTTTCTAATTATAATTACAAAAGATTTACCGATTTTTATGATTTTAGTTTTCATATTACTAGGGTTATAAGAAACCAAACACTTAATTTTTAATATTCAGCTATTCATTATGGAAAAACTTTATAGATATCGTTTCTCTTCACAAAACGCGCTAGTTCAATTTTATTATCATCCTTAAAAAAACCTAATCTATATCCTCCAATTCTCAAACGATAAGCAGTAGAAAACCCCTTTATCTTTATAACATTGGGAATATCTTCTAATGTGCTTGCATTTTCAATTTCAATAATGATTAATTTAATTCTAGCGTTCATTTTTTTATCTGACACTTTCTTAATATCATTAAGAAAAGTCCTTAAAAAAACTACTTCCATTAGTCTAAAGCATTCATAATTTCATCTCGAGTAACAGTTTCTTCCCTGTCTGATTGCTGCATTAATAACAACAGTCCTAGATCTTCCCTTTCTTCTTCAGACAAGGCCTTTAAACGTTCTTTTTCTTTATATTCAACATAAAATTTAACCGCTTTTTCCATTATTGATTTCACACTCATATCATCAAAAGCAGAAAGCAGTTTTAACTTCGTTAAAATAGTTTCATCAATATCTATAATTTTCTTAACCTTCATATAACAAATATATAAGTTATATACGATATATAAAAATTAGAAGATGATAATAAAAAAAACAAAAGCAACTAAATTAGTAAGAGGCCGTATCAAATGCTTGATACGACCTCTTACTAATTTTACAAGTTTTCCTCATTTGTACTAATTAGCTAACTCGTATATTCTATTATCTATTGTGTAAGTATAGAATTGGGTAGTAAGATTGCCCTTTATTTTATGAGTTTCTTTGTAGATGTTATAATTTATTGCATTCAAATTCCAATTGAATGAATTGGGATCATATTTGAAAACAATTTTTTTTCCGTCATTAAATTTGATAGCTATGGAATCATGTGCTGATGGCGAAAAAGTATAATTAAATCTGTTAAAGTTTCCAGGCACACTTATACTATCGGCAATATCTATAGATACTTTTCCAGCATTTCTTCTATAAAAATCAATAGAAACAGTATTTGGAAGAGTGTTTTTATATACAAAAACATCTTCAAACAGTGGTTCTGGATTATGTTCAGAACAGGATACCAATAATCCAAATAGGCCTACTAATACTGCTCTACATAAGCTGTTCATATCCTAACTCCTTACTCTTGAGAACCTATCTTCCCTTGGGCTTCTCGTTCCTTCCGCAGTTTACTGTGTTTATGACCGTACAAGAAATAGATAGCCACACCAATAGCCATCCAAATTCCTAAACGCTCCCAGCTCACCAATGGAAGAGATGCCATCATGGCGATACACACCAAAATTCCTAAAATCGGAACCAAAGGAACCAATGGCGTCTTGAATGGTCTTTCAATATTCGGATTGGTCTTGCGTAATACCAAAACTCCTATACATACCAACGTAAAGGCAAATAAAGTACCGATACTTACCATATGCCCCAAATCAGATACCGGAACAAATCCTGCGAAAATACTTACAAAAACCATGAAGATCAGATTGGTTTTCCAAGGCGTTTGACGCTTGGAAAGATCCGAGAAGATCTTTGGCAACAAGCCATCCTTACTCATCGAATAGAATACACGGCTCTGGCCCAATAACATCACCAGGATAACGGAAGTATAACCAGCAATAATCGTAACAATCATCGCAGTATTCAAGAAATGATAACCGGTTTTTTCAAATGCTGTAGCAACTGGCTTTGCATCACCTGAAAAAGCGGTATAAGGCGCTAATCCGGTCATTACATAAGAGAACAATACGTAAAGAATGGTACAGATAATCAATGAACCAATGATACCAATCGGCATGCCTTTCTTCGGATTCTTGGCTTCCTGAGCTGCCGTACTTACCGCATCGAAACCGATAAAGGCAAAGAATACCACCGCTGAGGCACGTAGGATACCAGAGATTCCGTAATGGCCAAAATAACCACTGGAGAAGAATTCTCCCCAGCCCATTTTACCTTGTTTAACCAGCTCCTCCCCTTCGTTCGTAGGAATAAATGGCGTATGGTTAGCTGGGTTAATGAACTGCCATCCTAACACGATGAACAAGATCACCACACTCACTTTAAGGATAACCAGAATATTATTAACGACAGAAGACTCCTGCGTTCCCCGCATTAACAGAAGTGATAACAAACAAACAATAATGATCGCCGGAAGATTGATCATCCCGCCTTCCCAAGGACCAGCCAACAGCTGTTGGGGGAGATGTATCCCCATGATCTGCATGAGTTCATTGAAATACTGGGACCAACTGACCGCAACGGTGGCACCTGCCAAGGCATATTCCAACACCAAATCCCAACCAATGATCCAGGCCATGAACTCACCCATCGTTGCATAGGAATAGGTATAGGCACTACCAGCTACCGGGATCATGGATGCAAATTCAGCATAACATAAACCCGCGAACGCACAACCCACTGCTGCCACAATAAAAGAAAGCATAACAGCAGGTCCGGCATGGTCTGCCGCAGCAATTCCTGTTAACGAAAAAAGACCGGCTCCAATGATAGCACCGATCCCTAATGCAATTAGTCCTGAACTGGATAAGGTTCTCTTTAAGGTTCCTTCACCACTTTGTTCTGCTTCTGAGACTAACTTTGCAATTGATTTTTTATACCACATAAATTAGATTAATAAGTAATTGACTCAAACCTACAAAAAAATTAAAAATATTAACAATATTTTGACAATTTATCATTTTACGAGCCTGATTTTTAGTATTGTTCCATATTTATTAATTCAAATCGGTCGAATATTTTTTAAAAATCGACTTTTGCAGAATCATATTTCATGATTGGAAATAATAGTTTATAGATGGCTTATTTTACCCAAAAACCACTTTCTTATTATTTTGCAGCTACATCCCCTATTTTTTCAGCTACAAAATTATTGATTATCAAGCCTTTCATAAACATAAAGTATTGAACAATAGGAAAAACCAATATTAGTTCTTATCTTTGCACCGCCTTAGGCAATTGTGCCTATTGTATAATTTATTTCATGAACCCATTTTTAGAACTGGGAATCCGTCATGAGATTGTTTCTGCCATCACTGAGTTAGGTTTCGAAAAACCTTCTCCCATCCAGGAAAAAGCCATTCCTGTATTACTGACTGGTAACGACGATTTTGTCGGATTAGCCCAAACAGGTACAGGGAAGACTGCGGCATTTGGTCTTCCTCTTTTAGAACAACTAGACTTTTCATCGAAACAACCACAAGCATTGGTCCTTTGTCCAACGCGCGAGCTGTGTTTGCAAATTGCAAGAGACCTAGAAAAATTTGCCAAACATTTAGACAATGTGCACGTGGTTGCCGTATATGGTGGTGCAAACATCAGCGATCAATTAAGACAGATCCGTCGCGGTGTTCAAATCGTTGTTGCTACCCCAGGTCGTATGCTTGATATCATCGGCCGTAATGCCATCGACTTCTCTAACGTACGTTATGTTGTATTAGACGAAGCTGATGAAATGTTGAACATGGGTTTCCAAGAGGACATCAACAATATCCTTTCCGAAACTCCTGACGACAAAAAAACGTGGTTGTTTTCTGCAACCATGCCTAAAGAAGTACGTCGTATTGCCCAAAACTACATGACTAACCCTTTTGAGTTAACTGTAGGTACAAAGAACACCGGTAATACGAATATCGAACACCATTACTACATGATCAAGGCGAAGGATAAATACGCTGCTTTCAAACGCATCGTAGACTTTTACCCAGAGATCTTCGGTATTGTGTTCTGTCGTACTAAAATTGAAACCCAAGAGATTGCGGAAGCTTTGATCAAAGATGGCTACAACGCCGATTCTTTACATGGTGACCTTTCTCAACAACAACGCGATAAAGTAATGAAACGCTATCGCGAACGCAACTTGCAATTATTGATTGCTACGGATGTTGCTGCTCGTGGTATCGACGTAAATGACGTAACACACGTTATTAACTATTCATTACCTGACGAAACAGAAAACTATACCCACCGTTCAGGCCGTACAGCTCGTGCCGGTAAAACAGGTATCTCAATTTCTTTGATCAATGTAAAGGAAATGAGCAAAATTCGTCACATCGAAAAGATCATTGGAAAAGAATTCATCCGCAAACAAGTTCCTCAAGGAACAGAGGTTTGTGAGAAACAACTTTTCGCAATCATCGATAAAGTGCATAATGTAGAAGTACACGAAGATAGGATCAATACCTTCCTTCCTCAAATCTTAGAAAGTCTTCAAGACCTTTCCAAAGAAGAGATCGTAAAACGTTTTGCATCTTTAGAATTCAATAGATTCTTAAATTATTACGAAGACGCTCCTGATTTGAACATCGACGGTCGTGATAATGGTCGCGATAGAGATGGTAGAGAAGGAAGAGATAGAGATGGTCGTCGTCAAGCATCTAAAGGATTCACTCGTTTATTTATCAACTTAGGTTCGGTAGATGAATTCAGCAGAGGTGATATGTTATCCTTCATCTGTAACAAAAGTAAGATTTCTGGAAAATCAATCGGTAAGATCGATCTAAAAGGGGTATTTACTTTCTTCGAAGTACAGGATGAAGAGGTAGAACGCGTATTCCAAGGCTTCCAAGGTGTTGATTTCAACGGTAGAAACGTTCGTATTGAAGTTTCTGGCGAAGGAAGATCTTCAGACCGCGGAGGAAGAGGTGGTAGTCGTCGTTCAGGCGGAGACCGCGAAAGAGGTGGAAGCTACGGTTCACGCAATGGTGGTTCTGGTCGTAGAGACAGAAACTCCGGCGGTGGATTCCGCGACTTCTCTTCTGGCAAAGGCCGTAGAGAGTCCAAAAGCAGATATTAATAGTCCTTATTAAATATGCAAAGCCCGAAATATTAATTTCGGGCTTTTTTTATATTATTTTTTTTTAATATGCTCTTTCTTTAAAAAGGCGATTAGGAAATGGCCTTAAACCTTTTCTTTATTTCTCTTCTTCTGGATCTTCTTAACCTGGAACGTTTGATGGGGTAATGTCTCTTATTGGTAATGTTGTTGAATACCAAAGCCACAAATAATAGAATCAATGCTCCTGAAAAAACGGGAGTCAACACATACCAATAACCTAATGCACTGATTTTGGTTCCACCTGAGACGGCAATCAAAGCTGTTGCTCCGCCGGGAGGATGTAGACTCCGGGTTATTTGCATAGCCACTATGGAGCATGCCACTGCAAGTGGTGCGGTCAACCAAATAATATCCGGCATGATCTTCCCTATTGTTACACCGACCAAAGCAGATACCACATGCCCGCCTACCAGGTTCCTAGGCTGCGCCAAAGGACTTTGAATAGCGCCATACACTAGCACGGCTGATGCACCAAAAGAACCAATCAGAAAGATGTTCTCCATCAAAGGTAATTGATTGGATTGTATAAATGCAATAATGCCGATCCCCATGAAGGCACCGACAAAAGACCAAAAATGTTCCCTGAAATCAACCAAGGTTTCTCGGTACATCACATACCGATAAACCCTAAAATGTCTATGGACGGATTTCCGGAGTTTATTCACTTATTTATGCTTTGTGTCTTTGACGAAGGGCTTCATAGATAACCACTCCTGCAGATACAGATACATTGAGGGATTCAATTTCTCCAAACATCGGTATCTTCGCCAGTTTATCCGATATACGGATCAGATCATCAGATACGCCGACATCTTCCGCACCCATGATAACACAGGTAGGAACGGTATAATCAACCGAATAAATGGATTCTTCGGTCTTTTCGGTACTGACCACCAACTGTACACCAGATTCGATCAGAAATTTACCTGTTTTGGATAAGGAATCCTGACGGCATACCGGGATTTTATATAGCGCACCTGCAGAAGTTTTAATCGCATCCGGATTGATCTCTGCAGATCCTTTTTTAGGAACGATGATTGCATGCACACCAGCACATTCTGCTGTACGCGCAATAGCGCCCATGTTACGCACATCGGTAACTCCATCCAACATGATAAATAAAGGTGTTTCACCCTTCTCATAAATCTCTGGAAGGATATCCTCCACGTTATGGTAGGTTATAGGGGAAATAACGGCAATAACTCCTTGGTGGTTCTTTTNNGGTTCAGCTTTTCGATGGGAACCTGCTGAAAAGAAAGTTCATATTCCTTGACCATGGCCTTGAATTCAGCAAATAATGGCCCTGAAAGACCACGTTGAACAAAAAGAGATTCAATCTCTTTTCCACTGTCAATGGCTTCCATAACCGCACGGATACCAAATACCATTTGATTAGTCTCTCTCTTTTCTCTTCCTTCTCTACGCTGAAATTGTTGCATGTATTATCGATTTGCTACAAAAGTAGTAATTTATTGATTAGCTAAGCCCTAAATCAAATGTTTTTCGCAATTGTTCCAAGGCTGGATTCTTGGCAAGCATAGCCTGGTATTTCTCTTGGGAAGTATAAGGCTTCCTTTCTTTCGATTTTTCTACCATCACCCCTTCGATGTCCAGGGCAAAATTGCGTAGCTCTACCCTTAGGTAATTCAGGATATCGATCTTACCCAGTTTCAATCCATCCATCTGCACCATGTTTTCCACTTCTACCAAGATTTTAGTACCCTGAAGGGTGGGTGTATTGGCGGTCATGATGGTAAATAAGGTAATTTTATTTTCGGATTTTAATTTCTCCGCAAAGGCATTCCATTTTCCGAGAAAAGCATTGGTGGTTACCTCCATGAAATCAGAGCCTTGGACAAGCTCATTTTCTTCCTTATCGGTATCGCTTTTGGGTTGGAATATTTTTTTCAGATCGGGCACCGCTATGGATGGCTTTATCTGTCCCCAACCATTACCAGAAGGGGCTGACTGCGTAGGTGCAGGAGCAGGTGCTGCTTGCTCCACAGGAGCTTTCTTTTCAGGAGTTGGAGCAACAAATGCAGATGGTACTGGCTTAGCGGGAATTATCGATGGAGATTCTTTCTGCTGAAACGCTGGAGCGGCTACTGCAGCCGCTGGCGCCGTATTGCCTAACCCTGACTCAGGGCGTTTTTTTTTTAGTTCAGCATCCGCTGATATCCCATGGTTCGCTAGTTGAATGGCACTGGCCAGATGGCACATTTTGAGCAAGGCCAATTCCACTTGTAATCGTTGATTCTTACTGGTCCGGTAATTGACTTCACATTGATTGGAAATATTCAATGCCGACAGGAGTATTCCACTGGAAATCAATTGAGATTGATCTAGATAACGTTTCTTCACATTCTCACTGGTTTCCAATAATTTCAGTGTAGCAGGATCTTTTGTTACCAAAAGATTTCTGATGTGGGAGGACAAGCCTGCAATGAAATGACCAGCATCGAATCCCTTATTCAGGATCTGATCGAAGGTCAATAATACATTTGCCGCATCCTCTTTATTCACCGCATCCAATATCTGGAAGAAGTAATCGTAATCCAAGATGTTCAGGTTATCAATTACGGCTTTGTAGGTCAAGTTCTTATTGGAGAAGCTGACGATCTGGTCAAACATGGATAAGGCATCCCTTAAACCACCATCTGCTTTTTGGGCAATCACATGTAAACCATCCGCTTCAAAGGTCACCCCTTCTTTGGAGGCAATCGCAGCCAGATGATTCGCCATATCCTCTACCTTGATCCTGTTGAAATCAAATATCTGACAACGGGATAGAATGGTAGGAAGTATCTTATGTTTTTCGGTGGTCGCCAATATAAAGATGGCGTAGGAAGGTGGTTCTTCCAGTGTCTTCAAAAAAGCATTGAAGGCCTGCTGGGAAAGCATGTGCACCTCATCGATGATGTAGATCTTATATTTCCCGGTTTGGGGTGGAATACGCACCTGATCGATCAACGATCGGATATCTTCCACCGAGTTGTTCGAGGCGGCATCTAATTCATGGATACTGAAGGAATTGCCGTTCTGGAAAGATTTACAGGAATCACAGGTTCCACAGGCTTCCACATTCTCGGAAATATTCTCACAGTTTATTGTTTTTGCTAGGATACGGGCACAGGTTGTTTTACCAACACCACGAGGAGTNNCACAAAACAAGAATGCCTGGGCTAATTGTTGGTTGTGAATTGCATTTTTTAAAGTACCTGTGATGTGTTGCTGGCCAACAACCGAATCGAAAGTAACCGGTCTATATTTCCGCGCAGAAACAATAAAATTATCCATACACGAAGATAGTCATTTTATGGCAAAAAAAAGTGCAGCTCTCCATTGAACTGCACCATAAAAGATTTCTGTTAGCATTAATTTTTACACCTAAACCCTATGCAACCGCTTTCGGGTCTTGATAGGTTGCTTTCCAGATGACAGCACCTACAATTGCTCCCAAGACTGGAGCCACCAAGAACAACCAAAGCTGGGAGATGGCTTCACCACCGGCAAAAATGGCCGGCCCTAAACTACGGGCAGGATTTACTGAAGTACCTGTGATCGGAATAGCCACCATGTGGATCAACACTAAAGTAAAACCGATAGCTAGCCCAGCCATGGTACCATTGCCCACTTTGGAGGTAGTACCCAAAATAACAAAAAGAAAGATGGCAGTAAGCACAGCCTCTGTTACGAATGCCGCTGTCATGTTGTATTCGTTCTGATAGCCAGAACCCCAACCATTTGACCCATACGCCCATTCGCCAGGATTAAAGCCGGCCAATTGACCTGCAAGAATGGTCTTCAACACAAAAGCACCTAGGATAGCGCCAATGAGCTGGGCTGCTATATAGATAACAGCATCTTTAGCCGAAATTCTACCAGCAACCAATACCCCAATGGTCACCGCCGGGTTAATATGACAACCTGAAATACCCCCGATGGCATAAGCAAACACCACCACCGACAACCCGAAGGCTAACGAAATTCCCAACAAGCCTAATCCTGAAGTTTGAGCCAATGTAGTACCGCCCGCAACAGCTGCTGCACCACAACCAAACAATACCAAGCCGAATGTTCCAATCAGCTCTGCAATGAATTTAGATGAAATTTTTGTCTCCATAATTGTAATAATTTAAGACAAGTTAATAAATAAAAAATTACCTATTAATAAAATATATAAAATAGCTATTGAATAATTATGGATTTAGCCGAAAGTCTACAAACTAGGGGTTATGGCAAAAAAAAAGGTCGATATCACATCGACCTTTTTTCATTGTTTTACCTAATAACCTTTTAATCACCAAACAATTTATTGAAACAAATTACTTATGACAAAGGTATCGTTGTATCGTAAAATTACCGTTAAGCCTAAATTAATAAATAACTTATTTTGCTTTTGCTGAAGCGAGCATACGCAAAACCTCGTCTACTGTAGTTCTGGCTGCTTCTACCATCTTCGGATTTCCGGGATAATCCGCATCCATGGTCACGGTTTTTGATTTTTCCTTATAATTGAAAGTAAGCATATAGCGAGCCACTCTTTGCCCCTGTTTCCTACCTTCCTCTGGTGTAATCATATCANNATTATCCACATTCCAAAAACCAAATTCCTGGGCTTTGCGGTGGAGGTATAATAACTCATCTTTTTTAAGTGTCAGCGTATCTTTTACCAATTGCCCTTCTTTGGTTAGGTAATTGTATTCATGGGTTTTGGAATTATAGTAATTCAGCATGGAATCCGGAAAGCCATAGGTCAATTCCAACGACTCAAAATCCGTAAAACGGAAAGGAGCATTCTTGATCATGTTGGAATAGTAAAACACACAATACAGCATAAATGGGACAATAATGCTGAGGGCTAGGAATATCTTTTTGCTTCTGTCTGACATGTTATTTCAAATTCTGCACAAAAGTAAGCATTTAAACGACAATTAACTACTTGGGGTACCGCAGCGGGTAAAATACTTGGCATACCAAGCATCTTTCAGGCTGGAAATAATGACCCCTTTACGGGTAGAAACATGGACGAATTTGCCGTTGTGGAGGTATATGCCCACATGATCGATGTTTCTGCCTCCAAAGGAGAAGAACACCAGATCTCCTTCTTTCAGTTGATTGTCATATTTTCGCTTGATATTTTCGGCCATGTCGCGCGAGGTGCGGGGCAGGTCCTTTCCATAGACTTTTTGGTAGAGCATACCAACAAAACCAGAACAATCTACCCCTTTTTTATCCAACCCTCCCATACGATGTGGTGTGCCCATCCAATCATCGATCATCATGTACAGAGATTTACTGTCCAAGTCTTTTGCGCGAACACCCAATAGATTTGCATAGTTTTCAAGTTTGTTTCCCGAGAATTCCATTCCTCGGGCATCAGAAGCGTCAGAGAGCGGGGCGTCTTTCCGATAGCCAGCAGGGGAACTGGAGCTCCCCAATGTTTTTTTCTTTACACCACAGGATCCTAAAAAAAGCAGCGGCAGCAAAACCAACAATAAACCAAACCTATATCGCATATCCATTATTCAAAAATACCCTTAACCATCAAGCAAATACAAGATGAACTTTTCCACAATTGTGAAATTGACTCATTTATTCTGTTACTTTGCAAGATATGAAAAAAACACAGGGAGCAATCGCTGTCTTCATAGGTGCTGCCAGTTTCGGCATCTTATCTACCTTCGTAAAAAAAGCCTACGAGCAAGACTATAACCTCGGTGAAGTGACAGGAATACAGGCCTTATTAGGGGCACTTATTCTTTGGCTCCTCTGGTTGATCTTCAGAAAAAATGCTTCATCCACTTCTCCCAGTAAGAAAACCCCTGCTTGGAAGATCATCCTCAGTGGAGTAAGCACCGGTACGGTCAGTATCCTATACTACAAATGTGTACAATTGGTTCCTGCATCCCTGGCCATCGTCCTCTTGATGCAATATATCTGGATCGGTCAACTGATCGAATTCATATTTTTTAAGGCAAAACCTGATTGGACGCAGATCTTAATGATCCTCCTGATCTTGGGAGGAACCCTATTTGCTACAGGCATCCTGGAGGAGCCGCTGCATAATTTTTCTCTGGAAGGAATCATCTACGGCCTATTGGCTGCAACTGCTTATTCCATCTTTATGATCGTGAATGGCAGGATTGGAAATGATTATCCAGCTTTACATAAATCCGCCTTGATGATAACTGGCGCCTGTTTGCTGATTTTCATCTCCCTTCAACCTTTCCGTCTTTTCGATCCAACAACTCTTACGGGGATTTTGCCTTATGGGCTTTTATTGGCTGTTTTCGGTACAGTAATTCCACCCTTATTATTTGCCTATGGATTGCCCAAAACAGGCTATTCCCTTGGTGCGGTTTTGAGTGCAGTAGAATTGCCGGTAGCCGTGTGCATGTCTTATCTTGTATTAAATGAATCTGTCAGTTACCTGAAATGGTTTGGCGTATTATTTATACTTTTGGTAATCGCTTGGAAAAATTTAGTGAAGTCAAACTCAACTATATAAAACTATTTGCTTTAAATCCTTATTTTGATTTATGGAAAATTACCTTTATCTCGTTCTCATCACCCTAGCTGTTCTGGCAGTCATTGACCTTATGGTTGGGGTAAGTAATGATGCCGTGAATTTCTTAAACTCGGCTATCGGTTCTAAAGCCCTGCCTTTCAAGAGCATTATGATCATTGCCAGTTTAGGGATCCTTTTTGGATCGGTCTTTTCAAGCGGTATGATGGAAATTGCCCGATCAGGAATCTATGTCCCCGGGAAGTTCACCTTTGATGACGTAATTACCATATTCCTCGCCGTCATGATCACGGATATTATTCTATTGGATGTATTCAATTATTTCGGTCTTCCAACCTCTACCACAGTTTCCATTGTGTTTGAGCTTTTAGGTGCAGCAATATGTTTGGCGATATTTAAAATCATAACCACCGATCAGAGTTGGGCAACTTTATCTTCCTACATCAATACGGAAAAGGCTTCGGAGATCGTATATAGTATCCTTTTGTCGGTATTGGTCTCCTTTACCTTGGGGATGATCGTACAGTACATTTCCAGGGTACTGTTCACCTTTCAATTTGAGAAGAAATTAAAGACAATTGGGGTATTTTTTGGTGGTATTGCTATGGCAGCCATCTCCTATTTTATCCTGATCAAAGGAATGAAAGAGGTGTCATTTTTGAGCGACGACATTAAAGATTGGGTAAAACACCATGAACTTTTATTGTTGGGCGTTAGCTTTCTGGTGTTCACCTTAGTGAGTTTTATCATTAACCTTTTTGGTTATAATATCCTTAAGGTTATCATTGGTATCGGAACATTTGCATTGGCCTTATCCTTCGCTGGAAATGACCTGGTCAACTTTATTGGTGTTCCAGTTGCTGCTATGCAGTCTGTTGAAATCTTCCAGTCTGTTCCGGGCGCTGACCCTGATGCTTATACCATGGGAGCCTTGGCATCTTCTGAAATTGTAGCGCCATTATGGGCGTTATTATTTGCCGGGATTGTAATGGTCATTACGCTTTGGACTTCCAAGAAAGCAAAAACCGTTATCGAAACGGAGATGAGCTTGTCCAACCAAGGCGATGGCAATGAGAAATTCAAGTCCAACAAGCTTTCAAGATCCATCGTTAGGGGATTTATCCGTGTGGGATCTGTACTTACCTATGTGATGCCAAGAACCATGCAGGCCAGCATTGACAAGAAATTTGAAAACCCGATGATCGATCCGGGGGCTAAGAAAAAGAACAGCAAGGACGAACCAATGTTCGACATGATCCGGGCTTCGGTAAACCTCATGGTAGCCAGTAGTTTGATCGCTTTGGGTACTTCCATGAAGTTGCCTTTATCCACTACCTATGTAACCTTCATGGTGGCTATGGGTACTGCTTTTGCTGACCGTGCTTGGGGTAGAGAAAGTGCTGTTTACCGCGTTTCTGGTGTATTCCATGTGATCGGAGGCTGGTTTGTAACCGCTGGATGTGCATTTGCAGGCGCATTCCTGTTCGCCTACTTCTTGAAGATCGGTGGCATTGTTACCTTCGTGATCTCTTTGGTGGTATTGGCGCTATTATTATATAGAAACGCGAAAAGCCATGACAAGAAAATCAAGGCTAAGGCTTTACAGGAATTAAATCTGGAGAAATCTGATATTATAGGGCTTCAACAGGTTATTGAAACCAGTGCCCAGCAAATCAGTGAAACCTTCTCCAAGACCAATATATTCTATAAGGAAGCCATTGACTCGTTGATCAAAGAGGATCTGGTTGCACTCAGTACCAATAAGAAATTGGTGAAGAAACTGCTCAATGACCTGAACAGTACGAATAATGCCATGTACGAATTTATTCGGAACCTGGATGATAGTTCGGTTAAAGGAAGTCGTTATTATATCATTTCCTTGGGTTATCTACAGGATATGGTGGAGAATGTAGCCGTTATCAATTCGAATGCCCTATCCCATGTGGATAACAACCATAAACACCTGCGGATTAGCCAGGCCAAGGATTTGAAATACGTGGTGGAACAGATTGGTAATTGGTTTTCCCAGATCCATAACACCTATAAGCGATTGGACTTCTCTAAGATTGATGAACATATACGGGACCGGGAGGAAATCCAAGATTACATCAATAATCTATTGGATAAACAGATCGATAGGATCCGGACCTCCGAAAACAGTCCTAAAAACAGCCGCTTATATTTCTCTATTTTATTGGAGACGAATGAGCTGATCAGTTCAACCTTTAAACTATTAAGATTGCATAAGGAATTTGAAAGTTTTAGACAACGGAACAAGTAAATCCGTAGATTTGATAAACGATTGGTTAACAAGCTCATTATGTCCAATAAAGATTATCAGATCCAGATCCCCGTTGTTGAATTAAGTCGTGCCAAAGCATTTTACAAACATGTATTCAGCTTTCGTTTTTTGCCTCCGCATCCTGAATTTGCCTCTGCGCTAAGGGCGGAGTTTGAAATCCCCGAAACTGGACAGCAAGGCATATTGCTACAAAAAGAAACAGATTCAGTCCAAGAAAATAATTCAGCATTTCATTTTAAGACCTTGGAGGTTGAGGATGTCCTCCGAAGGGTAAAAGAAATAAACGGAAGGATCTTAAAGGATAAATTCATCGATCCTCAGACCAGGAATATCCTGGCCGAATTTGAAGACTCGGAGGGAAATCGAATTTCTCTCCATCAAATTTATCCGGCCAAATAGGAAATAAGGTCTATTTTAGATTAATGTGTCAGGATTTCCGGGATTTCTTCTATATCCACATCCCCATTCTCGGAAATGCTCAAGAATTTCACTGGAACTACCTCGTTCACCAACAGCGGGTCATATTCGGTGCGCACTTTAACATAATTTCTAGAAAAACCATGCATATAGCCATCTTTGATATCCCCTTCAAAAAGAATAAGGTCTTCTGCGCCTAATTGGCTTTCATAGAAGGATCTTCTTTTCTTTTCCGAAAGGATATGCAGCATTTTACTGCGGTCGCTACGTTGTGCTCCTGGTACAGCACCTTCCATCTGGGCTGCAATAGTATTCTCTCTTTCTGAATAAGTGAAGACATGCAGGTAGGAAATATCCATCTCATTCAGGAAGTTATAGGTATCGATAAAGTCTTCCCGTGTTTCTCCAGGAAAACCCACGATCACATCCACCCCGATACAGCAATTGGGCATCAAACTTTTGATCTTTGCTACCCTTTCGGCGTATAATTCCCTTTTATATCTTCTCCGCATTTTTGCCAGCACCTTATTATTTCCAGACTGTAAAGGCATATGGAAATGTGGAACAAAGCGTTTGGATTGAGCTACAAATTCGATGATTTCGTTGGTCAATAAGTTGGGCTCAATACTCGATATCCGGATACGGTCAATCCCTTCCACTTCATCCAAGGCTTTTACCAAGTCGACAAAACGATCTTGACGCTTTCCATCACGGACACCAAAGTCTCCGATATTTACCCCAGTAAGTACGATTTCCTTCACACCAGAAGCGGCAATCTCTTCCGCCTGCTTTACGATATCTTCTATCTTACCGGAGCGGCTTGCTCCTCGTGCCAACGGAATGGTACAGAAGGTACAGGAATAATCACATCCATCCTGAACCTTCAAAAAGGTACGGGTTCTATCCCCAATGGAAAAAGCGGAAACAAATTGATGGGTTTCATCAATCGGTGCATTATGCACCACCGTTTTCTCATTCTTGGTCAGATCGTTGATATGCTCCAGGATATTGAACTTTTCGGCAGCACCTAAAACCATATCGACGCCCGGAATTTCAGAAATCTCTTTGGGTTTCAATTGTGCATAACAACCTACGATGGTAATGTAGGCATTTGGGGAATGCTTCAAAGCCTCTTTCACCACCTTCCGGCACTTTCGATCCGCATGATCCGTAACAGAACACGTATTGATTACATATACATCCGCCGCACTGTTGAAAGGCGTCGTCTCGTAACCTGCATCTTTGAAAATCCGACCAATGGAAGATGTTTCTGAAAAGTTCAGTTTACATCCCAAGGTATAGAAAGCAACTTTTTTTCCCATGATATTTTGCAAAAATACACAAAAAGACTCAAATTGTTAGTTGTTGAAAAATTGTGATATTCTGATGATTTAAAAAAAGGTATCTTCGTAGCTAACTCGAAAAAGGAAAGAATAGCTATGAAACAATATTTGGATCTATTGGATCATGTTTACAAGACAGGGGTCGAAAAAACAGATAGAACAGGAACAGGAACTAAAAGTGTTTTTGGATACCAAATGCGTTTCAATCTAAAGGATGGTTTTCCTTTGGTGACCACCAAAAAGCTTCATTTACGATCTATTATCCATGAATTGATCTGGTTTTTGAAAGGGGAAACCAACATCAAATACCTTAAGGATAATGGCGTGAGTATCTGGGATGAATGGGCAGATGAAGAAGGGAATTTAGGACCGGTTTATGGTTCGCAGTGGCGTTCTTGGCCTAGTCCTGATGGCCGCCATATCGACCAGATCAGCCAAGTTATCCACCAACTTAAAAACTCGCCAGACTCCAGGAGAATTATTGTTTCTGCTTGGAATGTGGCTGAGATTGAAAACATGGCCTTACCTCCATGCCATGCCTTTTTCCAATTCTATGTGGCACCAGCACAGCCTGAAAAAGGAATCCTAAAACCACAACTTTCTTGTCAATTGTATCAACGTAGTGCCGATATCTTCTTAGGTGTACCATTCAATATTGCTTCTTATGCCTTGTTGACCATGATGGTTGCCCAAGTTTGTGACATGGAGGCTGCAGAATTTGTGCATACCCTTGGTGATGCGCACATCTACAGTAACCATTTTGAGCAAACGGAACTGCAATTGAGCCGCGACCCTAAACCATTGCCTCAAATGATCATCAATCCGGAAGTGAAGGATATATTCGATTTTAAATTTGAGGATTTTGAATTGGTTAATTACGAAAGTCACCCACATATTAAAGCACCTGTAGCCGTTTAAATAATATTATCATGATTTCGAACAATCCAACAGTTACCTTTATCGTTGCTGCCGCAGAAAACAATGCCATTGGAAAAGATAATCAGATGCCATGGCACCTACCAAATGATTTCAAATATTTTAAGGAAAAAACCATGGGCCATTCCATTGTTATGGGTAGAAATACCTTTGAATCCATTGGAAAGCCACTTCCCGGTAGAAGAAATATCGTCGTGTCTAGAACTGCAACACAAATCCATGAGGATGTTGATGTAGCGAACAGTATTCCAGAGGTTTTGACCTATTGTCGGGATGAAAATGAAATATTTATCATTGGGGGAGCCCAGATTTTCAAACAGGCATTGGGCATAGCCGACAAGGTTTTAATGACGCGCGTACATACCGACATCAAAGATGCCGATACCTTTTTCCCGGAATTACCGGAACAGGACTGGGAATTGATCAGTTCGGATGCACATCAAAAAGACGAGAAACATCAATATGATTATACCTTTGAGGTATATAAAAGAAAATAAGGGAAGTCAAACTAAGCTTCCCTTTTTACGTTTATAATTTACCATGAATACAAGCAGCATACACTTTCAACTTTCTTTTATCGAACCACAGGCGCATTATGTGGAGGTAAGCATGTTCATCGAAGGCTTTAGCCAGCCTTATATCGACCTTAAAATGCCGGTATGGACTCCTGGCTCCTACCTGATCCGTGAATTCTCCAAGAATGTTGAACAGGTAACTGCCTTGAGTAAGGATGGTGAAAAGCTATTGGTCAGTAAAATCTCCAAGAACACTTGGCGCGTATATACCAATGGGCATGATTTTGCGTGTTCCTACCGGGTATATTCCTTTGAAAGATCGGTGCGGACCAATTTTGTGGATGATAGCCATGCCTTTATCAGTCCTGCCGGAACTTTTCTTTACGTAGATGGTCAATTGAGCCATTCCTCCACCGTACAGGTGATTTTACCGCCTCAATGGTCCTATGTATCCACCGGTTTGGAACAAACGGAGGTTGGTGAATTGGTTTATTATGCGGAGGATTTTGATATCCTTTACGATTCTCCATTGGAAATCGGAAACCAGGATATTTGGCATTTTGAAGCAGCAGGAATTCCGCACGAATTTGCCATGGTTGGCCAAGGAAATTATAACAAGGAGCAACTAACAGTAGATATCCAGAAGATTGTTGCGGAAGAGACCCGCATATGGGGATCAAATCCGAATGATCGCTATGTATTTATCACACATAACTACCAAAGCGCACATGGTGGTTTGGAACATTTGAATTCTACGGTCCTCGCGGCTTCTCGTAATGCTTATATTACCAACATTGGTTACAATAATTTTTTGAGTTTAGTCGCCCATGAATATTTCCATCTGTGGAATGTGAAAAGGTTGCGTCCGAAAAACTTGGGCCCTTTTGACTATGAACAGGAAAACTATACGCCATTATTGTGGATTTTCGAGGGATTTACGGCATATTACGATAACCTGATCACGAGAAGATGCGGTTTTAGGAATGAGGTGGAATATTTGAACGAATTGGTTTCGGAATTTAACTTGGTGTTGAATAGGCCTGGTCATTTGTTGCAATCGGTGGGTCTATCTAGTTTTGATACTTGGATAAAGCAATATCGTCCGGATGAGAATTCGCCGAATGTAAGTATTTCCTATTATAACAAGGGAGCGATGTTGGCTTGTATGATAGATATCAGTATAATCGCTGGAACCAATGGCCAGAAATGTTTGGATGATGTGATGCGTGCTGCTTATGAAAAGTTCTACCTGATAGAGAACCGGGGAATCGAAGAGAAGGAATTCCAAAACTTGGCCGAGGAAGTGAGCGGTGTATCCTTGGGGGAGATATTTAAAGCGGTGTATGAAATCTCGGAAATCGATTACAATGCTTATTTCAATAAGGTTGGATTTCAATTCATTGATCAGAATAAATTAAACCATACCAGTAGTTTGGGAGTCAAGGTTTCCCATGCTGATGGAAGGACTACTATAAAGGGTGTTGATCGGAATTCCAGTGCTTGGGAATATGGATTGAATGTGGATGATGAGATTATTGCGGTTAATGGAAATAGGTTGGATCAGCAAGGTCGGGAATTGGATCAAGCAATGACTTATAGCCAGGTTGGTGATGAAGTGGTTATTTTGGTGGCAAGGGATGGTTTGATGATGGAGATTCCTGTTAAATTGAAGGCTAGCGAAAAGGTTTCGTATTATATTGAAAGAAATCCGGAAGCAAGCGAGGAAGAAAGAAGATTAGGGGATATTTGGCTGAGTTTGAGGTAATAAAACCGTCATCGTAGGCAAGTTTGCGTCATTGCGAGGAAATACGGCATTGCGAGGAAATACGTCATTGCGAGGAACGAAGCAATCTTTTAATAAGTCCAAAGATTGCTTCGTCGTCCCTNNCAATGACGAGGGTTATCGCAATGACGCCGTTTATCGCTTTGGCGCAATTAAAACCTAAAAAGTATATCTCACCGAAAATCCCAATCCTTCCACAATCCTAAATCCACTTTCCTGCAAGAAATCAAAATAAGGCTTTGCATCCAACGTAATCGCGATAGGCGCTGAAGGAATCTTATATTCCAAACCTGCAATACCATCAATACTCAACGCCAATTCCGTATACTTATCAAATCTTTTTCCATTCGCATCGGTATACGCCTTACCTGTATAAGAACCCACACTACCACCAAATCCCCAGAACCAAGAAAGGTCATCGATCAATGGTTTATGGTACTGATACAATCCTACCAAACGGAATCTACTGGATTTTGAGTTACTCTGAACACTCATAATCCCTTCAATTGCCCTATCCGGACTAAGCGTATATCGATAAGTAATACCAGTAGCCGATCCGAAGCGGGCTCCGATTGCATGTTGTGTGGTCAATTGCGCTTGTGCAGCCGTTGAAAACCCTAAAAAAGTAATAACAGAAATAAAGGTAATTTGTAAAATTCTATTCATTGTAACATCTAATTTAATTCAAAAGTAACATTAATTTTCTAACGGAAAAAACGCGGTTTTTGTATATTTTCAGTCAAAAATTTATTCTGCACGCATAGTTTTTACCTAAAAAATTATATATTAGTCTACCTATAGTATCAATAACCAATTAAGGAATTATTATTTAGGAGGAGACAACATGAGCAAATTGAATAAACTGTACGACCTGGTCATTAATTATAAAAAAAACTTCAGCAAGGATATCATGGTTGCTGGACGAGCAGGGAGTTCTTGGAAAACCTATTCAACCGATGAATTTGTAGAAATCGTAGAAAATTTAAGTAAAGGATTACTTGCAAAAGGTATTCAAAAGGGTGACCGGATTGCGATCATGTCCGGGAATCGACCCGAATGGAATTTCATCGATTTTGCCTGTAACCAAATCGGTGCTGCTACTGTCCCTCTCTATCCTACCCTTTCCAACCAAGATCTTGTTTACATTTTAAATGATGCCGAAGTAAAACTTCTTTTTGTAAGTAATGAGGAGCTATCTGTAAAAGCGGATAATGCCTTAAAGGAAAACAACTTGGAATTGGAATCTTTCACATTTGATGATATCCAAGGAAGAAAATCCTATAAAGAGGTGGTTGAACTGGGTAAGCAACAGGATATAGACTTGACCCCTTATCGGGATGCTGTAGGTCTGGATGATCTATTAACGCTCATTTATACCTCTGGTACTACCGGAAAACCAAAAGGTGTATTTCTCTCGCATAAGAACATCATCAGTAATGTAGAGGCCTGTAATCACCTCGTAACAGATGAATATAAAAAGGCGTTAAGCTTTCTTCCTTTATGCCATATTTTCGAGAGAATGGTGGTATACTTATATTTTTCAAAAGGTGTTCAGATCTATTATGCCGAAAACCTGGACAATATCGTTGTGGACATCAATGAGGTAAAACCTGATCTTTTCACTACGGTGCCAAGGGTTCTTGAAAAAGTATACGACAAGGTGGTGGAGAAAGGAAAGAACCTAACCGGAATCAAAAAATCTTTGTTCTTCTGGGCTTTGAACTTGGGTCTTCGCTATCAAGAGCCGCAGAAAAACTCTGCCTTCTACAATTTCCAATTGGGCATAGCGCGCAAATTGATCTTCAGTAAATGGAAGGAAGCATTAGGTGGAAACATCAAATTGATCATCTCAGGTGGTGCCGCACTTCAGGAAAGGTTGGCCCGCGTATTCTGGGCAGCTGGAATCAAGGTATTGGAAGGTTATGGCTTGACCGAGACTTCGCCAGTTATCGCTGTAAATTCTTGGAAAGATGAAGATGTAAAATTTGGAACGGTTGGCCGTGTGTTGAAAAACCTGGAGATCAAGATCGCTCAAGATGGTGAAATCCTGGTGAAAGGTCCAAGTATTACCATTGGGTATTATAAAAACGATGAGGCTACCAAAGAAGCCATCGACGAAGAAGGATTCTTCCATACCGGCGATATAGGGGAGCTAACTCCAGATGGATTTTTAAGGATTACCGATCGCAAAAAAGAAATGTTCAAGACTGCGGGAGGTAAATATGTTGCCCCTCAGGTCATTGAAAATAAATTGATGGAATCTACGCTTATTGCCCAGGTAATGGTGGTTGGAGAGAATCAACGATTCCCTTCGGCATTGATCGTTCCGGCATTTGAGGAATTGGAGAAATACTGTAAACATAAAGGCATTCCATACAATTCCAAAGAGGAAGCAATCAAGCAGCCTGAAGTATTATCGAAATATGAACAGATAATTTCCCAATCAATGGCTAACTTTGGAAAGTGGGAACAAGTTAAAAAATTCATTTTATTGTCGAAAGAATGGACGATCGATGGTGGGGAGCTAACACCAAAATTGAGTCTAAAGCGTAAAGTGATTACCCAACGTAACGAAGAAAACATCAAGCAAATCTACTCGGAATAATGTTAAACACTATCTGGACCAAGATCAAGGAATTTTGGGGTTTATTAATGAATGCAGGAAATGCGTTCGCAGAAGACAATTGTATGAAAATGAGCGCATCCTTGGCTTATTATACAGTTTTTTCCATTGGTCCCCTCCTCCTTATCCTTACTTGGACATTAGGTTTCTTTTACGGCAGCGCATTGGATGGCAGTGAAGGCGCGCGCGAGCAGGTGTTGCAGGAATTGAATGATATATTTGGTAAAGAAATTGCCACATTGCTGGAATCTACCGTACATAATCTTTCTTTGGATAGTAAGTCCAATATCGGGATCATCATCGGTACAGCGACCTTGATGTTTACTTCCACCACTATTTTCGTGGATATCCAAAACTCCATCAACAACATCTGGAAAGTGAAGCCGAAACCTAAAAAAGGCTGGTTGAAGATCATTATCAATAGGCTGATCTCCTTTTCTATGATCATTGGTCTGGTGTTTTTATTGATGGCATCCCTGATTATTTCTTCGGTTATCGGAATTATGACGGATTATTTCAATCAGTTTATGGGCAGTTGGGATATTGCATTGATCGACTGGGTGAATACGGGAATTACCTTTCTGGTGATTACTTCTCTTTTTGGGATTATCTATGCGTTCCTTCCGGATGCGAAAGTGAGGTTTAAGGATATATTGGGTGGAGCTTTATTTACGGCTCTCCTATTTATGTTAGGAAAGTTCTTGATCTCGTTATATCTCTCTAAGAATGTTACTGCGAGCTCATTTGGAGCCGCTGGTTCCATTATTATCCTATTGGCGTGGGTTTATTACTCGGCAGCGATTCTTTACTTTGGCGCTGAGTTTACAAAGGAATATGCAGTGAAATATGGTAAAGGGATACAGCCTTCTTCCTTTGCTGTTTTGGTTAAGCAGACGGAATTGGAAATCGACCCAGAGACTGGAAAACGGGAGGTTGTTAAGAAACATAATGATCCTGTGCAGTAAAGGGGTGGTGTTATTGTAAACTCTCCCGTCATTGCGTATTTACCCGTCATTGCGAGGAACNNCCTCCTCGCAATGACGCAGAACTCTCGCAATGACGAAGAAATCCCGCAATGACGCAGAACTCTCGCAATGACGCTACTCATTCAATGAGGACTGATATTCCTACTTCACATCATAATAATAAACCTGCCTACCTACATTACCACCCAAATCATTACCTTCAACCACCACCTTATACTTCCCAACACCATCGGCATTATAAAACTCCAGATTTACCTCTCCATTCTTAACCACATTCACATCCGGATTCCAATACACCGTAGTCCTATAATCATTTGTCGCTTTACTTTCCGCAGTACTATATTTCGGAACATAAAACTTCCTAGTCTTCACATAACCCAATGGATTAAAATCGATCACATTCGATTTCGGCAACATCGCCTCAATCTGTGCCATCGTCATCCTAGGTTGTTTCTTTTCTTTTTTGGTAATGATAGAAACCACCCCATCATTCTGATAAACATTCCTTACTGTCCCCAGATCATCCCTCAAAAAGATCTCAATCCCTTCAATATCCGGAATCTGAATGGAATTCAGTGAGTTCTCATCGATCGGCATACCATTCAAAAAGAACTGAACAGGCACCCTACTTCCCTGATTATAATTCCTCGTAATATAATACTTCAATGTATTGGAATCATAGGTTATCCCTGTCAATATCGTATTCAGACACATGGTCAACACATTACAACCATTCAATCGGCTACCATCGATACGATGCTCCGGCATCGAAAGCCCAGAAAGTGCCGAGAAATCTTTACTCGTCTGTTTGCTTTCAACTTTTTGGGTCACCACAACCTCCTCGATCAAAGTGGAAGTCCGGAATTCCTTTTTACTATTATCCAGGTAAGCCGAAAGATTCTCATCGATATTATAGATTGCTGCACTTTTATAAGCATTGGTATCATCAATCCTCGGAAACTCCGTTGGATCCATATTGATCACCAAACTTCGATAATTCGGATTGCTCCTTGCATTTACCGTAGCCTTCAACGAGTCATTGAACACCAACTTATCAAATATAAAACGACCTTGTGGATCCGTATAGGCATCACGCTTGATCGCAGCACCTGGAATGGTCAACAGCAAACCGGCATTGTTCTGCAATTTCCCGGTATTATCCCTTAAAGTTCCCGAAATCACGATCCCTTCTTCTGGCATGTAACGCACGGTTGGCAGTTTTCCTTGGATCAGGTCCTTATAATCAAATCTTCGGAAACCCTGGGTCATCATCAAAGCATCCAGTGCCTCTAATCGATTCTCGTTCTTCGGATTGAAATAATAATTCGGTTTCTCCACATAGCCCTTTAGGTCTGAATTCACGAGCATATTACTTACAATGCCCCTTTCTTCATCATCGTTAAAAGGAACCTTTGTTTCATCTATGACCGAAACAGAGTACGTGGCAGGGATACTATCCAAGTAATTATTCAGGTTCAGTTTTAGTTTAACTAAGTCTTTCTTTGCATAGCTTGGCTTATCCGTCGCAATTTTAATATCTATTAATTGCTGAGGCTGAACATAGACTAACCGTTCCGATAATGGTTGACCATCCGAAGAGATTAAGGTCAATTGAACAATTCCATTCGGCAGTTCACTCAAAGGAACCTTAATGGAAACCGCTGGATTTTTGATGGATACCTGTGCGGCATAGATCAAATGCCCGTTCAATTGTCCAAAAATATAATAAGGTTTCCCTTCTATCTGCTTAAAATAAGTTTCATTGGTTACCAAACCAATATTAATAGACTCTGCATCCTGAGAAACATAGATCACATTGAGTTTATTTTCAACCACAGCTGGCAAATCAAAGGTCTTTTCGGTTCCATTTTCGAAACTTACTACAGCCTTATAGGTTTCACCTACTTGGGGAACCATGGAAAAAGATCCCATACCCATTCCCAAGTCAGCAAAACTGGCTACTTCCTTCTTTTTACTATCAATGATCTTACCCTTTACCTTTGCTCCTTTACCAGAAGACTCCACCGCCTTAAAGGCTACTTTTTTGCTTAGGCCGGCAATCAGGTCGCCACCTTCCGGAAAAAACTGAACATCCGCATCCCAAAGGGCATTTGCCAAGGGATAATTCCCAACCAAGGTCTCTCCATCCTCCAACTTCACGACGATTCTTCCTTTTTTGAATTTCTCCCTTTCCTTGTTGGATAGATTCAAGACCACACGTCCCATCTCATCCGTCTCTGCTTTTCCTTTATCAAAAGCATCCCAACCATCATTGGCTTCCCAGGTCAACTTTCTTTTACCCAACAATTTCCCATCTTTCGACCGGAACTGCATAGTCGCTTTGGTGCGGCTTCCATCTGGCTCGAAACTCACTTGAGCCCCTAATTTCTTATTAATGGCATCACCTACAGTTACTACCTTATTGAAATAATAATCCAGGTCAAAATTCATCATCCATTTGGTATATGCCCGGAATCTATAGTTATCCTGTGCATAGAACTGTGGATCAAGCACCAACTGTCCAAATCCGCCCCCATTTTTCAAAGGGATACGCATGGTTTGGATCAAGGAATCGCGTCCATTGATTACTTCCACATAAGCCACTTTACTGGATGCATAATTAAAAAGATTGGTGTTCAGATAGGTCTTAAACCAAAGGGTGTCACCTACGGCATAGTAAGGTTTATCAAAATGGAGATGCACCTTTTCTACAGGATATACAGAAAAATACTTTTGAACGTTTTCTACCGCTGTATTAATAGGGATTGCAGGTTTTACTTGAGCATTTACCTGTGGTAGGCTGGCAATAAAAGCAATAAGAGCGAATAATATTCGGTTAAATCTACTCATCTAAAATTCGTTTTCAAAAAGCTAAATATATTGATTTTTTGGGGAAGACGGATGCTAGTTAAGTATTTTTAACAGCTTTTCCCTAGAGCAGGGGTGCAAAAAGTCGACATAAGGAATCGATACCCCGTTTCCAAGGTTTTCTTTTCTTCCAATCTTTCAAGGTGATCAAAACGGAATTTGATTTATCGATGGCAAACTGCTCCTCCATCTCCTTGCAGAATTCTTTATTGGAGATCACGGCAGCTACCTCATAATTGATATAGAAACTTCGGAAATCGAGATTAACCGTTCCAACATAAGCAATCTTACCGTCGATGATGGCCGTTTTGGCATGCAAAAATCCTTTGCTATAAAAATAAACCTTCACCCCTCGCTCCAGCAAAGGCTTGATGAAGGAATAACAGGCATGCTGCACAATCCAGGAATCTCCACTTTCCGGAATCATCAGTTCTACCTCTACCCCAGCTGCGGCAGCGGTTTTAAGGGCGGTTGCCAGTTCTTCCGTCGGAATATAATAGGGCGTACAGAGTTGGATTCGCTCACTTGCCTCCCCAATACTGATCAGCAAGGCTTCCATGTTGAAAGGCCCAATAGATCCAGGATCACTAGACGCCAGTGCAACAGCACTTAATTCTTCGGATACTGTAGCGGTATCCCTAAAATAGCCATCTTCCAGGTTGAAGGGTTCCCCTTCGGTCTGGTTCCAGGAGTTCCAGAAACTGATCTGGAACATGGAAGCTGCATTTCCTTTTATCCTTACAGAAGTATCCCGCCAATAGAGCCCAAATTCATTCGGATTGATATAACGATCGGAGATATTGATACCGCCTATATAGGCCGTATACCCATCTATCACGGCAATTTTCCGGTGGTTCCGGTAATTACTGTTCGCCAGGGAAGTAAAAGTAACCGGCAGGAAAGGTTGAAACTCAATCTTGGAATCTTTCTTTTTCCGCATGTACCGCACCAATTTTGGAGAACCAAAACTATCCACGATCAGCCGTACCTTAACCCCTTCACCAGCCTTTTTCTCTAAGATATCCAGCACCTGCATCCCGATATTATCCACATCAAAAATGTAATATTCCATATGAATGGAATGCTTGGCTTCTTCCAAGGATTGAAGGAACAAAGGGAATTTCTGCTCGCCATTAACCAATAATTTCACTTCATTGTTCAAAGTTGGGGTCGAGAGCTTCTCATTTTTCAAATAAGAAAAGACCCGAGAAAGATCACCTATTTTATCGTGGATATTCCGGATCGACCAAAGCATCAAGGGTTCTAGTC
This sequence comes from Sphingobacterium sp. UBA1575, assembly GCA_002322865.1. Taxonomy (GTDB): domain Bacteria; phylum Bacteroidota; class Bacteroidia; order Sphingobacteriales; family Sphingobacteriaceae; genus Sphingobacterium. The sequence goes on along the minus strand of DCOH01000031.1, from coordinate 10,794 downwards.
GTTGGAATTCCTTTTTGAGGCGTAAGGTCTGTTCTTGGTTGATCCGCTTCATCTTCTTGACCTTGGAAAACTTCTGCCCAAATAGATAATACAGGATCAAGCCCACAAAGGGAACAAACACAATTACCATCACCCAGGAGATGGTCTTAGTGGGATTGCGGTTTTCAATCAGAATCGTAACGGTTACCCCTATATAAACGATCAGCATAGGGATCCATCCCCATTGCTCCAAAAATAATATAGCGGTGTCTAAATGTTCCTTCATATTGGTCTATGAAAGACAAGATACTAAAGAAAATGTTTAGGAAGAAAATAGATTTTTTACATGACGCAGTTCAGCGCACCATCCACATGCAACAAAGGGCTCAGATATGGGATATCCAAGTTGGCCCCGCGAAGGATAAACCACAGCCCCATCAGTAGGAAAAGCACCGGCAGTACCGAACCAAATCCCTTCTTAAAAATCCGTCTCGGAAAATTACCTGCGAAGGAAAAAAGTAAAAGTAAGGGCAATGTACCTAAACCGAACAGGATCATAAAGAGAAAACTATTGAGCATGGAATCGGCATTCACGGCTGATGCCAGGGCCATATAGACCATCCCACAAGGTAGCACACCATTTAATACGCCGGCAACAAAACTCCCACCGGGACGATAAAGCCATTTGCCCATAAATTTGGCAAATGGTTGAATGGCCTTTGTCTGGAAGGCTGCCAATTGGCTGGATGATCTTCCGAACATATAAAACAGACCTATGCCGAACAAGACCAGACCAGTGACCAAACTAAAAATCTGTTGCCAACCTTGAACGGCTGCCACATTCCCGATCAGCCCCAAAAACAATCCCAAAAGCCCATAGGTAAGAATACGACCTAATTGGTACAGCAGTTTGTTGAAGGTCGTTTTCCAGGAAACCTGTTGCCCAGCCTGAACAGCCAATAATAATGGCCCGCACATCACGGCACAATGGATACTACCAAGCAGCCCCATAAAAAACGCTAGATAGTGATAGGTCATCTTGTTACTGTATAAAAAGTGCTTGGTCAGAAAGGTAATCTAGGTCACCATTCTTCCAATCGATTTCTACATTCCAATTTCCTTTCTCAAAACTCGATAAAGGCAATTTGAACTGGTTGGTCTGGGTAGCAAAAGGAAGGGTTTTGTCAAGTTTTCCATTATCTGGGCGCTTGAAATTTAGATTACCCTTATTTCCTACTGCCACAAACGTGATGGTCAAAGTATCCTTCGTCACCTGCAGGTTAGGCTTCGCCTCGTGATTCAGCAGGTTTTCTTTTTTATGATAGGTATCATCATAATTTAATCCCTTTTCATAATAATCAGGATCTACCAACGAATCGGAATCATGACTGACCATATACACACCTGCGCCAACTATGAAAAGCATAAAGGCTCCTAATCCAAAAACTATTTTATAACCCCAGTTCATTTTATTTATTTTTTTGGCGGAGCAATAAAGGTGGTTTCCATTTGGTCTATCACCTTATCTCCCGCTTTAATATCCACTTTAATATCAGATTTATAAGTCTTGATATCTTTCTGATCCCTGATCAGGAAAAGACTTAATTTTGCGCTTCCTTCTTTCGCCAAATGCGAAATAGGATTCACGATCTGGATCCTTACACCAGGATCAGGACTTACCAGCTCGAAATCAATATCCTTACTCGTCTTGTTCAATACTTCTAAGGTATACAGGTTAGATACGGTTCCATCGTCCTTCAATTGATAGGTACTACCTTTTGCGCGCAAAAGCCTACCATCCACATCCGAACGGCTGAAAATCATAAATCCGAAGATACCCATTAATACCAGCAAAATCAATGTATAAACCCAAGTACGCGTGTTTTTCTTTTTGCTTTCTGCTATGCTTTCCTTTCCTTCTGCCTGTGCCAGGGTATAAAATCCGATCAACCTTCTAGGTTTATCGATCTTATCCATTACTGCATCACAGGCATCGATACATGCCGTACAGGAAACACATTCCAGCTGCGGGCCTTTGCGGATGTCAATCCCCGTCGGACAAACATGCACACACAAATGACAATCAATACAATCGCCTTTCGGGGTATCATCCCCTTTTTTGATTTTACCTCTTGGTTCCCCCCTTGCCGTATTGTAGGCAACAGTTACCGAATTATCATCCAAAAGAACACCTTGTAATCTTCCGTAAGGACAAATCCGTGTACAGACGATTTCCCTTACATAGGCAAAGACGAAGTAAAACACCAAGGTAAAGACAATGATGGATAGGAAACCCACGATATGTTGATCGATAGGATCGGTTGCTATTTTGTATAAGGCATCAGCTCCGATGATGTAGGCGAGGAACAGATTGGAAATGGCAAAGGAAATCAGCAGAAAGATACTATGTTTGAGCACTTTTTTCCAGGCTTTCGCATCGGTATCTGGTCCTTCATTCAATTTCTTTTGTTGTGTCCAGTCTCCTTCGATGAGGTATTCAATCCGTCGGAAGATCAGTTCCATAAAAATGGTCTGCGGACAGGTCCATCCACACCAGACTCGGCCATACACGGCCGTGAACAGCACGATGCACACCATCACGATGAGCATCCCGAACAGGAAGATATGGAAATCCTGTGGATAGAATAGGTTCCCAAATATGGAGAATTTCCTTTCTACGATGTTGAACATCAAGAAAGGATTTCCATTTATTTTAATGATGGGCCCTAGGAAAAAGAATAGTAGTAAGCCATACCCGACCACCTGTCGATAGTTATAGAGCTTACCGCCAGGCTTCTTGGCGTAGATCCATTGTCTTTTCGATTTTTCAGGTTGATTTGGTTTTCCGGCTTCACTTACTACTATTCCCATGATACTATTGATACAAATTTGTTTGATTAATTTGCAGTGGCTGTACTATCAGTCGCTGCTGCTTCTTCGGAAGCAGACCCTCCTTCACTTTCATACTTCACTACTTCAGGACCTTCCGCTCCTTTTGGATTGGCAGGTTTGGTATCCCTTAAAGTAATGATGTAATTACTTACCTCTGCAATCTGTGCTGGGGTCAATGTTTGTTCCCAAGGCACCATACCCTTATCAGGCACACCGTATTTCACGGTCTTAAAGATGTCTTTGATTTCTCCGCCGTGCAGCCAGAAACGGTCAGCAAGGTTAGGACCGATTCCGCCTTCACCAGCGCCACCATGACAGGCAACACAGTTGGTGGCAAAGATCGCTTTACCATTAGCTGCTAACATCCCTGTTTCATCGATGGTGATGGAATTCTCATCAAAAAGATTGGCTGATTGGGCAAGGAATGCCTGTTTCTCTGTCTCCGCTTTTGCCATTTCCTGCTCATACTCCTGGTCCTGGTTCAAACCGATCCCAAAGACCTGGTAGACCAATAAATAGACCACAGCAAATAAACAAGTAGAATAGAACAAGGCGTTGAACCAAACCGGAATAGGGTTATTCAATTCTTGGATACCATCGTATTCATGATCGATAACCAATTCTTTTTCTTGTTCCATAGGTTTTAGCCCCATGAAATAGTTCCAAGCGCCACGCCAGTAATTCTTGCGTGCTGCCTTTCTTTCAGCCGCTAAACGAGTTTCCTCTTTTACCACCTCCGGCATGGTCACCTTCAGCATGGAACGTAAGGCACGATTGATGGCGATGGCCGCTATCAAAACAGCTAACAACACCAGGAACACAACCAAGTAAAAGATATCGTTGTACATATTCCCGGTCCCCAATGTCATATCAGTTGAGGGTGCCGCGTCTGCCAATAATACTATAAAATTCATAATTATTTCGATTCAGGTAAGTTCTTCAATTCATTTTCAGACTCCTCAAACGGTAGTTCTTTCATGTAATCAACAAAGCTCTTTTTCATCCGGATCAACATGATCGAAACCGCAATGAAGAATGTTAAGAAGATCAACAAGGAGATTATCATATAAATCTCGTCCCCATGTAAGTCAGTAATTTGCTTCCACATAGCTTTTAATTTTTAATAATCATTAATTAGAACCATTTGATGCTGCTGCTTCCTCTTTTTTCGCTGGAGCAGCTTTAATATCCGTACCTAAACGTTGTAGGTAAGCGATCATGGCTACGATTTCCTTGCTAGGCTCCACTTGTACCTGGTTGGCCGCAAGGTCTTTCGTAATGGCTGCTGCCTGTGCCTGCGCATGCTCAACAGCGTTGATCACCTCGTCATCACTATACGGAACTCCTAAGTTTCTCATGGCTTTCATTTTCGCAGTTAAGTATTTATAACTGATCTCCTGATCGATCAACCAAGGGTATGGAGGCATGATACTTCCCGGTGATGTGATGGTCGGATCCAACATGTGGTCGTAATGCCATTTATGTGGATACTTGCCACCGATACGGTGCAAATCTGGTCCAGTACGTTTCGATCCCCAAAGGAATGGCATATCGTAAATGAACTCCCCTGCTTTGGAATACTCGCCGTAACGAGCGGTTTCCGAACGGAATGGGCGGATAGTTTGCGAGTGACAGTTAACACATCCCTCACGGATATACAGATCCCTTCCGGTCAATTCCAGGGCGGTATACGGTTTAACCGATTCGATCTTTGGAATATTACTGCTGACAGTAAACGTTGGGATCATCTCTACCAAACCACCGATCAAAATAGCGATCAAGGATAACACCATGAATAAAAGTGGCTTACGCTCTAAACGACGGTGTTGTGCTCTTTCTGTTACCACTACTGGCTCCAAAGCAGGCGCTTCAGCAGGCTCATCAGCCAATAGCGTTCCTGTTTTAATGGTTTTTATCAAGTTGTAGGTCATCAGGATTACTCCAGATAGGTACAATAAACCACCTACCGCACGCATCATGTGCATTGGAAGGATCTCTAAAGTAGTTGCCAAGAAGTTAGGGTATTTCAATACACCTTCTGGTGTAAAGTCTTTCCACATCAACCCTTGTACAACAGCTGCCCAATACATTGGAATAGCGTAGAAAAGGATTCCTAATGTACCAATCCAGAAGTGGGTATTCGCCAATTTCTTAGAATACAACTGTGTTCTATAGATTCTTGGGATCAACCAATATAAAATAGCGAAGGTCATGAAACCGTTCCAGCCTAAAGCACCTACGTGAACGTGGGCAACGATCCAGTCGGTAAAGTGCGCAATCGCATTTACTTGTTTTAGGGATAACATCGGTCCTTCAAAAGTAGCCATACCGTAACAGGTCAATGCGACTACCATAAATTTCAATGTAGGTTCTGTACGAACTTTATCCCATGCGCCACGAAGGGTCAATAGACCGTTGATCATACCTCCCCAACTTGGAGCGATCAACATGATCGAGAACACCACACCTAAAGATTGTACCCAGCTCGGTAGCGAGGTATATAACAAGTGGTGAGGACCTGCCCAGATATAGATAAAGATTAACGACCAAAAGTGAAGGATACTTAATTTATAAGAATAAACAGGACGGTTAGCCATCTTAGGTAAGAAGTAGTACATCATTCCTAAGAATGGGGTAGTCAAGAAGAATGCAACCGCATTGTGGCCATACCACCACTGTACCAAGGCATCCTGAACACCTGCATAAACGTAATAACTCTTCCACATCGAAATAGGTAACTGAACGGAGTTCACAATATGCAGTACAGCAACGGTTACAAACGTGGCAATGTAGAACCAAACGGCTACATACATATGGCGTTCTCTACGTTTAATAATCGTACCGAACATGTTAACACCAAAAACCACCCAGATAATGGTAATGGCTAAATCGATCGGCCATTCCATTTCCGCATATTCATGCGAAGTGGTCAGACCTAGCGGAAGGGTAATTGCGGAGGCTACAATAATCAATTGCCATCCCCAGAAATGGATTTTACTTAGCATATCGCTAAACATCCTAGCTTTCAGCACCCGTTGCATGGAGTAATAAGCTCCCATGAAAATTGCATTTCCCACAAACGCAAAAATCACAGCATTGGTGTGCAATGGTCTGATCCGACCAAATGTTGTAAACTGCAACCCGAAGTTGACTTCCGGCCATACCAGCTGACATGCAGCGATTAGGCCGACCGTCATACCGATGATTCCCCAGATTACAGTCGCGATTCCAAAATCTCTGACAATCTTGTTGTCATAATTAAATTGCTCTACCTGCATTATTCTTTATATTAAGTTAACTTGTTCAAAAGTAGCAGTATCACGATGACATTCTAATGATAATAGGAAGCAAGAAATAATGATATGAATCACTTTTTTAAGTTATGCGCTCAGATAGGCCATAGGCAGGTTATTTTTCCGTTTTCATTGGTTAGATGTGCTACGCAATCACTATTAAATTTAATAAACACTTTTTTAATTTACCAAAGGAACCTGTATTTTTCGTGACATTTCTATGACAGGATAAAATTTCTTTACTTTTCAGAAAGGAATAAATAGAAAAAGGAAACCTTTTGGGTTTCCTTGCATATATAATATATAAGATTGTTCTTCTTGAGGGCTTAGCCTTTTTCCAAAACCGTCTTCATGGAGATGATTTTGTAGACATAAGCGGCTGTTTCGGCATTTAATTTTAGGTCGTAATAGTTGTCCTTGCGTTGTCTTTTTAAAGAACCGCGGAGGCTTCCACCGCCCACGTTGTAGGCTGCAGCGACGAGGGTCCAGTCACCAAACTCACTATAAAGTGATTTCAGGTACCGTGCTGCTGCATGGGTAGATTTGGTTAGGTCTAAACGATCATCCACTTTGCCGTTGACACGTAATCCATAAAGCCTTGCAGTAGCTGGCATGAATTGCCAATAACCACCTGCGCCTTTATGCGATGTAGTTCCAGGATTCAGACTGCTTTCAACTACAGCAATGTATTTGAAATCGTCGGGAATACCATAGCTTTTGAGGATTTTGGCGATCCGAGGTAGGAGTTGGTCCGCCTTGCGATGAATCTGATGCGATGATCGCTCTAAATAAGAAAACTTGCGAAGGTACTTGTCCAATTTACGCTTAACGCTTTCTTGTTCCAATGGAATCTCTTCATTCGCAAATGAGATGTTCGAATAAAAATCATCCTTTTCATTCTTTTTCAATTCAGCCAATGTTGTTGCTACATTGGTTTTCATTGAATGGTTTAACGCCTTTCTAAAAGGGTCCGAAACCATGTCTGGCTGTGGGTTTGAGTACAGTTTTGACAACAACATTACAGTCAAAAGTGCACTACAACATAATACTCTTTTTTTTATCATTCAATCCCTTACTGCTATCCTATCCACGCGTAAAATACCGATCAAAAGACAGCTTGGTGAAAATCAAGCTCCAAAGGTAAGACATATTTTGTTATCTACCAAATAGTTAGGAGTTTTAACAGTTTTTAACTCTCCAAACAGGCTCTAACACACCTTATAAGGGACATTAAAACATTTACAAATAAAAAAGAGTAAAATCAATTAATATAGCTATCTTTGTAGCTCAATTTTTTTTTGAAAATTATGCCATTTAGTAGCAACAGGAACAGTCGAGACGACAAGTCCAGAAAAAACAGAAGCAACTCAGAAAGCTTCGGAGACCGTAGAAGATCCGATAAAGGTTCTTTTAACGCAAAAAGAGATTCCAACCGTAATTCATCCGACAATTTCCGTAACAACGATAGAGACCAAAAATTTGGCCGCTCCGATAACCGTGATGGAGGATTCAAGAAATTTGATCGATCCGAAGGTGGAGACCGCTCTGAAGGTAGAAACCGTTCAGAAGGCGGCTTTAAAAAGTTTGATAAATCTGAAGGAGGATTCAAGAAATTTGACCGTTCTGAAGGTCGTGGCCGTTCAGAAGGAGGATTCAAGAAGTTCGACAGATCCGAAGGAAGGGATTCAGGATTCAAGAAATTCGACCGGGATAAGAAGTTTGATAGATCAGAAGGTAGAGATTCAGGCTTTAAAAAGTTTGATAAATCTGAAGGTGGATTCAAGAAATTTGATCGTTCCGAAGGAAGAGATTCAGGATTCAAGAAGTTCGATCGTGATAAGAAATTCGACCGTTCTGAAGGAAGAGATCGCTCAGAAGGAAGAGATCGTTCGGAAGGCGGATACAAGAAATTTGACAGAGACAGTAAATTTTCTGGAAAGCGCGAAGATCGCGGTGATAGAAAAACAACGTATAGAACTAGAAAACCTGCGCAAGAGCGTTCATTTGCAGAGCCTGAAGATGATGGCTTGATCCGTTTGAACCGTTATATTGCCAATTCAGGTATTTGTTCACGCCGTAAAGCGGATGAATTGATCGAAGCCGGTGTAATTTCTGTGAACGGTGTTGCCGTAACGGAATTAGGTACTAAGGTTGATCCTGCGAAAGACGAAATCAGATACAATGATGAGCGTCTGAAGCGTGAGAAAATGGTTTATGTGTTATTGAATAAGCCAAAAGATTATATCACGACAACGGATGATCCTCAGGAACGCAAAACCGTGATGCAATTGGTATCCAAAGCGACCAAGGAAAGAATTTATCCAGTTGGACGTTTAGATAGAAATACCACTGGATTGTTGTTGTTGACCAATGACGGTAACCTGGCGGAAAAATTATCCCATCCAAGAAATAACATCAGCAAGATCTACAACGTAGAGTTGGACAAGAGCCTAACACAAGGCGATTTCAATAAGATCCAATTCGGTGTGGAGCTGGAAGATGGTTTTGTGAAACCTGATGATCTGAGTTATGTAATGGGTGCTTCCAAGCGTGAAGTAGGTATACAGATCCACTCTGGTAAAAACCGTATCGTTCGTCGTATATTCGAATCTTTAGGTTATGATGTGGTTAAATTGGACCGTGTGGTCTATGCGAACCTGACCAAAAAGGATCTTCCTCGCGGACGTTGGAGATACCTGGACGATAAAGAAATCATACAGTTGAAACACTTGATGAAATAACAGAAGAAGGCACGTAAGTGCCTTTTTTTATGGCACCATAGCGAATTGATGCTCCTTCATTTTTCATAAATTCCACTATCTTTCGTATTTTTAATAAAATTTGAATCATTATGACAGACCCAAAATGTTTAACTTCAGTTGCTGAGTTCCATACTACCTTTCAACATCCTATTCTAGATAAACCTACCATCCCTTCAGAAGCCCGTTGTAAGCTGCGAGTTTCCCTGATTGCCGAAGAATTGAAAGAGCTTCAAGAGGCAATCGATGATAAGGATTTGGTGGAAATTGCGGATGCCCTTTGCGATATTCAATATGTATTGTCGGGTGCTATCCTGGAATTCGGATTGAAGGATAAATTCAACGATCTATTCAATGAAGTTCAGCGTTCCAATATGAGCAAAGCCTGTACAACAGAACAAGAAGCTATCGAAACCCAAGCACACTACAAGGCAAAGGGTGTGGAATCTTATTATAAGGAAATCGATGGAAAATATTTGGTGTTCCGTGAAGGCGATGACAAGACCTTGAAATCTATCTATTACTCTCCTGCAGATCTGAAGTCTATTGTGGAGCGCTAGATCGCCATCTGCTAACTTAAGGAAACTTGTTTCAGGTATATAGAACTTTGAAAAAGTTTAAGGTACATTTAAAGCATAAAAGAGGGCTGAAATCAATTTCAGCCCTCTTTTATTTATTTATTTTATTTATTGCTCTTTATCTAAAAGTCTTTAATAAAATCTATTAGTCTTTTCAACATCTATTAGTCTTTTCAACAGCTATTAACCTTTTCAACAGCTATTAGTCTGTACCAACCGGTTTTATTTTGATCTTAAACCTTCAAAAAAAAGGATTGATTTAAACGATTGCCAGAGGCACATAGGCAGAACCCTGTTTCACACCCAGTTCTTCCAATCCCTTATCGATCTTTGTCTGTATCCCTGATTTTGGAAATCCCCAATTTGGAGCGATCAAAAGCTCTTTATCAGCTATTCCAAAAATCCGTTGGATAATAATATCCGGTCTCAATAAAGGAATAAATTTCGCCAGGAATTCCGTATAACCTTCAATGGTAAACAATTCGAAGGGCTCCCGCTTATATTTGACCCCCATGATCGATCCTTCCACAATATGTAAATGATGCAGTTTAACAAACTTGATCTTTGGATGTTTATTGATCTCCTCCGCATATTTCAACATCATTTCTTCCGTTTCCCAAGGAAAACCAAAGATGGTATGCACACAAAGGTCTAGATTGGTGTTCTCCAACATCTTCATGGCATGATTGAATTCATCGTGGGAGCAACCTCTATTGATGCGTTCCAGTGTTTCATTATAGATAGATTCCATACCCATCTCCAGATCCACATCGAACCTATCGGTGTAACTCTCCAAAAGAGCAATCTTCTCAAAATCCAAACAATCGGGTCTTGTTCCAACGGATAAACCAAGGGTATGTTCCGGACAGATGCTCAGGGCCTCATCATACATCATCTTCAACAGATGGGTCGGCGCATAGGTATTGGTATTGGGCTGAAAATAGATAATGAATTTCTCGGCTCCATAACTATTGCGCGCACGAGCAATCCCATTCTCTACCTGTTCTCTAATACTTGGAATCTTTCTGGCCGTATCCGGCGTAAAAGAATCCACATTACAATAGGTACATCCGCCGTAGCCTTTACTGCCATCCCTGTTCGGACAGGTAAAATTACCATCCACGATGACTTTAAAAACCCGCTGCCCTGCATATTTCTCCTTCAGGTAAGCCCCATAATGGTTATATGGTTTAACCCCGTTATCTAGTTGTGTACCCATTGGTTGCAAAGATAAAGGAAATCTTTGATTTTCCTTTAAAAGTATTTAGTAGTTAGAATTTAGTAGTTAGTATT
>DCOH01000001.1:15506-16652 GCA_002322865.1 Sphingobacterium sp. UBA1575 | reverse complement strand
CAAGAGAATACCTATTGGAATAGAAACTTTGCAGATTCTGATCTTTATCGGTGCATTTAGGTTTACAGGGAAGCAAAAGCATGAACTGCTTATTCAGGCGAGATTCCTCTTTGGTAATGACCAGTCAACATTTAGGCAGCCAACCTTACTTGATGAACCTCAAAAAGAATACAAGCTTCCGATTATTATAAAAAATCCTTTTGAGGATGCTTTTGATGAAATTGAGATTTTAGGATTTCCTGTGTCATTCAGTCCATTTGACCTTTTGCAGACAAAGTATCGAGGATCGGTTATGGCGAAAGATTTGGTAAAATACCATAAAAAAAACATCAAAATGCTTGCTTACTTAATCTCCAGAAAACACGTTCCCACCAAAAGAGGAGCCATGTTTTTCGGAACGTGGATTGATGCGGAAGGAGCCTATTNNTATCCTTTTCAAGGTGGAGGATGTTATCTTCTGTTAGGCACTGTAGAAGTAGATTTTCATTTTCCAACAATAACCATTCATAAAATGGCAAAGATGCCTTTTGTTCCTGATCCAAGATACTCCATGGATAAAGAAAAATCACTCGAAGCAGCAAGATCTCTGCATGAAGATATTAGCATGACGTTTAGGAAACCTTATCCTCAGGAACATGAGATCGGATTGCCAAGACAAAAAATGAATTCAGTAAAATAACTACAATCAAATAATTTTCAATGAAACTCAAAGCTACTATAGTTGAAGAAATCAGCCCAGATGACAATTCAGTAATTGTCACTTTTGAAGGTGATAAAGACAAAAAGCACTTTGAAATCAAGTGCTCATTTAATCCTTTTGTTCATAAAATGAGAAAGTGGGACAGATGGGAAATGGTTATTAAATGGGACAGCGAAATTTACACCGAGGAGAAAACTGGAAAAAAATCATATTTTACTTATTTGATTTGTGATGAAGCGACAGAGATCAATTCTCCTTATGGAAAGAAGGATTGAGGGATACATTTCTTCTCTATAAAAAAATGAATTATTTAAAAATTTTATTTTAAGCTTAGTTGCATCAAAACATGAATGTAAATACAAAAGAAATCCAAATGTGGTTTCCAATGTTTTTTACACAGCGGTAAAAGATAAAGAAAGAAAAATATAGCCGCCGGGGAGTCGCCG
>DCOH01000001.1:0-15427 GCA_002322865.1 Sphingobacterium sp. UBA1575 | reverse complement strand
AACTTTCGTTCGATATATACTGTTGACTTATAATGATAATGTACAGAAAATTTTTATTTAATTTCAGATTACTGATAAACACCGGAATAGACGATTCAGTCTTTTTCATTTTAATATTCCTTTTTGAATATTTCTGCTTCAAAAGCTTTTTTTTGCCAAAGCAGAGAGTGTTTTATCGCACTAGAAGAAATCAATTTTCAAATTAAAAATTTATTTTGAGCATTTTAAAACAATGATACTTAATCAAAGAGATGGTACTAAAATCATTTACCTCAAATAGATCCAGCATCTTTTTATCATCATTGAAGAATCCATAATTCTATTAACTAAACTAAATCTATCTTCAGAAGAAACTTCTATAAGAATCGTAAAATACACACTTTTGTGTAGCTGTTCTAGAGCTNNTTTGCAAAATACACCGTGGGAGTACAGTGCATATATGAGTTCCGTGAGTGCTGTTTTGCTTGCTGTCCATTTCAACGCATTGTCTGAACCCTTTTTTACATTGATGTTATTCAACCTGTCTTCCAAATAAACTTATATCAGGTCATTGGCAATTATCTTGGCAACCTTATAATCGTGCGAAGTAGAAAAGCGATGGTCTGCCTCAAAATAAAAAGTGTCCAACCATAGCCTGATATCGTGCTTCCCACGTACAAAAAACTTCTCGTCAACGAAAGAATTATTGCTACGATAATACTTATAAAAATCAAGGTTATTTTCAAAGAACCTTTTTAGCTTTTTCAGTTCTTTGGTAAAATATTTCTTGGTACGCTTAGCTCCGTAAGGCTTTCTTGTTTCAATTTTATAAATAGTATTATAGTAAATGAGCTTTGAAACAATAATAGGTTTCTGTACCTTGGAAAAAATGGATTTCTTCATCCCTATTTTTAAACTCATTTTTCAAAACAAAGTCCTTTAAGTCGGCAAGGCTTTGTATGATATGGTGTATAACGGCTTCAATTCTTTTTATGGGGCAGTCGGTTTCAATCTCCAGTTCCTGGATTGCAGTTTCCAATTTAAGATATGTTTCATTGTAAAATTTATCCATTCGCTTCATTTTGATGTAATATATTATTGGTTAATACAGAAAAGCTAACACTGTTCGTATTAGCTTATGATGCAATTACTGCTTAAAAAAATTCAACCTCTACCGTATTGATGATGGAACGATAGATAGATTTTTGTTGCATACTTTAAAGGGTTGTAGTATGATGCAGGTTAGTCTTTGCGAATTACACCTGCATCACCTCCTTTTTTTTACCGATATTTTTTTACGGTTATGCAGTTTACAACCCTTAGTTATTTAATTTTAATAAGTCAATGCCAGCCCCACACCAAAGCCCATATCGCTATCATAGTGGGTACGTATACCTATATTCTTATTAATGATATACCTAAGTTCTCCCATATACTCTAAGTCGGTATTCACCATAAAACCACCTCTTAGTCTTTTTGAAATTGGTATATCTTCACGCATTAACTGCAATCTCACAATTCCATCATGATATACTTCTGCCTGAAAATTGACGAGCATAGGTAACGTATACATAAACCCTAAACTGAACGCCCTGCGGGTGTCTTTCTTGTTGGTTTGTCCAAATATGTTCTTTTCGTGTTCATCTTCTCCCATTTTACGGTAGCGGTAATCAAAACCTACAAAGGGCATGAACCATTGCATCTTTCCAATGTATCTACCTAAATGGGTTTCTACTTCATAACCGTGCATACTATTATAGCCTAAACGCCATTCTGTTCCTAATTGGTAGCGTGCATTCATTAGCATAGCTTCTCCATCATTACCATTGGTTGCAAAATCGTTTTGTGCCATAAAATGAGGCATATTACTTTCTCTTTGCAATTCTTTATAGGCTTTTGCCTTGTCGGGTAGATAGGGGTTATTGTAGTCTCCAACTTCAAAGACCCTGTTCATTCCCGCCATCATGTGATATAATATATGGCAATGAAAGAACCAATCACCTTCCTCATTTGCTAAAAACTCAATGGTATCTGTTTCCATAGGCATGATATCCAACACATTTTTAAGCGGCGATTTTTCGCCTTTTCCGTTTATCACCCTGAAATCAAATCCGTGAAGATGCATTGGATGCCGCATCATTGAATTATTATAAATGGTAATCCGTAGAATTTCTCCTTTTTTTACAGGTATTTTGTCAGTTTCCGAAAGTATTTTATTATCCATGCTCCATACATAGCGGTTCATGTTGCCAGTAAGTGTGAATTTCAACTCTTTTACAGGCGCATCATTTGGAAGAGAGGTGTTATAAGGTGATTGCAACATAGCATAATTTAATGTTTTGATGTCTCCCAAGGCATTAGCGTTGTAACGGTTAGCGTCGTTATCCATATCCATACCCTCATGCTTACTGTGGTCTGCTTTTTTTGTTGCATCTCCGGTAATTTCGGGATACATCACTACATTCATGTCCATTTGGTTAAGGCTCATCTTCATGCCCATATCGTCCAAATCGCCATTCATTTTCATCATATCGTTCATCATCTTCATCCCCTCGAAATACTTCAATCGTGGGAGTGGAGAAATAAGCTGTTTGACCCCATCACCTATAAAGTAACTCGCAGATTGTGTCCTGTCTTCGGTTGTTGCTAAGAACTCGTAAGCCAAACCATCTTGAGGGATAGTCACTACAATATCGTAAGTTTCAGAAACGGCAATGATTAACCTGTCCACCTCTACAGGCTCAACATCATTCCCATCATTCGCTACTACTGTAATTTTTCCTCCAGCATACCGTAGCCAGAAATAGGAAGACGCCCCTCCATTGGAAACACGCAATCTGACTTTGTCGCCTGCTTTTAGCTTTTTACCATCAATTGTTTTCAAATCGGTGCTATGGCTACCATTTATTAGGATTTTATCATAGTAAACGTCACTGACATCCATCGCCAGCATCCGCTTCCACTCGTTTTTTACCTTTACCCCTAATTTTCCCTCCTTAATAGCTTCAACATATGATTGTGTTGCGCCTTTCTTAATGGCCGCCCAATCATTTGCATTGTGTAGCATACGGTTGATATTATCGGGGTTAAGATTTGTCCACTCACTTAATATAATTGCAACGGTCGGCAAATCGTCAATTCCTTTTCTGAATGTCTTATCATCGCTTCTTTTCTTCATGATAAAACTTCCGTACATGCCAATCTGCTCCTGCAATCCTGAGTGGGAATGGTACCAGTGCGTACCATGCTGGATAATCGGAAAACGGTAGGTGTAGGTTGTGCCCGGTGCGATGGGTTTTTGTGTAAGCCAGGGCACACCGTCTTCTTTATTGGGCAGGAACACGCCATGCCAGTGAAGTGATGTGCTTTCTTTCAATTGGTTGTGCACCACTATTTCGGCAGTGTCGCCCTCGGTAAAGGTAAGGGTGGGCATGGGGATTTGCCCGTTTACGGCAATTGCCCTTTTTTGCTTACCTGCATAGTTGACAAGCGTATCTTTTACATACAGCTCGTAATGCACCACTCTCTGTGCAAACAGCGTTTGCGTGCAAAGCAGTATCAGCACTGTTTGCAAAATTCTTATAGGTATTTTATTATATCTGTTCATGATTTGAAAAATTTTATTTAATGCTGTCTTCCATTGTGCTAAACCACGCTATCAAAACCTGCTTATCCTCCGGTGACAATACTGCATTGCGATGAATTAGTGTGTATGATGACAACGGCATTTCCCCGTCCTTAACCTGCCCGGCCATAGCCCTGAACTTGTTTCGCTGCCTGCGGACAGAATAGTCGCCAAATTCGCTAAAGTTGAGTTCCTCTTTGCCCTTTTTTATATGCTCTGCCATGTACCATGCGCCGGGCTGGATACGGCTGTACCACGGATAATGGGTATTGTTGCTATGGCAGTCATAACAGGACTGAACAAGGATAGTCTTTACATTTTGGGGTACGGCGTACACCCTTTCGATATGGGTGGCTGGCACTTCAACCGCCTGGTTCTGTAAGGGCTGAAAGAACTGTATGGCAATCAGGACGACAGCCAGCCCCAATATGATTTTCTTCTTTATGGTCATAATTATTTTATTGTGGCTTCATCTTTTTGTGTCTACTGTTTTTTCACATACTTGGCATAATTTTCCTTGTTTTCAAAATAAGAAACTTCACCGTTATTTCCTGTCACAGCAATCACCGCATTAGCTTTGTCTACCTGCTTATGGGAATAGGGGTCTATCGCCATCCGCACGGTCACATCTTTTGGAATACGTTCCTTACACATTTCGCAACATCCGTAATAGGTTTTACCATCAAATTTTACTTCAAACTGCTTTTTGCCGATATAGGCATCGTTGACCATGCAGACTTCATCCGATGGAACCAATTCACCTGTTTGGGTAGTATGTCCGTTGCTTTCCGGAGTTACCTGCGAATGCTGCTGTTCCGCTTCATCCTTATTTGACCCCGCCTGACCGCAAGCGGTGAATAGCAGGGTTAATAAGGAAATAAAGCCAATTATTATTTTGTTCATGTCCAAACTTGTTTTTTTAAATTTTATTATTTACTTTCTTCAAACTCTTTTAGCTTGCGCTTCATTAGTTCAATTTCTTCCGCTTGGGTTTTAAGTATATTTTTTTGCAGCTCTATCAGTTCCGGGTCGGTCAGGTGTGCCTTTTCGGACATCAATATGGCTGCTGCATGATGGGGTATCATACCCTTTGCAAACTGCTTGTCCCCGACATTGATTTGTTCCCTGATACCAAACCATGAAAAGATGCCAACAGCAACCGAGATAATGGCTATCGACCAATTCATCTTCCTGTTGGGGTACATTACTTTCATTATCGCTAATTCGATAAGCAGCATTGCCGAGGTCATCAGCAGGGTCATGTACAAATTGTTGATATTGGGTATCAGGTTCTGCCACCCGTCAATCATGGCGTACATGATAAAATACATCACTGCGAACATTGCGACAGCCATCACCGCAAAGCGTTTGTACATGGCCGAAGCATGTTTTGTATTGTGCGTGCCATGCTCCGAGGAATGACCCGCATGGTGACTGTTTTGCATATTTTCCATAACTCTGAATTTTATTTGCTGTTAATTGTTTTTTCCACCTTACCGCAGGTCAGCATTTTAGAGCCGTAGTAAGGGTTTTTGATTTCCTTGTTTTCGCTAAACCAAACAGCGCCCTTACCGTCATTGAACATCGGGCAATGGTCTTGATACAATGTTTGCGATGTACCGAACAAATCAATTAGGTCTTTCAAATCTTCGCCAAGCGAGGCTAAATGTTCCCGCTGGTGGTGAATGTTGCCAACATTTTCCCCGATATGTTCTGCGTGTTCTTTAGCATCGTCCGCTATGTCCATGTACTTTTTGTGCTTATCAGCAGGAACGGCTTTCATGTCCACTTTATTCAGGGTAGCTAACAGCTTTTTCCCTGAACTGGCGGCAGCTTTGTCATCGTCCGAAACAAGGGCGTTCTTTAAGGACAGATAATCGGTAACTATGGGCGCAATAGAAAAGTTTTTTGCTTCTTCTTTTCCTGTTGCTTTTGCTTCCTGACCGCTCGGAGTTTCACTCACAACGGGCGCAGCTACCGTATCATCCTCTTTTGGTTGGGAAGCTGACTGTTCTTGTGATACAACAGCAGTATCACTTGAAGACTGCTCGTTTTTGTTGGATGCCTGATTGCATGATACTGTTACAAATGCCATGATAACAGCAATGATTGATAATGTTAGATTTTTCATTTTTATTTATTTTTTGATTTTTAAAAAACTTGCGTTAATAGCCACTACAATGGTGCTTACACTCATCAGCACAGCACCCATAGCGGGACTTAAAACAAAATTCGGATAGAGTACGCCTGCCGCAAGCGGTATTGCCACCACGTTGTAGCCAACCGCCCATATCAGGTTCTGTACCATCTTTTTGTAGGTAAGTTTGCCGAAGTCAATCAGTTTGACCACATCCCTCGGGTCGCTGTCTACCAATATGATATCCGCTGTTTCCGCAGCCACGTCCGTACCGGAACCCACGGCAATTCCAACATCTGCCTGTGCCAGTGCAGGTGCATCATTTACACCATCACCAGTCATTGCTACGATTTCGCCTTTTGCCTGAAACTCCTTTACTTTCTCCTGCTTGTTATGCGGAAGCACATTGGCCAAATACCCGTCCATACCCAATTTTCCGGCTACGGCAGCAGCAATCCTGTCGTTGTCCCCGGTGAGCAGAAAGGACTTGATGTCCATTTTTTTGAGTTCCTCAATCGCCTGTGCCGACCCCTCACGGATGCTGTCTGCCAAAGTAATGAGGCCGATTACCCGGTCATCAATGAGAACAAAGTTTACTGTTTCGGCTTCCTGATTAATTTCGGTTGGAATTTCCGGCAAAGAAAGGTGGTTTTCGGTGAAGTAATTCGGGCCACCAGCTACAACACTCTTTCCGTTTACAACACCTTTTACACCTATACCCTGCATATAGCTAAAGTTTTCAGACTTCCATAACGCAAGCCTCTTTTCTTTCAATGTAGCCATAATGCCTTTTGCGATATGGTGTTCCGAATTTTGCTGTACTGCAGCAGCATACTGGATAACTGCATCGGCATTGTATTCGTTCGTAAAGGGAATAACCTTTTCCACGGCATGGGAACCTTTGGTGAGCGTTCCGGTTTTGTCAAAAATGATGGTAGATAGCTTACGGGTGGTTTCAAATGCTGTGCGGTTGCGGATGAGCAGACCATTGGTCGCCGATAGCGTTGTGGAAATGGCGACCACCAACGGGATAGCCACGCCCAATGCGTGCGGGCAGGCCGTTACCATTACCGTCACCATTCTTTCAAGCGCAAAGGCAATATCTCCACTGCTTGCATACCAATAGGCAAATGTGCCTATGCCCACGGCAATGGCAATAAAGGTGAGCCATTTGGCAACTTTGTCCGCAAGGTTTTGCGTATTGGACTTAGTAGCTTGTGCCTCCTGCACAAGATTGATAACCCTGTTCAGGTAGCTGTCTTTTCCAACGGCTGTTACCTTAACTTTCAGCGCACCATCGCCATTGATAGAGCCTGCGATGACCTTTCCGTCCTTTTCCTTTTTTACGGGAACACTTTCTCCGGTAAGCATACTCTCGTTGATATATGAAAGCCCATCCAGAACCAATCCGTCGGCTGGAATTTTTTCACCCGGTTTTATGATAGCCGTTTCACCGCTTTGCAGGTCTTCGAGCTTTATCTTTACAGCTTCTCCGCCTCGTTCCACGGTAACATCGTTGGGCAGTAACGCTACCAATGACTGTAATGCCCGTGAAGCAGCCATTTGGGAACGCATTTCCAGCCAATGCCCTAACAGCATGATGTCAATTAGGGTTGCCAGTTCCCAAAAGAAATCCATACCCTGCAAGCCAAATACAACGGCTACGGAATAGACATAGGCTACGGATATGGCGATAGCAACAAGTGTCATCATCCCTATGGCTTTGGCTTTCACCTCGCCAATCATTCCCTTTAGGAATGGTAAGCCTCCATAGCAATAAATCACCGTACCCAATGCCAGCAACACATATTTATCGCCATTGAAAGCAAGCGAGAAACCTAACCATTGCTGTATCATGTGCGACAGGAGCAGTATAGGGATTGTAATGACAAGGCTTATCCAAAAACGAGTGAGGAAATCACCTGTATGATGTCCCTCATGTTTATTAAAGTTTTCGTCAGCATGGCCATGTTGAGAATGCCCGGAATGCCCATGTTCTGATGTGTGTTCATGAGAAACTGACGCACCGCCAACGGGAACCAATGCCATGCCACAGAGCGGGCATTTGCCCGGTTCGTCTTTTAGCACCTGTGGGTGCATAGGACAAGTATATTTTTTCATAACAAGGGGTTTTAAAAGTTATGTTGCACTTAATTTTTTTGCCATCTCATGGGTCATTTCTTCGGCATAAGTACCATAGGCATCAACAAGTACGCCTTTATTCTTACTATCATTAGACGATATGGCATAAATTACGGCATTGTTATCAGGACTGCTGTCGAGGCTTTCAAACCTATGAGTTTCCGTAACCGTAAAATCCTCCGGTTTTAGTTTCAGGCTCCTTGACGTACAGTACAGACAGTCCGGCAACAGACTAAAGTCCATACTGTACCCACGTTGTCTTAGGTCTTTAAGCGCCTGCACCATGTCATTGTACTGTACCATAGCTTTCAGACCTGTTATTTAATGGTTTCGACCGTACTTCCGCAGGTGAGCATCTGTGAGCCGTAATATGGATTTTTAACCGCATTCTCTTTACTTAGCCAATTGGCTCCCTTACCTCCGTTGTACATAGGGCAGTGCTGGTAATAAATGGGGGTGTCCTGTTTAGAAACTTTGGCAAGTGTGTAGATGCTTTCCGAAAGTGCCGCAAAAGCACTTCTTTGTTTTGCAACATCTTTTGATTTTGAAATGCTTTCCGCATTGGCCGTCAAATCCTGCATCACTTTCATCCAAGCCGTATGTTCCTCTGCCGATAGCTTGTTCATATCGACTGCTTTAAGGGATGCAGCCAATTCAGCGGCTTTGGCAGATGCGGTCGCCGCATCGGTTTTTATCAAAGCGTCTTTCACTGAAAAGTAGTTGTCAAATACAGCTTTTAGCTGTGATTGGTTTTGAACTGCATCTTTATTAGCTGCCATTTGGCTATGGTCGTGATTGCCATGTCCGGCATTCATGTCCATGCCAGCCTCTTTGTTTTTGGCAACCGTCTTCACGGGTCTATCATACTGGCAGCAACCAGCCAGTTTAGCATATACGTCATCCGGCGCACGGAACTTCTCACTGTCATAACCAGCCAAAGCAATACGTTTCAGGATTTCATCCTGATTTGTTTTGTCGCCGTCATAGGTGAGCGTAGCCATCTTGGTATCTTTGTTCCAGTCCACGCTGGCTACCTTTTTTACGTTACCTGCTTTTTCGATGGTGGTTTTGCACATACCACAATTGCCGTAAATCTTTACGGTTTCTGTTTTCGCATTCTTGATTTGTGCGAAGCCGTTTATTGATGATAGTAACACGGCGATTACCATCACTATTTTTGATAATGATTTCATAATAATTACATTTTGAGAAACGGGGGATTGATAAACCCATTTCTGTTTTAAACTTTAAATAAATGATACAAATAGGGGATTTGCAAAAGCCGGAACAGCTTCTGACAGGACACACCTATGGCTATCAGGCCATAGTTTTAGCTTATTTTAGGCGGTAGCCAAATGGAGAAAAAGCCCGAAGAATAGTAGGCTTCTTTGAAACCGAATTTTTGCTTTTTAGCTGCTGCTAAGTGATTTTTTGCCTTTAATTCGATTATGGTTGGGACATTTAGGGAAGTGGTTGAAGCACCGCACCTGCAAGAGCTGTGTGAACAGCCGCCCCCGCATTTGTCACTTTTGCATTTTTTACAGGATTTGCCCTTGCAACCTTTTTTATGTTCTGATTTTTTGGATTTCTCCTTTGAGCAGGAAGACTGCTCGGTCTTTGTTGAATTTTTGGAACAGGCATAGCTCTGACTTGGCATCATAAAGAAAACCAAACAGAACAATGTCAAAATGCCTATATGTATTCTATAATTTTTCAACGCAACAAAGTTACAAATTAGATTGGTTTTTTATATCGTTTTACGTTTTTTTTTTTGCTATATGGACAAAAAAATGCCATATACGCAATAACCTATCGCCTTTTTTCAGAATTGATAAAATGCCCTTTTTCAGCAACCCAACCTCATAGAAAATTCGGTCGGAAAAAGGGCATTTCAAAAAGTTGTTGGCTTAGGCGTCCAAAGGTTCAATTTTGAAGCCTGCCTTTTGCACGGTCGATATTACTTCCTGCTCGGTAATGCCCTCGGACTTCACTGTAAGTACCTTGTCCTTGTTGGCAGTGTCCACTTCCCAATGGCAGATACCCTCTGCCTTGTCCAAGTGCGGCTTTACAGATGCGATACAACCTCCGCAATTGATGTTCGTCTTGAATTGAAATTGTTTATTTTCCATTGTTAATAAATTTTAGAGTTATCTGATAATGCAAATTTCCGTACTATTCAGTTCAGTATTGTTGTGTAATTTCTTGTTTGATTTGTGAGATTTACTGTTTTATTTCTTCCACTTCAACCGCAGGCTGTTACTGACCACGCTCACGCTGCTCAATGCCATTGCCGCACCCGCAATCATCGGGTTGAGCAGGAAGCCGTTAACAGGGTAAAGGATGCCTGCCGCTACCGGAATGCCGATTACGTTGTAGATAAACGCCCAGAACAGGTTTTGCTTGATGGTGGCTACGGTCTGTTTGGACAAGCGTATTGCCTGCGGTATCTTGGTCAGGTCGGACGAAATGATGGTCATCTTGGCTACGTCCATTGCGATGTCGCTGCCTTTGCCCATTGCGATACTTACATCGGCTGTTGCCAATGCGGTGCTGTCGTTGATACCATCGCCCACCATTGCCACTACCTTTCCTTTACTTTGCAGTTCTTTCACAAAGTCGGCTTTATGCTGTGGCAAAACTTCGGCTTTGTAATGCTTGATGCCTGTCTGCTCCGCAATGGCTTTAGCGGTAGCCTCATTATCTCCGGTCAGCATATACAGGTCAATGCCCATTTCCTGCATTTCCCGGATAGCCTGCACCGATGTTTCCTTAATCTTATCGGCGATAGCGATTACAGCAAGAGCCTTTTTGCTGTTTGCAAACCAGATAACGGTTTTAGACTGTTTGCCCCATTCTTCGGCCTGGTCTTGTAATTCGCCGGCAATGGCAATGTTGTTTTCTGCCAATAGCTTTTTGTTGCCTACATAATAGGTTTCGTTGTCATGGTCTGCTTTTGCGCCTTTGCCCGTAATGCTGTCGAACATGGATAAAGAGGTGGTCGCTACATCGCCAAGATGCTTCACTACGGCTTCTGCCAATGGATGCTCGGATTGCTTTTCGATGCTCAAAAGGATTTCTTTTGCAGTGTCCTCATTGTTCAGCCATTTAATGCCCGTTACCTGTGGTCTTCCCTCGGTGATGGTTCCGGTTTTGTCCAAAACGATGGCATTTACTTTTTTGGCCAGTTCCAAACTTTCGGCATCCTTTATCAAAATGCCATTTTCAGCACCTTTACCAACGCCTACCATAATAGCGGTGGGTGTCGCTAAGCCTAAAGCACAGGGGCAGGCAATGACCAATACCGTAACGGCTGCCAACAGACCTTGAACAACCCCGTTTTCGCCTCCCAAAATCAACCATAGCGTAAATGTCAAGATGGCAATACCTATCACTGTGGGAACAAAGATGCCCGCAATCCTATCGACCAGTTTCTGTACGGGTGCTTTGCTTCCCTGTGCATCCTGCACCATTTTGATGATGTGGGCAAGCATGGTTTCTTTGCCCACTTTTACCGCCCTGAACCGGAAGCTGCCTTTTTGGTTAATCGTTCCTGCAAATACTTTTTCTTTTTCTTTTTTCAATACAGGTACAGGCTCACCGCTTAACATGCTTTCGTCCACAAACGAATTGCCCGATATGACCATACCGTCTACCGCAATCTTTTCACCGGGCTTTACGAGTATCACATCACTTGCGCTTACGTCTTCGATAGCGGTCTGCTTTTCCGTTCCGTCTGCCTGTACCACGATGACCGTTTTCGGCTGCAAGCCCATCAGTTTCTTAATGGCTGAAGAGGTGTTGCCTTTGGCTCTTTCTTCCAGCAGTTTCCCCAAGAGGATGAATGCGATAATAACGGCTGCCGCTTCAAAATATACGTGGGCGTGCAGTCCCCTTTGATGCCAAAAGTCGGCAAACAGCATATTGAAAACACTGAACAGGTAGGCAATACCTGTACTCAATGCCACCAGCGTATCCATATTGGCGGAACGGTGCTTTGCCTGCTTCCAAGCGTTCACAAAAAAATCCCTGCCCAACAATATTACAACGGGTGTGGAAAAGAGCCACATTATCGGGTCTGCATAGGGCATATCCATAAAGAACATTCCTATGATTACCACGGGCAGGGAAAGGATAATTGCCCAAATGGTCTTGTTTTTCAAGGTTCGGAATTTCTTTTCGTGGATGGCTTCGAGCGTTTCCTGCTGCTTGGTTTCGTCTTCAATCAATAGGTCGTAACCTACTCCCTGAACCGCTTTTTGCAGGGTGGAGGCATCGGTCATATTGGGCAGATATTCCACGGTAAGATTGCCCGTTGCAAAGTTCACGGAAGCCTTAACTACTCCCGGTTGGTATTTAACAATGCTTTCGGCACTGCCCGCACAGGATGCACAGGTCATGCCCAATACCGGAAAAGCACTTTTAACCGTAGGAACTCCGTAACCTAAATCTTTAATTGCCTTAACAGCCTCGCCTACGGTTTCATTGCTATCTACTGTAATCGCTGCCCTTCGGTTGTTCAGCTCTACTTTATGGGTTTCTACGCCTTTTACCTGTGCCAATCCCTTTTCAACGATTAATGCACAGTGTTCGCTTTCTACATCCTCCAATGGAATGTATATATTTTCTCTGTTTGTCGCCATATTTGCCCGCTTTAATTTACAATACAAAATTGGCTATTATATTTATGGGTACTGTTGTGAAATTTTGGATTTGATTTGTAAGATTTACTTACACTTTATCCAACGGTTTTCTTTTATCCTCTTTAATCTGTTTGAAATGGCTTGGTGTTAGCCCGGTAACTTTTTTAAACTGGTTACTCAAATATGCCACGCTCGAATAATTTAGGCGGTTCGCAATCTCACTTAATGACAACTCATCATACACCAACAATTCTTTGACTTTCTCCACCTTTTGGGCGATAAAGTATTTTTCAATGGTTGTACCCTCTACCTCTGAAAACAGATTGGACAGGTAATTGTAATCGTGATGCAATTTGTCACTCAATACATCGGAAAGGTTGGTTTTTACATCACTATCCTGATGGTGTACCAGGTCAATGATAATGTTCTTTATCTTTTCTATTATCCTGCCTTTTTTATCGTCAATTACTTCAAATCCTAATGGCTCTAAAGTTTTGGACAAATTCTCTTTTTCCAGAGATGTTATTTCTTTGGAAAGAATAACTTCGCCCAGTTTTATATTTTTAGCATCTAATCCCAGTTTTTCCAATTCGTTTTGTACCACCATAATGCAACGGTCGCAAACCATATTTTTAATAAAGATTGTATTCATATTTATTTACTGACTACATTTAGTATTTAATACATTTACAATGATTGATTATTTATGACAAATACTAATGATTAGAATTACTCTTGTTGTACCAAATGCTGCAAGTTCGGGTCGTTCTTGATACGCTCCATTTCGCTTTCAACAATATTCAGGATGTCTGATTTTATCAGTTTGTAATTGCTTTCAATTTCCTGCTTCATCTTATCCTCGCCCTCCTCATTCACAAAAGAAAGGATTTGCGGTATTTGCTGATAGGCTTTGCTTTCTGCCGCTACCTTTTCATTATCCACCACAATTTCAGCGTGAAATATTTTTTGCTCGATACGTTCATCAAAGTTATCCGAAACGGCTCCGACAAACATACCCTGTGTAAGCGTGGATATTTTGGAAGCCGGAATAAGGCTGTCTAACTGTGTGGAGATAGAGGTAGATTTATCATTGCGGTTAATCGTCATACTCT
This sequence comes from Sphingobacterium sp. UBA1575, assembly GCA_002322865.1. GTDB lineage: Bacteria > Bacteroidota > Bacteroidia > Sphingobacteriales > Sphingobacteriaceae > Sphingobacterium. The sequence goes on along the minus strand of DCOH01000001.1, from coordinate 1,792 downwards.
GACGTTTCTGCAATACTTTCCCGAAGCGTTCCGATAGGCTTTTTGCCGTTTCTCCAACCACCTGACCACTGAATATATTGCCAACGGTATTCTGAATTACCTTGCTTTCCTTATCGCCGTAATCCCTCGTCAACTGCGTAAAATCCTGAAAACCCAAACATACCGCAACCTTATTACTTCTCGCCGTTGCGATAAGATTGTCCAGTCCCCTGAAATAAATCGTGGGCAACTCATCTATGATAACCGAACTCTTTAGCTGTCCCTTTTTATTAATCAGTTTTACAATCCTTGAATTGTACAAACCCAACGCTGCTGAATAAATATTTTGACGGTCGGGGTTATTACCAACGCATAAAATCTTCGGCTCTTTCGGGTTGTTAATGTCAAGCGTAAAATCATCACCTGTCATTACCCAGTATAGTTGCGGGCTGATCATTCTTGATAGCGGAATTTTTGCCGATGCTATTTGTCCTTGCAACTGGTCTTGCGCTCCGCCTTGCCACGCATCCATAAAGGGCGACAAATAATTTTCCAAATCGGGGTATGATGTTAAAATCGTGAATACGTCCGAATACTTTTTATTGAGTAATTCAATAGCGTGTGGGAATGTACAATACTTGCCATCCTCATAGATTTTCAGATACCAAATAATAGCAGCCAATAAGATAATTGGGCTTTCCACGAAAAAATCCCCTTGCTTCTGTATCCACGACCTGTTAAGGTTTAGCATTATGGTATATGCCGCTTCGTAAGCATCAGATATGTCGGTCATAAAATCGGGATTGAGTGGGTTACAACGGTGGCTTTTGCGTGGGTCATCGAAATTTATCACATAAAATTTCGGCTGTACCTTGGACTTATCCCTGTGCTTCAGCAAATGATTGTAGGCAATGGTGGATAGGTCGTCGAACTTGAAATCGTAGATGTACATACTAAAGCCTTTTTCTATCTGCTGCTTGATGTAGTTGTTTACGATAGCATAAGATTTGCCTGAACCCGGAGTACCCAAAACTATTGATGCCCTGAACGGATTTACAATGTTTATCCAACCGTTGTTCCATTTGTCTTTGTAGTAAAATTTGGTGGGCAGGTTAACGGAATACTCGTTTTCCATCAGCTTGGTTTCCTGCTGAAAGCTCTCGTTCTCATTGTTGAAAACATCGTCCATCAGGGTAGTACGGAGTAATCGGCTCATCCATACCCCCGCCATCAGCAAAGCGATATAGCCTAAAGAGATAGTAAGGATATACAGGAATGTGCCTGTTGCCGGAGATAGCTTCAGCAATGGTGTGTTCAGGAAGAACAGCACAAAGCCAACGCCCAAAGCCACGTAAATTTTAGACCAGGTTATCTTCTCATTCTTTACGCCCTTTGTGCCTAAGCAACTCAAAGCAAGTAAAACCAAAGCAAATGCTTTGGTATACAGGGTATGTGAAAATAAACCTGTTGTCCGGTCGAAATTGCCTAATATCTTGTTGATTACTTCCAACGTCCAGCCACGTTCTAAAAAGAAACCGTAGCAGAACCAATAAAGGTGCATCAGCACCAAAAGAATACTGACTGCCCGCATAAAAGCCATTATCTTGGCAAGTCCTCTTAAATCGTCTTCTCCCTGCATTATTTTAAGTTTTAATGTTCGGGCGTGAATTTAAAGGCTCTATGCAGTGGCTCTAAAAATGTGGCAGCCAGTGGCGTTCTGTGGCAGTGTTTGGCTAAATATTATTTCTGCCCTCTTTGGCGTTTGCGCTTCTTCTTCATCTTATTGGCAAAGTCCTGTTCCTCGTAATCTTCG
>DCOH01000044.1:32169-45419 GCA_002322865.1 Sphingobacterium sp. UBA1575 | reverse complement strand
TCTTTGTAGCCTTATTGGAGATTTTTAACCAAACTATATTAAAACTTTGTAGCCTTACTTGAGTAAAGTTACGTCTATTCCGACACTTTCACCCAGATAAGCTCCTGATTGTATCAATTCTGCTCTCAATTCCTCCACATTCACATCAGCAGGTGTTATTCCTTTCCTCACCGCTTGTTTTGCGGCTCTTCCTGCTGCCTCGCCCATGGCCATACATGGCGCCATCACCCTAATCGCCGACATGGCTTCATGCGTGGTGGAAATAGACCGACCTGCTACCAAAAGATTCTTCACCTTAGTAGGCACCAAACTGCGATACGGAATATCATAGCTATCGCCACACCAGGTCAATGTACACCCCCCACCCTCTGGATGGTGGATATCCAATGGATAACTCGCCACGGCCACTGCATCTTCAAATCTGCGGCAACCCAATATATCCTCGGCTGTCATCACATAGTTCCCTACGATTCGACGGGTCTCGCGGATCCCCAGAAAAGGTGCCATTTTGGTAAAATGGGAATCCTCAAATCCAGGAACATATTCTTTCAGATATCGTTGGATTTCCTCCACTTGCTTACGGCCTTCGATTTCGCCGAAGGTCAGGCTTTCTGGATTGGTTCCATCTACACCATTGATTCGCGACATATTTACCCATACTTCGCCTTCACGAAGCCCCGTGATCAAAATCGTACGCTCAACAGGTAATTCATAACCTGCAGCCCGCGCTTTCTCCATCACACTGCGCAAACCCACTACGATGAACTGATGGTTCTGACCAAAATATTCCGCAGGAATAAAATCGGTTAAGTATGTTCGAGGCTCCTCTGCAATGGACATCCTTAATTTATCGGTATCCACATTGGCCATGCAGAACATCAAGGTCGGTGGCTGCGCACCTCCAACTTCATTCCCTTGCTCACATGCTACACCCGCTTTGTAGGCGACATCCGCATCGCCAGTACAATCGATGACCGTCTTGGCAAGGATCACTTCCCGACCCGATTTGCTTTCGATGATCACGTCTTTCAGCTCATCCCCATCCATCACCACGCCGGCAGAAAACACATATAAAAGCACTTTTACACCCGATTCTTCCAATACTTTTAAACCGATATTCTTAACGGCTTCGGGTTCGACCAAGGTCAAACTCATGTGCAATGGGCATGGTCTGTGTTCCGATGCCGCATCGACCACTTTCAGGCGATCAATGAATTTTTGAGGCAAGCCTTTAATGATCTGGTTTCCCTTTTGCCCTAAAAACCCAAGGATAGGCAAACCAATGGTCATATTCCCCCCTACAAAACTGCGGTTATCGATCAATGCAACTTTCAATCCGTCGGATGCAGCCGCTTGTGCTGCAATAATTCCTGCTGGTCCTCCGCCTACAACGAGTACATCCACTTCCATACGAACTGGAGTTTCCCTTGCAGGCTCCAAAATGGTCTTTACCTCTTTCATATCTGCTAACTATATGTGACTAATTTTTTAATCTTAACTTTTCTGGATTTCTTATCAATTATGCAGTGATCCTGGTTAATTCACCTGTAACCCTTGTTTTTGTTCATCAGTTTGGTGAGGCTTTTCTTTACGGACCATGGTCCATAATATCAATACAGCTACGGGATGCATAAACGCCATGGCGATAAAGATGGTTCCAGCACCTAAGGATCCCATCATCTGCCCCACAAAATAATTGAACAATACTGCGCCTAAAGCACCAAATCCACCGGCTATTCCTAATACGGAAGCCACATTCTTTACCGGAAAAGCCTCTGCAATGACTACGGAGATAGTGAACAGCCAACTTAGGCAGGCAACGGCCACCAAAGCAAAAATAGCGATGGTTAAATATGGGCTAGTTACGTAAGTCGTTAAACAACATAAGGGTGCAAGGACGGCAATCGTACTCAGCATGATCTTCCTGGCAAGCAAAGGTTCCTTTCCATTTCTAACCATTTTATCCGACCAAGCTGAAGTGGCTATCGCTCCTAGATCTGCCACCAGAAAGGGAATCCAACCGAACATACCAATCTGAGCCAAGGTCAATCCGCTCTCCTCCTGTAAATATCCTGGCAACCAGAAAAGGCAAAAATACCAGACTGGATCGCTTACAAATCGAATCAATAGGATGCCATATAAGGACTTAGTTTTCCAGAGCTGCCCCCAGGTAAACCCTACCTCATTTCCTTTAGCTGCATCCTGTCCTACCGCTTCCTGCTTGATTGCAGCTGGCGGTTCGGTATAGATCAGAAACCAAAGCAGGGCGATGATTAAACCTACGACACCTGCTACAATGAAAACCGTATGGAAATCATACTGCATCGCGAGCCAGGCTACCAGCGGCGGAGCGATGATCGCGCCAATACTGCTTCCTGCAACACAAAGGCTATTGGCAGTAGCCCTTAACTTTCCGGAGAACCAAACCGTGACCACCTTCAATTGGGCAGGGAAATTGGTCGGTTCCGCAGCACCTAACATCCCCCTGAAAAACAGAAAAGAGCCAAATGTTCGGGAAAGTCCTCCTCCCAAACAGGCTGTAGACCAACCCAAAATACCCCATAGCATCACCTTTCTTTCGCCAAACTTATCGACCAACCATCCCGAAACAGGATACATCAACGCATAAAATATAGTGAATACATTCAGCACCATCGCATATCCATCATCACCTAGCGAGAACTCCTCCTTCAACATCGGTTTTAAGATGGAAACGATCTGTCTATCGTAATAGTTGAAAACGATGGCCAGGAAAATCACAAAAATGATGAACCAACGCCTCTTTTCAGCGGGGATGGGCAAAGTAAACTTGGACATATTTAAGATTAGGTTATAATATTTGCTAATGCCTAATCAAATGTATGGAAAATAATAGAAAAAAAGATTTTTAAATAAAAAAAAAGAATTCATTACTTGCTAAAAGGTGGCTATATTTGTCATAAGTTAACTTATAAATGAATTATGATGAATATAACGGACAGACACGAATTCATCCTCAAGACACTAAAAGACAAAGGAAAGATCAGTATCGATTGGTTATGTGAAACCATGAAGGTTTCCAGCGTCACGATCCGCAAGGACTTGAAGGTACTTGAAGACAAAAACCTGTTGTTCAGGATCAAGGGCGGCGCATCAAACAGCAACCCATACGCCATAGACCGGCCCATCCTCGTAAAGGAAACCATTAACAATGAGGAAAAGCAAAGAATTGCTCAGGAAGCTTTAAAACTGATCAAAAACAACGATTCCATAATGATTGGATCTGGCACTACTGTTTTTGCATTGGCTAAAAATCTGGAAGTGACGCACGGTTTAACTGTCATTACACCAGCGCTTAAGGTGAGTTTAGAACTCAGTAACAAACCAAACATTGAGGTGCTACAACTCGGTGGCTTGATCCGCCCAAACTCCTCCTCTGTCGCTGGGCAATACGCCATGCGGATCCTTGATGAGATCAGCTGTGGCATCCTGTTCTTAGGTGCCGACGGCATCGATCTGGATTTCGGGATCTCCATCAGTAACCTTCCGGAAGCAACACTTAACCAAAAAATGTTGAACACCGCACAGAAAGTCGCTATCCTGGCAGATAGCAGCAAATTCGGAAAACGCGGACTCGGCAAAATCTGTGAGCTTGTCGATGTGGATTACATCATCACCGACAGTAAGGTATCTCAAAGCACTGTTAAAACTATTGAAGACTTAGGCATAAAAATCATTATCGCCTAATCCCATCCCTACTTCATTCACTTTTTAAAAAAAGATTTTGAACATTTCCATGTTTAAAAATCTTTTTTTTGTTTTATAAGTGCTTTTAAGGAAAATAATTTAGTGTTGTCACTTTATGAACAAACAGGTCCTTTATAATTCTTTGAAAATTTAATAATTAAAATGCATTAAATAATTCCATTTCCAAGAATCAAATTTAATACCCATCGTAAATTAAAACCTTTTTAAACCTCAGCCCATTCTTATTCCAACAAGACAGTCATACCAAAATCAAATAGTGTTATTAAACCACAGGTCCTTAATACTAGATAATAGAAATTAGATAATAGACAATAGATACTACTTACTAAATATTAAATACTAACTTCTAAATACTAAATACTAACTACTTTATACTAACTACTTTATACTAACTACTTAATACTAAAAAAGCCACCCTAACGGGTGGCTTTTCAAATACCTAACAAATTGACAGCGGTTTAAAAATCTTTATTTTACTGCGTCTATAACTGCTTTGAAAGCCTCTGGGTTATTTAAAGCTAAGTCAGCCAAAACCTTACGGTTCAAACCTACATTTTTAGCGTTTAATTTACCGATCAACTGAGAATAAGAAATTCCGTGTTGACGAGCTCCAGCGTTAATACGTTGGATCCATAAAGCTCTAAACTCGCGTTTTTTGGTTTTACGGTCGCGGTAAGCGTACTGTAAACCTTTTTCTACTGTATTTTTAGCAATAGTATAAACTTTGCTACGAGATCCGTAATAGCCTTTAGCTAATTTTAGGATTCTTTTACGTCTTCTTCTAGAAGCAACTGCGTTAACCGAACGTGGCATAATGATTAAATTTTAGTTTGGTATAAGGTGTTACGTGTTTCAGTAAACTTACTACCCGATACCCGGTTAAAAATATTGTTATTTAAAAAAAATTGTATAAAACTTATTTACCGATACCAAGCATACGTTTTACGTTGCCTGTATCACCATCAGATACATAACTAGTTGTAGTTAAGTTACGTTTCTGTTTGGTTGTTTTTTTAGTCAAGATGTGGCTTTTGTAAGCGTTTTTTCTTGCAATTTTACCGGTTCCAGTCAATTTGAAACGTTTTTTCGCGCTGGAATTGGTTTTAATTTTTGGCATAATACTATAAATTTTATATCAATCTGTTAGATACTTTGTTATTTCTTAGCGGCGGCTTTCGGAGCCAAGGTCAGGAACATACGCTTACCTTCCAATTTAGGTAGCAATTCCACTTTTCCGTATTCTTCCAAAGCTTGAGCGAAACGTAGCAACAAGATTTCACCTTGTTCCTTAAATACGATCGCACGGCCTTTAAAGTGTACATAGGCACGAACCTTCTCACCACTTTCCAAGAAACGCATGGCATGCTTCAACTTAAATTCGAAGTCGTGCTCACTCGTGTTAGGTCCGAAACGGATCTCCTTGATCACGGTTTGCTTTGCATTAGCCTTGATTTCCTTTTGCTTTTTCTTTTGTTCGTATACGAATTTACTGTAATCGATAATCTTACAAACAGGAGGCGTAGCGTTTGGAGAAATTTCCACCAAATCCAATTCCAATTCATCAGCGAGCGCTAAAGCTTGTCGCGTAGGGAAAACGCCTTGTTCTACATTATCACCTACTAAACGCACTTCTGGAACTCGGATATGCTCGTTGATACGGTGCTCAGGTTCCTTCTTTCTAATTGGGCCTCTATTGCCGAAATTGTTACTTTTTGCCAAATGTTTCCTTAATTAAATTAAACAGTAATTTCTTTTATTAATAAATCTTTAAATTCTTCTGATGTCATCGACCCTAAGTCGGTACCACCATGTTTACGAACGGAGATTGCTCCACTTTCGACTTCCTTCTCCCCTACGATCAGCATATAAGGTATTTTCTTCACCTCTGCATCACGGATTTTCCGTCCTACTTTCTCGTCACGTAAGTCAATCAGACCGCGAATATCGGAATTATTTAGTGATTCCAAAAGTTTTTGCGCATATTCTTCATATTTTTCTGACACTGGCAAGACGATAAACTGCTCAGGCGCAAGCCATAACGGAAATTGTCCACCACAGTGCTCGATCAATACGGCAACAAAACGTTCCAAGGAACCGAATGGTGCACGGTGTATCATCACCGGTCTATGCTTTTGGTTATCACTTCCTGTATATTCCAGTTCAAAACGTTCCGGAAGGTTATAATCCACTTGAATGGTCCCCAACTGCCATTTACGTCCCAAAGCATCCTTCACCATGAAGTCTAATTTTGGACCATAAAATGCCGCTTCACCCAATTCAACGACCGTCGGTAAGCCTTTTTCAGCGGCCGACTCGATGATCGCTGCTTCTGCTAAAGCCCAGTTCTCATCCGAACCGATATATTTCGCCTTGTTCTCCGGATCACGCAATGAAATCTGTGCTGTAAAGTTGTCGAAACCTAAAGCTCCAAAAACATAAAGCACTAAGTCGATCACTTTTTTGAACTCCTCTTTTACCTGATCAGGGCGGCAGAATAAGTGGGCATCATCCTGTGTAAACCCTCTTACACGAGTCAAACCGTGCAATTCTCCCGATTGTTCGTAACGATAAACCGTTCCAAACTCTGCAAAACGAACCGGTAATTCTTTATAAGAACGAGGTTTCGTTTTGTAAATCTCACAGTGATGCGGACAGTTCATCGGTTTTAACAAGAACTCTTCACCATCAACCGGAGTATTGATCGGTTGGAAAGAATCCGCACCGTACTTTTCATAGTGCCCAGAAGTGATGTACAACTGCTTATGCCCGATATGAGGAGTGATTACCGGCTCATATCCAGCAGCAATCTGTGCTTTCTGTAGGAAGTCCTGCAGTTTCTGTCTCAAAGCAGTTCCTTTAGGCAACCACAACGGCAAACCCATCCCAACTTTTTCAGAGAAAGCGAACAATTCCAATTCTCTTCCCAATTTACGGTGATCACGTTTCTTTGCTTCTTCGATGAATTTCAGGTACTCTGTCAATTCAGAAGCTTTAGGGAAAGTCACCCCATAGATACGTGTCAACTGCTTACGGGTTTCATCACCGCGCCAATAAGCACCAGCCACATTGGTCAATTTAACGGCTTTGATTACTCCGGTATGTGGAATATGTGGACCACGACAAAGGTCAGTGAAATTACCTTGCGTATAGAAGGTGATTTTACCATCCTCTAGATCTTTGATCAGGTCCAGTTTATATTCATCTCCTTTTTCGGTGAAATAAGCTAAAGCATCAGCTTTAGAAACCGCTTTACGCTCAAAAGTTTCCTTTTGTTTAGCTAATTCTACCATTTTGTCTTCGATCTGTTTGAAATCATCAGATGAAAACTCCCGATCACCGAAATCTACATCATAGTAGAATCCGGTTTCAATGGCAGGACCAATACCGAATTTAATACCTGGGTACAATGCTTCCAATGCTTCTGCCAGTAAGTGTGCTGAGGAATGCCAAAAGGTGTTTTTCCCTTTGTCATCATTCCAAGTCAATAACTTAATGGAAGAATCGGATTCGATAGGTCTAGAGGCATCCCATACCTCGCCATTTACTTCGGCAGCCAAAACATTTCTTGCTAATCCTTCGGAGATTGACAATGCAACCTGCATGGCAGAAGTGCCTTTTTCATACTGACGTACGGAGCCGTCAGGTAGTGTAATGTTAATCATTTACAACATGATTGGTGTTTGTTCATAAATCATGATTCCGATCAAGGTCTACAAGTACCTTGATTGTCGGGAATCACCTTAATTAATTCGGCTACAAAAATACGGAAAAATTACCGCATAATGAAATCAAATCCCCCACCAAATCCATTGAAATTACAAAACAACATCAACATGTTATAAAACCACATCATCATGAGCTTTCAACTGTTCTTCCAGATACCCCTTCGCGATGGCTCGCTTAGCAACATACCACAGGAACGGCTCGAACCAAGACCTTACACCAATACTGAAAGAGTTGTTCAAATAAACAAACAAGGCCAAATCCTTGAAACGTCTCGGGCTTCCATCTTTTCCGATCCATCCAGAAGCATGCAGAGAAGACAACAATAATAAAGCTTTTTCAAAATTCTTATTACCCATTTCCACCCTCACCTGCACTATACATTCCTCGGTCCAGATATTATGGAAATAATGGATCTCATTGGCTGGAATGGTCATTTCATCACCTGTTCGAAGAATGTATCTTTTATCCCCCACACCCAGTTCCAATGCGCCTGAAATTATCCGGAAACTTTCAGAAAATTCCCGATGGAAATGCCTAGGCGTTTTTTCTCCAGGAAAAATACGCAACAAAATCTCACTGTAAGGATGTTTTGAAACAGATTTAAGAATCTTAACTTTTCGGATTTGAACTTTTCCCATTGCTATTTGTTTTCAGCAAAGTTCCGGCTCCAAAATCCGTAAATGATATACCTAAGTCAATAAATTCATTTCCTAAGCGCTTACTTCGAACCGACCATCCTCCTTCTAATCCGGCTCAGCGAAGAGGGCTCTACGCCTACAAAATTTGCAATATGGTATTGCGAAACCCTTTGCTCCAAGTCAGGATACATGGCCCGAAATTTCAGGTACCTTTCTTCGGGACCATCCGCATATAGGGAGGCCTGCTTTTTCATTCCATCAATAAACAATTGTTCTATAATCAATCGTCCCAGTCGTTCCCCTTGGCTCAACAGCCCGTATAGTTTATCAAGATCAGCCCTTCCTATTTCATAGTAGGTACAATCTTCCAATGCCTGAATATTTTTTGTAGACGGAACTAATCCAATGAAACTTTCATATTCACTAAAAAAATCCCCTTCTCTTCCAAATTCATAGGTTTTACAAACGCCGTCTACATCAATAAAATAACGCACGATGCCAGACTCCAAAAAGCCGACATACCGCGCGATCCCACCTTCCTGTAGGAAATATTCTTTTTTCTTCAATTGCTTCACTTTAAACAACGAATGAATGATTTCAACATCTTCATCGGTCAAAGGAACATAGGCAGAAATCTTACGAATCAATGAATCCAATATCTTGTTTTTTAGATTTTTCACTTAAAAATAACAATTCTCAAACAATAAATTCCATACCTTTGCAGCTCTATTTTAATCGTTATGTCAAATCAAGTTCCAGCAGACGGATCAATGCTTCCATTGATGGAAGAATTTTACACCATACAAGGCGAAGGATACCACACCGGAAAAGCGGCTTATTTCATCCGTCTTGGAGGATGTGATGTGGGCTGTCATTGGTGTGATGTGAAGGAAAGCTGGGATGCTGACCTGCATCCATTAACTTCGGCAGAAACGATCGTAGAGAATGCCAAGAAATTCCCGGCAAAAACAGTGGTTATTACCGGTGGAGAGCCATTATTGTACAACCTCTCCTACTTGACTCAAAAATTAAAGGAGGCAGGCATTCAGATCTTTTTGGAAACATCAGGCGCCTATCCATTGACCGGTTATTGGGATTGGATATGTCTTTCACCGAAGAAATTCAAGGGTCCTCGACCAGATGTTTTGAGCGCGGCAGGCGAATTAAAAGTAATTGTTTTCAACAAGAGCGATTTTGCTTGGGCAGAAGAACATGCCAAATTCGTAGGTTCTACCTGCAAGCTGTACCTACAGCCCGAATGGTCCAAAGCAGCGGAGATGACCCCATTGATCATTGACTATGTCAAGGATAATCCAAAATGGGAGATTTCCCTTCAAACCCATAAATACCTGAATATCCCGTAGGTAAAAAATAAAATACACAAACGATTGTTTTTATCGAAAAGGCTTGATTTCATAGCTTAACCCTCTCCTACCGATTAAAATATCGCAAAATGGGGTTAAAGATTCCTAAATTTGTTTTACCTAATTCCAAATTTATGAATCGTAGCCTAGCGCAAGCACTCTGTTTTGGTTTGCTGATTTTTAGTCAACCAACCCACTTATTTGCCCAAACACCTGTAACCAGGAATATAGCAGGATTTGCCTATGGTCAGGTCCAGGCGCCTTCCGGAAAAGAATGGGAATCGCCGCAGGAACTGTCGTTGAACAAAGAACTTCCCCACGCATACCATTTTTCCTTCAATGATATCAACTCCGCCCAAAAAGTGTTGCCAACGAACTCCAGCAATTGGATGTCCTTGGATGGCACCTGGAAATTCCATTGGGTGAAGACCCCAGAGGAAAGACCAAAGGATTTTTACCAGAACAACTTCGATGTGAGTAAATGGGATGATGTACCGGTACCAATGAGCTGGAACATCTTAGGCATTCAGAAGGATGGTTCGTTGAAATATGGCGTCCCGATCTATGTGAACCAACCGGTGATTTTCCAACATCAGGTAAAGGTGGATGATTGGCGTGGCGGCGTTATGCGTACGCCTCCCCAAAATTGGACAACCTATCTTTACCGCAATGAAGTAGGCTCCTACAAACGTTCTTTCAGCATCCCTAAAGATTGGAAAGGAAAAGAAATCTACATCAATTTTGATGGCGTAGACTCCTTCTTCTACCTGTGGATCAATGGAAAATATGTAGGCTTTTCCAAAAACTCAAGAAACCTAGCCTCCTTCAATATCAGTAGCTACCTGAATCCAAAAGGCGAGAACCAAGTGGCTGTGGAAGTTTACCGCAGCTCCGATGCTTCCTATTTGGAAGCGCAGGATATGTTCCGCTTACCAGGTATCTTCCGAACCGTATCCCTAACAGCGAAGCCAAAAGTGCAGATCAGAAACCTGGTTGCTATCCCTGATCTGGATCAGGATTACAAAGATGCAACCTTAAAAGTGACTGCCGAGGTTAAAAACAGCCAAGGAAAAACGGTCAAAGGCTATAAAATTAGGTATAGCCTATACGAAAATGAGCTATATAGTGATGCCACTTCCAAGGTGAAGGAAATAGATCTCCGTAGATCCATCGATCCGATAGCCAAGGATTCCACCAGCATCGTAGAACAGACCTTAAAAATCAGCAATCCAAAAAAATGGTCGGCAGAACATCCGATCCGATATACGCTCTTGGCAGAGTTGCTGGACAATAAAGGCAAAATTGTCGAGGTTGTTTCCAGTTATATAGGTTTCAGAAAAGTAGAATTAAAAGATACCAAAGCTGCAGATGATGAGTTTGGTTTGGCTGGCCGTTATTTCTATGTCAATGGAAAAACAGTTAAACTTAAAGGAGTTAACCGCCATGAGACCAACCCGGAAAAAGGTAAGGTCGTTTCCCACGAGCAGATGGAAAAAGAGATCATGTTGATGAAACGAGCCAACATCAACCATGTCAGAAACTCCCATTATCCAGATGATCCTTATTGGTATTACCTATGTGATAAATATGGTATCTATTTAGAAGACGAGGCCAATATCGAAAGCCATCAATATTATTATGGCGATGCTTCGCTTTCCCATCCTGTGGAATGGAAAAATGCACACGTGGCGAGAAACCTGGAAATGGTACATGCCACCATCAACCATCCTTCCATCGTGATCTGGTCCTTAGGAAATGAGGCTGGACCGGGCAAGAATTTTGTGCATGCGTATGATGCGATCAAAAAAGTGGATGACTCCAGACCGGTTCAGTACGAAAGGAACAACAGTATCGTGGATATCGGCTCCAACCAATACCCTTCCATTGAATGGGTTCGTGGTGCAGTAAAAGGAAAATATAACCTCAAATATCCATTCCATATTTCCGAATATTCCCATTCCATGGGCAATGCATCGGGCAACCTGATCGATTATTGGGAAGCCATCGAATCTACCAATTTCTTTATAGGCGGCGCTATCTGGGACTGGATCGATCAGTCCATGTATTATTACGATAAGAAAACAGGTGAGAAATTCCTTGCCTATGGTGGAGATTTTGGTGATAAACCAAACGATGGAACCTTTGTGATGAATGGTTTGATCTTTGCCAATCTGGAAGAAAAACCTCAATATTATGAGGTTCGGAAGGTATATCAGAATGTGGGCGTCAAGGCGGTGGATATGAAGACCGGGAAGATTGATATATTCAATAAAAACTATTTTACCTCACTGGATGATTACCAGATCAATTGGTCTTTATGGAAAGATGGTAAGGAAATGGAGAAAGGTACTTTCGCAACGGAAGGGACCAATGCTATTGCGGCAAGACAACATAAAGAATTCCAGGTTCCATATGCATACGATAAATTGGAGGCTAGCTCGGAATATTTCTTAAAGGTGCAATTTGTACATAAGAAAGATATGCCTTGGGCAAAACAAGGGCAGGTGCAGATGGAAGAACAATTATTGGTTAAACCAATGACTTTCCTTCCATCCATTGCAGATCTGGCCAAAGGAAGTAAGCTGATGATAGGCGCGGAAGGAGCTATTCAAGAGATCAAAGGCGATGGGTTTAACGTGAAATTTGACAATAATACAGGAACCATTTATCAATTGAGTTATCAGGGAGAGGAAGTTATTCGTGCGGGTGAAGGCCCAAAATTGGATGCTTTGCGTGCTCCATTGGACAATGATAATTGGGCGTATCAACAGTGGTTCGAAAAAGGTTTACATCAATTGCAGCATAGGGTAAAATCCAGAAACAGCTATCAGCGAGAGGATGGGGCTTATGTGTTGATTTATCAAGTAGAATCACAAGCGAAAAACGGCGGTACCATCCGTGGTGGAAGTTCAGGAACATATACGATAGAAGACCAGAAAGACCGTCCATTTGGGGAGAACGACTTTAAATTCTCCAGCAATTATATTTGGACGATCTATAAAGATGGATCGATCGAACTGGAAAGCAACATTACTTCCAACAACAGTTCCTTTGTTTTACCGCATTTAGGTTTTACCATGCAGGTACCTGAGCAGTATAGCAATTACCAATATTATGGCCGTGGACCGATCAATAATTATGCGGATCGGAAAACGGGACAATTCATTGAACAATACCAAAGCACGGTAAAGGACCAGATGGTCAATTGGCCGAAACCACAATCTACCGGTAACAGGGAGGAATTGAGATGGTGTGCATTGACCGATGCTGCTGGTTCTGGGGCTATCTTTATTGCGAAGAATACGTTTTCTGCTTCTGCTTTGCCTTGGTCGGAATTGGAAATGACCTTGGCACCACATGAATATCAATTGCCGAAAAGTACTGGAACGCATTTGTATATGATGGCTGAAGTAACTGGGTTGGGAGGTAACAGTTGTGGACAGGGCCCTCCATTGGAACAGGACCGTGTGAAAGCTGGAGCGCATGATTTTGGTTTTATTATTCGTCCGGTGGCTAAGAATAATGTTGCAACTCAGGCAAAAGCTGCTGTTGCTGGGGATATGCCTTTATCGATCACCCGCGATCGTTCTGGAAAGGTGGAAGTTCGTACGGATTCGAATGGATCCCCGTTGATGGTACAGATTGGGCAAGGCAAAGCTTCTGTTTATAAAGGCGCTTTTAACCTACGTGAAGGTGGTAAGGTAACGGCATGGTACCAAGGAAAAGAAAAACTGAAAGCAAGTGTGGATTTTCCAAAGATTGAAAGTATTCAGAT
>DCOH01000044.1:31666-32098 GCA_002322865.1 Sphingobacterium sp. UBA1575 | reverse complement strand
AATCTGTATCCAGCCAGGAGATTGGCGAAGGAAATGCCGAGCATATAATTGATGGGGACCCATCGACGATTTGGCATACGATGTATTCGGTAACAGTTGCGCAATATCCGCATTGGATTGACTTTGATGCCAGCATGGCGAAGAAAATCAAGGGGTTTACGTATTTGCCAAGACAGAATGGATCGAATGGAAATGTAAAAGGATATAGGATTCAAGTGAGTTTGGATGGGGAGAATTGGTCAGAACCTGTGGCTGAAGGGGAATTTGATCGAAGCAGTAAATTGAAGACGATCATGTTGACAAAACCTGTTTTGGCGAGGTATATTCGTTTTACCGCTTTGAGTTCGCAAAACGGACAGGATTTCGCCTCTGGAGCTGAGTTTTCGGTGTTAGCGGATTAGGATTGGTAGGTTTTACGTCATTGCGAGGAGG
>DCOH01000044.1:27888-31622 GCA_002322865.1 Sphingobacterium sp. UBA1575 | reverse complement strand
CCTCGCAATGACGCGAAAACCTTACAACCTTACAACCTCACAATCTCCCCGGTCTTCACCGACTCATCACATGCGATTGCGATCCTCAAACTATTCACCGCATCCTGCATAGATTTCTCCAGATCCAAATTCTCTGCTATCGCTTTTAAAAAGAAGGCCTGCTCCCGATTACACAGCTCCTGATGATCCGGCTCATCCGTTAAATCAATCCATTCATCCTTCCTTAAAAATTCATTCTCCTCATCAATATCTGCATAATGCACCTTCAACGACTCCGTTTTGGTATGGGCTTCCACAGAATCCGAATTCCCAGCCTTCCCCGCATCATTCGCTACGATGGAAACACAACCCTTCGGCCCAATCACATCCTTGATAAAAAATGCCGTTTCAGAGATCATTGGTCCCCAACCTGCTTCATACCACCCCACACTCCCATCATCAAACCGGATCTGCAACTGCCCATAATTATAATTATCTTCCGGAATTTCATTGGTCATCCGAGCGCCAATAGCCGAAACGGACAATGGTTTTGCCTCCGTCATCTGGCACATCACATCAATATAATGCACCCCGCAATCCACAATCGGACTCAAACTCTTCATCAAATTTTTATGCACATCCCACATGTACCCATGGCTCTGCTGATTGAGGTTCATGCGCATAACCAAAGGATAGCCCATGGTTTTTCCAACCTCAATAAATTTGATCCAAGAAGGATGATGCCTTAAGATATAACCAACGACCAATTTTTTATTGGCCTTTCTTGCTGCTTCAACCACCTTCTGCGCGCCCAACNNCGGTATCCGCCAATGGCTTTTCGATAAACACATGCGCTCCGGCCTCAAAAGCCTGTATGGCATAATCTTCATGGGTATCCGGATAGGTAGAAATACAAACCGCATCCGGTTGGGTTTCCTTCAAGGCGGTCGCATAATCATCGAATAAAGGATAATCGGCTTCCAATCGCACATTTAAAATCTCCTTGCTTGCTCCACGGGAAACCAAGCCTACGATTTCAAATCCTTCCATATCATGGTAGGCCTGTGCATGGGATGCTCCCATATTGCCACAGCCGACCACCAAAATCTTAATTTTTTGATTCATTATTTATTAAGGATACAATCTTTAAACTATGTAATAGCTAAGTATGGCATTAAGAACTTGCCAAACCTGGCCTTGGGATCAACGCCTTATCAATTTCCATCTGCCAACTGTATTCATCGGCACTTGGCCCATAAACCTTGGTCGAGTTCTGGATTTCCTCCAAACTGATGATCTTACCTGAATAGGCAGCTTCACGCGCCCAAATTCCCAATAAAGTAGAATCCGCCATGAAATCACCATCATTGATCACCTGTTTATTCTTTATTGCCGCAAAAAGTTCATTATGCTGTGTCTGGTACATATTATCGGTCTTTCCAGTGAATTTCCAAGGATTCTGACCCGTTATTTCATATTTACTCAATACACTCACATTCATTGCTCCTTTCGTTCCGATAGCTTCCACGGAGTTCCGAGATTGGGTGCCGTTCTGCTGGCGACCGAAATGGAAGCCCTTCACCCCATCCCCATAATCGAATTCAATAGCAAAATGGTCAAATACATTTCCATATTTATCCCAAGGTCTACTTTGTCGGCCACCGGTACCCGAAACGGTTTTTGGCAATCCACGGTTCAGCATCCAGTTCATGAAATCGATACTGTGTACGGTTTGTTCCACAATGATATCGCCGGAATAGCGCTGATAATAGAACCAGTTATACAGTTGGTAGGTCAGATCATCCCATTGTGGCTGTCTAACCTTTTCGGTCAGCTCACCACCCAAGCGGAAAGTACTGATCGAGTAGATATCACCGATCGCTCCGCCGTGGATCAACTTTGCCAATTCACGGTTAGGATTGGTATACCTGAAACAGAATCCCGAAACGATATTCAATTTTTTATCTTTAGCCAGTTGAACCGCTTCCCTTACTTTATGCACACCTGGAATATCCACTGCCATTGGTTTTTCACAGAAAACATGCTTTCCCTTTTTCACAGCAGCTGCGAGATGGTCCGGGCGAAAACATGGCGGAGTAGCCAACAACACCACATCCACATCACTGTTGATCAATTTTTGATAAGCATCGAAACCTATGTATTTGCTTTTGTCCGAAACTTTTACGCGTTCCTTGTGGGCCTCCATCAAGGATGCCAAAGCGGTATCCAATTGTGCCTGAAAAATATCAGCCAACGCTACAATTTCCACATCGGGATCGGCGTTCAATGCCTGAAAGGCAGCACCAGTCCCTCGACCGCCACATCCTATCAATCCTACCTTGATCTTCTTCTTTGCATCCATGATGTAATCGGGCATATCCAATGTGCTGGCTCCTACCAGAATGCCACTACTTTTAATAAAATCTCTGCGGTCCATTACCTGTTATTATTTCGATTTAGTTTGAATTTACCCATGCAATTTGGGTAATTATTGAAAATTAGTCAATGGAAATAACTATTTTCACAGCAAATTAACAATTATTACAAGTTTATGCAAATACCAGAAACCGAAAACCTCCCTTTGATCAGTAACACTTCTGTTGTATTGGGACTACTGATGGTAATTTTAGGTTTGGTGTTCTATACATCCAACTTATCGAATAAATATGTTAAGGGATTTTTCAATATCATCCCACCCTTATTGCTCTGTTATTTCTTACCGGGATTGCTCAATTCCTTTAACATCATTGATGGCGCAAATTCCCCATTAACAAGCATTGGAAGCAATTATTTATTGCCTGCCTGTTTGATTTTGTTCGTAGTAAACCTGGATCTGAAAGAGATGTGGGCATTGCGAAAAAGGGCCGGATTAATGTTCATAACAGGTACGATAGGTATCATCATTGGCGGACCATTAGCTGTATGGTTAACTTCCTTGGTTGCACCGGAAGTGGTCGGTGGTGCTACGCCCAATGAGGTCTGGAAAGGATTAGGTTCCTTGGCTGGATCCTGGATCGGTGGATCGGCAAACCAGGTGGCTTTGAAGGAGATTTTACAACCCTCTCCACAGGTTTTCTCAGCCATCATTGCAGTGGATGTATTTGTTGCCTATTTATGGATGGCATTCTTGTTATACGGAGCTAGTAAATCCAAGCAGTTTGATAAATTCTTTAAGGCGGAGTCTTCGGACGTGGAGGCTTTAAAGGAAAAAATGGATGCTATGGTCAAAGCAAATAGTAGGACTCCAGAAACAAAGGATTTGATTTATATTGTTGCCTTGGCCTTTGGAGGTACTGCCCTTTCTGCTTTGATTGCCGAACCATTGTCTTCTTATATGGCAACCAACCATCCAGAACTGGCTAAATTCTCATTAACAAGCAACTTCTTCTGGGTGATATTCATTGCTTCTGTGATTGGGATTATTCTTTCTTTTACCCCAGCCAAGAAACTGGAATATGTAGGTGCTTCTAAGGTAGCTACCGTGTTTTTATATATTTTGATTACGACGATAGGTATGCAGATGGATATTACGGCGATTGCCGGAAATCCTGGATTATTGGTGGTTGGATTAATCTGGATGAGTGTGCATGCTTTGTTATTACTCATCGTCGGAAAGATTTTTAAAGTGCCTTTCTTTTATTTTGCGGTAGGTAGTATGGCGAATGTAGGTGGTGTGGCTTCGGCTTCAGTGACTTCGGCGGCATTCCATCCATCCTTGATTTCCGTTGGGGTTATTTTGGCGGTTTTTGGTTATG
>DCOH01000044.1:0-27864 GCA_002322865.1 Sphingobacterium sp. UBA1575 | reverse complement strand
ATCTATCATCTATCATCTATTATCTACATTCCCCCATCCACTGCCTCCTGAAAAATCCGCCAATCATAGTAATGAAAAACCATCCCATTACTCATCGCCACCAACATCCCTTTCGGAAACTTCGTTCCGATCGGTATGGAAATAGCATCAGCACCATCACATTCCACCGCTGAAACTGGCACTTCTGCCAATCGCTCATGCACATGAGGATTCCCTTCAGCACCTTCCCTTGGATAAATATTAAAAGAATTGTTCTGTTGATTTGAAATCACGATATAACCAGTAGAATCCGTGCTTTTATACAAAGCAATCCCCTCATGATCAGCTTTGAAATCCTTCTGTCCAAATAAGGCCAATTCCTCATTTCCTTTTGCAGGATCTGCATAATACTTATGGATACCAAAGCCTTCATCCGAGTAATAGATATATCCTAACTCATTATCCACGGCAATGGCTTCAATTTCTTTTCCACCTTGGAACTTCCCAAATTCACGCACTTTCTTTCCTTTCACAACACCAGCATCCACCGACAACTCATATTGGAAAAGATAATTATCAGCGCCTCCAGATTTACGGCCTACAACAGCATAGATCTTATTCCCAGTAGAATCCTTTTTCGTGTACAAGGCAATCCCCATCGGCGATCTTTCCGTCTCACCTACAAAAACTTCGATACCACCATTATCCAATGGCTTTAGTTCCGGCATACTGAAAACGCGGATCTTATTGGTACCTCTTTCGGTAAGCACTGCAATATCCACCAATTTTCCATCAACCTCTAAACCATAGGCGATATCCACATTGTTTGGTCTATCCAATGGTGTTACCTTATTGATGATCTTGCCATCCATATCATAAGCATACAGACCACCGGTCTTCTCATGCTTATCCGTTCCCACGATAATAACTTCCGTACTATCATTCGGGTTCACCCAGATAGCTGGGTCATCCGTATCGTTCGGAACCTGTTCCGTAACGACGGTCGGCTTTACTGCATTCTCCGCCACAGGGGCCAATTTGCTAGTACAAGCCCCGAGAATCAGGGCTGTACCGCATATATAGATGAATTGTTTAATCATGTGTTCTCCTTTTTTAAATTTTACAAATCGAATTTAACACCTAACGTATATCTTGGTTTGTAATACTCTAATTGTTTCATGCGAGCTACATCACCTTGATAATAACGTAAAGGTTGGTCGGTTAGGTTGTTTGCTTCCGCAAATACGCGTAACTGTGGTGTGATTTTGTAAGATGCATTGGCATCCAAGAAGAATTGTTTATCATAGTAGGCATCATTGAATGCATCTTTACCGATTTCATCCAAATAAGCTGCCGTATAGTTAGCAGATACACGTGCGGAAAATTTATTGTTTTCCCAAGATAGGGAACCGTTCAACATATGAGGAGCCGTTCTTGGAAGACCTAAACCTTCACGCAATACACCGTCCTCACCAGCGATACCTTTAGCTTTTGATTTCGTATAGGTATAGTTGGCATATACCCCAAATCCTTGAAGGAATTTTCCTGGAAGGAAATCCAATTGTCTTTGGAAAGCAACTTCAAATCCATAAAGGTTTACCTTATCCCCATTTCTATCTTGGTAGAATTCAAAAGTTTGATCAGCTGCGATCGGATTCGGCTTTCCAGGGAAGTCTCTGGCAAAATCAGCAGTTTTATAAGCTGTATTGCTATATTTATAAATAAAGTTCTTCAAGTTTTTGTAGAATACACCTCCGGAGATCAAACCGATATTACGGTAATATTTCTCCAACATCACATCAAAATTATGGGAGTAAGTAGCCTTCAGATCTGGATTACCAGCAAAGATTTTTGTATCGTCAGGTACACTGTTGATGTAAGGAGCCAAGGCATAATAGTTCGGTCTTGCCAAAGCGGTTGAATAGGCTGCACGAAGCAAGAAATCTTCCGTGAAATTATGTTTCAGGGTTAGGTTAGGCAAAATATTCGTATACGAATTCTTGGTATTGATTACCCCTTCCAACTCTTCTTCGTTTAACACGTTATTTCCTTTGTAATCAATACGGGTATGCTCCAAACGAGCTCCTAAGATCAGGGCTGTATTCTCCGTTAAGTTCTGATCAAAACGCAGGTATCCTGCATAGATCTGTTCCTTCGCGCTGTAATTTACTGCCAAATATTCTTTTGGTTTCAACTCCGATTTGAATTTTGTCGCATCGTTCAAGTCCAATCCACCTAAGTAAGCTTTATCCACAAACATTCCCGGCGCATAACGATCTCCTTGTTCCCAAGTTCTGGCGTCCCATTGCACATTCGGCATGGCACTCAATACCCCAAAATCCGGAGTAGGCGTATATTCATTCCAGATATTCTCTCTCTCTTTGGTTTTTAAACGCAATCTACCACCAAAACGCAATCTACCTTTCTGCCCATCGATCAAACTTAATGGCATACGGAAATTAAGCTTTCCACCGATTTCCTGCTCATGGGTATTATCGTTGTTCTCGGATAATTCATCAAACTTAAATTTGGAATAATCCTTGAATGTATCGTTCATATAAGGCAGGTATGTGTCAGAAAGATCCTGAGAAACCTGTTGTTTCTTCAGCACATAATTGATATATCTTTCATTCGGACGATCTTCCTCCGCTCTGGAATACGATGCAGACCAATCAAAATCCAATTTTGGCGCCAAAAGATGCTCCCCTACAATCGAGAAATTCATCACGCTCTGTCTTTCAAGACGGGTGTTTTTGTTCTTACTGTTGTCAATACCACCTTTTGTCTGACGGGATAACTCCGTATTGAAAACACTGGTTTTATCGTCATATTTGGTTTTATAACGTAATCTGTAACGGTTTTCCAAATCATCTCTCCAGTTGTACATCGCATTGATGGCGATGCGGTTCCTGGAATTGAAATCATAATCCCAAGCTGCAGAAACACTACGACGGATACGGCTCACATCGTATTTACGGATATCCATTTCGTTGATGAAAATATTATTGCCTTGCTTATCCCATGATGCTTCGATATTGTTCGAACCAAAATTCTGGCTCTGCAAAGTTCCTGATAATACCAGACCCATTTTATTGTCCATGAAACGGTTACCATAGATTAGGGTACCATTGTAGACACCTTTCTCCCGGATAGGCGCATAACCTCCACTCAAAGTAGCAGAAATACGTTGTCTGTTTGGAACAGCCCTGGTCACTAAGTTTACAGAACCACCAATCGCATCTGCATCCATATCCGGAGTCAATGTTTTGTTCACTTCAATAGAAGATATCATATCCGATGGAATTAAGTCCATTTGCACATTACGGTTGTCCCCTTCTGCTGATGGGATTCGGTCACCGTTCAAGGTCACGGAGTTCAACTCCGGCGATAAACCACGAACGATAATGTTTCGCGCCTCACCTTGGTCATTCTGCATGGTGATACCCGGTACACGTTTTAAGGCATCCCCAATATTCTGATCCGGAAAACGACCTACCTGATCGGAAGAAATAATATTTGTAATGTTGCTGTTGTTCTTTTGTTGGTTCAAGGCCTTTGCCTGTCCTTTTGCCTGATCTCCGATCACCTGGATCTCATCCAAGGTTCTGGAAGCAGGTTCCAAAAGAATCTCCAAGGTTCCTAATTTCGCAGAAACATTCACTTTCTGCTCATAATGTTCATAACCCAAATAATCAACAGATAACGTATAGGTTCCTGTTGGTAGGTTTAAGAATTCGAAATTACCGTTTCCATCAGAAACCGTATATCTGTTACCTTCTGTAATGCGAAGGGTAGCTCCCGGCATGGAGAATTTATCATTGCTATCCATGACTTTACCTCTCAGAATTGTATTCTGGGCAAATCCTAAACAACAAATCAATTGGAAAATAATAAGTAAAGAAAATCTCATATAATAATGGTTTTATTTTTTGCAAAACTATCGTAGACAATTAAAACCATAATTAAGACAATGTTATCAATTTGTTAAGTCGACAACTTTGTAAAGAAAATAAATTAATTTGATATTAATAAATAAGATTATAGTTTAAGTGAAGAGTGTGTGTTTTTCCTATGCAAACCCTATGTTTTCGGGGTAAAAGCAAGGTTTAAGCATACTTAAAGCATGTTTTTATAACCTTAGCATACATTTTACATACTTTCACATTACTTTCACCCTACTTTCACAGCGAAAAAAACCATCTCTCAACCGTCTCCAAACCAATCCCCAATCACCCCAACAACTCCCTTACACCACCTAACTCAAAACCACCCAACTTCCCCCTTCCAACCCAACATTTAACATTATTTTTCAAATTTTTTCCAAAAATTAACATACAATTCATAATAAAACCATTTAGCCAGCGTTTTAATCTTACTGTAACTAATCTGATACAAATCTTACTAAAAAACTAAACCGTTTTAGTAATTACATTGAAACATATAAACCTTTAAATAATTATATACTAAACATTAATTAACATGCCGAACTATTACAGTAAACAAAATCATCGCACAGTCTTTGTACGGGGGAGTATTTTATGCTTTGCCCTCTTGGCCTGCAGCTATGGGTATGCCAATGCCATGCCTACAGCTGCCACTGTGGAGGTAAATTCCGTAATCGCTCAACAGACAGTTACCGGAACGGTGAAGAACAGCGCCAATGGATCTCCCTTATCAGGGGTTACCATTAAGGTCAAAGGAAAGGATGCCAGCACCCAAACAGATGCGTCCGGAAAATTCAGCATTGCCGCCGAAAATGGCGATGTCCTGCAGGTAAGCTATATTGGCTTTGCCAACCAGGAGGTCACCGTGAGGGGAGCAACAGCCAATATTAACCTGGTTTCCGAAGAAGAAAATCTGGAAGAAGTAGTGGTGGTCGGATACGGAACCCAAAAGAAGAAAGAGATCACTTCTGCAGTGGCCTCAGTAAAAGAAAAGGATTTCAATAAAGGCGGGATGCGTAGTCCCATGGACCTTGTTCAGGGAAAAGTGGCCGGATTGAACATCACCCGCACACAGGGGAGCAATCCCAATTCCGGTACGAGTATCCAGCTACGGGGTATGGCTTCCCTTAAAGGTACCAATTCGCCACTGATCGTGGTTGACGGTATTCCGGGTGGAAACCTCGACCTGATCAAACAGGGGGATATCGAATCCATCGATGTGCTTAAAGACGGTTCTGCAGCAGCGATCTATGGTACTCGTGGTAATGGCGGGGTCATCTTGGTCACGACTAAGAAAGGAAAGGCAGGAGCAGCGCAATTCGAATACATGACCTATGGCCAGACCGAAAGAGTTAACCGTAAACCAAGCATGTTGAGTGCAGATCAATTTAGAGAGCTCATTGTTAAGGGTCAGAATAAACCCGACCTTGATCTTGGAGCCTCTACAGATCTCTATGATGAATTGGTCAACAAGAACAATTTCTCCCATTTCCATAACTTCATTGCCAGCGGTGGAGGGGAAAATTCCACCTACCGGGCTTCCTTCAATTATGAAGACGCCAAAGGTATTGCCAAACAGAATGGAAGAGAACAATTTGGTGGGCGTATCAATTTCAATCAAACTGGATTGGATAACCGTTTGACCTTAACCGCTAACCTGGCGGCCAATTTCAATAAAGCTAACCTTTTAGGAGGTAAAACAGGAGATTTCGAGCAGACCATCCAAAGAAATCCTACTGCACCCATCCAGAATCCAGATGGTACCTACTTTCAAACACAGGAATACAACAATTATAACCCGATGAGCCGTTTGGCGCATAGGATCGATGAGCGAAACCAGCAGACCTTTTCCGGAGATGCCCGCTTGAAATTCCAGATATTGGATGAATTAAGTGTATCCGCTTTCGGATCCTATGTTCGGGATAACTGGAACTCCAGACAATATCGGTCCATCCTCGATTGGGACCAACGCCCGGATGATACCGAATACGATGGTACAGGATATGCCTATAAACGCAACGACCTGAACTGGACTAAAACTTTTGAAAGTACCATCGACTACAATAAAACCTTCAATGATGCACATACCATCACCGGTCTATTGGGCTATAGTTACCAATACATGACCGCGGAGTATTTCAACATGTCGAACTCAGGTTTTTCAACCGATGGATTCCTGGATTGGGATTTCAATTCCGGAACAGCCATCATCAATACCAAATACCCAAGACCAGCTTTAGGATCTTTCAAGGATGAAAACACCCTGATCGCCTTTTTTGGAAGGGTAAACTACAATTTTGCTGATAAATATTTCGTTACGGCGATCCTTCGTCGTGAGGGTTCCTCCAAGTTTGGGGCAAACAATAAATGGGGTAATTTCCCGGCGATTTCCGCAGGTTGGAACATCAGCAATGAAGATTTCTTTGGCAACAAGGATGTAGTCAATGAATTGAAACTTCGCGCGGGTTATGGTGTTACGGGTAACCAAGGTATCCCAAATTACCTTTCGTTTATCCGCTTAGGTACAGGTGGCTATTACCCACAGGATGGGGCATATTACCAAACGTACGGGATAGAGAACAACCCTAACCCGGATCTGAAATGGGAACAAAAAGCAGAGACCAATATCGGTTTGGATTTTGCACTCCTCAACAGCAAAATCACCGGTGCATTGGACGTATACCATCGGAAAACCACCGACTTATTGTACGAATATAATGCCCAATTACCGGCCTATGTACAACCAAGCATTTGGTATAACGTAGGTGAGGTAGTGAACAAAGGGGTGGAATTGCAATTGACGGCTTTTCCAATCTCTAGGGAAAACTTCACATGGCAGGTGGATTTCACCGGTAATTACCAGAAAAACAAATTGGCGAAACTTTCCAGCGATATCTTCAAAAGCAACTGGTTGGAATTCGGCGGACTTCCTAGTCCGGGGAATTTAGGTAATGCCATGCGTTTGGAAGAAGGCGGTGAGATCGGGAATTTTTATGGGAAACGTTTTGCCGGTTTCGATGATGATGGTAAATGGCTTTTCTATAAGAAAGATGGCAGTACCGCCCATGCCGGAGAAATGAACAACGATGACCGTACCTATATCGGAAACGGGATTCCAAAATTCCAGGCTTCCTTGGGTAACCGTTTTACCTATAAAGGTTTTGACCTGACGGTATTCCTTCGTGGAAAATTCAAGTATGATATCCTCAATACACCAGATATGTTCTTCGGAAACAAGAAATGGATTCCGAACAATGTCTTTGAATCCGCCTTCGGAAAGCACGATAAACTGAACGATGATCCACAATATTCCGATTACTACCTGGAGAACGGATCTTTCGTTAAGATCGATAACATCACCTTAGGCTATAACATAAAGACCAAGACTCCATTGATCCGCAACATGTATGTATACCTGACAGCGAGAAATGTTGCAACAATCACTTCCTATTCGGGTATCGACCCAGAATTGCAGGATACTGGTTTTGATGGCGGGATAGATTCACGTGGTTTTTATCCAAGGACCCAATCTTGGACAATGGGATTAAATATTGGATTTTAAAGGAGGGAATTATGAAATTACTAGATAAAAAAACGATACGATTTGCAGCTGCGCTTTTTATTGGGACAAGTTTCATGACAGGTTGTACCAACCTGGATGAAAAAATGTACAGTAAATTGGAGAAGGATTCATTCTATAAGAACAAATTGGAGGTGATGCAGGCTGCTTTACGTCCATTTACACATATGCAGGCCTGGTTGGCACCAACTGGAGCAAGTGCATTCTATTACCATTCCGAACTCTCTGCCGACCAACTTGCTTGGCCGCAGAAAGGGCGTCATGGGTATGATGGTGGAGACCATTTCCGGATGCATTACCATACTTGGACAGAAACGGAAAATCGCATGCGCGATGCGTGGAACCTCATGTGGACCGGGGTAGGATTTGTCAACAATGCCATTGCTGACATCAGTAGCTTGGATGCTGGGAAAATCGGCATGACAGCGGAAGAGATACAGTCCGTGGTCTCACAATTGAAGGTGCTGCGGGCATACCATTACATCCGCATGATGGACATGTGGGGGAATATTCCTATTGTGACAGAAGTTGCCAACAGTCCTGTAAACCCAGAAACCAAAACTCGCAAGGAAGTGTTTGATTTCATTAAAACGGAGCTGGAGGCTGAGGTGACCAAACTTCCGGATCTGAATGCGGAAACGGTAGGAAAAGTAAACCGTGCGGCGGGTTATGCCATGCTGTCGGAACTTTACTTGAACGCCCAAAAATGGACCGGAACCGCGATGTGGGATGAATGTATCGCGGCGGCCGATAAGGTGATCAATGGAGCCGGAGGCGGGATTGGTGGAACACCAAAATTATCCCCGAACATCAATGCCATCTTCAGCAATACCAATTCGGCGAATCCAGAGTCACTCTTTCAATTTCAATATAGCCGAAAAGGCGGATTTACCTTTGACTGGGGTGGATTCTTTATGGGCTATGATTATATGAAAGAAGCTTTGGGCGTAAGTTACGGCGGGTGGAATGCTTTTGTAGTGATCCCTACAGCTTTCGATGCCTATAATGCACAGGATCTGCGTAAAAAGGACTGGTTCCTGTTCGGGCCTCAATATAAACGCGGGACAACCACACCGGTGCTGGGAACGGAAGAATATGCGAAACAACCGCTATCGTTTGTAAATTCCATTCGTCGAGAAAGTGAGGGCGATAAAACATCGGAAGGATCGATGGCGAAGGGAGAAGAAAACTCCGGCGCAAGGTTCAATAAGTATAAATCAGGAATTACTTCCGATGAGAATTACCAGGAGAATGATTATGTGATCTATCGCTTGACCGAGGTGATTTTCAATAAGGCGGAAGCCTTGATGCGAAAGAATGGCGGAGCGGCCAATCAAACGGCAGTAGACCTGATCAATTCCAGCCGTCAACGTGCTTTTGCGGCGGCAGACTGGACTGCGAATAGGTATACGACAGCAACCCTTACCTTGGATGAATTGTTGGCTGAACGTGGCCGGGAATTTATCTTTGAAGGGAAGCGCCGGACCGATCTTATCCGCTTTGGGAAATTCACCACCGGAACCTGGTGGGACCATAAAGCAACAGGCGATGTGAACAAGGAAATCTTTCCGATTCCACAGACCCAAATGGCCATTAATCCGAATCTGAAACAGAATCCAGGATATAATGGTGGTTAAGTAAAATACCTTTCTCAAATAAAAAGCGGGAATTCAATGCAAATTGATTCCCGCTTATTTTTTTGTGTGATTAGCCTTATTTCGTAGCTGGTCTGTTCTTCACATATTTCTCCAGGAATTGATCTTGTTCCCAAAGGACATGGAAGATATTCTCTTTTGCTGCATAACCATGTGATTCGCCTGGAAGGATCACCATTCTAGCGGTTGCACCCAAGTTTTTCAAGGCCTGGAAGTAACGCTCGGTCTGTAGGGTAAATGTTCCAGGATTATTGTCGGCAGCACCATGGATCAATAAAATAGGTGTTTTCATTTTATGTGCGCTCATGAAAGGCGACATGGTCATGTACAGTTGCGGGTCATCCCAGAAGTTACGTTGCTCGCTTTGGAAACCAAATGGTGTCAAGGTACGGTTATAAGCTCCAGAACGGGCAATTCCTGCTGCAAATAGGTTGGAGTTGCTCAATAAATGGGCAGTCATGAAAGCACCATAGGAGTGTCCTCCAACAGCCACCTTGTTGCGGTCGATATAACCCAATTGATCAACGGCATCGATGGCCGCTTCGGCATTCGCCACCAATTGCGGGATGAAGGAATCATTCGGTTCTTGTTTACCTTCGCCTACAATAGGGAAGGCTGCATTATCCAGTACCGCATAACCACGGGATACCCAATAGATGAAGGAGCCATAGCTTGGGAACGTGAATTCTTTCGGGTTGGCCGTGCTTTGTCCGGCAGTGGATTTGTCTTTATATTCTCTTGGGTATGCCCAGATCAATAAAGGAAGTTTTTCCTTCTTGTTCTTATCATAACCTGCTGGAAGGTAAAGCGTACCTGATAATTCCACCCCATCCTTACGCTTGTAGTTCAACACCTCTTTGTGCACTCCATCCAAGGATTTGAAAGGATTTTCGATGCTGGTTACAGCTGATTGTTTTCCGGTTTTGATGTTTTTTGCGTAATAGTTCGGGAATTGGGAAGCCGATTGAAGGGAAACCAAGATATCGCCCTTTTCGATGTCGACCACCGAGCTGATACGCTCCTGCATATCGGATTCCTTCGTAGTATAAATGCGTTTTTTCTTGCCGGTCTTGAAGTCGTATTCTTCGATGAACGGGAATTCGCCTTCTTTGGTGAATCCAGAACCAATCCAGTAGGATTTTCCGTTTTTGATGTACATGCTGTACGTTCCGAATTCGTTTTTATCGCGGTAAGGCGATCCCGGATCCGAATATACATCCTGGCTATTTCTATCATAGATTACCTTATTGCTACCTGTTTTTGGATTCAACAGGTAGGTTTTCGAGTTTCTGGTATCATACCATTGGCTGTATACCAAGGCATAATCATCATTCCCCCAAGTAACTCCGGCATAGCGGTCTGCGATTTTCATCATCGATTTCGGCTCCGCCTGAAATGGAGCTTCCCAAGTAAAGAGTTCATCACGGAATTCCGCCGGTTTGTTCGCATCTCCACCATCTAAGGCTTGTACAAAAGATAGGGTTGCGGCTTTGTCCGAACGCCATGACATGGATCTTTTTCCGGGACGGGTAGAAGAGAAGCCTTTCGGCATGATCTCCATCAATTCGGTCTCATTGACTTTTTTGATCAGGTTGCCTTTCAAGTCGTATACATTGGTTTCGGTAGGGAAACTTCCTAAAGAAACCACATACGAAAATGGTTTTTTAAGGGTGGTCACCATCACATATTGTCCGTCAGGAGAGATGGAAGAGCCCAAGTACATATCCGCAGATTTAAAGGGTTCTGTTTTTCCGGCAAGGTCTACCCAAACCAGGTTGGAAGTGACCAAACGTTGGAATTCAGCCTCATCAGCCGGTGTTTTCAATAGATCTTGGTAGGTTCTCAATTGGGAAACTGTACCATCTGCATTGGAAATGATCGGACCGGTAGCCAAACTGTTTTTCTTGTCGGTTTGAGCGGTAGATGGATTAACCAAGCTTATTAAAAGTTTGTCGGAAGATGGCGTGGTTCCTCGCGATGACGGCTGCGTGTACCAAGTGAACGGAGAATGTACAATGGCATTCAGGTTGTAATCGGTTATTTTTTTCAATTCTCTACTGGCAATATCGTAAATGAAAAGGGCAACGCCGTTTTCATTGGTATTGGTGAACGCCAGTTTTTTTGAATCTGGGGAAAAATCGATATTGGAGATCAAGGCATTTTCCGGAAGGTTGATCTTGATCAGATCCTTGCCGTCAATAGACTGCAGGCTTAAAGCATCAAAGTAGGTTTCGGTACTGGAGATGCTCGCTTTGGCATTGATCCGGAGACCAGCCAATTTGGTTTCTTCCACGCCTAGTTCTGCCAAGTTTTTGTAGGTTGGGCGGTAGGAGAAGAGTACCCATTTTTTATCAGTACTGATCCTTACGGTCGGAGGTCGCTGATAATCGGCAAGTGCCATTATTTCTATTGGTGGTTTTTGGAAGGTCAAGCTTTCCTGGGCTTGTAGGCTTCCAAAAGAACCCAGTAATAAAAAGGGTAATAAAAATTTGAATTTCATAATCATTTGGGTGTTTGTTTCGAAATTGATAACGCTAAATTAACAATATAATATGGGGATGCTAAGGGAAGATTTATATATAACCAATTTGTTATAATTAACCAAAAATTCTCTTATATTTTGACAATAAAAAGAGGAAGAAAAAGGGAGTCAACAAATAGCTACAAAGTGCTAATTTAAAGTTATCAACATCCTCAGTGAATTGAAAACGAACACCTTACTAATTATTCGAGGTAACCAAGTGGGTTTTACCAACGGAATCCACATGAATGTGGAAAAGTATCATTACCTCCTACGTTAAAAAATATGGGATATTTGTTCTACATGAGTATGAAACCATCTCATTTCAATCGTTTTTTTATTTAAACAAAGAAGCAGAGCCCAAAAAGCCCAAATTCTTTTTCAACTTAATATAACATGGCAAGAATCATTAAATTCGAAAAAAATGACTGTGCACCATGCGCACAGGTATCGGCTTACCTAGACAACAAAGGTATAGCCTACGAAACTATCAATCCATTTGATGAGCCGGAATTAGCCGTTAAGTTTAAAGTACGTACCGTTCCTACCGTGATTGTATTGGAGAACGACGAAATCAAGAATAGAATCATCGGATTTAAGCCAGAAGAGTTGGATCAGATTGCCCTGTAATTAATCCATAAACCTAAAGGACCATGATTAATTTATATTACGATTCAAGAACCGGTAATGTGGAGCGCTTTATCAACAAGGTGATCCAAGTTACAGGATGGAAAGCCATCCGTATTGAGGAGCATATGGAGATCTCGGAGCCTGGACATTTGGTCACTTATACCACCAATTTTGGTAAAGTGCCGGATAAGACCGCTCAGTTATTGACCATGCAAAGCCATATGATCTACTCGGTAACATCCAGCGGAAACCGCAACTGGGGAAGGAACTATGCGATAGCAGCTGATAAGATCAGCACAGAATTCGAAATCCCAACAGCCATGAAATTCGAACTTTCAGGTACATTGGAAGATATTAATCAATTTATTGACATCATTAAAAATCAATACTATGATAGCAAACGAGGTAGCGAAAAATTGGATATTGCTTAATAACGAAATCATGATCAAACATGATGACGAGTACAGCCTTGATAAGGACAAGGAGGCTGTGCGCGCCTATTTCCTGGAGTATGTGAACAAGAACACCGTGTTCTTCTACAACTTGAAGGAAAAAATCGATTATTTGGTAGAAAACAACTATTACATCAATTTCTACGAATGGTTTACGTTTGAGCAAATGGAAGAGGTATTCAACTTTGTGTATGCAAAGAAATTCCGTTTCCAATCTTTTATGGCGGCCTTCAAGTTTTTCCAAAGTTATGCGCTTCGCGATGATTCTGGGGAGAAATTCCTAGAGCGTTACGAAGACCGTGTGGTGGCGGTTTCTTTATTCTTAGCAAGAGAAGAAGGCGTTCAAAAAGCTATCGAGTATGCAGAGATCATGATCAATCAAGAATATCAACCCGCTACCCCGACGTTCTTGAACGCTGGAAAGAAACGTTCCGGCGAATTGGTTTCCTGTTTCTTGGATGAGATCGGCGATAACCTGAATGGTATTGGTTACGCGGTGGATTCGGCCATGAAATTATCATCTATTGGTGGTGGTGTGTCTTTCAATATTTCGAAGATCCGCGCACGCGGTGAAGCGATCAAAGGAGTTGATGGCCGCGCAGGTGGTGTTCTTCCGATCATGAAGATCATGGAAGATACCTTCTCGTATGCTAATCAATTGGGACAACGTCCTGGTGCAGGTGCTGTCTATCTGAATATTTTCCACTCGGACATTGAGGAATTCTTGGATTGTAAGAAAATCAATGTGGATGAGAAAGTACGTATCAAATCCTTATCCATCGGTATCATCGTTCCGGATAAATTCATGGAATTGGCAGAGAAAGATGAGCCTTGTTATTTGATCTATCCGCATACGGTTATGCAGGAGTATGGTCAATACCTGGATGAGTTGGATATGGACGTGATGTACGATGAACTGATCACGAACCCTAACGTTAAAAAGAAAAAAATCAATGCCCGTCACTTGTTAGTGAAGATTGCACAAACGCAAAAAGAGTCGGGATACCCATACATCTTCTTCAAGGAGAACACCAACCGTGCACACGCGTTGAACGGATTGGGAAGAGTTAAATTCTCAAACCTATGTACAGAGATCATGCAGATCTCGGAAGTTTCTGATATCAACATTTACGGTAAAGAAGATACCATCCGCTATGGTATCTCCTGTAACCTGGGTTCTTTGAACATCGCTACGGTGATGGACAATAAACGCATCAAAGAAACAGTGAAAACTGCTATGCGTGCATTAACGGTAGTAACCGATGTAACGGATATCGAAATGGTTCCTTCCATCGCGAAAGCTAACCGTGAATTGCATTCGGTTGGTCTAGGTGCCATGAACCTTCATGGGTATTTAGCGAAGAGTTTCATCATGTATGAATCAACAGAAGCATTGGATTTCGCCAATACTTTCTTCATGATGATGAACTACTATTCGTTGGAGGCATCGATGGAGATCGCTAAGGAACGCCAAAGAACTTTCGTAGGATTTGAAAAATCGGGCTATGCGGATGGAACCTATTTCGATCAATATTTGATCCGTGAATTCCAACCTAAAACCGACAAGGTGAAGGAATTGTTCGCAGGTATCCATATTCCAACCGTAGAGGATTGGACAAACCTAAAAGCGCAGGTGGCGGAACACGGTATCTACCATGCTTACCGTTTGGCCATTGCTCCGAACCAATCTACTTCTTACATCATGAACGCAACGGCTTCTGTTATGCCGATCGTGGACATCATCGAGGTGAGAGAGTATGGCGATAGTACCACTTACTACCCAATGCCTTATTTGACGAATGATAACTACTTCTACTTCAAATCGGCATACGATATGGATCAGATGAAGGTGTTGAAACTGATCTCGGTGATCCAACGTCACATTGACCAAGGGGTATCGACGATCCTGCACACGAATTCAAAGGATTCTACCCGTGACTTGGCGAAATATTACATCTACGCACATAAACTGGGATTAAAATCTTTGTACTATACCCGTACGCGTAAATCAACTATTGAAGAGTGTATTTCTTGTTCAGCATAAGCTGTCAGAAAAGAATTATTAAAATATTAAAAAGAGGGGACACCTATAAAAATGAGTAAACAATTTACAGCCGTAAACTGGAATACACCGGACAACGACTATGCATTGATGTTCTGGGAACAAAATATCCGCCAGTTCTGGATCGATACGGAATATATTCCTTCCAAGGATATTGATAGCTGGAAAGGATTGAGTTGGGATATGAAAGAGTGTTATAAGAAAGCCTTAGGTGGTTTGACACTGTTGGATACTCTTCAGAGCCATACCGGTATGCCTAAGATAATCGATCATATCGATTCCTTACAGAACAAGGCTGTATTATCGTACATGTGTATGATGGAAGCGATCCACGCTAAATCATATTCGACCATTTTTACCACGGTATCTACCACCAACGAGATCAACGATGTATTCGGTTGGGTAGCACAGAACAAATTCTTACAGTATAAAGCATCGACCATCGATAGCCACTACCGTGCGATCGATAAGGAAAAGGTGACGGATGAAGAATTGTTCATGGCCTTGGCCGCTTCGGTACTGTTGGAATCTTTCCTTTTCTACTCTGGATTCTTCCTGCCTTTATGGTTATGTGGACAAGGACAGATGGTAGCATCTGCCGATATCATCAAAAAGATTATTGCCGATGAGTCCATCCACGGGGTTTTCGTAGGATTGATCGCGCAAGAGGTGTTTGCAAAGCTTCCGAACAAGGAGGAAGTGAAACAACGTTTCTTGGCTTTATTGAATGATCTTTACGAGAATGAGATCAAATACACCGAAGAATTGTATACGGTGGTAGGTTTAACGGCAGAGGTGAAGGAATACGTTCGCTACAATGGTAATAAAGCCTTGATGAACTTAGGTTTTGATCCTATTTTTGAAGTAAAACAGGTTAATCCGATTGTTCTGAACGGATTGAACACTGAGACGACACAACACGATTTCTTCTCAAAGAAATCGACGAACTACGAAAAAGCAACCGAAATTGTGCATTTGAAGAATGAGGATTTCATGATGGATGCGGTAGTGGATATTTAAGAATAAACTCTTTGTTATCAAAAAAGCCCCCTGGATATTATTTCTGGAGGGCTTTTTAGTTTCTTAGCTTCGTTACTTAGCGGCTTCTTGGCTGCATTTGTTAATTGGCTGCTCTATTTAGTTAGCTGCTTTTACTTGGAAGGAAGCGCCATATGTTCCCCACGCAATGCTCACCTTGCCGGATTTATCGGCCATGATTTTCATCCTTTCTTGGCTGTTCGATAATTTGTCGTTCTTGACATCTACGCGCAACGCATCATCCTTCTGGTCGTATTTAGTACCCCATTGGTCCCAAGTTTTATTGAAGATAATGGTGGTATTGGCTTCGCCAGGGATGGTATGGATACCGTATTTTCCAGCTTCTAAACGTTTTCCATTGATGGTGACGTTATTATCGAAAGAAATGGTGGTGGTCGCATTTGCACCGGTGCGCCATACTTTACCAAATTCTGCCACATCGGTTCCGATCTTGCGGCCTTTTAAGGAAGGGCTGCTGTAATGGATATTAATGGTAACCCCATCGTTGGTTTTGACCATCGTACTGTCTGCTGGACTTAGTTTCTGGGCAGGTGCTTTTTGAGCAGGTGCTTTTTGAGCAGGTGCTTG
The DNA here is from genome assembly GCA_002322865.1 of Sphingobacterium sp. UBA1575. Lineage (GTDB taxonomy): Bacteria > Bacteroidota > Bacteroidia > Sphingobacteriales > Sphingobacteriaceae > Sphingobacterium. Next base: position 11,415 of record DCOH01000044.1, on the reverse strand, counting down.
TGGCGGTGTTTTTATCTGTGCAAAGCCAAGGCTGCACATGACCATCAAGCATAAAATGATTGAATAAGCTTTCATGTTTTCCTCCTGATTTTATAGGTTTCTATATATCTAAAATAAAGTTAAAGCGTAATAGTTTGATTATTAACATAAAAATAATTTCAGAATGGTCTAATTAGGCGGAATGATTTATTGAATTGTAACAAAATTTGTTGGGATTACGCGTAAAAGAGCAACGGCCAACAATTTCTGTCGGCCGTTACATCCTATTATAGTGGAGGGTTAGTTGCTGTTTAAACGAGGTATTCGAACAATGTTTGGTCTTTATTGACCTCGATAAAGTCGAATTTGTATTCCTTTAATCGTTCTATAAATGAAATATAGTCATTTGGATTGTTTAATTCAATACCAATTAATGCCGGACCGCGCTCGCGTTCTGTTTTTTTGATGTATTCAAAACGGGTAATATCATCTTTCGGACCCAACACTTCGGTCACCAAGAGGCGTAAGGCTCCTGGCCGCTGCGGGAAGCGAACGATGAAGTAGTGCTTGAAGCCCTCATATAGTAAAGACATCTCCTTGATCTCGCTCATGCGATCGATATCGTTGTTGCCACCAGAAATGATACAAACAACCTTTTTGCCTTTGATCTCCTCTTTATGGAACTCCAATGCAGCAATGGAAAGGGCGCCTGCTGGTTCGGCAACAATAGCGTCTTTATTGTAAAGCTGTTAAATCGTGGTACAGATCTTTCCCTCAGGAATGGACTTCACGCTATCCAACAATTGGGAACTGATATCGAAAGTCAGCTTACCGATTTTCTTTACGGCAGCACCATCCACAAATTTATTGATCTGGTCGAGTTCTACGGGCTCTCCATGCTGTAAAGCAGCTTGCATGGATGCCGCACCTTCCGGTTCTACACCATAACATTTGACCTGCGGCGCATGCTTCTTGAAGTAATAGCTTACCCCTGAGGATAGACCACCACCACCGATAGGGATGAATACCACATCCAGATCCGGAAGATCTTCTAAGATTTCCACAGCGACCGTTCCTTGGCCTTCAATGATCTTAAGGTCATCAAAGGGTGGGATAAAGGTCATGCCATGTTCCTTGGCATAATCCAAGGCTGCCTTTTGGCAATCGTCGAAGGTATCTCCGATCAGGACGATCTCAATATTACCATTTCCCCACATTTCGGTCTGGGTAATTTTTTGGCGAGGTGTAGGCCCAGGCATGAAGATCACGCCTTTGATATCCAGGCGTTTGCAGGATAAGGCTACGCCCTGGGCATGGTTTCCTGCACTGGCACAAACCACTCCATTGGCTCTTTCTTCAGGAGAAAGGCTGCATATTTTATTGAAAGCGCCCCTAAGTTTATAGGAACGAACGACCTGAAGGTCTTCTCTTTTAAGGTAAACTTCGGCACCGTATTTTTCAGAAAGATGATGGTTGTACTGCAGCGGAGTGCGCACAACCACATCTTTGATTCTTTCTTTTGCGGCTTGAGAGTCTAGGGTTAAGGTTGATAAATCCAAGCTCATCTAAATCTTATTTCACCAAGGTAAGCAGGTCTTCGTCGCAGATGTCTTTTTTAGCGTCTGCAAGGACCAGAAACCGTTGGTAGGTATCTGCTAAACTATCTTTGTCCAAATGATAACCTAGGCGCTCTAAATGGTGTTTAAGCGCATGGCGGCCAGAACGAGCAGTTAAAATGATATCTGCTTCTTCCAAGCCCACATCTTCTGGACGAATGATCTCATAATTTTCACGATGTTTCAAGAAACCATCCTGATGGATTCCCGAGCTATGTGCAAAAGCGTTTCGGCCAACGATGGCTTTGTTCGGTTGCACCGGCATGTTCATCATATCGCTCACCTTACGGGAAATGTAAGTGAACATCTTGCTGTCGATATTGGAACTTAAATTTCCAAACGAATGCTGATGTACCTTCAGAATCATCGCTACTTCCTCCAAGGAAGTATTTCCTGCACGTTCGCCAATACCGTTGATGGTACATTCTACCTGGCGCGCTCCGTTTTGGATAGCGGCAATGGAATTTGCCGTTGCCAAGCCGAGGTCATTGTGGCAATGTGCCGATATGATGGCTTGGTCGATATTGCTCACATGGTCTTTTAAGTACTTGATTTTAGCACCGTATTGGTCAGGCAAGCAATAGCCATTGGTATCTGGGATGTTGACTACTGTTGCACCTGCGCCAATTACCGCTTCGATCATTTTTGCTAGGAATTCCAAATCCGCACGGCCAGCATCTTCTGCATAAAACTCCACATCTTCCACATAGGATTTTGCATGTTTTACAGCAGCAACCGCACGCTCTAAAATTTCTTCCCTGGTACTGTTGAATTTGTATTTGATGTGCATGTCCGAAGAGCCAATACCCGTGTGGATACGTGGCCTTTTCGCATACTTAAGGGCATCAGCAGCCACATCGATATCATTCTTATTCGCACGGGTCAACGCACAGATGATCACATCGTTCACCGCTTTGGAAAGTTCCACTACCGATTGAAAATCGCCAGGACTGGAAACTGGGAATCCAGCTTCGATAACATCTACGCCCAAGCGTTCTAAATCTTTCGCGATCTCGACTTTCTCCGGGGTGGTCAACTGACATCCAGGTACTTGTTCGCCATCACGTAAGGTCGTGTCGAAAATATATAAGTGATTAGGATCGTGTAACATATCAATTCTATTTATGTTTATACCTTGGTTTATTCTTTTTCAAAATCTACTTTAAAAATTCCAATACCTTGGCACCCATTTCTTCGGTTCCCAAGATCTTGTCCGCAGGGGTTTCTGCATTGGCGATATCGCCTGTTCTCCACCCTGCTTTCAATGTTTCTGCGACCGCATTGGTTACCGCTTTGGCCTCTTCCTGCAATCCGAAAGCAATATCCAACATCAAAGCTGCGGATAGGATGGAAGCTAATGGATTAGCTTTGTTCTGGCCAGCGATATCGTGGGCAGAACCGTGGATAGGTTCAAAAAAGCCTGTGCCATCACCAATGGATGCAGATGCCAACATACCCATCGAGCCTGCAATCTGCGAAGCCTCATCGGTTAGGATATCCCCAAAAAGGTTAGCAGTCAATACCACATCGAATTTCTTCGGGTTTTTCACCAACTGCATGGCTGCATTATCAATGAACATATGTTCTGTTTCCACGTCAGGATATTCTTTGGCAATTTCCTGAACCACCTCACGCCATAGACGGGAAGTCTCCAACACATTGGCCTTGTCTACGGAACATAGTTTTTTATTTCTTGTCCTTGCTGCATCGTACGCTTTCCGTGTGATCCGCTCTACCTCATAACGGTGGTAGTTCATCAGATCGGATGCGAAGGTATTATCCTCATTGCGTTTTTTCTCTCCGAAATAAACATCACCCGTCAATTCGCGGAAGAATAGGATATCCGTACCGCGCAATACTTCCGGTTTCAGGCTGGAAGCATCCAAAAGTTCGTCGAATAACAGGATAGGACGAAGGTTGGCATACAATCCGAGTTCTTTACGGATTTTCAAGAGCCCTTGCTCTGGGCGTACCTTTGCAGAAGGGTCATTATCGTATTTAGCATGTCCGATGGCACCAAAAAGGATGGCATCCGATGCTTTTGCTTTTTCTAATGTTTCATCGGGTAGGGGATTTCCGGTAGCTTCGATTGCCGTGTGGCCCATAATAGCCTCATCAAAAATAAATTCATGGTTATATTTTTCTGCAATACGGTTCAATACCTGTTTACCCCAAGTTGTAACTTCTTGTCCAATTCCATCACCTGGAATAATAAGAATGTTCTTCTTCATGTTATTTTAAAACGTTTTCTATGTTATGTTCAATGGCTTTTACCTGGCCATGCGCTAATTCAATTTTATGGTCAATACCTTTCGGTAGTTGACTTTCGTAGTGCCCCACGTAGATCAATGTTTTGCCATACTGGCATAATTCATCGACCACATCATTGAAATATCTTGCCTGATTGTAATCTAATCCCTGGCAAGGTTCATCCAGCACTAAAAGCGGTGGATTTTTAATGGTGCTTCGCGCCAATAGGGCAAGGCGTTGTTTCCCCAAGGGAAGACTGTGTAATAATTGATCTTTATATTCCGTAAGATCAAAAAAGTCCATCAGTTCTTCAATCTGTTTCTTCTCCTGGAATTTGACATCGATAAACCATCCGATACTATCGTAGAATCCCGATGCCAAGGTATGCCAAACAGTGGCTTGTTGATCAAAATACCAGTGCATTTCGGGGGATATCATCCCTATCTTTTCCTTGATATCCCAAATGCTCTCGCCCGAGCCTCTTTTCTTTCCAAATAAGGTGATATCCAATCCGTAGGATTGTGGATGATCCCCATTTATTAAGCTGAGCAAGGTGGACTTTCCAGAACCATTCGCACCTTGAAGCAACCAGCGTTCGCCCACTTTCACTTCCCAATCAATGCCCTTCAGCACCTCTTTATCGCCATACTTAATGTGTACATCCTTTAATTGGAACATGTATTCATGGTCGGTAGGCGGGATGACCTTGAGAAATTCCGGGATGTTTTTTTTCTGCCGTACAGCATCCTGGATCAAGGCATCCTGTGTTTCTTCCCGAACAAGTTTCCCTTCTACAATATGCGCATAGCTATTGATGGAATTCGGAACCTGCTCATCGTTTGTGATCAGGATGAGCTGCACACCTTCTGTTGCCAATTCATCCAACCATTCGTTCAATACCTTTCTGGACTGCTTATCCAGACCGGTATATGGCTCGTCAATGATCAATAAGGTTGGTTTTAACCATAATCCTTTGATCAATTGCAGTTTTTTATGTTCACCACTCGAAAGTTCAATCAATTGGGAATCCAACACCTCCTCATAGCCAAAGGCTTGTAGTTTATGTTGGATATCCCGAATATCTAATCCCTCTTTCTGGGCATAATGCATTAGTTCTGCTCGAACAGTCAAGGTATCTTTCCCTTGGTGGCGGTTATACCGCTGCTGATAGTAAAAGTTTCTATCGCCTTCTAAATTGGTAAATTGATACCAGTTGGCGATGTAAACTGCATCATGGTGTGCAGCAAGGTATTTACCCAAAGAAGTTTTACCAGACCCACTTTTTCCGCCTAAAACATAGTGTTCGTTTGGATATATGGTCCATGAAAGGTCATTCCATATACTTTTCCCGGCATAGGCCAGGTTTAAACGATCAATATGGATGCTTTTCGGCATTATCTGTTTTGTTCAAAAGCTTCGATTTCCGCTTTATGGCTCAAGATGAAATCAATATCATCATAACCATTGATCAAACAGGATTTCTTGTATGGGTTGATCTCAAACGCATAGGATTCTCCTGTCTCTGCAATAGTGATCGTCTGATTTTCCAGATCTACTTCAATCGCTGTTTCCGGATTTTCGAATACCTTCTCAAAGATCTTTTCCAAGAAATCTTCAGGAACCGTAATAGGCAACACCCCATTGTTTAGGGCATTTCCTTTGAAGATATCGGCGAAGAAAGAGCTTACCACCACATCAAAACCATAGTCCTGAATGGCCCAAGCCGCATGTTCGCGGGAGGATCCACAACCAAAGTTTTTACCAGCCACCAGGATTTTACCATGGTAGGTGGGGTCATTCATCACGAAATCTGCTTTTGGTTGGTCGTTGCTGTCGAATCTCCAATCGCGGAACAGGTTATTACCGAATCCTTCACGGGTGGTAGCCTTCAAGAAACGAGCTGGAATGATCTGATCGGTATCTATATTCTCTATCGGCAGAGGAACTACCGTAGAATTTAATTTTTCAAATTTTTTCATGCTTGATTACAATTTCTGCTTACACCAATTCCCTTACATCCACAATTTTACCGGTTACTGCAGCCGCGGCAGCAGTCAACGGGCTTACTAACATGGTCCTTGCATTCGGTCCCTGTCTACCTTCGAAATTTCTGTTAGAGGTAGAGACACAGTATTTACCTGCAGGGATCTTATCCTCGTTCATGCCCAGACATGCCGAACATCCAGGTTCGCGAAGCATAAATCCTGCCTCTTCAAATACCTTATCGATTCCTTCCTGTTTAGCTTGCGCTTCTACCTGTTTTGAGCCAGGAACAATCCATACTTCCACATTGTCGGCCTTCTGCTTGCCTTTTACAAAGGCAGCAACCTGACGTAGATCCTCAATGCGGGAGTTTGTACAGCTACCGATGAATACATAGTCCACCGGTTTGCCCAAAACGCCTTCACCATCATGGAAACCCATGTAGTCCAGAGCCTTTTGGTAAGATGGTCTTTCGTTCTCTGGTTGGGATTCCGTTGTTGGGATTTCCTCCGTAATACCGATGCCCATACCTGGGTTGGTACCATAAGTAATCATGGGTTGAATATCCGCGGCATCAAAAGTCAATACCTCATCGAAAACAGCATCCTCATCCGAATACAACGTTTTCCAATAAGCCAATGCTTGATCCCATTGTTCGCCTTTCGGTGCGAATTCACGACCTTCGATATAGTCAAACGTGGTTTGATCTGGTGCGATCAATCCTCCGCGAGCACCCATTTCGATACTCATGTTACAGATGGTCATACGACCTTCCATACTCAAGGAGCGGATCGCAGATCCTGCGTACTCCACAAAATATCCGGTACCTCCGGCTGCTGATATCTTGGAGATGATGTACAGGATGATGTCTTTTGCACCAACACCATTGCCTAATTCACCATTCACTTCGATCTTCATGGTTTTCGGTTTCTGCTGCAATAAACATTGCGTCGCAAATACCTGTTCAACCTGAGAGGTTCCGATTCCGAAGGCGATAGCGCCAAAGGCACCATGCGTAGAGGTATGGCTATCGCCACATACCATCGTTTTTCCAGGAAGAGTAATACCCAACTCTGGGCCGATTACATGGACAATACCTTGGTAAGGATGCCCCAAACCGTATAGTTCAATTCCGAATTCCTTACAGTTTTTGGTCAACATATCCACTTGGTAGCGGGATAGTTCCTCTTGGATCGGAAGGTGTTGGTTTAATGTGGGCACGTTATGGTCGGCAGTAGCTACCGTTTGTTGCGGGCGGAACACGGGAAGTCCGCGCTTACGTAATCCATCAAATGCTTGTGGGGAAGTCACTTCGTGGATCAAGTGGGTGTCGATATATAACATATCTGGAAACCCTTCTTGACGCTTGACGACGTGTGCATCCCAAATTTTTTCTACTAATGTTTTTCCCATTGCTCTCTATTACTTGGTTGGTTTGATAATTCAAAGGGGTAAAATTATGATTATCATAATTTTACCCTTTAAACCATCTACTAATTTACGAAAAATTAAACAGTTTTGATAGCTTTCATCGCTGTCATTGCTTTACGCAATTTTCTACCTACCACTTCTACCTCGTGATTGCGTAGTTTTTCGTTAATCTGTACCAACTTAATATTGTCTACCGACCCATCTTTTCCTTCATTGTAGTTCTTTCCAACCACATCAGTATCAATCTTTTTCATGAAATCTGCCAACAAGGGTTTACATGCCTGATCGAACAAATAACAACCATATTCTGCCGTATCTGAAATAACGCGATTCATCTCAAATAATTTTTTACGAGCGATGGTATTGGCGATCAAAGGCGTTTCGTGTAGCGACTCATAGTAAGCAGATTCTGGTTTGATACCTGCTTGAACCATGGTTTCGAACGCTAATTCTACCCCGGCACGGATAAATGCCGACATCAATACGTAATTATCGAAATATTCCTGCTCGTCGATCTTTACATCGCCTGCCGGAGTTTTTTCGAATGCGGTTTTACCGGTCTCTGCACGCCATTTCAATAGGTTGGCATCGCCATTTGCCCAATCTTCCATCATGGTCTTGCTGAAATGACCAGACATGATATCATCTTGGTGTTTCTGGAATAAAGGACACATGATATCCTTCAATTCTTCAGATAGTTCAAATGCCTTCACTTTTGCAGGGTTGCTCAAACGGTCCATCATGCCGCTTACTCCACCGTGTTTCAAAGCTTCGGTAATCACCTCTACACCGTATTGTACCAATTTCGATGCATAGCCTGGGTCGATTCCTTTTTCCACCATTTTGTCGAAAGAAAGGATAGATCCTGTTTGCAACAAGCCACAAAGGATAGTCTGCTCGCCCATCAAATCCGATTTAACCTCGGCTACGAAGGATGATTTCAAGACCCCTGCGCGGTGACCTCCAGTTCCTACACAGTAAGCTTTCGCTTCTGCCCAACCTTTTCCTTGCGGGTCGTTTTCTGGGTGTACTGCAATCAAAGTAGGGACACCAAATCCTCTCAGGTATTCTGCACGAACCTCTGAACCTGGACATTTAGGAGCCACCATGATGACCGTAATATCCGGACGGATCTGCATACCTTCCTCCACAATGTTGAAGCCGTGGGAGTAGGATAGGGTAGCGCCTTCTTTCATTAAAGGCATTACGGCATTGATAACCGATGTATGTTGTTTATCTGGTGTTAGGTTGATCACCAAATCCGCTGATGGGATCAATTCTTCGTAGGTACCTACGTTGAAGTTGTTGTCCGTTGCGTTTTTCCAAGAATCTCTTTTTTGTTCAATAGCTTCTTTACGTAAAGCATAGGATACATCCAAACCACTATCTCTCAAGTTCAAACCTTGGTTCAAACCCTGTGCACCACAGCCTACGATTACGATTTTTTTACCTTTTAAAGCTTCTACGCCATCAGCAAATTCTGCTGAGTCCATAAATTCTGCAACACCTAATTGGTTCAATTGCTCTCTAANNACTCTAATCGGTAATGTGTTGAAATAATTTGCCATTATCTTCCTGTTTTTTTAAATATGCTTCTTTTCAGAATTATGTTAGTTATTGATGTTGATTATGCGTTTCTGTGCCACGGCATAGCCGAAATGAAGATTATCATGTCCGGCCGTGGTTGTTAATACATCTTCGATGGTATTTAACGTAGCGAAGTAGGTGCCTGTTTCATAAGGCGTGATGATATCAAATAGTCCCGCTTTGTAGTCGATTTCAATAGCCTCAATGCTTTCTATCGCTATTCTTTTCAGTTCCTCTACCTCTTCAGGCTTTACAGTATATTCCGGTTTTGTGCCTTTGGCATAGGAATCTACATATTTTACCCAATTGACCCCTTCGCGGATACCCGTACGCGTATAGACCAAGGTCTGTGTACTTACGACGATATGCCCAAAGTTCCAGATGATATTATTATTGAAGCCTTCAGGGATTTCGTTCAATTGCTCGTTGGATAATCCATCGATCAATTTGATGAAAGCCAAACGACTGTCTTTTATGAATTTGAAAACATGTTCCATTGTTGTTTTTTTAAACCTGATGAATAATTTTACCGAATGAATTAATCTGTTGTCTCCTTGAAAGAGTTTTACATGGTAAAGACCTTATCCTGTTGATCAAGGAATTCGTTTTCCACCACGTCTTGCGAAGGTTCCTCCCGTTCGAACTGTTTCAGTTTCGAGTGGAAACCAGCACTATCCTTAATGATGGCGATACGGGCTCCACGCACAAATTCAATTAGGCTATATTTCCCAAGCTCCTCAGTCAATCTATCGATTTCCTCCCGATGACCCGCGGTTTCAAACACGATGTAATCATTACGGATAACTACTACATTCGCTCCGTATTGGCGCAACAGCCTTTCCACATAGGCTTTCTCAGCGATCACATCCGCCGGAACCTTGTAAAGCGCCTGTTCTTGCCAGATCAATTCATCGTTGGTATTGTAATACGCTTTCAAAACTTCTACCTGCTTTTCGATCTGACGGCACAGTTTCCTTACCACTTCCTCTGATTCGGTGATCAAAATAGTGAAACGGTGGATACCATCCACCTCCGAAGGCGATGTGTTTAAACTTTCAATGTTGATTTTGCGTCTGGAGAAGATTCCCGAGATGCGTCCGATCATACCGATCGAATTTTCTGTATATAGGGTTACGGTATATTCTTGCTTTTCCATTTTACTTCAATCTAATTTCTGATACACTAGTTCCTTGCGCCACCATTGGGAAAACGTTGTTTTCCTTGCCCACCATCACTTCCAGAAGGTACGAACCATCGTGGTCCAACATGGTTTTCAAGGCCTCTTTTAAATCTTTACGTTCGGAGATTTTGTTTCCATCAATGTAATATCCTTTCGCCACGGTCACAAAATCAGGGCTGGTGATATTCACAAAAGAATAACGCTTGTCGTGGAACAGTTGTTGCCACTGGCGCACCATACCCAAGAATTCATTGTTGAGGATAAGGATCTTCACTTTGGCACCGAATTGCATGATGGTTCCCAATTCTTGGATGGTCATCTGTATACCACCATCACCGATGATGGCCACAACATCCCTCTCCGGAGCACCATACCAAGCGCCAATGGCTGCTGGCAGGCCGAATCCCATGGTCCCCAATCCTCCAGAAGTTACGTTGGATTTGGACTGGTTGAACTTGGCGTAACGACAGGTTACCATTTGGTGTTGCCCAACATCGGTAACAATGACTGCATCACCACCTGTTAATTCGTTCAAGGTTTTGATTACTTCTCCCATGGTCAGGATATCTGAAGTTGGGTTCAGTTCATCGTGGATTACCTCTTTGATTTCCTCTTTTTCCAGGTCACGGAATTGCTGTAACCATGCACTGTGATCTTTTTTATCAACAAGCGATGTCAATAGGGGAAGGGTTTCCTTGCAGTCGCCCCACACCGGATAATGGGCTTTCACATTCTTATCGATCTCCGCAGGGTCGATATCCAGGTGCACTACTTTCGCTTGTTTTGCATATTTATCCAAACGCCCGGTTACACGGTCATCGAAGCGCATACCGATCGCGATCAACACATCACATGCATTGGTCATCACATTAGGGGCATAGTTTCCATGCATCCCCAACATGCCCACATGTAATGGGTGATTGGTTTCCAAGGCACTTAAGCCCATAACGGTACTCGCCGAAGGGATACCCGCCTTTTCGATGAATGCTTTGAATTCCTCTTCTGCTTTTCCCAGGATGATCCCCTGTCCGAAAAGGACAAAAGGTTTTTCTGCAGCATTGATGGCCTTTGCGGCTTCTTCAATATATTCCTTACGCACGATCGGCGCAGGACGGTAACTACGGATATGATCGCAGGAAGTATATCCCTCGTAATCGAATAGCTGCATCTGCGCATTNNTCGATCAATACCGGGCCAGGTCGGCCGGTACGGGCAATGTAAAATGCTTTTGCCAACACACTCGGAATCTCGGTGGCATCGGTTACCTGGTAGTTCCATTTGGTAACAGGAGTGGTAATATTGACGACATCAGTTTCCTGAAAGGCATCTGTTCCCAGGAGGGATGCAAATACCTGACCGGTAATACAAACAATAGGATTGCTATCAATC
>DCOH01000018.1 GCA_002322865.1 Sphingobacterium sp. UBA1575 | reverse complement strand
TTTTAAGAGACCTTTTTAGACAGCCTCTTCTTTTTTTGTGAGGAGGAAATGGGGGTTGGGTTCGAACTTAAACTAAGGTGAAAGTAATGTGAAAGTATGCTTTTACTATGTAAGGCATGGGATTTGGTGCTATAATCGTGGTTTAAGTATGCTTTAAGGACGATTTTAATAGAGAAAATGGTGTTTTACATAGGAAACTCGCGTCATTGCGAGAGCTCCGTCATTGCGAGGAGGTACGAGGAAGCAATCTTCCCGCATGTCATGCTGAGCGCAGTCGAAGCATCTGTTCGTATTTTAAACTGTACAGATCCTTCGACTCCGCTCAGGATGACAAAGTCCAAAGATTGCTTCGTTCCTCGCAATGACGCGGCCACCACCGCATGTCGGCCAGTACCCTTGCCTCCAGCCTTCCCGCCTATCCACTCCTCCCACTACTCATCCCCCAATCCCCCATCCCCCTCCCTAACATTTTTTTTAAAAATGGTAAAAGAAAGGCTACTTTTGTCTTAATAAATTAAATTATGGCAAAAGAGCAGATTTCTATTTTTGATATGTTTAAGATTGGGATTGGACCATCCAGTTCCCATACCTTAGGACCTTGGCGTGCTGCACAACGATTTGTGGAAGTGTTGAAAGAAAAAGCTGCACTCGACCGTGTTCAAACGGTGAATATCTTGCTCTACGGATCATTGGCTAAAACTGGCGTTGGCCATGGTACCGATATTGCTGTTTTATTAGGCTTAAGTGGCGATGATCCTGTCACTTTCGATGTGCATGACGTGGTTCCCAAAGTGGACCGTATCAAAGCCAATAAAAAGCTAACCCTGGGTGCTGAAAAGGAAATTGAATTCGACTACGACACCAATCTATTATTCCTTTTCGACCAAAGTTTACCGTTCCATCCAAATGCGGTTACTTTCCAGGCTTTCCTAAGTGATGGTTCCGCCATCAGCGAAACCTATTACTCCATCGGGGGAGGTTTTGTCGTTCAGGAAAATGATACGGAAGGCGTATTGACGGAATTGGACCTGCCATTCCCCATCGATACCGCACAGGAATTGATGGTTGCGTGCATGCGTACCGGACTTAAAATTTCGGAACTGGTGCTGGAGAATGAGTGCTCCTGGCGTTCGGAACAGGAAACCAAACAAGGGGTGATGCAGATCTTCAATACCATTAAGGAATGTATCTATAAAGGCTGTCATACCGATGGTGTACTCCCAGGAGGATTGCACGTGGAACGTCGGGCCTCCAAATTGAACAAACGTATGCTGAAAGGGCGTACTTACCATGATTATGATACCTGGCTGGAGGCAATCCGTGCCGGTGGTCGTGATTTTGGATATATATTAGATTGTGTAAGCTGTTTTGCCTTGGCGGTAAATGAGGAGAATGCTTCCTTCGGCCGTGTGGTAACAGCACCTACAAACGGTGCAGCAGGGGTTATTCCTGCCGTGCTGCAATATTATCTGGCTTTTCATGATGCCTATAAGGATGAGAAGATCATTCAATTCATCGCCACAGCTTCTGAGATTGGCTCCATCTTCAAAAAAGGAGCGACGATTTCTGCGGCAATGGGCGGTTGCCAAGCCGAGATCGGGGTATCCTCCGCGATGGCGGCGGGTGCATTGACCGAGTGCTTGGGAGGTTCCCAACGCCAGGTCCTGATGGCAGCAGAGATTGCCATGGAGCATCACTTGGGATTGACCTGCGACCCTATTGGTGGTCTGGTACAGATTCCTTGTATTGAGCGGAATACCATGGGCGCGATTAAGGCCATTACAGCGGCCCAATTGGCGCTTCAATCCAATCCCGACAAAGCAAAAGTGAGTTTGGATGCGGTAGTGAGCACCATGTGGGAGACCGCGTTGGATATGAATGCCAAATATAAAGAAACGGCTGATGGTGGATTGGCCATCAAAGTGCCATTGAGTTTACCAGAATGTTAATCCTTTAATTTTTTCCATGATTAGGTATTGTGCGTTAGCTTCAGGGAGTAATGGAAACAGCTATTATATAGCGAAAGGGAATACGGCTATTCTGGTGGATGTGGGCATCAACAATAAGCACCTGCACCTGAGGATGGCTAGCTTGGGAATTAATCCTGCTAGCATCGATGCCATTTTTATTACCCATGAACATACCGACCACATCTGCGGATTGGCCGTGTTTGCCAAAAGGTACCAGATACCGGTCTATCTGACCGTAGGGACCTATGAGTCTTCCCGAATTCAATTGCCGGAGTATCTGTTGCATTTTATCAAAGCCGATTCCATTGTAAATGTTGGTGACTTATCCGTTTATGGCATCCCTAAATACCATGACGCAAAAGAACCCTGCAGTTTCATGGTTACAGATGGAGAGATCAATATTTCGGTATTGACCGATATTGGAAGGATCTGCGCAAATGTGATGAAAGCGATCGAGATTTCCGATGTATTGTTCCTCGAGTCCAACTTCGACGAGGATATGTTGCAGAATGGAAGATATCCCTATTACCTAAAGAATAGGATCCGAGGAGGAGAGGGCCATCTTTCCAATCGGATTTCGATGGATGCCTTTTTGGCCCATCGTTCTTCCCGGATGAAACACCTGATCCTAGGCCACCTCTCCGGCGAGAACAATAGGGTAGAACTGGTAGAAGAATTATTTGCTCCTCATTGTGTAGAAATGATGCTGTCGGTAGCGAAACGAACCGAGCCCAGTGCCTTGTTCGAAATCGCTAGACCGGTAGAAACGGAAATAAGCTATACATCGATTACCTATCAATCCATTCAGATTGTAGGCTATTCCGATTAAAAGAAATGAAAAAATAAAAGCCCTTTTTCCTGAGCAGGAGAAGGGCTTTTTTGTGGATGTATTTAACGATTGTTAATTTAGTGCTGGATCAAATTTTTGATGGCACTTACGGGGATGGCTTCTTTGATAACCATTTGGAGGTTTTTCTGCTCCGCCTGGTTGTAATAAAATGATCGGGTCAGGGAGACCATTCCGGCAATATTTCCTTTATTGTCAAAAATTGGTCCGCCGCTTGACCCAGCAGCATAATCTGCCGTGATCTCCATTTTTCTGCTCATTATACCGGCATTGTTTTCCGTCATGCGGGCAACTCTACCAGATGTATAATAGTAGAAATAGTCTCTAGGATGGGAAATGACAAACACGTCTGAACCTGCCTTCAGATCAGTTCCAATCGGATTGGCGGCAATCTTTTTTCCATTCAGGTTGGCTTTAAGGATAGCAATATCGGCCTCCTTGCTATAGCTCAATACCGAATCTATACGGTAATAGTTTCCGGCATAATCAGCCAGCATCAGGTGGATGGACTTGTCGATTTTTGAAGGATCGCCCTGCCCAACACCTAATTCCTCAATCATATGATAATTGATCACAAAATGACCATCTTCGGAAATAGGATAAGCAGTTCCGGCACCATTGATCTTTTTCCTATTCAATTTCGATGATTCATACACCTGCAGGAACATATAGACAGTAGGCATGCGTTGTTCAAAAAGATCAACGGCATTCAATTCCTTGGTTAAAGGCTTTAGGGTTTTTATGGCCACTTTCCTGTTGCTTTTATCCACATGGAAATCGCTATAGAAAGCATCCAAACTTTTGATATCAAAAGACGGATCGTTTACTTTTTTCTCCAGGTTTTCGATCAACTTTTGGGTATTGATGTATTCTTGGCTGTTTGCGGCAAACGCAAATAGCATACCTGCTATGAAGGCTAAAAATTTGTTCATTATTTTATAAATGCTTTGATGACGGAAACGGGAATCGCTTGTTTGACTACCATTTGCAGGTTTTTCTGTTCTTTGGTGTTATAATAAAAGGATTGGGTCAGGGACACCATGCCGACTATGTTTCCTTTATTATCGAATGTGGGTCCACCACTCGAACCACCGGCATAGTCGGCCGAAATCTCCATCTTCCTAGAATAAATATCGTTTCTCGATTGGGTGATCCTATTCACCATTCCGGCACTGAAATAATAGAGATAAGCCCGCGGATGTGCAATAATAAAGACATCATCACCTGTTTCCACATCATCACCTAAAGAAAAGGCGGCTATTTTTTTCCCTTTTGTATCTGCTTTGATAATCGCTACGTCGGATAGTTCATTATAGGAGCAAACCGAATCGATGGACAGCATATTTCCATCGTAATCGGCGAGGAAATATTGCACCGAACGATCAACGGCATTCGGATCTCCTGATCCAGCATTCCATAATTCCACCATATGTTGGTTCACACAAAAGAATCCATCTTCTGAAATGGGAAAGGCCGTCGCCACATTTTCGATCATCCGGCTATTGTTCTGCGGATGCCTGAAGATCTTCACGAAACGATATACATTGGGTTTATTCGTTTTATACAGTTCATTTCTGGAAAGTTCCTTCTTTTTTGGGGCCAAGGTGTTTATTTTTACCTGGCGTTTCTCCCGATTAAGATGTACAGTTTCATAGACTTTTGCGTAAGCAGTAGAATCAAAGGAAGGGGAACGGACCTGTTGAACCAATTTAACAAAAAGGGCCTCTACATCTACATGTTCCTGAGCATATACCGGAACGGTTATTAATAAAAAAAGGAATAATACTAATCGTTGCATCATAATGGTTATTTCAATCCTTACTTACCAATACGCTCGGAGGATTGTTTTGTCCCTTAGAAATTTACAAATGGGGAGACCTTTTGAAAAAAATATGAATAAGATGAATTTTAAACTATATTTGTTTCCTTTATTGCCTAAATGCCAAACTATAATCACATATCGGACGAAGATTTATTGGCGGATGTGGTCAACAATCAAAGGCTTGCTTTTAACGAACTTTATGAACGTTATAAAGCGGTTATGCTACTATATACCAGCAAGCGTTTGAAAGGAGATCATGCCGAAGATATCGTGCATGATGTATTTGTAAAGATCTGGAACAATAGGCATCAATTACGGATGGATGAGCGGTTTGCCGCCTATTTGTTTAAAGCCTTACGGTCAAGGATCATCGATTTTATGGCGAAGGACAGCAATGCCAAAAAATACCTGGATTCTTTAGAATCTTATGCCTATAGTGTTTCCTCCAGCAAAGCAGATGAAAAATTACGCTCCGAAACGTTTTTGGAGAATATCTATAAGCATTTAGAGAAATACGGCCCACAATACCAAATGATTCTTAAAATGCGGATGGAAGGCTATAGTAATCAGGAGATTGCGGATGAGTTGGGCTTGACAGAAAAGACGATTCGGAACCAGTCTTGGAGTTTGATGAAAATATTGCGGGCAAAACTTTCGATTTTTTTAATTTTTTTAATTTTTTGAGGGACATCCAATTGGATAAACCGTTAAGATATATAGGTAAGTCATAAAGTGTTAATTTTTAACCATTAAAGATGGGATTTGATAGATCAATTTTAGAACGTTATCATCAAGGTACTTGTACCGATGCGGAAAAGGCATTGGTGGAAGCTTGGTTTGATGATTTCGAAGGCGAATCTGATATGGATAAACCTACTTTTTTGGCTCACCTGGAGTCTTTGGATAAGAAGTTCTATTCCAATGATCTTCAAGAGGACAGGTCTGCACCCGCAGGTGAACTTGAAACGTCGAAGGAAGAATCAAAGAAAGTGTTCCCAATGCGGAGGATACTGACCATCGCAGCCAGTTTGGTCGTTTTATTTGGTTTGGGTCTTTTCTTAAAACAGACCTATTTTACCGATCGCACGGATCAAATCCTAGCTGCTGTTAAAAGTCCTTCAAAGTCCAATGCAGTGATCGTGCTGGATAATAAGCAAGAGTATAACCTGGATAGTTTAGGAAAAGGGGATACTTTGGCGATGGATCAATACCTGATTACAAAATTGGAAAGTGGAGAGATCCAATATATCCTGAAGGATGATATCAGTACACCGGTTTATCATACGATCCGAACGAAGGCTGGCGGAACGGCCAATTTGGTGTTGGCTGATGGTAGTAAGGTTTGGTTGAATGTGAATTCTGAATTAAAATATCCATTGGATTTTGAAGCTGAATCCCGCGATGTTTTCTTGGAAGGGGAAGGGTATTTTGAGGTGGCTAAGAAGGAGACTGCGAATGATCGGATACCTTTTTATGTACATGGTAAGGAGCATACTGTTTCGGTTTTGGGGACAAAGTTCAACGCTAATTTTGAAAGGGCGGAGGTCGCATTACTGGAAGGAAAAGTGGGCGTGAGCAGAACGGATAATTTTATCAAGGGCCAGGATAATTTCTTAGTGACCTTATTGCCAAACCAGGTTTTCAAAACAGATAAGGCAGTTGTAGCGAAGAATATTGAAGAGTATATTGATTGGAAAGAGGGTTATTTTAACTTGAATAATCAGACCTTGGGAGAGTTGAGCAAGAAGATTTCAGCATGGTATGGGGTGGAAATTGAGGTGGATAAATCTTTGGAGGATCAAATGCTTTTTGGTCGGATTAGTAGGGATAAGAACCTGAAGGAGGTAATGGAATTGATAGCTAATGTTCTACCTATATCTTATAAGCACAATAACTTGAAACTATTTATACAGCCTAAGTAAAAACACTTTCTATTCAGCAAACCTGTTAATTTTTATTTTTTTTTAAAAGTAAGGGACAATAGTAATTATTGTCCGTTTTTATTAACAATTAACTTCAAATTGGTCATGCTGTTGATTTGACCATCATGTTAATTACCAAACAACCATTAGTAATTGTTAAACCAAACTTTATGAAATTTAAAACAAGCTTTATTGAAAAACTTGGGGAGATTAAATTTATAAGAGCTAAAAAACTTATAAAATATGCATCCTTATGTTTTATTTTTTTTATGACAGGAGTCACATTGTCATTTGCTCAATCAATTACATTGAATGAAAAGAATGGCAATTTGAAAGAAGTATTAGAAAAGGTTAGAAAACAGTCAAATCTAGATTTGATTGGAGATTTAAAACTATTGATGAATTGTGGCCCAGTAACCATCCAGGTTAAGGATAAAAAATTATCCGATGTTTTAACAGTGCTTTCCAGAAATCAACCCGTCAATATTATTGTTCAAAATAAGACAATTATAGTTCAAGCAAAAAAAAACGAAAATTTAAGTCAATTTTCAAATCAAAATCTTAACGCAAACCAACTTACCGTGGTTGGTATCGTTCAAGACCAAGACGGAAAAGCCATAGTAGGGGCGACGCTAAAGAGTGCCCTAAGCGGAAGAACATTAGGATCGACCCAGCAATTTGGTAGCTTTTCTATCAAAATCGATCCAAATGATGAGGTAATAGTGTCTATGATAGGATATGAAACCTATAAATTTAAAATTACAGATACTCGAGACATTCGCATTCGCTTAACGGCTTCATCAACCGTCATTGAAGAAACGGTTGTAACGGGATATGGTACTAGAAGAAAAGAAACATTTACAGGGGCTA
Source organism: Sphingobacterium sp. UBA1575 (assembly GCA_002322865.1). Classification (GTDB taxonomy): domain Bacteria; phylum Bacteroidota; class Bacteroidia; order Sphingobacteriales; family Sphingobacteriaceae; genus Sphingobacterium. Next base: position 48,167 of record DCOH01000018.1, on the reverse strand, counting down.
GTACAACAATAACTCGCAAGGAATTAGAAAAATTCAATAACAATAATATTTTCTCAATTATTCAAAACCTCGATCCTGCATTTAAGGTGGAAGAAAATAACCAATATGGATCTGACCCTAATAGGGTTCCTGAAATTACTATTCGGGGAACTACAAGTGTTGGGGCATACGGACTAAATGCACCTTTGGTCATCATGGATGGATTTGAGGTCCCAGTTACTAGGTTATATGATTTGGATGTCAATAGAATCGAATCGATCACTTTGTTAAAAGATGCCAGTTCTACTGTACTTTACGGTTCTAGAGGAGGAAATGGCGTTATAGTAATCGAAACTAGGTTACCTAGAGCAGAAGGAGTTTCAATCACTTACAATCTTAGACCAGAAGTAGTGGTCGTAGATTTAAGTGATTATAATTTGATGAATTCAAAGGAAAAATTAGAATTCGAAAAATTGTCGGGTGTTTATACTGCTCCATATTCTTCCGATAAGAATTATATGCATTTAGCTCAAGCCAATTTAGATAATATTTATGCAAAACGTCTAGTTGATATTGCAAGCGGAGTTGATACTTATTGGTTATCTCAACCAGTAGAAACAAATATGTCTTCCTCGCAATCGATTCGCCTTGAGGGTGGATTTGGACAAATGAGGTTCAGTTTGGATGGAAATTATGGGATAGTAAAAGGAATTATGAAAGGTTCCGAGAGAAAGAGAATTGGTGGAGGTCTAAATATTTTTTATCGTATTCCAAATAAAATTACTTTTAGAAACACAACTAGTCTCGTAGGCTCAAGAGGAAATAATTCTGGATATGGCGACTTCAGTGTTTATACCCGATTAAATCCATATTATAAGATTCAAGATGAAAATGGAAATCTAATTGAGCGTTATGCCAAAGGACTAGATTATTTTGCGAGCACGCAATATATTTATAATCCTCTTTATAATGCTAGTCTACCCTATATAGACTTTGACAATTCCTTAAGTATTACCAACAATTTAGATATTGAATTCTTTATCCTACCAGAATTACGTGTACAATTAAGAGGTTCGTTAGGTAAATCAATAAATAATTCAGAATCATATTTATCTCCAAGACATACGCAATTTATAAATACCGTAAATGTAAATGAAAAGGGTAGCTATTCACTAAATAATGGAGAATCCATGAATTATGCAGGTACTTCAATTTTAACATACGCTAAAGTATTTGCAGAAAAACACTCCGTCTCTGGAAATGCGGTGTTTGAGCTGAACCATGACCGAGGAATAGGCGGAGGAACCTATTTGACAGGATTTGCAGATGATAGGTATATCAGTCCATCTTTGGCATTTGATTATGCACCAAACACCAAATATTCATATACAAATGTTCCATTAAGAAGGGTAGGCTTCATGGGAAGTGCTAGTTATATATTTGATGAAAGATTCTATACAGATATGTCTTACAGAATCGATGGTTCTTCGCGATATGGAAGAAATAAGCGCTATGGTAATTTCTGGGCGACAGGGATTGGTTATAATATGCACAAAGAATCATTCTTGAAGGATAATAAAGTGTTGAGTTTGTTGAGAATGTATTTAAATACTGGGGTTAGTGGAACTGATAATCTAGATGCTAAAGTTACCAACACATATTATCAGATTGGATTTCAGAGTATGTATAATAACCAAACTGGATTTGCTTACAACTCAGAAGGAAATCCAGATCTAAGATGGCCTCAAATTAAATCGTATAGTATAGGTCTTAGTTCTGGTTTTTTTGACAATAGAATAGCGTTAAGATTGGAAGCATATCGAAGAATAACTCATGATATGGCATCCCAGATTACCGTGGCACCTTCAGTAGGATTAGCTGGAAATGTATACACGGAGAACTTAGGAAAGGTCAAAAATGAAGGTTATGAAATGCAGCTTGATGTAAAACCTTATGAAAACGCAGATAAGACTTTTAACCTTATCCTAAGGTTGCAAGGTGCATATAATAGAAGTAAACTTTCCGAAATCTCACAAGAATTGAGGGAGTTGAATGACAAGACATTTAGAACTCAATCTGAGGGTTATCAGGCTCCTGGTGCAGCACTAATCCCTCAAACAGTTTATTATCAAGAAGGAGAATCCTTGTCCAATATTAAAGGGGTAAGGTCATTAGGGATCGACCCGGCAACTGGTCGAGAAATATACCTTAAGAATGATAACACATTAACTTATATCTGGGATCCTGCAGATATGCAAATTATTGGTAACAAAGAACCAAAGATATTTGGAAACATCTCTGGATTTATTAACTATAAAAATCTTTCCTTGGAAGCGTATTTTAATTATACAGTTGGAGGACAAATGTATAATCAAACTTTGGTAAATAAAATTGAAAATGTTGATGTATGGGAAAACGCAGACAAACGAGTTTTATATGAGCGATGGAAAGAACCTGGAGATGAGACATTTTATAAAGGGATCTCAGATATGTCAAGGACACAGCTTACTTCCAGGTTTGTTCAGAAAGAAAATTATCTAAGGTTAGGATCTTTGAATTTAAATTATACGGTTAGTCCTAGATTAATCAGCAAATTTAAACTGCAACGTGTAAGACTTAATTTTTCTATGAATGATGTCTTCCGATTGAGTACAGTTAGAATGGAAAGGGGTACATCTTATCCGTTTTCAAGAACCTATAATTTCGGTTTATTAGTTCAATATTAATTAATTGATCTCTTTTATTATGAATTTAAATATTAAAAATAAATTGACCGTCATCCTATTATTTACTATTACTTCTTGTTTTGTTTCTTGTTCGAAATGGATAGATGTAAGACCAAGTGATGATGTTTATGCGGAAGATGCATTCCGTGATAAAAAAGGCTTTGAATCTGGATTGGCAGGCGTTTATAGTTCGATGACCAATAAGGAACTTTATGGGGCAGATTTGAAATTTGGACTTATTGATTTTTTAAGTGGTTATTGGAATGTTGGAGCTTCAGCGAGCTTGAATTTTTACATGGCTAATTATGATTTTACGCATGCTAATTCAAAAGGTAGTATAGCAAAATTATGGTCCGAACTTTATAAGGTTATTCATCAGGTCAATATCATGTATGATTATTTAGACTACATCCCCCAAGATGCTGAAAAAGATATTATAAAGGGCGAATTATTAGGTTTAAGAGCTTACCTCCATATGGAAGTTTTTAAACTCTTTGGTTCCGTAATTAAAGAAGAAGGTCTTCAATCAAAAGCTATTCCTTATTATACTTCTTCTAAAAGGAGACCTAATGATTTTCTGAAAGCAGACATCTTTTTCCAGACTGTAGAAAAGGACCTGATGGATGCAAAGGAACTTCTGAAAAATGATCCCATAATGAAAAATGGAAGAACTACGGAAGGTAATAGTTCATCAATATTGACTTATTCCTATTTGATGAATTATCGTGGTGCAAGAATGAATATCTATGCGGTTAGAAGTTTACTTGCTAGAATGTATCAATTGAAAGGCGATCAGCTAAATGCCGCAAAATATGCTGATGAGGTCATTGATGAACTAAATGTTAATACAAAAGTTGGTATTAATTTTATTCCCGAAAGCGAATTTATTAGTGCAAATACTTCAAAAGATATTCGATTATCTTGTGAAAATATATTCTCGATTATTAAAAGAGAGAGTAATGTCCTGAATCAAACATTCTTTAATCCAGGAAATCAAGTTGTCCCTGTTTACAGAGGTTTTTTACAAACTCTTTATACGTCGGGGTCAGGTTCGTCGAGTGATTACAGATTAGTTCAATGGGGAATAGCAACCATATTTAATAAATTTCTGAACACGAATGATCTAGCTAATAAGGCTATATATCGAAATGAAATACAACTGGTTAATCTTTCCGAAATGTATTTTATTTCAGCAGAAGCGAATATTGATTCGAATCCTACAAAAAGTGTAGCCTTAATCAATAAAATAAGATCTCATCGTGGTCTATCACCAATTCAATACACAGATTCACAGAAATTATGGTCCAACTATATTGATGAAGTGCGTAGGGAATATATAGGAGAAGGCTATTTATATACTTTTTATAAAAGACTATTCCTCCCAATATTTAGATCAACGGGAACAAAAGCAGCTTCTTTAGATATTTTTAAATTCCCTATCCCTGATGATGAAAATATTTACAACCCAAATTAACCAATTAGAATTATGAAAAAGATAAAAAAATATACTATTACCGCCATTTTTGGATTACTTCTTTTGATTGTTCAATCGTGTAAGGAAAATGCTGATCTAATGATGTTTGATGTTACAAAATCATACATTTATTTTGCTGTGCCTAAAGTTCCACAAGGAGGTTTTAATACGGAATATTATTTAGATTCTTTAAATTATTCATTTGCTATGGATAATGATGAAGATAATAATGAAGAGTTGTTGGAAATTCCTATAAAGGTTGCTGGCAAAGCTTCAAATATGGATCGAGAAGTAAAATTTGAAGTGCTTAGTGAAGAATCAAATATGGATATGTCTCTAGTCCATATTGGTAATGCTACTATCCCCGCAAATAAATTAGAAGGAAAAATTTCAATTCGCGTAAAAAATGATGAGTCCTTGAAATTAGGAAGGTATAATCTTTATTTAGGATTGAAAGAAAATGAGAATTTTAAAATTGGAAATGATTTCAATAAAAAATTAAGGGTAATTATATCAGACCAATTAATTCAACCAAGTTGGTGGAGTAGATGGTCTTCAGTATTAGGTCCGTACTATCTTGAAGTATATCAAAAATGGATTCAAATATATTACTTAGGTGTAGATCCAACCCCAGATTTTTATTCTCCAGAATTAAATCCTGGCCCATGGTATTATTGGGATAGAATGCCAATACAAGCTAATCAAAGCTTATATCCAATTACCTATATGTATGCGAGAGTACTTAAACAGTATTTCGCAGATAATGAAGTTTATCCAAATGGTGATACATCAAAGCCACGTATTCTTTTACCTTAACTATTAAAAAAATGAAATTAATATATAAACTTATCCTTTTTATAGGGTTTTCAGTTCTCTTTTTCATGAGCTGTAGCAAGGATTTAGGAAATTATGATTATGTTACTGTTAACAAATTAGACTCTGTTTTAGTGAAAACAGGAGTTAAATTGGAAGGAAGTTCTTATTCAATAGGTATAGGTGATGTTTTAAAAATAAATCCAATTATATATACCTCGAATAAATTAGATGATTCCGATTATACATTTATGTGGATTATTGGGGGAGACACGATCAGTAGGACAAAAAATCTAGAATTGAATTCTTACCAAGTTAATGGAGGTCAGAAACAATGTAGTTTTAATTTAACAAGTAAAACCACGCAAGTAACATATACTGTCCCATTCTTTCTCAATGTATCGGTGAGCGTTTTACAAGGTTATTACTTATTGACTGAAGATTTAGATCACAATGCTCATATGTTCTATAAAGGAAACGCATTAACCAGTAAATTCTTTTCATACAATAAAATAGGTGAATTTGTATTAGGTAAGAACCCAATCGCACTAGATATTACAGAAGTTAGGACATCTGCAACGGCAGGGTATTTCAGTGTCTTCTCTGTGGCAACAAAAGAGGGGGAAAATCCTGTCATTATTGGAGATTTAAGAACAAATTTAGCTACTCAAGTTTTCAAAAAGAATGATGCGATGGCTTTTGAAAATTCTTCGGAAGGTTTTGTGCCAAACATAGTGAAATTGAAAGAGGGAATAGGATTAGCAAATATAAGAGGGAAAGTTCATTTTCTTGGGAAAGGGTATGTTGGCCCAAATGTGTTTGATGATCCCTTGGATTATAATTTTGGTGATGCTGATTTTTATTTCAATAATAGAACCTTTTATGGATTGTTTTTAATGGGCTATGATCAAAAAAATGAGAAATTAAGAATTTTTGCCAGCCGGATTGGATCGGCTCCTAATTCATTTCAAGAATCATTTGATAATTTAATAACTATAAATACGAAGGACCACAAAATTTTAGGAGGAACTGAAGTTTTGGAAGGTTCTAACTATTATGAAATGTTAGTTACAAAAAAGAATAATGAAATATTCCTTCATAAAATTACTCACGGTGCAAGCAGTATTGGATATCTTCCAAAAGAATATAAATTAGAGAGTAGTAAAATCATGCCTGAAATAAATAATGCTGTTGATTTCAGATTTAGGTTTGGTTCTGGTCTTTGGTATTTTGCCTCGGGTAGATCTATTTATAGATTTTCAAATGTAGGATTAGATTTACAAGAGGTCATTAAATTACCTGAAGATGGTACCGGAAATATAACTTCATGGAATTTTGATTTTAGTAATAATGGATCTCATAAACATATTGTCATAGCGACTTATAATCCTTATGAAAGTTCAGCATTAAAAGGTTCGGTTTATACCTATAAAATCGATTCGCCAGTTCCAGCAAATGTTGAAAAGTATGCGACATATAAAGTTGTTAGTCTTCACTGCGGATTTCTTCCATACTAATTTAAAATATTAGTGAAGGACAATTCATAACCTTGACCCTTTATCATAAGGGAATTCAAAAGAGAGTTCATGTTTTTTTATTATAAATCAATATTATGAAAAAAATTTTTCAAGCATTTGTATGGATGCTGCCAATTTTTGCCTATGGTCAAAACAAATCTAGTTTTGAGTTGATAGGTAAGAATGTAAAAGATCTTCAAAAAGTGTATCTAATGCATTACTCATTTGATGACGATGTAATTATTACTGATTCTGCGGAGGTTAAAGACGGAACGTTTACAATAAAGCGAGATTTTCAAGGAGCGGCTTATGCAGGTGTATGTTTAAGAGATAAGCTAACAAAACCAACTATTTCAAAAGGAGAATTTTGGTTTTATTTAAGTCCCGGATTGAATGTGATAGATTTTAATGATAAACCTAAATTGGTTGACGGGGGTAAAGAGGCTAAAACTTATATCAATATGTTATCTAAGATCGATGCTCATAGAGCGACACTTAGTTCACCTGCTTACCAAGAAAAATTGAATAAGATAAAGGAGCTTAATGACCAATCTGCAAAGTTAAAGATTGAATTAGAAAAAGAATATAAAAGTATTGGAACCGTAAATGCTGAGGAAAAACTTGCGTTTATTCGTAATAACCCCAATTACGGTTTGAGCCTAATTTTTTTAGAGGGAGTAGTAAGAGCTAAACAACCAGCATCATTGACTTTGCCATTATTGGAGGCTATGCCTAAAAGTTTCCAAGATAGTCCGAGAGGCAAAAAGCTTCGGGGCTTAATAGTTGGTCAGGAGTATGTAGTTGGTTCTAAAGCACCAGAAGTTATTCAACCAGGGGTGGATGGTAAATTAATTAAACTTTCTGATTTCAAAGGAAAGTATGTTTTACTTGATTTTTGGGCATCTTGGTGTGTTCCATGTAGAAAAGAAAGTCCACATTTGGTGAAAGCCTATGAGAACTTTAAAGGGAAAAATTTTGAAATTTTTGCTGTTTCATTAGATACTGATAAAGCAAAATGGTTAGAGGCAATTAAGGAGGATAAAATGACTTGGATACATGGGTCTGATTTGATTGGTTCAAAAAATTCTGCTGCGGTTACTTATGCCGTAAGAGGAATCCCTGATAATGTACTTATCGATCCAAATGGGGTTATAATTGCCAGAGAATTAAGAGGGGAGGCGTTAGCTAAATTTTNNTTTTAGAAGAAAAATTAAAGTAATTTTTGCTTTAGTATATTGATTATTAGTGATGAAGGCCATTCTTAATTAGAGTGGCCTTCATTTATAAATGAATGGTTTTAAACAATCTCCATCTGAAACAACTCCGCAATATGCTTCCTTAACTTCCCTTTCACCTCTTCCATATCCAACTTCCTTCCCAACTCCCTTTCCATGGAAGTCACATCCTTATCATCGATTCCGCAAGGAATGATATTTCCGAAATATTCCAGATCAGCATTCACATTAAAAGCAAAACCATGCATAGTCACCCAACGGGATGCCCGAACGCCCATGGCACAGATCTTACGCGCCTTTTCATTGTCCGCATCCAGCCAAACACCGGTATAACCCGGATATCGACCAGCCTCAATTCCATAATCCGCCAAAGTAAGAATGATCGCCTCCTCCAAGGTTCTTAAATACAGATGGATATCCGTGAAGAAATTATCCAGATCCAAAATCGGATAACCCACAATCTGTCCAGGACCATGATAGGTAATATCACCACCCCTGTTAATTTTATAGAAAGTGGCGTTTTTCTCCTTCAACCCCTCCTCATCCAAAAGAAGATATTCCTCATGCCCACTTTTACCCAAGGTATACACATGAGGATGTTCGGTAAATACCAAAAAATTAGGCGTAGGAATGGTGGTATTATTGACCCTATTATTATGTTTTATGGCGAGGGTTTCCGCAAATATCGCTTCCTGTTTATCCCAAGCTACCTGATAATCCTGTAGCCCCCAATCCAAATATTTAACTTCTTTGTTTTGCATGGTATTTCAGCAAATTAATAAAGCTGCTTGTNNCAAATTAATAAAGCTGCTTGTTCAAATTAATAAAGCTGCTTGTTCAAATTAATAAAGCAGGTTATTATAAGGATATCGTTCATTATGCATTTTCACGATCACCTCATAAAGCTTATCCTTCAGTTCTTCCACATTGATCTTATCGGTAGCCGAAATAAAGATCGCCGGATCCGCATTTTTTGCCATCCAGGAATTCCGGAAATCGTCCAACGTAATCTTGATCTCTTCACCATCCTCATCCGTTTCGATCGCTGGTTTATAGGCATCGATCTTATTGAAAACCGTGATGATCGGCTTATCCACAGCACCGATATCCTTCAAAGTCTCGTTTACCGCAATGAGTTGATCCTCAAAATAGGGATGGGAAATATCCACCACATGGATCAATACATCGGCCTCACGAACCTCATCCAAAGTAGATTTGAAACACTCCACCAAATGGTGAGGAAGTTTACGGATAAATCCAACTGTATCGGATAATAAGAAAGGCAGATTGTCGATCACGACTTTACGCACCGTGGTATCCAAGGTTGCAAAAAGTTTATTCTCGATCAGTACTTCCGATTTGGAAATCATGTTCATGATGGTAGATTTACCTACGTTGGTATAACCTACCAAGGCCACCCGAATCATTTCCCCACGGTTCTTCCGTTGGGTTTCATTCTGTCTATCGATCTGTTTCAAACGATCCTTCAACAAAGAGATTTTGTTCAAGATCATCCGTCTATCACTCTCGATCTGGGATTCACCCGGACCACGCATACCAATACCACCACGCTGACGCTCCAAGTGGGTCCACATTCGGGTCAATCGAGGTAATAAGTATTGCAATTGCGCCAGTTCCACCTGCGTCTTTGCCTGTGCAGTTTGGGCATGTTTGGCGAAGATATCCAAGATCAGGTTGGAGCGGTCCAATACCTTGATCTCAAAGTATTTTTCGATGTTTCTCAATTGGGAAGGGGAAAGCTCATCGTCGAATACAACCATGTCGATCTCTTCCGCTTTGATATATTCCTTGATCTCATCCAATTTACCACTACCTACAAAAGTAGCACGGTCAGGATAAGCCAATTTCTGGGTAAAGATCCCTTTGGTGACCCCGCCAGCGGTGCTCACCAAGAATTCTAGTTCTTCGAGGTATTCTTTTGCCGTTTCGTCGGAAACATCCGGCGTGATCACACTGACCAATACCGCAGTCTCTGGCTTATGGGCCGTTTCATATATTTTCGTTCTTGCCATTTAGTATTTTTATAAGGAACAAGTTTACAAAGGTAAAGTTTTTAGGAGATTTTGTCCCAAGAAATACTTGGCTGCCCTTTTTGGATGTAATTCAGCAATAAGCGGTTTTCCGGTGCCCCCAATTCGGGATCCTCTTGGAAAAGCTGGATCACAGATTGCCGAGCTTCCGTCAATATAGCCTGATCCTTTGCCAGATCTGCAATTTTCATGTCCAGTACACCGGACTGCTGTGTTCCGGAGATATCTCCAGGCCCCCGCAATTGCAGGTCAACCTCCGCGATTTCAAAGCCGTCATTGGTCCGCACCATCGTCTCTAAACGGGTCCGGCCTTCCTTGCTTAATTTGTCGCCCGACATGAGGATACAGAAGGATTGCTCCGCGCCACGGCCAACCCGGCCTCGTAACTGGTGGAGTTGCGAGAGCCCGAATCTTTCCGAATTCTCAATCACCATCACGGAAGCATTGGGCACATTGACTCCTACCTCGATCACCGTGGTGGCCACCATGATCTGGGTTTCGCCTTTAATAAAACGCTGCATTTCAAAATCCTTGTCTTTCACGGGCATCTTGCCATGGACTATGCTGATGCGGTACTCCGGAAGTGGAAATTCCCGCATCAGACCCTCCAATCCTGCTTCCAGGTATAAAAGATCTAATTTTTCACTTTCCTTGATCAGGGGATAAACAATATATACCTGCCTTCCTTTGGCAATCTCTTCCCGCATGAATCCAAATACCCTCAGGCGTTGGTTCTCGAAGAAATGAACCGTTTTGATAGGTTTTCTTCCTGCCGGCAATTCATCGATAATGGAAATGTCCAAGTCGCCATACATGGTCATCGCCAATGTACGCGGAATCGGAGTGGCGGTCATGACCAGCATATGGGGCGGAATGATATTCTTTCGCCATAATTTTGCCCGTTGTTCTACGCCGAAGCGGTGTTGCTCATCGATCACCACAAATCCAATGTTCTTGAACTTCACCTTGTCCTCAATCAGCGCATGGGTTCCGATCAGGATATCCAAGGTGCCATCTTCCAATTCCTGATGGATGATCCTTCGGGCTTTGGTTGAGGTAGATCCGGTCAATAAACGAACCTTACAGATATCTTCGCCCAATAGGGAGGTTATTCCATGGTAATGTTGGGTAGCCAGGATTTCAGTAGGAGCCATCATACAAGCCTGGAAACCATTGTCTATGGCCAATAGCATACTCATCAAGGCCACCACGGTTTTTCCTGAGCCCACATCACCCTGAACCAAACGGTTCATCTGCGCGCCGGTATTACAATCCAACCTGATTTCCTTAACAACCCTTTTCTGCGCGTTGGTCAACGGGAAAGGAAGTCTTTCGGTGAAGAATCTATTGAATTTTTCGCCAACCTGATCGAATCGATGGCCTTTATATTTCTGGGTGTTTAACTGTTTGTTCCTTAACAGCTTTAATTGAATGAAAAAAAGTTCTTCAAACTTCAGTCTGCGGATGGATTGTTTCAGTACCTGCTCGTTCTGCGGAAAATGGATGCCTAACAGCGCCTGTTGAAAAGAAATCAACTGGTGTTTTTCCATCAGGTAAGCGGGAAGTGTTTCTGCGACTCCCTTTAGCACCGTCATCAGAGCCGTTTCCTGGAGTTTCTGAATTCCACGGCTATCCAAGTTGGCCTTTTTCAGCTTTTCCGTGGAGGAATAGACGGGTTGCATCGTCTGGTTACCGATCTTTTTTGCCTGCTGTTGATAGCGCTCCATTTCGGGGTGGGTCATGGAGATATTTCCATTGAATTCGCTCGGTTTTCCGTAGATTATATAAGCGGAACCCACCTGTAACGTCTTTTTGAGCCAGGTAAGGCTTTGGAACCAAACCAGTTCCATCATGCCGGTTTCATCCCGGAATTGGCCCACCAATCGGCGCCCTCTCTTTTCGCCCACTTCCTGCAGGCTGATCAAACGGCCAAGGACCTGCGCGCCGATCATATCGGCATGGAGTTCCCGAACCTTATGGAATTTCGTCCGATGGATGTATCGGAAGGGGTAACATTGCAGAAGATCACCAATACTGAAGACCATCAACTCCTTTTTGAGAAGGTCGGCCTTTTGAGGGCCAACACCTTTCAGGTATTCAATAGGAGTTATTAACGATAGTTCAGCCATGGGATTAATCCCGTGCTTTCCATGCAATGACGGAGATTTCTACATTTACTTCTTTGGGAAGTGTTTTTACCGCTACGCATTCCCTTGCCGGTTGGTTGTCCTTGAAATATTGCGCATAAACTTCGTTTACTGTTGCAAAATAATCCATAGAACTTAAGAAAATGGATGTTTTTACGACATCTTCAAAATCATAACCTGCATTTTTCAAGATGGCACCTACATTTTTCAACACCTGGTGTGCTTCATCTTCTACACCGGTCGTGATCAGTTCCATACTTTCTGGAATCAATGGAATCTGTCCGGAAACATATAAGGTATTATCCGCTTTGATCGCTTGGTTATATGGTCCAATGGCTGCAGGGGCTTTCTCGGTATTTAATATCTCTTTTTTAGACATGATAGGCAGTATTATCGTATTTGATTTATGTTATTGTTTCTTTAATACCGACTAATATACGATTAGCCCATTGGATTTTCAAGATTTGCATACATTAACTAACTTGCAGGATGAAACAGAAATTAGCTTTGGTCAATGGGACCATCTATAATGGATATGAAATCCGTAAGGATGCGGCTTTACTGATCAATCAAGATAGGATTACAGGGATTGTTGCTAAAGAGGCTGTTCCTGAAGGATATCAGGTGCTGGATGTGCAAGGCGCGAATATCTGCCCGGGATNNGTCTGCCCGGGATTGATCGACCTGCAATTGTATGGAATGGGGGAGGGTCTTTTCTCCGCTGAACTGACAGCCGAATCTTTGGAAAAAATAAACCTCAACCTCCTTAAACAGGGATGTACTTCCTATATGTTGACCTTGGCGACTAATACCTTGGAATTGTTCAAAGAAGCTATAGCTGTTTTTCGGAAGACCAAGCCATCTGCAGCTTTAGGCCTGCATTTAGAAGGACCGTTTTTAAATGAAGCAAAAAGGGGAGCTCATCCTGCTGAACTGATCATGGAAGCTACCTTGCCAATTTTAGAAGACCTATTGGAAGGCAACGAGGATGTGGTTAAAATGATGACCATTGCGCCAGAGAAAACCAAACAGGAATGTGTGGATTACTTAAATAAGAAAGGTCTTTTGCTGTCTGCAGGGCATAGTACAGCTACTTTTGATGAGGCTACGCAGGCCTTTAACCATGGGGTGAAAACAGCTACCCACCTTTGGAATGCGATGTCGCCGCTCCAGCACAGAGAGGTTGGACTGCCGGGCGCTGTTTTTAATCATCCAAAAGCCTATGCATCTATTATTGTAGATGGTATACATGTGAATTATGAAGCCGTGAAAATCAGTAAACAGGCAATGGGTGAGCGATTGTTTCTGATCACGGACGCTGTAGCCACTTGTCATAAAGGAATCTATCAGCATGTACTGAATGGGGATCATTTTGTGCTGCCGGATGGCACGCTGTCGGGATCGGCATTGACCCAATTGCAATCTGTACAGAACTGTGTGCAAAAGGCAGGCATTCCGATGGATGAAAGTATACGAATGGCAACCCTTTATCCCGCCCGTCTGATCGAAAGATCGGATATCGGAAATCTGGAAGAAGGATCAATGGCGAATGTACTGGTTTTTGATGCTGATTTTCAGGTTCAACAGGTCATTTTTGAAGGCGAAACGCTTCTTTAATCTATAACGAATAAGTTACAATTTGATTCCAAGGTAATAAAAACCGTAGTTTTGCGTGTTAAGATATGTTTATGAAGATGAGATTTTTGCATTTATGCCTATTTGCTGTTGCCTTGATGCTGGTGGTTTCCTGTGGATCTAAAAACAGGCAGGCAAAGGCTAAGGAGCAGCCAAAAGCGGAGGTAGCCCAAGGTACCCAGGTAGAAAACCCACCTAAAAAGGAGGAAGAAGTAAAGGAAGTGAAGAAGGGGGCTGCTGTTGAAAAGCCAGCTAAAGTGGTTAAGAAAGAGGAGCCTTTTAAAGAATTCCGTACCGATCTGCCAAAGGCACCACGTGAATTCCGTGCGGCCTGGGTAGCAACCGTAGCCAATATCAACTGGCCAAGTAAGAACAACCTTTCTACCGAGCAGCAAAAGCAGGAGGCGATTGCCTTATTGGATTTGCTGAAGAAGAATAATTTTAATGCGGTGATCTTTCAGGTGCGCCCATCTGCTGATGCCTTATACCATTCCAAATTCGAACCATGGTCTTATTTCTTGACCGGTTCAATTGGAAAGGCACCTTCGCCATATTACGATCCATTGGAATTTTGGGTGGATGAAGCGCATAAGCGTGGATTGGAACTGCATGTTTGGTTAAATCCTTACCGTGCGCATCATTCGAATGGTGGACAAGTAACCAATGAGTCGATGGTTCGTAAAGCGGCTGATCATGTTGTTCGTTTGCGCAACGGCATGTACTGGTTCGATCCGGCAAATCAAAAAACCCAGGACCACTCTTCGGAGGTGGTAATGGATATCGTAAAACGTTATGATATCGATGGGGTTCATTTTGATGATTATTTCTACCCTTATGCTTCCTATAATGGAGGAGCTGATTTTCCGGATGATGCATCTTGGAATGCGTACAGAAAATCAGGTGGTAACCTGAGCCGTGGCGATTGGAGACGTGATAATGTCAATAAATTCATCAAAAGAATCTATACCCAGATCAAAGCAGAAAAGCCATTTGTAAAGTTTGGATTGAGCCCTTTTGGAATCTGGAAACCAGGTTATCCTGCCGGTGTAACTGGATCCTCTCAATATGATGAGTTGTATGCAGATGCGAAATTATGGTTGAACGAAGGGTGGATCGATTATTTTACACCTCAATTGTATTGGCCAATCGACCCGCCAAAACAGAGTTTTACTTCCTTGTTGAAATGGTGGGAGTCGGAAAACAAGCATAACCGCCATTTATGGCCAGGATTGAATACGGTTGAAGTCCGTTCTTCCAACAAAATCGAGGAGATCAAGCGTCAGATCGAAGTGACCAGGGATGTTACACCGAACAGTACCGGTGCAGTGCACTGGAGCATTGCGGGCTTAACGAAAAACCCATTGATGTTGAAGGCGCTTTATGAAGGACCTTATCGTGCTCCGGCATTGGTTCCTGCATCACCTTGGTTATCTGCCAATCCAATTTTAAAGCCTACTTTGTTATTGACCAAACAGACCAGCAGTGTTTTTGCCAAATGGTTGCACAAACAGCCTGAGCAAGTGTTCAAATGGGTAGCCTATGCAAGGTATGGCAATACTTGGGAAATGGAGATTTTGGATGCGCCGCAGACAGAGTATAGTTTCCCGAAAACCAAAAACGGTCAAAAATTGAATGCGGTAGCTATTAAAGGTATTGATCGTTTAGGAAATGAAGGGGATTATATGGCAGAGGAAATTACCGAGTAAATTTGCTGTAATATAAGTCTATAGAGTTTATTTAACTTTAATAAAGATAAAAAAAGAGGCTGTATCTATTTTAGGTACAGCCTCTTTTTGTTGAATATGGCGGGTGTTTGTGTTCTTGGTCCAAGTGAGTTATAAGTGAGTTGTAAGTGAGGTGTATGTGACTTTACTTACTTACATACTACTTGGAGGATGCTTCCAACTTGCAGCCATAAAAGACCAATATTGTACCTAGTTCATCCCCAATAATCAATATTCTATTATGCTGCTTGCTTTTATTTCGTTTAATAAACTTTTTATTTTAAAGTTGACCTATGCAGTAGCCTAAAATATAGAAAAACGCATAATCAATTAATTTGTTTTGAAAGTTGCAAAGATTCGAATTGTTGATTTTAGTTTTTGCTGATTTATATTCGTTTTTTGTGACAAATCATTGAAGTTAATTCTTGTTGAAGTGCGTATTTATGCGTATTTCGAAAAATAAAATAAAAAACAATGCAAATAATCAACCTTTTATTTTTATACTTGTTATAAGAAAAACGAACCATGTATTACTTTGACATCTGCCTTGGTAATACAAAAACTAACAGAACTTAAATTATTCATCTAAATCTTAAATTATGAAAGGAAGGCTACTTCTATTCGTTATTGGACTAGTCTTTATTAGTTCCAATCTCTATGCGCAGCGCAGCATTTCAGGAAAGGTTACGGATTCAAATGGTGACCCACTGGGAGGTGTAACGGTGCAGGAGAAAGGAAAAGGGAATCAGACACTGACCAATAGCTCCGGAAATTATTCCATTAGCATTTCAGATGGTGCGACCTTGGTGTTTCGCTTTATCGGTTATACAACCGAAGAGAGAAAGCCCTCAGGCTCCACCCAAAACGTATCCTTAACAGAAGACAAATCCAATATTGATGAGGTTGTTGTTACAGCCTTCGGTATTGAACGTGATCGGAAAACCTTAGGATATTCTACGCCAAAGGTTTCAGGAGACGAGGTTGCTGAAACACAGCGTGAAGCATTTTTCAATGGTCTTCAAGGTCGTGTACCAGGTTTGACGGTGAACTCATCGAGTGGATTGCCAGGTGCTTCTGCGCAGATTGTATTGCGAGGGTTTATCTCTATCTCCGGAGATAACAATGCGTTGATCATTGTCGATGGTGTGCCTATTGACAACTCTGTTGTTAATGAGGCAGATATGGTGCACGTTGGTACCAATAGGGAAAACGATTATTCGAATCGTGGTATTGATATCAACCCTGAAGATATTGAAAGTTATGTGATCATGAAAGGTGCTGAAGCAACTGCGATGTATGGTAGTATGGGTGCCGGGGGTGCAATTTTGATTACGACCAAGAAAGGTAAAGCTGGAAGGGCTTCAGTAAATTATTCCTATTCTGGCCGTTTTGAGAAGCCGTATCGCTATCCAGAACGCCAGTATATCTATGCGCAAGGAACTAACGGTGTTTACACCGCAACTTCTGCATATGCCTTAGGACCAAAATATAACGAGAATGAGGTTTTGCACACCGACAACACCAAAAACTTTTTCCGTACCGGTTTTAACCACAAGCACAACCTTACCATAGAAGGAGGTTCAGATGCGATTACTTACCGATGGTCCAATGAATATTTTGATAATAAAGGAGTAGTGCCTAATACAAGTCTTAGAAGGTTTACTTCCAGGTTAACAGGAACTTCAAAAATTAACTCCAAAATGGATATGAACACCACGTTTAGCTATATGAATTCTCATAATGATAAGGCTAATAAGGGTGATGTGGGCTATTTAATGGCGCTTTTAAGGTTCAATCCAAGATGGGATGTGCGTGATTGGATCGATGAAGGAGGAAATCGGGTGCTACATGCCTCAGATATCTATAATGAAATTGATAACCCATTTTGGGATGCCTATAAAAATACGGCCTACGATGATGTGAACAGGATGATTGCCAACTCCCAATTCAACTATAAACCGAATTCTTGGATCAGTATGCAGGCAACTTTGGGGATGGAATATTCCGTTACCAACGGATTCAAGATTTATCACGGTCAATCCTATAATGGATCTGGTGATTCCAGTGATCCAGATTTGGGAGAAATGTACATTTATACGAGAGGTGCAAGAATATTTACTGGAGGATACCGTGTGACGACCAGAAACTCTTTTTTTGATAAAAAGTTTACCATGCAGAACAACCTTGCTGCAAATATTTACGATTATCATTATAATACCGATTCGCAGTATGGTCGCAAAATGTATGATCCTAATTTTTATAACATCAATAATTCCGACCCGGATGAACGTAGGGCAAAAAATTATATCGATCGATACCGAATTATGGGGGCATCCCTTCAGTCCGTTTTAAGTTATAAATCCCTGTTGTCACTGACACTTACCGGAAGGGTCGATGCTTCTTCTCGGTTGATGCCAAATAATCCTGTATTTGCTTATCCATCTGCATCCATTGCCTTCAATTTTTCTGAATTTGATGCGGTTAAGGAAAACTATAAATGGTTAGATGAAGGAAAATTACGTTTTTCCATTTCCAGAACAGGTAAGGGGCCATTTAGATCATTTGCTACGCGTTCTAACCTGGAAACTCAAATGACTTCAGGCGGTGGTTTTGCTTATGGAGTAAATGGAGGTAATCCTAACTTATTTGTAGAGACTACAGAAGATATGGAAGGTGGTTTGGACTTAAGCTTCTTTAAGAGGAGGTTTACGATGGATTTCACCTATTACCGTCGTCGCAGTATTGACCAGATCTTCAACCCTCGCTTGAGTTATGCCACGGGTTTTATTTTGAAACTAATCAATGGTGGTACCATTGAAGCTAATGGTATAGAGATCCAAAGTAATGTAGCACCAATTCGTAAACCAAACTTTAATTGGGATATCACCTTTAACTACACCAAACAACGAAGTATTGTTAAATCATTGGCGAAAGATATTCCAGAGTCCTACGATTCCGATACTTGGTTAACAGGTGGAGTTCGTTCCGCAGTTTTCATCGGAGAGAGTATTGGTTCTTTATCAGCGACCAAATTTAAGCGTAATGAACGGGGAGATATCCTGATCAATCCTCAAAATGGCTTGCCATTATTACCAAGTGAATCTACTTTTGGTTATGTTGGTGATCGTATTCCAAGATTTACCTTAGGTATCGTCAATAAATTCAGATATAAGGATTTTACCTTGAATTTCCTTTGGGATTCCAGAGTGGGTGGAGATGTCTATAATCTTTTGGATTATAGGTTATATACCCTTGGTTTAAGTAGTCAAACCTTAAACCGAGAAGAACCTCGTGTTGTACAGGGTGTATTAGAAGATGGTCTTGAAAACACCGCTAATCCGACGCCAAATAACATTGCTGTGACTCCTTATTATACTTCTGGTTATTATTACAGTTCAGTGACAGGTGAGAAATTTGTTGAAAAGGATATTTGGACGGTAAGGCTTCGTGACATCACATTAAGTTACCTAATGCCAAAAAATCTAGTAAGAAGAATTGGACCTAAATCTGATCTTTCCCTATTCTGTACATTGACAGATGTGGTTTTGTTGACTAATTATTCCGGCTTAGATCCAGAATCAAACTCCAATACACCAGGTATTGGCGGTATTGGTGGATATGGTATTGATTATGGAAACATGACTAGACCAATTGGCTTTAACTTCGGATTTAGATTGAAACTTTAATCGGAACATTATGAAAAAGAATAATATAATTACATGTGTCATTGCGGCTATTTCCTTATTGACCGTAGGATGTAAAAAAATATTGGATATCAATTTCAGTCCTTCTTTTCCACAAGAAGTTTCGGCGGAATTGTATTTATCTCCCATTCAATACCAGATTGCTAACGGATATGGTCAAGATCAACGGATCATTAACAAATTTACCCAAGCGATGCTGGGGACTTCAACAGATCGTGCATCCTATATTTGGGAACAGCACAGTTACCCTGGTGGAGTAAGTGATGTTGGAGGTGTGATGTGGAGAATGGTATATTTTAACCATGGGAAGAATTTGGAAAATCTTCTTGCTGATTCTAAGGTTAGTAAAAAATATGAATTTACGGCAATTGGTTATGCCATTAAAGCATTTGATTATCAACTATTAACTGATTATCATGGGCCAATCGTATTGGATGGTGCCTTTGAAGATCGGTTACAGTTTGAATATAAAGATCAGCCAGATGTTTATAAACGTGTGCAGGTCTGGTGTGATTCTGCTTTATATTTCTTAGGGCAGAAAAGTATGGCCGATAATACGGGTTTATTATCCAAATATGATTTTATGTACGGTGGTAATATGGAGCGATGGAGAAAATTCATCTACGGAGTAAAAGCCCTGAACTATGCAAGATATATCAATAAACCTGATTTTTTGACCAATTATGCGGATTCTGTAATGAAATATACCAGCTTGTCATTTGCATCTGAAGCAGATAACGCAACTGTAAAGTTCACAGGGTCAAGTTCTGAAAACTCCAATGTATATGGTCAAGATCAAGCGCTATTGAACAGCACCTATTATAATAGGGCAGGAGCACCGATATTACGTTATTTAACTGGCGGAGTGCGTGGCGAATATGAGGAAGAATCAAAGACGTCAAGCGATCCGAGATTATCCCGAATGCTCAAATTTGGTACTTCTGCTACCACTACTACAGATAGTATATACCGGGCAGCTTTGCCGGATGGAAGATCGGCAAACTCAACCGTGCCTGCAGTAGGAAATTTCTATATGTTCAAAAACAAAACAGATTTTCCTATCATGACGTATTCACAATTGCAATTTATCCGTGCGGAGGTGGCCTTAAAAAAAGGAGATCTTGCCGTTGCTCATGAGGCTTATTTAAACGGTATCCGTGGACATATGACCTTCGTCAATAAATATACGGCGATCAAGGATGAAAACCAGGGAACAATTTTCAATCCATTAGAGATTACGGCAGCGGAAATAAAATCCTACATGGATTCTACAGAAGTTGCTCAAACTGCAGCTGAATTAACTTTGGCTGATATTATGGGGCAAAAATACATAGCACTATGGGGATGGGGTGGATATGATATCTGGTCCGATCTACGGAAATATAGATATGATCCTGCTATTTTCAGGCAATTTGTGACTAGGTCAGGTGCAGAATTAGCACAGGGAAGTTACTGTTATCGCGTGCGGCCACGTTTCAATTCGGAATACATGTGGAATGCAGAGGAATTAGAGAAGTGGGGCGGATTGGAAGCCAATTATGTGATCACCCCAACTTGGTTTGTATTAGATAACTATTAAAAGGAGAGAAATTATTATGAAAAGATATAGTTTATTCATTTTTTTATTGGGTTTGGTTACACTCACTACCATTGGGGGTTGTAATAAAGATAAAATCCAGGATTTCGGAGCTGTAGAATTCATGGATGAATCGAATTCCATTGTTAAGATCAATATGGCTTCCGCTTATCCAGACGATAGATACATGATCGTTAAATTTAATGATGTGCGGGTAACTCCAAAAATCCGAGGTCGGGAACCTTATCCTGGTGGAGGCTATAATACCAGGGGGCCGTCAAGTTCAGAGTTCCTAATGGTTAAGGGTGGAGACGTGGAGGTAAAAGTGGTATTGCCGAAAACAAAGGATGACGGAACAGATTCGGTTTTGCTTTATAAAACAACGCTGAATATAAAGGCGAACAGTCGTTATACTTTCCATGTAACGGATACGGGAGCAAATACGAAAGTCATACCTACAGAAGAAACATTTGCCCTTCCGGATTCATCCTATGCCTCCTATCGGTTTGTGAACTTGATCCCGAATGTTCCCGCAGTAGATTTATACTATGGGTTCTATTCGACATCGGCAACTGCACAGAAGCCTGATCAGGATTCCTTGGTATTGAGCAATATTAAATATGGGGAAATCTCGCCAACATTTATTTTAAACCGTGCGATTACCAGAACATGGAAGGTCAGACCTGCAGGTGCTGCAGTAACCAATGCTACGGTTCTAGCGTTTTATGCGAATGCCGGATCCACCTTAAATCAAAGGCAATATACAGCTTATGCTATGGGGTGGGCAGGAAAGACAGACGCCATTATGAAACCATATATTTCATTTATGTTAGTTCGATAATTATGAAAAGAAGATATATAAAAACAATTATAGGTTTATCTATCGCTTTATTTACCATGGGTTCTTTGGATTCTTGTAAGGTAAGGGATGACTTTCCAGAATTTGGCGAACCTGTAGAAGAAGAGCCAGAAGAAGATATAATTCCTCCTGATAATCAGATGACGCCGATGATCCAATCGATCAAGGATAAGACGACCTATTTGAAGGTGTTTCAGATGGATACCACGCAGACCATTTCGCCAGGGGTAGAATATTTGCACGCCAGATTTATCAATAGAGAGGATGTTCCTGTAAGTATACATATTATGGAATTGGATATTTCCAATCCAAAATTAACGATGCAGGCCTTGACGCCCTATAATGAAAATATGTTTGCGGTTCAGAATCTACCTGAAATGGTGAAATTCAACCAAAAATCGGCTGAGGGGAAGCTATTGGCGGCCATAAACGGGGATGCAGTTACTTCAGGCGAACCCACAGGTTCTTTCGTTAAATTTGGAAAGGTGCTCAAAACAAATACGTCTAGAACAAGGCCCTATATTGGCGTAAAAAAAGGATCTGACGTGATTCAATTCTTCAATAGCCCAGATGTGACCAAATATCCTACTACTGCTATAAATCTTGCAGAAATCAAGCATTTGATTGGAGGTAGTTACTTCTTGTTATATAATGGCGATGATGTGTCTACAAGTTCAAGCGGTGCTGCTCGTATAGCTGTTGGCATCAATCAAGCATCAACCAAACTTTATTTGATGGCTGCTGATGGAGTCATAGCTAATTTTTCAGCGGGTGTTGCGCTTAACGACCTAAGGGATATGATGCGTGCAATTGGCTGTTATACAGCGATGCAACCTACTAGTGGAAATCTTACTGCAATGACGGTATTGGATGTTTTGAATCCAGAACAATCGTGGATCAATAAAAATTTTACGAGTACGCCTACGGGAACAACCAATGGAATTGGCTTTGTACTAAAGTAATGGTGATATATTAGTTTGTTGTTGGGTTGCCTTTTAGGCAACCCTTTTTTTGTTATAAACAACTTTTCGTAACACCAATGTTACTTAAAAGTGTTTATTTTACACTAAGTCGTGCAACCGATTGCACTCAAAATCAGGTTTAAACGCTGAATTACGGCATTTTACGTATTTTCTTTCTCCAAGAAATAAAATATCAGTATTCTGCTTTATGCGTTTTTAGCAAATTGTTTTGCTGAAAGTGACGTAAATCATGCATCAACTTGCTTTATTGTGCGTTATTTCTATTATTTTTATCCCATAAATGTGGTAGAATCCGCAAAGAAACGAAATCTATTAATGAAAAATTTTCTAGTTCATAGTCTACTTTTAGCAGTCCTATTGACCAATAGCTGCGGTTCGTCGAAAATCAACAAGACTTCCAATCCTGCTGTGCCCGCCGCTCAGGAGAATGTCTCTAACCAAGCCATTGTCCCAGCTGCTGATCAGCTTAAAGCTTATCTGCCCTTATTGAAAGGGAAAAAAGTAGGATTGATGGGGAATCAGACTTCCGTTGTAGGGCCGAATAATGAGCACTTGGTGGATGTGTTGCTACGTGAAAAGGTAGATCTGAAATTTGGATTTGCTCCTGAACATGGTTTCCGTGGGGATATCGAAAGAGGAGAGAAGGTTTCGAATGATGTGGATACCAAAACAGGATTGCCATTGTTCACTTTATATGGTGGAAATGCGAAACAGGATTCAATTGTGAAATCCATTGATGTGATGATCTTCGATCTTCAGGATGTAGGCGCGCGTTTTTATACCTACATCACTTCATTGCACCGCGTTATGGAGCTATGTGCAAAACATAATAAGGAATTGATCGTATTGGACCGCCCGAATCCATGTGGAGACCAAGTGGATGGCCCAGTTCGTAAAGATGATAAATTCAAATCCAATGTATCCTACCATAAGATTGCGATGGTGCATGGTCTAACTGTTGGCGAATTGGCCAAAATGATCAATGGCGAGAAATGGTTGGAAAATGGAAAGGAATGTAAATTAACCGTAGTACCTGTACAGAATTATACCCATAGTTCCATGTATAATCTTCCGGTTATTCCGTCACCAAGTTTGCCGAACCACCTTTCTGTACGTTTATACGCATCCTTATGTCTTTTTGAAGGGACCGATATCTCGGTGGGCCGTGGAACAGATTGGCCTTTCCAAGTGGTGGGATATACCAACCCGGTTTACGGTGATTTTACCTTTACCCCAGGCGAAAAAGCAGGAATGGTAAAACATGTGGAAGGTAAAGGTGCTGTCAATTATGGATTGGACCTTAGGAATATCAATCCGGATAAATTCAAATTCACCCTGAAATATGTGCTTTACTTCTATGATAAAATGCCGGACAAGTCGAAATTCTTTGCCAGACCAGAGTTCTTCGATAAGTTGGCAGGAACAGATGAACTTCGGAAACAGATTTTAGCCGGTAAAACCGAAAAAGAAATACGCGAAAGTTGGAAGCCTGAATTAGCGGCGTACAAACAGATGCGGAAAAAATATCTACTCTACCCAGATTTCGAATGAAAAACAAGTGGAAGGCTCAATTAATTTGGGCCTATTCACGTTAATTCTATCTGGTGAAAATGTCCTCCTTAGGGGATAATGAGTTGGAGACCTATTATGAATATTAAAGAGCTAATCCTGAAGCAAACCTCAGGGTTCGGCCTGAATAAGATAAAAAACAAATTATAAATTATTAATCAATAAGCAATGCGAAGACTTTTACTCTTTTCTCTCGCTCTTGGATTGACGATGCCAACTTATGCTTCATTTGCTGAAGCAAAGGGCAAAGAAACTCTAGGAAAAAATGCTGGCTGGACTAAGGCCACATCGGTATTGCAGAATACAGTTTCAGGTACTGTATCAGGACCTGACGGTGTGATTGCTGGGGCTACGGTTACCGTAGTAGGTTCAACAGCAACAACAGTAACCGATGCAAACGGTAAATTCACGATCAATGCAGCTGTGGGGGCTACATTGCGGGTTTCCTACGTAGGTTTAGAAACCAAAACTGTAACCGTAACAGGAAGTACCATCAATATTACCCTAACCGAATCCAGTGATGCGTTGGAGGAAGTGGTTGTCGTAGCTTACGGTGCACAAAAAAAGGAGCACCTTACAGGAGCGGTATCCTCTGTAAACGTAGAAAAAACCTTAGGATCCCGTCCAATCTCTGATGCAGGTCGTGGATTGCAAGGTGCGGTTCCAGGTTTAAGTGTACAAATCCCTTCTGGTGAGGTAGGTTCTGATCCTATTATGAAAATCCGTGGTCAGGTTGCTTCCATTTCCGGTAGCAGCAACCCGTTGATCTTGGTTGACAACGTGGAGATACCTAGTATCAATATGATCAACCCAAATGATATCGCTGAGATTTCCGTGCTTAAAGATGCAGCCTCTGCATCCATCTACGGATCAAAAGCAGCATTTGGTGTGGTATTGATCACCACGAAAAAAGGTGCCAAAACAGAAACCCACAACATTACCTATTCCAATAACTTTTCCCTTCAAACGCCCTTCAAACCAATTGATATCGCAGGTATCGATGGTTTGCAATATACCATGGATGCCCATAAGAACATGCAAGGCGCGGGTGCTGCTGGAGGATTTTGGCGCATTACAGAAGAAAGTCTTCAGAAAGCTAGGGAGTGGCAAGAAAAATATGGCGGTGTAATTGGAAATTCAGATCCTGTCGTATATGGTCGTGATTGGTTTTTCGACGGTGTTGATAAAGTAGGTTACCGTATTTACGATCCTGTTGCTGTCATGATCAAAGACAATGCATTAACTAATCTTCATAATCTAGGATTAAACGGTAAGGCAGGAAATACAACATACAACATTAGTGCTGGTTATTTGAACCAGAATGGTATGATGAAAGCTGCCAAACATGATGATTTTAAAAGGTATAATGCAACATTAAATGTTTCCACCAAGGTGACAGACTATTTAACCGTACGCGGAGGTGCCATGTATTCAGATGGTACAAAACGTTACGCGAACTCGGCTACTGGCTTTACAGCTGACCCTTGGTTATACCTTTACCGTTGGTCGCGCTTATTCCCAATTGGTGTTCAGGAAAACGGGGTAGATATTCGTGATCCTTATTTTGATACCGCTAAATCGCATACCGCTTATAAAATGGATCGTTATACGAACCTAAATTTAGGAACTACGGTTGATTTATTACAAGGTTGGGATGTAAAGGCCGATTATACATTTAGTTCAGAAAATAATGGCAATAGATCCTCTATGCCTACTTTCTCCGGAAAGAGCCACTGGTACAATCCAATTGCTTGGAACGATGAAAATGGAAACAGGATCTATGTGGATGAAAATGGAGTTCCTACGGATAATGGAGGAACCATGGGATGGCAATTTCCTTTCGAAAACTATATAACTAAAGATCAATCTAATATTTATCAGCGTTCTTTCAACTCCCAAAGACATACGTTCAACGCGTTCTCTACTTATGGTAGAAAATTTGGAGAAGACCATGACTTCAAGGCGATGTTGGGAACCAATATCGTAGCATTTAAATGGAGAGATCATTTTTCAAGAAGAACCAATTTGATCAATGAAGAAAATCCTCAATTTGATTTTGCTACCGGTGTTCAAACAAGTGGTGGAGATACCAACTGGGATTCACAAGTAGGGGTATTCGGACGTTTAAATTATACGTATAAAGATAAATACCTTTTCGAGACCAGTTTGAGATATGATGGAACTTCAAAATTCCCTTCTCATTTACGTTGGAGATATTATCCTTCATTTTCAGCGGGATGGATTATTTCCAATGAAAATTTCATGCAGGGAATTTCCAATGTGTTGACTTTTGCAAAACTACGTGGTTCATGGGGTACTATCGGTGACCAATCTGTTTCCAACTCCTTATATGTGCCTACGATGAATATTGGCACAAACAACTGGTTAGATGGATCAGGCAATTATTTTTACTCCATGTCTACTCCAGGCGCTGTGCGTAAAGATATTAGATGGCAAGATATCGAACACCTCAACTTAGGAGCCGATTTAAAATTCTTTAACAAATTGGGCGTTGTCTTTGAGTGGTATGAAAGAAAAACCAATCATATGATTATTCCTGGAGAATCATTGCCAGCTACATTCGGTACTGATCCTGCAAGAGGAAACTTCGGTAACCTTTCAACAAAAGGATGGGAATTGGCAATTGATTACGCTCATAGCTTTGATAATGGATTACGTTTAACCGTAAATGCCAATATCGCAGATGCGATTACAACAACCTACAAAGGTTTGCAGTGGAATAGAGAATGGGATAAAAGATCTGTAGGAACTGAGTTCGTAACGGGAAGAAGATATGGTGATATCTGGGGATATGTTACAGATCGACTTTACCAAAAAGAAGATTTTGTGTATGATTCAAATGGAGCTTTTGTTCCGGTAACAGTAATCCATCAAGGTGTTGCAAAAATTACCAACCAACAAGTAGGTGATAATCCTATTTATCAAACCTTCTTTGAAGATGGCAATGTATTGAAGATGATGCCTGGTGATGTGAAATTCGTAGATGTTAATGGTGATGGATATATTACATCTGGAAGTAGCACTTTTGGAGACCCTGGTGACCGAGTGATTATTGGTAACTCGACTCCGCGTTACGATTATGGTTTCAGATTGGGTGCTGACTTTAAAGGTTTCGATCTTTCTGTGTTCTTACAGGGGATTGGTAAACGTGAAATCTGGGGTAATGGCCAATTGGCAATTCCTGGATACCATGTAAAGGATGGTGCTATGCCACAAGCCATTGCTGAAGATTATTGGAGAGAAGATCGTACAGATGCATTCTATCCTAGAGCATGGAACCTAGGTGGATCAAACGAAGGTTATGTAATGAGACCTCAAACACGCTACTTGTTAGATATGTCTTATTTCAAAATTAAGAACATCAACTTCGGTTATTCCGTACCGGCAGCGGTGTTAAGTAGAGCTCGTTTTAAAACCGCACGTATTTATGTTTCGTTAGAAAACTTCTTTACGTTCGATAATTTGAGAGGACTACCAATTGACCCTGAAGCAATTTCGGGTAACAGTATGTTATTAACGAATGGTAATTACAACCTTGGCCGTACGGGTACAGGAAATCCATCATTCAAATCAGCTTCTGTTGGTATTCAAATTGGTTTATAATTACAGGAGGAAATTATTATGAAAATTAAATATAGTTTATTCGTTGCGGCAGCCTTAATGTTGACCAGCTGTGAAAAATTCTTGGACAGACCGCAGCTTACCCAAGCAAATGACGAAACTGCATGGACAACAGAAGAAAATGTTCGTCTATATGCAAGACAATATTATACCACCTTTTTTCCAGGATATGGATTAGGATTCAATACGGATGGAGCACTATTAGCTTCCTATACTTTTAGTGACGATGTGCTTTATCAGGGTAACCAATCGCAATTCACCAGGTCGGTGCCTGTTAGTGCGATATGGAGCTATTCTACAGTTCGTTCTTTAAATATAATGATCGACCGAGTTCAGAATAGAATGCAGGGGATTTTAGCGCCAGAGGCGTATAACCATTGGTTAGGTATTGGTCGTTTCTTTAGAGCAATGCGTTATTGGGATATGGTTTATGCTTATGGAGATGTTCCTTATTACAATAGACCAGTAGATGATACCAAACTTGATGAGCTTTATAAGAAAAGAACACCAAGAAATGAGGTAATGGACGCTGTGTATGAGGACATGAAATTTGCCATGGAAAATATCCGCGCAAATGATGGTGTACAAACAGTAAATAAATTTATTGCTGCAGGGTTTATATCAAAGATCGCCATGTCGGAAGGTTCTTGGCAAAAATATTATTATAAGAATAATGATCGGGCTAAGAAATTCTTTGAATTGGCTGTTGAGGCTGCAGATATGGTAAAAGGTAGTGGTAAATATGATATTGTAACCGATTACCGATCGCAATTTACTTCCGATAATTTAGCAGGTAATAAGGATATCATTCTTTACAGACAGTATGATGCTGCGCTAGCGATTAAACATTCCATTCTATCGATTCATAATTTATCAGATAATGTTACTTATGGTCCCACCGCAGACCTTTTGAAATCATATATCTGTAATGATGGAAAGGTTTGGCAAAATTCTGATTTGACAAATGCATCTAGTTTCACCAATTCAGAAATGGTTAAAACTAGGGATTCACGATTTGAAGCTACATTCCACACGAATCCTACGCCAAAAAATCGCGCATCTTTCATGTACATAACTAAGTTCTTACCAAGGGATGTGGAAGCCCGCGTTGCAGCAGGTGGAGCGCCAGGAACAGNNGGATGCTCCGGTATTGCGGTATGCAGAGGTGTTACTGAACTGGATTGAATCAAAAGCAGAATTAGCTACTCTTGGTGGTGCAGCAGTTACCCAAGCTGATATCGATGCTTCCATCAATAAAATCAGAAATAGACCTTTAGCTGCAGATGCTACAGCAAAGGGTGTTAAGAAGACAGCAGCAATGAATATCGCCGCTTTACCATCAGATCCTGACCGTGATGTTTCGGTTAGTCCTTTATTGTGGGAAATCCGAAGAGAGCGTCGCATGGAGATGACATTTGAAGAATCTAGATTAGCCGATTTGAAAAGATGGTCAAAATTGCAATACATGGATACGGAACAAAATCCAGATCTATTGGCCGGTGGATGGGTGAATTTCCCTACAGAGGCTCCTGGCGAATTTAAAAACACGTTGTCAGTGGTAAAATTGAATGGGCAAATTGAGATCTATAATCCAGCTGATCCTACAAGTAAGAACAAAATGCTAGGTTTTTACAGATATACCCTGAATAAAGATCGTTTACCTTTCTATAATCAGACAAATATCAATCCTTATTTATCTCCACTAGGTTCAAACCAGATTAGTGAGTATGAAGCTGCAGGATATAAGTTGGATCAAACGGAAGGTTGGCCTCAAAACTAATTATGAATCTTAATTGATGATCAAGATGAAAATGAATTTTAATCAAACAATAGGGGGTATTTTACTGGCTTTTGTAAGTTTTGTAGGATTTACCTCTTGTTCGGAGGATTTCCCTAAAAATGTGGAATCCGATAAATATACCGATCTTAAATCCATTAAGATCGTTAATGCTGGTCCGCTAGGAAATGAGGTTTTGGAAGGTAAAATAAATGAAAATACCAAAACAATCACTTTTCCAAGATTGGATACCTTAACCGACTTTTCAAAAGTGGTTTTTGAGGCGGTTACTTCAGAAGGGGCTAAACTGGAAAAGGATACCATAGCCATTCCATTTCAGAGTGGTGATGCTTCAAAGGATATTTTCCTAAAAGTGGTTAACTCTCCTCGATTCAAGGAATACAAAGCCGTAATACGTTTCGATGTTCCTGTATTTGGAGCAGATTTCGGCAAACCTACTTATTATGATTATTCCTCTAATCCAATGGCTAACCCTGCTTATTCTGCGTTTTCAGGCCAACTAGTACGTGGGTCTGGATTTGATGGGAAACATGTATTGGTAATCAGTAGAGGTGCTCCAGGTATCCATTTATTAAGTGTGGAAGATTTGAAGAACAATCAAATCAAACCTATTGCAGTAAATAGTACTGGAATTACTGGAGGAACCTACACCCAAAATATGGGTGCCCAAGTAAATGGACGTACTTATGTGGCAAGTTTATCGACTGCGGCTACTTCTCCATTGAAATTGTATTATTGGGAAAATCCAGCGAATGCTCCTCAAGTCATCGCAAATATCAATGTTGGATCAATTGCTGGAGCAGGTGCTCGTCATGGAGATAACTTCTCGATCGGATTGGATGCTAACGGAAATGGTTATGCCTTTTTCATCAGTGCCGGAACCCAAGTAATGCGTCTAAAAATTGAAAACTATAAAAATGTAACCGAAACAGTAGCTTTCAATACTGTTGCTACTTATGGTCAATGGTCATTTTATAACCGCATTGGAAATACAGAGAACTTCTTGGTTACTGGCCACGATAAAGTTATATCGGTAGCTAATAATGCAGGTGGTGTAAGTTATTCCATGGGCGCAAGCTCAATTCCAGTGCATTCAGGTGATCCTCGGATTATTGAATTCAACGGCGAACGCTATTTATTGGTGGTTACTGTTCCACGTGGTGGTACAGCCGTAGATGCAGTGATGCGTGTTTACAATATCACTAAAGGGGCGAATATCATTGATGCATTAACCGCATTTGAGCAAGGCGATAAGAAAGCTGTTTTCGAATTCTCCATTTCTGGAAATGCCAATACTGCTCCTGGTACACAATCTGGATTCCATATTGTGAAAAATGCCCAAGGAAAAGATGAAAAATTAATGATTTATGGGGCTACCACCGATGCTGGCTTTACCATCGTTGAATTCCCTGTTAATGTGTTAGAGGATTAACTTTAAGACTTTTATATGCTGAAAGGACATCTGTTTTGCAAATTTAGTACTACTAATTGAGCAGGATGTCCTTTCCTCTTTTTTGAACCTTTTACTTTTATTATGATGAAAAAACTCTCTTTATACCTTTGCCTGTTCCTTTCATGGACCTTATTGTTCGTAAGTTGTAGTAAGAATTCTGATCCTATTACACCAAATCCAGATCCAGATCCAGAACCTCCAGTATCCACCCTTAAATTTCCCGGAAAAGAAATGCGTGGAGCTTGGATTGCTACCGTATGGGAATTGGATTGGCCAGGAATTCGTGGTGAAGCCGCGCAAAAGGCAAAATATATTGAGCAGCTGAATAAATTAAAAGAATTGAAATTCAACGCAGTTGTATTTCAGGTTAAGGGCATGGGCGATGCCTTCTATAATTCACCTTATGAACCATGGTCTGCAGCGATCTCTGGAACCAGAGGTGTAGATCCAGGTTACGATGTGTTGAAATTCTTAATTGATGAAACACATGCCCGTGGAATGGAATTCCATGCATGGATGAATCCCTATCGCATCTCCACTCGTGCTTCGAGCGCTTCGGCTTTCCCAGCATTGCATTCTTCAGTTGATGCATCTTGGGTAAAAGATTATGATAAAATTCGTATCTATAATCCAGCAGTTCCTGAAGTAAGACAGCGCCTCAACGACATTGTAAAAGATCTCATCACCAAATACAATGTGGATGGTATTCATTTCGATGATTATTTCTATCCAGAAGGAGAGAACCATAATGATGATGCCGAATTTACCAAATATGGAGCCGGCTATTCATCCAAAGAGAATTTCCGTCGTGGAAATGTAGATAAAGCTATTGAAGGGGTATATAATACCATCAAAGCAACCAAACCAGCAGTGGTATTTTCCGTATCACCTGCATCTAACAAAGACAAAAACTACAACGTATTATTTGCAGATATTGCAAAATGGACATCCTCCGGCTGGGTGGACATTATAATCCCTCAATTATATCACGAAATTGGAAATTCAGTTAGTCCTTTTGAACTTAATCTAGCTACTTGGGTTCAGTTCCGTGGCCAGGCAAAAGTGGTAGTTGGCCATGCAACATATAGGTTCGGCGATCCAACAGCGGGAGCTGCTTTCCAAACTTCCGATGAATTACAACGACAGTTTAACCTGACCAGAAACAACGACCGGGTTTTTGGTAGTGTCATGTACAGCATGAAGAGTATCATGACAAATAATGTTAAAATCACCGATAAGATTAAGGAACTTTATGCTAAAGAGGTGCTAATGCCATTCTTTGGACGTGAAGTAGCTGCAAAACCTAGCACCCCAACCAATGTAAAAATCACAGGTTCTGAAATATCTTGGACTGCAGCGGCAAACAACACCCGTTCTGCAGTTTATTATTTCGCGAGCAAAACCGCAACAGGCGAATTGGTAGGAGTGACCACCGAAAATAAAATGCAGATATCTAATGCAGGTTTCTATTGTGTAACCGGTTTAAATGTGGATAATTTAGAAAGTAAAGAATCCGAGTTATTACAAAAATAAAAGCGTAAATTCATTAATAATTTAAGCCTTTCCTAAGAAAACTATTTACATCCTTGGTTGTTCTTGGGAAAGGCAAATAAATGGGATAAAACTAAACAACAGCTGATCTAACCTTTTACTACATCTGAGGTCTAGACCTAAAAACAACAAACAAATTATAAACAATTAATCATTTAGCAATGCGAAGACTTATACTCTTTTCTCTCGCTCTGGGATTGTCTATGCCTTCATTCGCTTCATTTGCTGAGGCCAATGGCAAAGAATCTCTAGGAAAAACTGCTGGCTGGACTAAAGCCACATCAGTATTGCAGAATACCGTGACGGGTACAGTAAATGGTCCAAATGGTGCGGTAGCAGGTGCTACGGTATCTGTGGTAGGATCAAATGCCTCCACGATGACAGACAGCAATGGTAAGTTTACCATCAATGCAGCGGTAGGTGCTACATTAAAGGTAAGCTTCGTAGGTCTTGAAACCAAGACCGTAACAGTCACGGGAAGCACGGTAAACATTATGCTTTCGGAATCTAGCGATTCGTTAGAGGAAGTCGTAGTTGTAGGATATGGTACCCAAAGAAAGGGTAATCTTACTGGAGCAGTTTCCTCGATCTCTGTGAAGGATAATCTGGAAGGAAGACCCATAGCAGATATCGGTAGAGGTATCCAGGGTACAACACCAGGTCTTACCGTGACGATACCCTCTGGTGAGGTGGGCTCGGATCCAAGGATTAAAATCCGTGGAGCAATTGCTTCCGTTCAGGCCGCTGGTGACCCATTGATCTTATTGGATAATGTGGAAATCCCAAGCATCCAATATGTGAACCCTGATGATATCGAATCCATCACGGTACTGAAAGATGCGGCATCATCTTCTATCTATGGGGCAAAAGCAGCTTTCGGGGTAATCTTGATTACTACTAAAACCGGTTCTAAAGGGGAGAAAATTGACGTAAGTTATTCCAATAACATCTCCTTCCAAAACCCTTTCAAACGCTATGAAATGGGACGCTTAAATGCCCTTAAATATACAAGGGATGCGATGGAGCGGATGGGAGCTTCCATTACTGGAGCATTTTATTATTTGACTCCAGAAAGCTATGAAAAAGCAGTTGAATGGGATCAGAAATATGGCAATTCCATTTCTTCCAGTGATCCAACAGTATATGGACGTGACTGGATAGTTGATCCAACAAACGTAGGTCGTAAATTGGGTTTAAGAACCTATGATCCCTATGATTATATGGTGAGGGAATGGGCACCAACCATTACGCATAATGCTTCTCTAAACGGTACTGCAGGGAAAACGAAGTTTACAGGTACCTTTGGCCGCATCGATCAAAGCGGTATGTTGAAAGCGGGTGATTCGGATAAATTCCAAAGAACCAATGCTGCAGTACGGATAAATTCCGATTTGAACGATTATGTTTCTTTACGCGCAGGTGCAATGTTTGCCCAACGTAATAAACAATATCCTTATGCGACCAATTCGACAACTGCCGATCCTTGGTACTACATGTATCGTTGGAGTTCTCTTTACCCAATGGGTAATGATGAACATGGCAACCCAATTCGTTCCCCTTGGAGTGAATATGAGGCGTCGAATGAAGCATCGATGAAGCGGAATTACATCAATATGAATGTGGGTACTACCGTTAATATCAATTCAAATTGGAAAGTAGATGTGGATTACAACTACACGACAGAAAGTTATAACTGGTTTAGACCAGGAACTCGCTTTACGGCTGCAAATAGCTGGGTCGCGCCGATTAAAAGGTTAGATGCAAATGGTAACCAAGTGTATGTAGATGCTAATGGAACAGTTGTGGATGCAAGTGCGCCAGGAGCAATGCCTGCGTATGACTTGAATAACCACGAATATACGGCGGTTGGTAGTAACCCAGACCATGTATATGCTCGCGCAGCTAATGAAGACAAGCATACCTTAAATGCGTTTACAACCTATAATCTGAATGTAAATACAGATCACGATTTTAAATTTATTCTAGGTACGAACTTGGTGGCTGATAATGGAAAATACAACTGGACGCAACGTACAGCTTTATTGGATATTACAAACCCTCAATTCGATCTTGCCACTGGTACTATTACCGGTAGTGGAGGGACAACTTGGGCAGGTCAATTGGGTTATTTCGGTAGGATCAATTATGCGTACAAAAATAAATACCTTTTCGAAGGAAACTTACGCTATGATGGTTCCTCCAATTTCCCATCTGATTTGAGATGGAGATGGTTCCCATCGTTTTCTGCGGGTTGGGTAGTATCCGAAGAAAGTTTCATGGAGTTTGCTAAACCCGTGTTATCAAACTTGAAATTCCGTGGTTCTTACGGGGTGATCGGAAACCAGGCCGTACCAGGCGATTTATATGTTCCTAACATGGAGCCTTATGAAGGAACTTGGGTAAACAATGGTTCTAAACTTACCTATTTATCGAACCCTAAGAAAAGTGTGAATGATGTGTATTGGGAAGATCTGGAAACCATCGATTTTGGTGTAGATGCTAGATTCCTGAACAATAAACTAGGATTGGTATTCGACTATTACCAAAGAACCACCAAGAACATGTTTGCGCCTTTGGAAGGTACAACCTGGACCTTGGGTGCTGCGGCTCCACTTGGAAATTATGGTGACCTAAAAACAACAGGTTATGAAATTGCGGTTGATTTTAACCACCGTTTCGAAAACGGTTTGGGAATTAACCTCCGTGCTAACTTTGATGATGCCAAATCTGTATTCAGCAATTATACTTCCTCTCGTTTGATGTCCTCAAACTATGATGGTCGCGTATTTGGTGATATTTGGGGTTACGAAACTGACCGTCTATTTACCTATGATGACTTTGTGTTGGATGGCAATGGAAAATTGCAGATCGTTAAGTTGACACAGGACATGACCAAGTACTATACCAACGGTAATGGGGAAACCTATCTACAAAAAGGGGATAAACCTGTTTATCAGCCAAGGTTAGAAAATACCAATACCTTTAATTATGGTCCTGGAGATGTAAAATACAAGGATCTGAACGGTGATGGTGAAATTGATAACGGTGATGGAACTATCGATAATCCTGGTGATATGAAAATCATCGGTAATTCAACTCCACGTTATAACTATGGTTTCCGTATTGGTGCAGACTACAAAGGATTTGATTTCTCCATGTTCTTCCAAGGTGTTGGAGAGCGTTCAATCTGGGGTGATGGTGGTTTAGCAATCGCAGGTTACAACACTGCTGATGGTGCCATGCCAGAAGCCATTGTAAGTGATTATTGGACAGAGGACAACCAAGGCGCTTTCTATCCAAGAGCTTTCAATAATGCAGGAAGCAACAATGCAAACAATATGACCATCCAATCGAGGTATTTATTGAATATGGCTTATTTACGCATCAAGAACATCACTTTGGGTTATTCTTTACCTCAGACAGTTCTTGCTCCGGTTAAAGTGAGCAATTTACGTGTGTATGTGGCGTTAGAGAACTTCTTTACTTGGGATAAGTTGAATGGGCTTCCAATGGATCCAGAGACCGTTTCAGGCTATAACATGTTGAATACTTCCAACTACAATGGAGGAAGAACGGGTGTGGGTACTCCAACCTTCAAAAGTGCTTCATTCGGTGTACAGTTGAACTTTTAATAGAAAATGAAATGAAAAAATTAGCATATATCATCCTAGGATCAACATTGCTTTTTACAAGTTGTGAGAAGATGTTGGATAAACCGGAGCTGAATAAGGTTCCGGATACGGAAGAAAAATATTGGAGAAATGAAAGTGATCTTCGCTTATTTGTGAATGAATTCTATTCAAATTTCTTCGTTGGTTATAATACCGGATTTGGTACTGCGTTCACTCCGCTAACCGGTTACAACTTTTCAGATGATTTAACCTCCGAAAATTTACAGGCCTCTCTTTTAGGATCCGTGCCTACGGGCTCTGGAGGTAGCACATCCAATGCTACTGCGAGTTTGAGAGCAGAACATCCTGGACCAAACTGGAACTTCTATTGGGTTAGAAAATCGAATATCTTGTTGGAGCGTATTGAAGCCTATTCTAAGAAAAATCTAACTCCTGCGGAATATGATCATTGGACAGCAGTGGGAAGATTTTTCAGAGGATATGAATACAGCAGATTGGTAAGCAATTTTGGAGATGTTCCTTATTTTGATAAGGATATCGCAGCTGATGACTTCGATACCCAATATAAAGATCGTGACCCAAGAGGCATGGTCATGGACAAAGTCTATGACGATTATAAGTATGTGCTCGATAAAATGAGAACAAGTGATGGTGTTGGAAACTTAGACCGTTATGTGGCGGCAACCTTGATTTCAAATTCGATGTTGTTCGAAGGTTCTTGGCAACACTACCATAATTTAGATAAAGATCGCGCTAAAAAATACCTTGAATTGGCAAGGGATGCAGCTGAAATCGTCATGGCTACCGGAAAATGGAAATTTGAATCTGATTTCAAAAGCCTTTTCGCATCTGAATCACTTTCTGCAAATTCTGAAGTAATATTTTCAAGAATTTACGATGATGCATTAGGAATTAGACATTCTGTCGCATCATACAGTAATGGTACGGAACTTCAAACCAGATCGGCTAACCTTAATCTCATTCAATCCTTTATTTGTAATGATGGTAAAGTTTGGCAAAATTCAACGACGACCAACGCGAAGAATTTCCGTCTAAAAGAATTGGTGAAAACCAGGGATCCTCGTTTTGAAGCTACCTTCATGGATACGATAAACGCGCCGGCTTCTGGAACTTTCGTCTATGCGCATAAATTTGCCGGACGCGAAGCCCTAACCTTTTTGAATAGCGGTAAGCCTTACCCTGCGAAATGGTCTTCCAATACGAACACCAATGATGCACCAGTTGCACGCTATGCTGAGGTAGTCTTAAACTGGATTGAGGCAAAGCAGATTCTTAATGAATTTTACGGAGGTCCAATGGTGACCCAGGCTGATTTGGACAAATCCATTAATGCTATACGTAAAAGACCTTTAGATGCCGATGCCGCAGCCAAAGGGGTTCAGAAAACAGCTCCATTATTGCTTTCAGCCATTCCTGTGGATCCGGATAAAGATGCAGATGTGTCTCCACTGATGTGGGAAATCCGTCGTGAGAGAAGGATGGAATTTGTTTTCG
Organism: Sphingobacterium sp. UBA1575; assembly: GCA_002322865.1. Taxonomy (GTDB): domain Bacteria; phylum Bacteroidota; class Bacteroidia; order Sphingobacteriales; family Sphingobacteriaceae; genus Sphingobacterium. The sequence continues at coordinate 10,584 of DCOH01000018.1, read as the reverse complement.
AATACGCACGTATTCAAGATATCCGTAGATGGAAAAAATTGACCTATCTTAATTTCGCAAAAGATAATTACCAATTAGGATCTTGGGTAATCGGAGTTAAAGATTTCGGTGATAAGACCAAACCGGGTAAAATCTTGGCCGCATTCAAGGATCGTTTAAAAGTTAAAAAAGCAGATGGATCCATTGTAACTTATAATGGTACCAATGATGCAGAAATCGAAGGCTTCTATGTAGCCAGAGGATTTGCCAACCGTATTGCAGTAAACGAAAGAAACTACCTTTCTCCTGTAGGTTTGGCTTTAATCCAAGAATATAAAGACCGTGGGTATACCTTGACACAAACCCCTGGTTGGCAATAACATTTTTTTTGCAAAAGGTCATTCTATGACCTTTTGCATTATTGAATTATTATGAAAAAACTACTGATTTGGTTAGTTCTATTTCCTTGCTTTTTATCCGCCCAAACCTTCAAGTTTGCGCAGGTAACCGATACCCACGTTGGTGGATCTACCGGAGCAGATGATCTTCGAAGAACTGTTGCTGATCTCAACCAGCAAAAGGACATCGACTTCGTCATCCTTTCCGGAGATGTCACGGAATTCGGTTCAGACGAGGAATTAGCCTTGGCCAAAAGAATTTTGGATAGCCTCCAATTGCCCCTGTATGTCGTTCCAGGGAACCACGATAGCAACTGGTCCGAAAGTGGCGCCAATAGCTTCCGCAAAGTATTTGGCGGAGAAATGTTCTTCTTCGAACATAAAGGTTTTCAGTTCATCGGAACCACATCGGGACCAAACATGCGCATGAGCCCAGGGCAGATCCCCCGTGAAAACCTCGTGTGGATGGATTCGGTTTTCAAAGCAAATCCCGATGCCTCCAAACCCCTTATTGCGATCAACCATTACCCGCTCGATTCTTCGCTGAACAACTGGTATGAAGCCATCGATCGCCTAAAAACACGAAATGTGCAATTGGCAACCTGCGGGCATGGGCATATCAACAAATTATACGACTGGGAAGGGATTCCCGGCGTGATGGTGCGATCCAATCTGCGCGCTAAAGATGCGGTAGGTGGATACAATATCCTCACCATCAGCAAGGATTCTGTGTTCTTCCAGGTTCGTAAGCCTTTGCTCCAAACCATGGATTATTGGCTGAAACTGCCTTTAAAGCAACTAACAGCAACTAACACTCAACAAATAAAAAGATCCGATTACGCCATCAATAAAACCTCGAATGCCCGACTGGTTTGGGAATATGAGGACCATGGAGATATCGGTGCCGGCATCAGTGCAGATAAAAAGCATTTATTTACAGCCAACACCGTTGGCGAAGTGTATGCCCTGAACATAAAAACCGGTAAAAAAGCCTGGACCTATAAAACTGGCGGGAAAGTTTATTCTACACCTATGGTGCATCAGGGGGTAGTCGTGGTAGGATCTTCCGACCACTTTATCTATGGACTCGATGCCAAGACAGGTCAACTAAAATGGAAGATCGAAGCGGCAAAAGCCGTTTTGGGATCACCAGCAGTAGCCAATGGCAAAGCCTTTATTGGCGGTTCCGAAGGTGTTTTCTGGGCCATTGATGTCAAATCTGGAAAGATCCTTTGGACTTACAGTCCGGTAAAAGGATATGTTTCCACCCAGCCAACCCTAGCCGATGGAAAGGTGATTTTTGGCAGCTGGAGCAATGGCTTTTATGCCCTCAACCAACAAACGGGTAAATTGGAATGGGAGTGGAGCAACGGGCATCAGAATCGGATGTTCTCTGCCGCAGCAGTCTATCCTGTTGTAGCCAATAACCGCGTATTCATCGTAGCACCTGATCGGTATATGACGGCTATTGATCTCCAGACCGGAAAAACAATCTGGCGGGAGAAAAAGGATGATTACCGCGTAAGGGAATCCATAGGTTTATCGGCAGACCATCAGATGGTCTATGCAAAAACCATGGATGGCGAATTGATCGGAGTGCCGGTTAATTCCGAACATATGGATATCACCTGGAAAGCCAAAGTAAGGTTGCCTTACGAATTGGCACCAACGGCTATCTATTCGGATAAGAAATTAACATTTATGCCTTCCGATAAAGGATTGATGACAGCAATACTGTCCAAATCCGGTGATACGGCATGGCAATATAAAGTCTCCAATGGCATGATCAACCCGCCATTGGTCCTAAAAAATAAAATTGTATTTAGCACGATGGATGGCAAGATTGTCATGCTATCCTATTGATAACATTGTTTTCATGTTCAACATGAAATAATCGGTTAACCTATGAATAAACCTACATGCTTTATACTTTTCTGTCTATTACTGCTTTCAGCGTTTTCCCTCAAAGGGTTTGCGCAGGAACAGTCTTGGATCAGGGTGAACCAATTGGGCTACCTTCCACAACAGAAAAAGGTGGCGGTTTGGGTGTCCAAAGGAAACAGCGAAGTCAAACGTTTTCAATTGATCAATGCCGATAGCCAGAAAGTTGTTTATACCAACAAAGCCGGTAAAGCCTTCGGAAAATATGGCCCTTTTCAAAAGGGTTACCGATTCGACTTTTCTGCATTTAAAGGAAATGGAACATTCTATATCCTAAGCGATGATGGAACAAAATCGCCAGCATTTAAGATCAATGAACAGGTGTATGAAGGTACGGCCGACTTTGCCTTGCGGTATATGCGGCAGCAAAGAACCTTGTTCAATCCTTTCTTAAAAGACAGCTGCCATACCCATGATGGGTTTACCATGTATGCCAGCTCGGTAGGCATGCCTGATAGTACACGCATCGATGTGGGTGGAGGATGGCATGATGCTTCCGATTACCTGCAATATGCCACTACCTCTGCGAATGCCACCTACCACCTTTTGGCTGCATACCGTGATTTTCCGCAGGTTTTTGGCGATCAAAAGCAAGCCAATGGGCTAGATGGGAAAAACGGCATTGCCGATGTGCTGGATGAAGCAAAATGGGGGCTGGATTGGTTGCTCAAAATGCATCCAAAACCAAACATCATGTTCAACCAGATCGCCGACGATCGGGATCATAGCAAACTGCGCATGCCAGGACAGGATTCTATCTATGGCCGCGGCCATGAGAGACCGGTATATTTCATTGATGGTCAACCACAACAGCGAGGGAAATTCCTTAACAATACCACCGGTACCAGTTCAACAGCAGCAAAGTTTGTTTCCGCTTTTGGATTGGCCCACCAGCTCTACCAACAAAAAGACCAGGCATTTGCTCAGATACTGAAAGAAAAGGCACATACAGCCTACCAATATGCCCATATCAAACCCGGTGTAACACAGACTGTATCTGTAAAATCGCCTTATATCTACGCCGAGGACAATTGGGTGGATGATATGGAATTAGCGGAAGCCAGTATGTTTGGTCTTACCCAAGATCAACAGCATCTGAACAAGGCATTGAACTATGCCCGTCAAGAGAATATAACGCCTTGGATGATCCGTGATACTGCGAATCATTACCAATATTATCCCTTTATCAACCTTGGCCATTATGAACTGGCAAAACAAGGAGATAAATCCAGCAAGAAAGAAGTGTTAGCCTATTATAAAAAAGGGATAGACCATGTTTGGGATAGGGCCAAAGAGAATATGTTCTACCGCGGCGTTCCGTTCATCTGGTGCAGCAACAACCTCACTACCTCCTTTGCTATTCAATGTTTATGGTACAAAGAGCAGAGTGGCGATAAATCTTTTGAGGAATTGGAACAGGCGAATATAGATTGGCTGTTTGGTGTAAATCCTTGGGGCACAAGCATGGTTTATGGCCTGCCAGCCGATGGCGACACACCAATCGACCCTCATTCAGCGTTTACCTATTTACACGGTTATCCCATTGATGGTGGTCTGGTGGATGGACCGGTCTATTCCAGTATCTACCAGAACCTGATCGGCATCAAATTGATGAACCCTGATGAGTACGCGGATTTCCAGAGCGATCTGGTAGTTTACCATGACGATTTTGGCGATTACAGTACCAATGAACCGACCATGGATGGTACGGCATCGTTGATTTACCTCTTGTCTGCCAAAGAGAGTGAATCAAAAAAAAAAGAGTAATTGATGCCCACGGCGCAATAATCCGTGGGGATGAACATAAAAAGCAGATCAGCCTAATCTTTACCGGAGATGAGTTTCGGGAAGGGTTGGGCACTATTCGGAAAGCCCTGAACAAAAACAACATCAAAGGAAGTTTTTTTGTGACCGGGAGATTTTTAGCGGATAGGAAATCTGCGAACCTGTTGAAGAACATGTATAAAGAAGGGCATGAGGTTGGTCCACATTCGGATCAGCACTTATTATATGCTCCTTGGGAAAAAAGGGACAGTTTACTTGTTACAAAAGATGTTTTTAACAAAGATTTAACTGAAAACATTTCCAAGCTTCATGCACTAGGTATTCAAAACATTGATAAATTTGTGGCGCCCTATGAATGGTATAATAAGACCATTACAGAATGGGCAAAAGATGTTAACCTAGTTTTATACAATTTCACACCAGGATTACGAACGGCTGCTGATTATACCTTCCCAGCAATGGGAAATAAGTATATGAGTTCAGAAGCAATTTTGGAGCAACTGTACAAACACGAAAGTCAGTTCGGATTAAATGGTTTTATTATTATTATCCATATCGGGTCAGACCCGAACAGAACGGATAAATTTTTTAATCAGTTGGAAAAATTGATTAAGAGACTGAAAGATAAAAATTATAAATTCGTGCCGCTAAACGAAATATAAATTTAGCATGCAGGTTTTTGCGTTTTTTATTAAAAAGTCGCATATTTACGGAAAGTTATTGAAAGTATTGCACATGCAGAAGGCTATGATCAACACAACGGAGAAGGATTCGAATTATCAAGACCTAGACAAAATGTCGGTCAACGAGATCCTAAGTAACATTAATCAAGAAGATAAGACCGTTCCGTTGGCGGTAGAGAAGGTTATTCCTCAAATCGAGGCATTGGTAAAAGTAATTGTTTCACGGATGAAAAAAGGTGGGCGATTGTTTTATATCGGTGCTGGGACAAGCGGTAGGTTAGGTATTTTGGATGCTTCTGAATGTCCGCCAACCTATGGTGTGCCATTCGATTGGGTAATTGGTTTAATTGCTGGAGGGGATTCTGCAATCCGTAAAGCAGTAGAGTTTGCGGAAGACGATATGAACCAAGCTTGGATAGATTTGGAAGAATATGCGATCAACCCGAATGATGTGGTGATAGGTATTGCTGCTTCTGGAACGACTCCTTATGTGATCGGTGGGCTAGAAACAGCGAATGCCAAAGGCATTGCAACTGGCTGTATCGTGTGTAATGGAAATTCACCAATTGCTGCGCGTGCGCAATATCCTGTGGAAGTGATCGTAGGACCTGAGTTTGTTACAGGTTCCACAAGGATGAAAGCGGGTACTGCACAAAAATTGGTGTTGAATATGATCAGTACCGCGGTAATGATCCAATTAGGCCGCGTAAAAGGCAATAAGATGGTGGACATGCAATTGTCTAACCATAAATTGGTCGGTAGGGGCGTTCGCATGGTGATGGCCGAAACCGGAACGGATGAGGAAACAGCATCTGCATTGATCGAAGAATTCGGAAATGTCCGTAAAGCGATCGATAACTACAATCTGAAAAACAAACAGTAAACACCCAATATGTCACCTAGTATTTTATTAACCTTCCTGGTTGTGTACTTCGGTATTCTCTTAGCGGTATCCTATTTTACCGCCAAGGGATCTGCTGATAACTCAACCTTTTTCGTCGCCAACCGCAATGCCAAATGGTATATGGTTGCCTTCGGGATGATCGGTACGGCCCTATCAGGAGTAACCTTTATCTCCGTTCCTGGAGATGTGGGAAATACGCCTGGAGGAATGACCGATCCCAATAACTTCAGTTATTTCCAGTTCGTACTCGGAAATGCCATCGGCTTTGTCATCATTGCCTATGTCCTGTTGCCCTTGTATTATCGGATGAACCTGACGTCCATCTATACCTATTTGGAAGAACGTTTAGGGCATAAATCCTATAAATCTGGCGCGATGATCTTCTTGATCTCCAGAACCATAGGTTCCGCATTTCGTTTGTACTTGGTAGCCATCGTATTACAACGCTATATCTTTGATGCTTGGAATGTGCCATTCATTGTAACGGTATCCGTGTGTTTGGTGCTGATCTGGCTTTATACCAATAAAGGTGGTCTTAAGACCATTATTATTACAGATACATTACAAACGACATTCCTTCTTCTGGCGGTTATCCTTTCCATTTATTTCATGGCCGATGGTCTTGGTTTGACGGTATTTGAAGCTTTTGAAAAAGTGAAGGATAGTTCCTATTCCAAGATTTTCATTTGGGAGAATCTTTTGGGCGATACCCGTAATGTATGGAAACATATCATTGGCGGTATCTTTGTCACTATTGCGATGACAGGTCTTGACCAGGATTTGATGCAGAAGAACTTGAGTATGAAAACCATTGGTGAGGCTCAGAAAAACATGATGGTGTTCACCAGTATATTCGTTGTGATCAACCTGTTCTTCCTAGCCGTAGGTGCTCTGTTGTACTTCTATGCAGATGCCAACGGAATCACGTTAGCGGAATTGGGTAAATCAGATTATTTATATCCTGAAATTGCGCTGCGTCATTTAACCTTATTGCCAGGTATCATCTTTATGATGGGTTTAACAGCAGCAACGTTTGCTACAACAGACTCGGCTTTAACCGCTTTGACGACATCATATTGTGTGGATTTTCTGAATTTCAATAAAAAAGAAAACCCGAATGATCCGAAATTGGTGAAACAACGTAATTATGTACACCTTGCGTTTTCGGTATTGATGCTATTGGTGATCTTGTTGTTCCATTGGATCAACGATGAATCGGTGGTCTCTGCCATCTTCAAGATCGCAGGTTATACCTATGGACCTTTATTGGGTTTATTCTCTTTCGGAATCCTAACTAAACGTCGTGTAAATGATAATTTGGTGCCGTTCATCTGTATTTTATCACCGATATTGATGTTCTTATTGACAACCTATGTGTTGCCACACACCGCTTATAAGATCGGTTTTGAGCTGATCGTATACAACGGACTGGTAACTTACCTTCTTTTATTAATTACCTCCCCAGGTAAGGTAGAAGGCAAGATTGCAGGAAGCCGTTAGCCCTATTTGCTGATTTGTGTGTGCAAAAAAATAAATGTAAGTTTGATTATAAAGTTTTTTTGCACACATGTATCAACAGATTCAAGAATCCATACTAGCTATACGCCGCAAAATAGGCGAATTTAATCCCGAATTTGGTATCATCTTAGGCACTGGCCTGGGTAAATTGGTCAACGAGATCGAAGTGGAGCATCAGATGATGTATTCCAATATCCCGAACTTCCCGATTTCTACGGTAGAATTCCATACCGGTAAATTGATCTTTGGAAAGCTCAATGGGAAAAATGTAGTGGCCATGCAAGGTCGCTTACATTACTATGAGGGATACAGTATGCAGGAGATCACTTTTCCTATCCGTGTGATGAAAGCATTGGGCATAAAGAAACTGTTTGTTTCCAATGCCTCTGGATCCCTAAATCCGGAGATCAAAAAGGGCGATATCGGCATCATTGAAGACCACATCAACCTTTTGCCCGATAATCCATTACGGGGGAGGAACAATGAAGAGTTTGGTCCGCGTTTTCCGGATATGAGCCAACCCTATAATTTCGATATGTTGAAGCAGGGTCTTGAAATTGCCAAGAAATTGCAGATCAAAGCCCATAAGGTGGTTTATGTCTCTGCGCCTGGCCCTAACTTGGAAACCCGTGCCGAATACCGGTATATGCGCATCATAGGTGGCGATATCGTTGGTATGAGTACCGTTCCGGAAGTTATCGTGGCCAATCATATGGGTATTCCTGTTTTTGCTATTTCCGTGATTACCGATGAGGGATTCCATGAAAACCTGCAGCCTGTTTCTTTGGATGAAATCGTAGCGGTAGCGGCAGAAGCAGAACCAAAAATGACAAGTATATTAAAAGAATTAATCGCATTGCAATAATTCTGCTTTTTTGAACTATTTTTGCTGAATTAAATTTTTGTATCGGTCCTTACATGAGTATACTTAAGCGGTTATTGTTTGTATTAGTGTTGTTTAGCCTTTCGCCTAAGCTTTATGCCCAGGTTGAGGATGAATTTAGTTCTGCCTTGGATTCCGCTAGGAACAAAGAAGACAATAAAAAGGACTCCGTGGTTTTCACGGCAAAATATGTAAGGTATACCAATCTGGCCACTTTGAAACGCCTGACCAGGACCTATGCGCTTGATACATCGCATGTCAATTTCCAGTATTACAATAAACAGAATCTTCCTTGGAACCCAACCATTAACCTAGGTTCTTATGGTCTGGCCTCCAGAGATCTGCTCTTCAACCCGAATAAGTCGATTGGTTTTCAATCGGGTTACCATGCTTTGGAACGCTATCTGTTAACTTCTGATTCTGTCCAGTATTTTAGGGCAAGGGCCAGATTCTCCGAATTATATGCGGTAGGATTCTTTTTCGATGATCAGGTATTCAAAGCTAGGTTAGCGCAGAATATTAATCCGCATCTGAATATTGGGGCAGAATACCATGCGACCAATACGGATGGTTATTATAACAACCAAGCTTACAGCGATCGAAAGGGAGCTGTTTTTGCCTGGTACGAATCGCCAAGTAAGCGGTACAACCTGGTTTCCAACTTAACTTTTAACACCTTGGATGCGACTGAAAATGGTTCCATCCTCAATGATACCGTATTTAGGGATACTTCCGACAATACCTCGCCTTCCCGTTATCCTGTGAAGCTGAATGGAACGCAGGCCAATAGACCTTACAATAAATGGAAGGATATGGCCCTTTTCCTAAGGCAGTCCTATTATCTGGGCAGGATCGATACCGTGAATGGTAATGGTCCGGATGGGGAGATCCATCCAACCAATGTGGTGGCCCATAATTCCAGCATCCGTCAGCAGAAATTTATCTTCTTTAAGAATCAGGCGGATTTGTATAATGCCTTTCCTTCCGATTCCTTGGTGCGGGTAGATGATACGACCAAGATAACCAGTATTACCAACGATTTTACCTATTCTTTCTTTCTTCGAGGGAAGAACCTGAAGAATGAGGCGAAGGTGGAGCTGGGCTTCCAGAATGACCTGATCTGGTATACCGATTCGCTCATGAGTAATTTCTATCAGAATTCCATGGTGAAAGGGTCGATAGGGTATAAGTTCAGTGATAAGGTGGATCTTAATTTTGCGGCTAACCAGATTGTGTTGGGCCGTAATTTTGGGGATTTCCTATATGAAGCCTATGCTGATGTGCATCTGAGTGATGTGATCGGAAAATTGCGGATAGGTGCTTATTCACAGAATAAATCGCCGGAAATGATTTTCCAGAATGCCAATCTTTCTTATCATAATTGGCGGGAAGATGATCTGAACCTGGATAAGATAAAAACACAGAACCTTTCCTTTTCCTATTCGAACTCAGAGATCGGATTTAGTGGAAAGGCAGAGTATTTCCTGATCAATAATTACACGTATTTCCGGGAGTTGGAAAACCCTAGCAATGATATTCTATTCGCTAGGCAGATCAAGCCTACCCAAGCTGGAAACTTAAACTTATTGAAACTGACGGTAGGGCAGAACTTTAAGTTCCGGAAGTTCCATTTGGATAATATGGTGGTTTATCAGAAATCGGATGCCATGGATGTACTGGCAACGCCGGAGTTGTATACTTTCCATAGTCTGTACTATGCGAATATCCTGTATAATGTGATGGATTTTCGGATCGGTATGGATGTGAAGTTCAATACGCCATTTAAGACCCCTTCCTATGCGATCAATGCAGGACAGTTTTATAATGATAATGTAGGGATCGAATTTTCAACCTATCCGATCGTTGATTTTTGGTTGACGGCAAATATTGATCGGGTTAACCTGTTCTTGAGTTATAATTTCGCGAATCAGCATATCTATCCGAATGGGTATTATACCGTTAGGAGATACCCGATGAACCCTGCTTTCTTGAGGTTTGGGGTTTCCTGGAAGTTTTATGACTAGCTTCTGGAGTATTTAGTAGTGAGTATTTAGTATTTAGACCTATGACGGCTATGTTTGAGCGCCTATCGTCATTGCGAGGAGGCACNNTCGTTCCTCGCAATGACGAATGCACCTCCTCACCATGACGCGTAATTAATAATCTCAATGTCATATCCCATAAAACCTTCCAAATTATTTATAATCATTCTAAATAAACCATATATTTACCTCAGCAATTTGCACATAGTTTCAACTTACATAAGTCCTGTTTACCCGTGCTATTGATAGGGGCACGGGTAATGCAGGCACAACAATCCCTTATAAACAGCCATCTCTGTAAAATAAATCCAAAATTTATCTCTTTGTATTTGAATATATTGCCAAAAAAATATAAAAATAAGATTCAAAATATTTTGTAAATCAGATTTTAGCCCTATATTTGCACACCGCAAGACGGAAAAAAGGAGGCTTAGCTCAGCTGGTTCAGAGC
>DCOH01000047.1 GCA_002322865.1 Sphingobacterium sp. UBA1575 | reverse complement strand
CTTTTTAGACACCTTCTTTTGCTATTGATTTTTTATGTTGTATGAATGGATTAGTTGAATTTGTAACCAGTCCAAGAGAATGCAGAAACATCTGCTCCTTTATTTCCAGAACCTGGAGTTAATACGATGTTAAGCGGGTTTACGATTTTTGCTTTGTCTAATCCGTTTGCTGGATCAATTGTATAGGCAATCGAAGTATTGGTATTAGCACTCTCACTTACGTTGATTTCAGTAGTTCCTGATTTGAAAGAACCTAAATCTATCAATGTGTGCGCAGTTGTTCCAGGACCAAATTTTACATAAGCATTTGTAATTTTTGCCGTAGCTAATCTTCTGATTTTGAAAACCTCAGACATCATTTTGGTATATTGACCACTACTAAGGTCAGCTGCATTGTTGATAATAGTTATACCATTAACCTTGAAATTTGACTGGTTAACATATGTAGGACCTTTACCATCATGGTTACCATCCGCTTCAATTCCACGTGGATCATTAGTTATATCATTGTACCCTTGCTCACGGATTCCATAAACATTGGTTATAGTACCAGCATAACCTTCTGTAAAGTCAAACATATCATCAGAACAGTTTTCAACAAAAATATTAGAAGCATCTACTGTTCCACCAAAGAATTCGATTCCATCATCTCCAGCATGTCTAATATGGATTTGATTTAATTTTGTGCCTTTACCAACACCATTTAATGTTAAACCGTTATGTTCTTTAGTTTCGTCGATGCGCGCTCCAGTATATTCAATTTTTACATATTCAATAATACCTGAATTGTCATTTGCATCTGAACCTCCATATTTAATATTGGTATCCATCTCTGCATTATTGGTTGTAACAGTTCCAGCAGGACCAGATAGAGGAGCTTTTCCATTTAAAACAACTCCACCCCAGTCGCCAAACTTAGGCGTTGCTGAAGCTGAAGTAAAAATAATAGGTTTTGCAGCAGTACCTTGAGCTAATAGCTTAGCACCAGGCAATACCATAATAAAGATACCTGTACCTCCATTTTTTGCTTTAATTTTTGTTCCAGCAGGAATTTCTAAAGTAGCTCCAGCTTTAACTGTTAATTTACCTACTAAATTATATTCAAAATTAGGGTCTAATTTTGTATTTGTACTGATCTCACCAGATAGGTCCTGTTCACCTTTAATTGGTGATGGAGTTGGATCATCTGATGAACATGATGCGAATGCTAATGCGCTAGCTGCTAAAATTGAAAATAGTTTTGTTTTCATAATCTTCTTAATTTCTAACACAAAGAAATCGTTAACAATTAACCTTCGTGTTAATAGTATATTAATTTATTGTTAAAACTTGTAAGAAATACCTAAACTGTAATCAATACCTCTCTTATATTGATCCACAAGAATTTTAGTATTATTGACTGGAATATCTCTTGATAATTGACGGTCAGGATTTAATATGTTCTCAATTTTTAAATTGACACCAATCTTTTTATTGATCAATGATTGAGCAACAAAGTCTAACCGAGGTACTCCTTTTTCCATAATGTTTTGGAAATCATTGATACCATAGGAATAAATACGATCTGAAAAATAATTGAAAACAACAGAAGGTGTCAATTCAACATTTTTCATGAAAAGTTTATAGGTTAAATCGGCGTTTATTAATAAAGGTGATGCACCTTCCATTTGGTCGGATGATTTAACAAATTTCTTTCCTTCTAAGCTTAATTTTTGATCCGAATGAAGGTATGAAATATTGGCACCTGCAGACAATACATTCTCTCCATTTACTCCATCAGTCTTGAATAAATCCTTTTTAACTTCCAATTCTGCACCAAATACCGTCGCGTCTTTACCTATATTATAATAGGACAAGGTAGTACCTGCTCCACCAGCTTCTATACGAGCAATTGGATCTAGGATATTTTTGTAAAATACCCCAACGGAGATCAACTCGCCCATGGTAGGATACAATTCCCATTTCAGATCCACGTTATAGCTTTCTGAAGGTTTAAGCAATGGATTACCTTGGGTGAAGTTGTTATTACCTCTATAACGTACTGGCGCTAACTCGATAAATTGTGGAACCGTGTAAGTTTTGGATCCAGCAAGGCGTAAAAACATATTATCTGATAAAGCATACTTCAGGTTCAAACTTGGTAAAAAGAAATTCTTATTTAGTTTGTTATAATTACCAGATGAAAAGTCAGTTAGATTTGTTTCATAATTAACCGATTGGAAGTAGTTATCCATTCTAAAACCAGCAACCGCTGTTAAATTCGTATTGAACTGGTAAGTTAATGATGCTAATCCACTATTAATGCGACGTTGACCTTTATAGAAATATGGCAATAAAGCATCACTAGCTGTACCACGGTTGGTTTCGAAATTATAATATATCCCTTGACCATTTTCTCCTAAAATGGATTCAACATCATCTAATGATACATTAGGAATACCAACACTCATCAATTTATGATTGATCTCCCACCATTTAAATGTACGTTCTGTTGTATTACCAGCATATCCAAAACTGATCTTTCTCTCTAAATCTCCACCTTTGTTGAAATCGTAATTTAAAACCGCTCTTCCAACAATACCAGTTTCTTTCATATTACCGAAATAACGTTCATTTTCGCCAGCACTTGAACGTGGGTAACCTAACTCCCCTTTATCGTTCTCAACAATTCTATTGATTCTACGATCAGGTTCATTTCCGATAACGTAGTTTATCCCCGAACCTAAATCTGCCGACCATTTATCGTTGAATTCTAGCTTGGACAATAATTGGTTTACAAACACATGGTTATCATTAACCTGTTGGCGTCTAGTATGCACTTTATCCCCAGCAAAATCCGAAGTACCTAAGTCCATCCCACTGAAATCAAATAGATTTTGTTTCTGATCATGGATATATAGGGAATTGAAACTTACATTATTATTTCCCCAAACATATCTTAGATTCAACATTCCTGTTTGAGCAACATGATAACTGTTTTCAATATAATTTTGGTCCCTCATTAATGTTCCGCCTGTATTTGGTTCTTGGATCTTACCTTCAGAAAAACGGTACTTCGAATCCATACTGGCCGTAAAAAACAAGCTTAACGGATTATTACCAATCATAAATCGACGGCTACCCAAGAATTTAAAATCAGAGTTGAACAAATTTTTCTGTGCATTTGGGTTCCAGCTGTTACTGAAATTAAAATCAGAAAGACTAGTCAGTTTTGGTTTAGCGCCATAAGGCAAGGTTCCAAACCAATTTGTACCATCAATTCTTCTAAAATTATCTTTGCCAATCGTTTGGGAATTCACTCCTCCACCTAATTCAATCTGGAAATTATTACCTGTAGCTTCCTTCGAATAGATATCCACGTTTGCACCAGTTACATCACCCGCAATATTGGCATGGAAGGTTTTGTTTACATTGATACTTTGAATAATGTCCGAACTAAAGAAATCCAAAGAAATATTTTTGAATAATGGATCTTCCGAAGGCAATGGAAGCCCATTTAAAGAAGTAGAGTTATAGCGATCGCCTAAACCACGGACAAAAACATTCTTAGCACCATCTTGTTTAGAAACACCTGCCATTTTGGTTAAGGCTGCTTGCGCATCAGAAACTCCTTTTCGGGATAATTCCTGCGAGCCAATTGATTCCAACATTAGATTAGATTTCTTACGTTCTTCTAAAATGGCTAATTCGGTAAATTTCTCGCGACGACGCGTTACTACCACCTCCTCAATTTTGGATCCTGCATTCTTTAATGCGAAGGATACAAATTCCGTATCGTTGTTGGCAAGAGTAAAAGTCAACTCTTGTGCGTCGTACCCCATCATGTTTGCGCGAATTAAGTAATCTGCCGATTTATCGCTAGGAAGTGCTAGGAAGAACTCCCCTTTTTCATTCGTTGTAGTTGCCAATTTACTGTTAGCAATACTGATTGTTGCTCCTGCCAATGGCTCATAAGATTCAAGGTCTACTACCCTTCCTTTTACACCATAAGGCGCCTGTTGCGCATGCAGGATCATCACTCCGCATAAAAGCAACATTAACGAGATCATTTTCTTAATACAATTCATACTATGTTAATATTATGTTGCAAAAGTATAATCGCGTTGTTACGTTAATATTAACTCGTAATTATCTTAATATGAGTTGACGGTTAATTAATTGTTAAGACACCTATCTGTCAAAATGTTACCTCTAGAATTGGGATAAAAGCCTAAATAATGCTATTTTGCAACAAAGTTTATTTTATGAGCGAAATCGTCCTACAAACTGTTGATCTATCCTTTTCCTATCCAAAAGGAGCAAATCTTGCCTTTGAAGATCTACAGATTTCCAATCAGCAACATACCTTAATCCTTGGCGAATCTGGTTCCGGTAAATCAACGCTTTTGAATCTTATCGGAGGATTTTCATATCCAAGTACCGGTTCTGTAACAATAAAAGGCCAAAACCTCTATCAACTTTCCGAAAGTAGCTTGGATAGATTCCGAGCGAAACATCTAGGATTTATTTTTCAAGAAGCCCATCTCCTGAAAAATCTTACCGTGATGGAGAATATTAAGCTTGCCCAATCCCTGGCGGGTGAAAAGGTAGATGAACATGCGATCATGTTATTATTGGATAAACTACAATTAGGATCATTTTCAACCAGGTTGCCAAATGAATTAAGTCGTGGACAGGTGCAAAGAGTCGCGATTGCACGGGCATTGATCAACAAACCGGCCATCCTGTTGGCCGATGAACCCACCGCATCCTTGGACGATAAAAACACCTATTTGGTCATCGAGCTCTTGAAAGCTTTGGCTTCTGAGCAGGGAAGTACTTTATTGATATCCACGCATGACAAAAGATTAAAAGACGAATTCCAACATAATTATTTATTAGCAGCCCAATAAGATGAACATATTACAATTAGTTTGGAAAAACATTTCCCAACAATGGGGCTCCACCTTGTTAAGTATCATCCTAACAGCTTTTGGAGTGGCTATTCTTTGCAGTATATATATTACCAGCGATACGTTCGAGAAGCAATTGGACAATAATAGTAAACAGGTCGACCTGGTTGTGGGTGCTAAAGGAAGCCCATTGCAATTAATTCTATCTGCACTTTATCATATAGACAATCCAACCGGAAACATTCTGTTATCCGAAGCTGAAAAACTAAAGGATAACCCGATGATTGATATGGCGGTGCCCATCTCCCTTGGAGATAATTTCAAGGGACACCGAATAGTCGGTACGGATACCAGTTTTATAACCATGTACGAGCTTTCCATCGCTGAAGGAAAAATCTGGAGCAAAAGCTATGAGGTGGTCATCGGAAGTGAAACTGCCCGAAAGAACAAACTCAAAATCGGGGATAAAATCCATGGCGCACATGGATTGGCGGAGAATGCGCATATTCATGATGAGCATCCTTTTACGATCGTAGGAATCTTGAAACCTTCAGGATCTATAGTGGATAATTTATTATTATCCAACCTGGAAAGTGTATGGGATGTACACGGCATAAAACATGATGATCATGATCATGACCACGAACATCATGATCATGAAGGACATGACCATGAAGGGCATAATCATGATGCAGACAATCATGAGGGCCACAATCATGCGGAACATGACCACGCAGACCATGACCATGACCATGACCATGACCACGACCACGCATCAGAACCAACACAATCCGCTCCAGCAGAAGATAGCATCGTTTCTGAAAGACCTAGACCAAATGTCTTTGTAAAAAGCATCGCTGATGATGTAGTGAAAGATTCAGGATTAGAAATCACGGCCCTTTTAGTCAAATACCGTACGCCAGCTGCTATCGGCGTGATTCCTAAAATGATCAACCAATCCACCAGTATGCAGGCAGCATCACCTGCACTGGAAACGGCCAGATTGTTCTCCCTATTAGGAGTGGGAATAGATTCTCTGGAGATCCTAGCCTATGTCATCATGATCATCGCCGGATTAAGCGTCTTCATCAGTTTGTACAATGCCTTGAAAGACCGTAAATACGACCTAGCCATTATGCGTGCCATGGGAGCTAGTAAAATTAAACTATTCACCTTATTGATCGTCGAAGGCTTAGTGATTACAGCTATTGGCGGTATCCTGGGCTTGATCTTAGGTCATCTTGGATTGTATTTCATCAGTACACAGACCAGTCAGAGTGCTGATTTTATCCAGGCTTTCCAGATTTATAGCAAAGAATGGTTAATTTTGTTGACAGCCTGTCTGATTGGTGTGGTTGCATCGATCATTCCAGCTATCAAGGCCTATGGTACAACCATATCAAGTATTTTAGGAAGTAAATAACATGAAAAAAATCATATTGAGTTTCTTGTTGCTGACCATTACAGTAACATTTGCAAAAGCACAGATCGGAAATTTTGGTGGGGAACAGATTCCCGACCATACCCCGATGATGAACAAAACCTGGGAAGCAATCGATAAAATGATGTATAAGGTATCCACCCAAGGCAATAAAAAGGTGTATACCCCAACCTACCCACCGGTATTGAAGAAACTGGAAAACACCATTGTCGATCTTCCGGGCTATATCGTTCCCCTGGTATCAGGGAGGAACCACAGCACCTTTATGCTTTCGGTCTTACCCATCACCCAGTGTCAATTCTGTGGAACAAACGGTATTCCTCCAATGGTGGAGATCTTCATGAAAAAAGGTACAGTGAAATTCACGGATGAACCGATCAAAATTAAAGGAAAAATGGTCTTCAATCCGGAACCATTAAAAGGAAATGCAGAAATCCAGATCGTGGATGCTGTATTAGTCAACTAGAAAAGACAAGGAAAAGAACCTACGGTTGATGAGTTAACCACGGTTCAACAGTGCAATCTCCATACAAGCATATAAGGCAGCCGTTTCTGTGCGTAATCTGGCTTCTCCAAGAGAAACCGGAACAAAACCTTCAGAAAGGGCTGTTTCTATTTCAGATGGCGAGAAATCGCCCTCAGGACCAATCAAGATCAAGTAATCCTTCCCAGCAGGAAATTCCTCATTCAGGTATTTCTTCGCCTCATCCTCCTCACAATGCGCTATAGCCTTAAAAAGACCCTCTTCAGAAGCCATCTTCCTCACAAACACATCAAAGGCTACAGGCTCGTTTATCAAGGATAAATAAGCCTTTTGCGACTGCTTCATGGCGGATACCAATACTTTATTCAAGCGATCTATCTTCACGTCCTTACGCTCGGAATGCTCCGAGATCAAAGGGGTGATTTCCTGGATCCCAATCTCTCCGGCCTTCTCCAAGAACCATTCGATCCGATCGATGTTCTTCGTCGGCCCTACAGCAATATGCAGATGATAAGCAGGTTTCTGAAATTCTCCCGTATACGAAAGGATGGTTAATAAGGTTCGTTTTGGATGTGCGTCTACAATTTCGGCAAGGAACAATCCGCCCCTTCCATCTACCAATTGCACCTGATCCCCAACAAGCATACGAAGCACCCGAACAGCATGCTTACTTTCTTCCTCAGAAAGCTGATACTGCTTTTGATCAGGTTGTATATCTGCGGTATAGAATATATGCACGGGTAAAAAAATTAATCTTCTTCGTCGTCGTTGGCCGTCTCGATCAAATCCAACTTCACAAATTCAATATTCTGTTGGGTTTTCTTGATGATGGTAAATCGGTAGCCCAATTCTTCGGTACTATCCCCCACATCAGGGATCTTCTCGAACAGGTGGCTCACCAATCCCGCAACCGTATCATAATCCGAGCTTTCAGGAAGCTCCAATGGCAAATAGCCATTCGCATCATGAACACTTGAACCGGCATCCACCATGAATTCCGTTTCAGAGATCTGCTCCACTACCGGAGTTTCCTCATCGTACTCATCCTGGATCTCACCAACCAATTCCTCCACAATATCCTCCAAGGTCACCATTCCGGCCGTACCGCCAAATTCATCCAATACAAAAGCGATCTGGATACGCTTCAACTGGAACTCGGTCATCAAATCATTGATCTTCTTGGTCTCTGGGATAAAATAAGGTTTACGCATGATGTTGCGCAGCACCACTTCTTTGCCTTTCACCACCAATGGCAGGATGTCCTTGGTATGGACAACCCCAATGATCTGGTCGATATTATCGTCATAGATCGGAATGCGGGAATAGCCCTCTTCCGTTACGGTATTGATAAAGTCCTCTGCCGTATCATGCTGTTCAACAGCAACGATCTTCGTGCGGGGAACCATGATGTTCTTTACGATACGCTCGTTGAAATCAAATACATTCTTGATCAGCTCGTGCTCAGAAAAATTCAATGCACCACTCTCCTTACCCTTCTCCAATAAATATTGTAGTTCTTCGGAAGAATGGCTAGACTCATGTCCGCTCACCTGAATACCGATCAGGCGTAACAGGAAGTTGGCAAAACCATTCAGACACCAAATGATGGGGCGGAAGATATAATAGAAGAATTGCAAAGGAAGTGCAATCTTCATCGTAGTAGCCACAGGTTTTTGGATGGCGATGGATTTAGGAGCCAATTCACCAAAAACAATATGTAAAAAGGTAATGATACTAAATGCCAATACATGGCCAAGGTTAGTAGCTAATTTACCGGATAGTTCCACATTAAAGAACCCGAAGATCTGGTTGACGATCTGGGTCATCACCGCCTCACCGACCCATCCCAGGGCTAGGGAAGCCAAGGTAATACCCAATTGCGTGGCAGCCAGGTAACCATCAAGATGTTCGGTGATATTCTTGGCGATCTGGGCCACTTTAGAGCCCGATTTAGCCTGTAACTCGATCTGGGAGGCACGAACCTTTACAATAGCGAATTCGGCGGCAACGAAGAATCCGTTAGCCAGCACAAGAAAAATAGTCCAAAATATATCAATTGCCATGATGAGGTTTTATTTGACCAAATTCTTTCTTATATAATTCTAAACTCTCTAAGATAATAGTTTGTGCGGAGTCTCGCCCACTTATTTTTTCGATTTTTACCGTTTTTCCTTCCAAGGTTTTATAGTTCTGAAAGAAATGAACAATTTCTTTCATGGTTTGTTCTGGTAAATCTTTGATATCCTTGTAATGGTTTACAGCGGCATCATGTTTGGCGACAGCAATAATCTTGTCGTCCTGATCACCAGAATCGGTCATTCGCATCACGCCGATTACCTGTGCATCCACCAAACTGGCAGGCTGTAATCCTTCGGAGCAGATCACCAAAATATCCAATGGATCCTTATCGCCACAGTAAGATTGCGGGATAAATCCATAATTGGTGGGGTATACCATGCTTGTCTTCAATATTCGATCAAGCTTCAACATCCCCGATTCTTTATCAATCTCATATTTCGTTTTGCTCCCCTGTTTGATCTCGATCACAGCGGTTACAGAACGAGGAACATCCTTGCCAGGTGAAACCCTGTGCCAAGGATGTTGCTGAATATCTGTAATCCCAACACTATTTGACAATACTAGGCATATAGACCAAAGTAGGTTAAGATTCATAAAAATATTATTTGTTTCTAATCTCGGTATTGTAAAGTTCTACGCTCTCCATGATTACTTTTTGAGCATAAGAACGTCCGTATAGATTTTCAATCGATACGTTTTTACCTTCCAAAGCTTTGTAATCCTGGAAGAAACGAACAATCTCCTTCATGGTATGCGGAGGAAGTTCAGAAAGATCGTTGATGTGGTTTACCGACATATCGTGTTTCGCAACAGCGATGATTTTATCGTCTTGTTCACCATTATCGATCATGTGCATAACACCAACCACTTTAGCTTCTATCAAGCTCATTGGATAAACATCTACCGAACATAACACCAAGATATCCAATGGATCCTTGTCATCACAATACGTTTGAGGAATGAATCCATAGTTTGCTGGATACATCACGGATGAAAATAGAACGCGGTCCAATTTGATCAAACCACTGTCTTTATCGATTTCGTATTTCGCTTTTGAACCTTTTGGGATTTCAATAATGGCATTAACGGAATTTGGTAAGTCCTCACCAGGAGACACTTGATGCCAAGGATGTTGTGTACTCATTTAATTTTCTACTGTTTGTTTATTTCGTCTTTCGTTTTTCGATTCTTCAACCATTTCTTCAATAGGGCGATCGCAATCGGTAAAAATGCAATGGCAATCAATCCTACGATGATATATTCCACATAATTAATGATGGAAGGGAATTCAATCCCTAAATAATAACCTGTCAATGTGAGTAAGGATACCCATAAAAGTGCCCCTAACACATTATAGATTACGAATTTTTTGAAGTTAAGTTGCACTACTCCAGCAAATATCGGGGCAAATGTACGAATAATAGGCACAAAACGACCTATGATTAATGCAGTTCCGCCATATTTCTGGAAAAACTCCTCGGCCATGATCACATATTTGCGCTTGAACAAGAAGCTATCCTTTCGTTTAAAGAGCATGGGCCCCGTTCGATGACCGAACCAATAACCCGTGAAATTACCGAGTATCCCTGCCCCCAGGATACCAAAATAAAGGGTTACAATGTCAACATCAATTTTATTCAGGGCGCAGAATAGGCCCGCTAGGAACAGAAGGTAATCACCAGGTAGGAAGAATCCAAAAAAGAGTCCAGTCTCAGCAAATACAATAAGGCAAACGATGTAAAATCCACCGTGGCTTAATAAATATTCAGCATCTAGTATTTGTTGAAAAGACAACAAGTATTCTTGCATATTTTTTTAGTTAAGCAGGATTTGTGATGGAAGAGATCGATTCACGGATCTTCTCAGCAATATCCGACATCAATTGATCTTCCAGTTTCAACTTGGGTTTTTCAAAGTTCATGTCATGAACATTATTCAAAGGGATCAGATGGATGTGCGCATGTGCCACTTCCAGTCCAACTACCGCTACCCCTACTTTCTTACATGGAAAGGCATTCTTGATTCCTTGGGCAACAATCTTAGCAAAAACCCACATGCCCATATATTCTTCATCATCGATATCGAATATATAATCTGTTTCTTTTTTCGGTATCACTAGCACATGACCTTCGGCCAATGGATTAACATCTAAAAAGGCAAGGTAATCATTACTTTCGGCAACCTTATGCGCTGGGATCTCCCCAGCTATAATTTTTGAAAATATTGTAGACATAAACTACTCGTTTTTCGTGAGTAACAAAGATAAGAATTTTCTGTACATCTCGACGGCCTTTTTGACCGCTAAAAAAAATGCCCCCAAGATTTGGAGGCATTTTATAGAATTATATACGGTTATGGCAAACCGCACATAACCTGAATAAATTTATCGGGAAATCTCTAAGACTTCCAATTCCATTTGACCTGCAGGAACATCCACCTTCGCGACGTCACCTACCTGCAAGCCTAAAAGACCCTGTGCAATTGGCGACTTCACCGAAATACGCCCTGCCTTCAGGTCAGCTTCCGTTTCGGAAACCAACTGATAGGACATCACTGCCCCGGTCTTCTTGTTTTTAATCTTTACGAAAGAAAGTGCGAGCACCTTCGACGTGTCCAGGTTGGACTCATCGATGATTCGTGCAGAGGCCAAAACCTCTTCCAATTTCGCGATCTTCGCCTCGTGAAGCCCTTGAGCTTCTTTTGCAGCATCATATTCTGCATTTTCCGACAAATCTCCCTTATCACGAGCTTCTGCAATTGCCTTCGCAATATTTGCTCTTCCTTCTGTTTTTAGGTATTGAAGTTCTTCCTTTAATTTGGTCAAACCTTCTTCGGTGTAATACGTTACTTCTGCCATAATATTAACCCTTTACGCGATCTTTAATGAATAATTTTAATTAACAAAAAAAAGACAAGACCACACTATCCAAATAAGGACAACATGGTCTTGCTCTTCTGACGAAGATATATAAAATATTTTAATAAAACAAATTTTTAGGCGGTTTCTTCGCCCTCGTCGTTGATAAATTTATAACCTAAACCACGCACGGTCTGTAGGTAGAATGGTTTGTCCGGATTGGTCTCGATTTTCTTACGCAAACGCACCACGTGCATATCTAAAGTCCTGGTATTCACATTGGAACTATAGCCCCATACCACTTCCATTAATTCTTCCCTCGTGATATCACGGCCCTTATTCTGTAGGAAATGAAGCAGGATACGGTTCTCTAAGATGGTCAACTCGATCTTCTTGCTATCCCTGATCAAGGAATGCACATTCGGATGATGTTCGGTATTGCCGAAGTGGTAAACCTCGTTCTGCGATTTCGGCACGAAAAAGCGCACCTTATTCTCGATCATGGCAACCAGCACATCCATGTTGAAAGGTTTCGTGATGTAGTCGGTAACTCCGAAGCTGTAGGCATCGATCTTATCAATGTCCTGTGATTTTGCCGTCATCATGATGATGATATTCTCAAACCCTGCCTTCCTAACCGATTCACACACATCAATACCTTCTTTCCCGGGCAGCATCCAATCCAACAGAACGATGTCTGGACGCTCATCCAAGATGATCTTCTCGGCTTCTATACCATTATTTGATTGAATAACCTGAAAATTCTCTGTCTGGAGGCGATGACTTACCAAAAAACGTAGGTTATCATCATCTTCAACAACTGCAATTTTTATATCTTTATTCATAGTTTGCTTCGAATTATTTTGGAAAAACCAGGGTAAATGTCGTTCCTTCACCTTTTACACTGTTTACCTTGATCTCTCCACCCATAAATTCAGTAATCTCTTTACAAAATGCCAAGCCTAATCCAACACTGCCACCCTGATTAAATTGATTCTTTACTCTGTAAAACTTTTTAAATATATTCTTTAATTCTTGTTTTTCAATCCCGATTCCTTTGTCGGCAAACACGATCACAAAATTACTTTTGATTTGCTCAACACTAATATCAATAAATTTTCTCGAAACTTCGGAATATTTATAAGCATTATCGATTAAATTCTGAAACACGGAATTCAATAAAACTGGATCGGTATACATTTGATTCACCACCTGAATCCGATAACTCAAGTTTAAATCGGGATACTTCAAACGTGTTGCATCAAATATTTCCTCGCAAAAACTGTTCAAATCCACGTATTCTCCCTTAAATTTTAAGGACTTATTTTCTATCTGCGTGAAAGACAGTAGTTTATTCATCAAATTATTTAACTTATCCGCTTCCTGATCCAAGATTCTACCATACATATTCCTTTCCTGATCGGATATTTTCTCCGCACTTTTGATATTATTCCCCGCAATCTTGATCACGCTTACCGGAGTCTTGAACTCATGCGTCAGGTTATTAATGAAGTCGTACTGCAGCTGAAACAGCCTACTGTTGATGGAGATATTACGGTAAATCAAGTAAATTATTAACAATAAAATAAAATAAACTAAAGAAATCCCTAACACCACCGGGAAAAATCGGCGGTTGATCTCGCCCCGGAGATGTTGTTCGGAGGAGTCAAATTGCAGTTTATAATCCGATAAGGCATTGGGTAAGGGCATATCGGTAGTAAGGTAAGAGGGTTCTTCGGTCAGGTTTGGATTGGCGATCGGCAAAATCCTTACCTTCTCATACAAGCGTTCTTGCGTATTGACGATTTTTATCTTCTGCGGGTTTACTCGATAGACAAAGAAATCCTGGTCATAAGCTTGGGAGATATTGCTGGTATCCTCCATCAAACCCTTATAGGCACGGAGGGCATTTACCCGCGGGATGTTCAAAAAGGTGATCTTCCCGGGCATCGTGTTATAAAAAATCCGATAGATATCATTTTCGGAAAGGGAAGTCGAATCATCCAATACCTCCAAAAAGTTCACCATTTTGATGGCCATATTGTTGAAATCATCCGATGATGGCCTATTTGTACTTTCTGTCAGACTGTTTTTGATCAATTTATTCTCTTCATTCAGGTGGAAGGAAAAGATAGATCTCGGATAGATCAATAGGTTCTGAAACCGCACACCACGTACCCCTTCATTTAAATTACTGAACAACACATCATAGAAGACCACTTCCTCCAAGAAAGGGGTTTTTCTTAAGATTTTTTCCGCATAGGTGATGGCATGTACAGAGTCTAGGTAACCTTGGTAGTTGGAGACTTCCGGAATATCGTTATTGAAGAAATTATTATAGGCTTTTAAGCTGCTATCAAAGACATCGGCCTTCCGATTAAAGAATTCAGATTCCACGAAATTGGTCATGGTCCGTCGCGCCACAAAGACCGAAACGATGTATAGGATCGTCAGAAAGGAGAAAAAGGTTATCAATAAACCTAAGTTCTTACGATATTTACTGGTCCTATTGATCATGTTAAGTAAATTAACGCAAATTCTCAGCCAAAAAACGCTCTATTTCCTGGTAGTATTCCACTACGTTTTCTTCATTTCTAAAGCGTTTCCCTTCATCCTTCTTGAACACATAGCGTACAGGCACATTATTGGCTTTCAATTTGCCCACAAATTGGTTTGCATCGGTTACCGAGCTGTATTTATCTTTACCACCCTGGAAAAACAAAACCGGTATTCTTACTTTATCTGCATGGAAAACAGGTGAGATCGCCTGGAAGAGTTCGGATTCCTTTTCCGGATTTCCAATGATCCGATAATACAATTGCACATAATGCTGTAAATGGGCTGGGATTTCCCTAAAATAGGTGAATAGGTTACTATATCCGGAAGATGAAATCGCGCATTTATACAGGCCTGGGTTGAAGGCTGCTGCGTAGAGCGCCGAATACCCCCCAAAACCGGATCCCATAATGGCGATACGGTTCTTATCGGCGATTCCTTGATGGATCAACCAGGTTACCCCTTCCGAGATATCCGATTGGATCTTTCCACCCCATTCCTTAAATCCAGCCGTCCAAAATGCCTTTCCATAACCCATAGAACCTCTATAATTGATCTGGAATACCGCATATCCCCTATTGGTCAAAAATTGCACCTCCTGGTCAAAGCCCCAATCGCTGCGTCGGTTCGGTCCATCGTGGACCAACACCACAACAGGAACATCTTTCGTCTTGTTTCCGGGATAGGTAATGTAGGCATGAATGGTTTTATTATCACGGGTCTGGTAAACCAGCTCCTCCATTTTATTGAAATCTTTATCCTTCAACTTCGGATTATCTTCTGTCAATAATTTATAGGCTTTGGTCAAGCGGTTATAATAGTAGATCTCCCCGGGATGGACGTCACTGTAAATTCGCACAATGAAGCCTTCCAATTTCTGATCTGCATCTACAAAGCCAATTTCGGAATCATCGAATTTCTTTTTCAGGTCTTTATACACATCCTCGTACACTGGATTGAAGAAGCGTTTTTCATACTTATTGGTAAAAGAAGAAGTGAAAGCCATTTCTTGAACCTGATGGGAATATCCTTCGGAGGATAGATCGCCCTTTTCTTCCATGAACAGTATTTTGTCCTCTTTTCCTTTACTTGCATCAAATTCGACCAGAGCCAGTTTATCTCTGTTCTGATTGGATAGCGCATATACGGTTTCCATTGCGCCTTTTTTGAAACCCAATGGAATAAAGATCGTTTCAAAATTGTTCTGCATGATCTCCTTAAAAGCCGCAGTTTCGGAAGCACGGTAAAGAACGGATTCCTGTACGCTGTCACTGGTCATTGCCAATCTGACCACCCCATCCGGAGAACCGATCCAAGACACAATATTACCCGGATTTTTATAGACCAATTCCTCTTTACGACCATCAAAATAGACTTTATAGAGATCAAAAAGAGAAGAATCCCGCTTGTTCATCGCGACTGTAACAGCACCATTATTCAATTTGATGGGATTGATCCATCTTAACCTTGCCTTCTGGGGAGCTAATAATGGGGACCGCTTTTCGGTTTTCACATCGATATAGAATAATCGGAGGCTATCTGCCGCGGATTGTGTATTGGAAAAGACAATCTGTTTGTTGTCCAGCCAAAAGAAGCTCTGCACATTCAGGTCGGCCTGATAGGTCAGTTGCTTCGATGAATCGGGATTTTGAAGGTCTAGGATAAAAATATTCTTACAATGGTCATGTACATCCAGATAGCCAATTTTGCTGCCATCGGGTGATAATTTGAAAGATCCTTTATCGGGTTTTACAAAGAAATCTTCTACGGGGATAATCGGCTGATTTCTGTCCGATTGCTTACAGGAAATAAACATCCCAAGCAATATAATTACAAAAATCAAAGCATTCCCTTTCATATACTATTTTATCCCTTTCTCAAATATTAAAAAAAAATACGGAAAAGTTACTTTTGCAACCTTAATTTTACAGCAGATATCAAAATCATATTTTATGTTTCTATATAACATTTCCATCATTATGGAGGACAGCGTTCATCATGATCTGCTGGTTTGGATCAGGACTCAATTGAAGGCGCATGAAGGTAAGAATATTAAATTTTTGAAGATGTTGAATTCGCCGCATGAAGGCCAGACTTATTGTATGCAGGTAACATTGAATAGCGAAAAAGAGATTGTGGAGTTTCAAGAGGAGGTTTTGCAGGAGATTCAAGCTGTTATTGGCGCGCAATTTCCTGATAAGGCGTTTATTTTTGATAGTACGATGCAGTATATTAATCATGAGTAAGATTAAAATTAGGAGTAGGTAACTTTCCCCGTCATTGCGAGGAGTTTTCCCGTCATTGCGAGGAGGTACGACGAAGCAATCTNNGATTGCTTCGTTCCTCGCAATGACGTACGGCGGCCCATGACGCGGCTCTCCCTAACAAAGTTACTTCTCCAGCCCTTCCGTCATCTTAAACCCAGACTTCTCCGAAGGTGTTCTGTATTTCTTGTACCAAAGAATTCCCATTCCAGCGCCAAAAAGAAATGGCATGGCCAATAGGAACAATATCCCCGCATTTAATCCCTTCCCTTGCGTATTTCCATCCTTTGTACTGTTCTCTGCGTTCAAGGAACACATCGCACATTGCGCCGAACTAACTGTAGGCACAGAAACAAAAGACAAACAAAGCAGCAAAGCAATTAAACTCAACTTCAGGGCTCTTAAATATTTCATGGTATAAAGTTACGTATAAATCTTAACCAATATCAAACCTCCACAGCAGACCAACGATCAGATATCCAAAATAGATCAAAGATCAGATATCCTCCCGCAACAAAACATTGAATTTCTCCCAGAAACCATCCTTCGGCAACGGAGCCTTCACGATCATTTCCTCCTCCTTTACCGGATGCTTGAACGCCAAAGACCTCGAATGCAAACAAATAGTCCTCAACTGGCTTCCGCGAGGATATCCATACTTATTATCCCCTACAATCGGGCAGCCCATAAAAGAAAGCTGGCTCCGTATCTGATGTGTCCTTCCTGTCAACGGATTGATCTTCAACAGATAAAAACCATCCAAAGTTCCCACCACCTCATAATCCAACTCCGCATAACTCCCGTTCTTCACTTCCCGATCATAAGCTTTTGTCACCATCTTCTTCCGATCCCGCAACAACCAGTTTTTCAAAGTTCCCTTCATCGCCTTAGGCTTTTCACGAACGACCGCCAGATAGGTTTTACTGACCTTACGATCATGGAACATCCTATTCATCCGATCCAAACCCTTGCTGGTCTTGGCAAATAAGATCATTCCACTTACCGGACGATCCAAGCGATGGATCACCCCAACAAACGCATCATTGGGCTTATTATATTTTTTCGCCAGGAAAACCTTCAGCATATCCTCCATCGAAGGATCGCCCGAATTATCTACCTGAACAATATCACCGCCATGTTTATTAATGGCAATAAGATGGTTATCCTCAAAAAGGATATCATTTTCTGTAATCATCTAAGCTTAATTTTTTAAGCTATCCGAGCTTGCTTCAGCCTCTTCTTTCGCTTTTTTCTTGAAGAATCCACGCAATAAGAAGTTACTCTGAAGAGCTTCCATATTTTCATCCAACTTCGCTGAACCCATGTTCAGGTTCCGCAATATTTGTTTGATTTCGTTAGCAGCCTCTGGATCATTCGTCAACACACCGATCGCGTTGTCCTTATCGTTCAATCGAGCAGTAGTCTGATTGAGGTTGGCCATCAAAGCCGAAGCCGTTTGGGTTACTCCCTGCAGTTGTGCTGCGGATTGTCTCAAACTTGCAAATACTTCCTTATCGGTGGTTAAATCATGAATCAATCCTTCATTATTGTTCAATTTCTGTGATAGAGCCAACAAGTTATTAACTGCAGCATTAGCCGTATTCATGGTTCCATTCAAAGAAACAACGGTTTTCTTCAGGTTATTCGCAATCTCATCATCCGTCATCAACGCGCCAACAGTTCCTTTTCCATCCAAAATCTGTTTGGATAACAAGGCAAAATTCTTGGTGATTTCCAATAGGTTTTCATTGTTGACTTGTAAGGTGGCCAACATGGCATCCATACCTCCAGAAACACCGGATTTAATAACATCATTGTCTTCAATCTGTGGGAAAGCTTCTGAACCACCCACCAAACTGATGATTGCATTACCGATCAAACCATCTGAACTTAAGGTTGCAATAACATCCTTACGGATAAATTTGCTCGACTTCTCCTCTACATTCAAAACCACCTTTACATTCTCTACACTCTCAAAACTGATCTCTTTGATGATTCCGACCTTTACACCGGAAAACCAAACATTGTTCCCAACTTTCAGTCCTTTAACATCTTTGAAATAAGTCGAAACGGTTAAATTCTTACTGAATTTATTTTGTTGAGTACCCAAAACCAAGATACCAGCTACTAAAATGATTAATCCAATAAAGGTGAACAAACCAACGATTATGGATCGTTTTCTATCTGTTGTTGCCATAAACTCTGTTATACAATAAAATTATAATCATAGAAAGGTTTCACCCTTTCATCTTCTGTATCAAATATTTCCGAAAATTTACCTACGCGTTCAAAACGTCCGTCCAATAACATGGCCACCCGGTCACCGACCATTTTTGCACAGGCCAAGTCGTGGGTAATGATAATGGATGATGTTTTATACCGCTCCTGAACCTCATTGATCAAGGTATTGATATCCAGACAGGTAATCGGGTCAAGTCCCGCCGTTGGTTCATCATACATCATGATATCGGGTCTTAAAATCAACGTTCGCGCAATACCGATCCTTTTTCGTTGTCCGCCGGACAGCTCGGAGGGCATCTGGTTGATGGTGCGCAATAGCCCAACGCCATCTAGCACATCTTCCACCTCTTTGTTGATTTCTGCCCTGGTCAGGTTTCTTTTGTTCCGCACCAAAGGAAATTCCAGGTTCTCCCTAACCGTCATACTATCATACAACGCACTATTCTGAAAGGAAAATCCGATGCGCAATCGAAGTTCCCTCAATTCCTTTTCTTTCAATTGGTTCACTACTTCCCCCAAAACATGGATATCTCCAGCATCTGGTTTCAACAATCCGGAGATCAATTTGATCAATACGGATTTTCCGGTACCAGAACGCCCAAGAACAACCAAGTTCTCGCGGTTGTACAATTTCAGGTCGACATCACGAAGTACATGCAGGTCACCAAATGATTTACTCACATGGTCGACATGAATCACGGCATCATTATAATCGATTTCTACGTTCTTTTTCTGTTCCATGTTAGCCCAATAATGCGAGAATCTGTACGATCAGCAATTCTTCAATAAATACAATGAACATGGAGGCAACAACCGCCGCATTGGCCGCTTTACCCACACCTTCTGTACCTTTTGTAGAATAATAACCTACATATGTGCTCACAAATCCAATCGTAAAACCAAAAACCACAGCCCTGAACACCATCGCAAATACATCTTTCGGTGTGATGGATTCAAAGACTTGGGTAATAAAACTCAATATACTTAATTGATCCTTGGAGATGATACTTAAATAACCACCTGCTAGACCGATACCTGCCACATAAAAACACAGGACAGGAATCATCAGGGTTGTTGCAAGGATCCTACTGGCAATCAAAAATTTGAACGGATTGGTACCAGAAACTTCCATCGCATCGATCTGCTCCGTTACGTTCATGGAGCTCAATTCGGCACCGATCTGCGATCCTACCTTACCCGATGCGATCAAGGCGGTTACCAAAGGCGCCAATGCCCGCACGATGGCAATGGAGATCAGGTTCGGAAGCCAGGATGTAGCCCCAAAATCCTCCAAAGAAGGTCGTGATTGTTTTGTAAACACAAAGCCCACAATAAATCCGGTTAAACTAATCAAGGGAAATGACTTCCATCCGATTTCATAACACTGACGGATAATTTCCTTAAACTCAAATGGGGGACTTACCACTTCGCGGAAGAAACGCATCAAGAAACGATGGATCTTCGCAAACTCAAGTAATAAGGTCTCTATCTTTTTTGCCATTAATGAATCTTTATGTATTCTTCCTGTTTTCCAGCATTGGTAATATTCGTGGCAAATGTACAAATTTATTTTTTTCCAAAATTTCTCAAAGCCATTATTCCTTACTACAGCAATTACGCCAAAAAAGTTTGACAAAAAAATTATACTATTAAACCTTTCCTTCTCGTTTAAGGTCATACTGACAAAATAAGCGAAAACTTAATTTGGTTGGCATATGAAAAATTTAAACACTTCGACAATTTTTGCAGGAATTTTATTCATGCTATTTGCTGTTTTTTCTGCAAAAAATGCAGCCGCCCAAGGTTATTATGAGGATGATTTGGAATTTGATGACTTCTATCATGAATTAAGCCCCTATGGCGACTGGGATAGAGACCCAGAATATGGTGATGTATGGTATCCTAACGAAGGACGCGATTTTCGTCCTTATGGAACCAATGGCTATTGGACCATGACCGAATATGGTAATACATGGGTTTCTAATTACGACNNTACGACTGGGGATGGGCTCCATTCCATTATGGTCGTTGGATTCACCGTGGCCACCGTGGATGGGCTTGGATCCCTGGATATGAATGGGGACCAGCATGGGTAAATTGGCGTAATGGTGGTGGATACTACGGTTGGGCACCAATGTCGCCTGGTATTTCTGTAAGCGTAAATATTGGTTTACCGATTAATCTGTGGTTATTCGTACCTACCGGTCGTATCTATGATAATTACATGTCTCGTTACTGGTCTTACGGAAACCGTAACATCTATAACAGAACAACGATTATCAATAATACCTATATTGTTAATAACAACCATTACTATGGTGGACCATCACGTCGTGATATCGAACGTGGACTTGGTAGACGTGTAGATGTAAGAAATGTGAATTTTAACCGCGACCGTTCTGTAAGTCGTGTTGGAAGAAACTCGGTAGACATGTACCGTCCGGATAGAAACTCTGCTAGAGCAAACCGTTCAGCAAGAATAGGTAGCACTTCGAACAATAGAGGAACCATCTCTAGATCTGAAGGAAATAGAGGAGCTATCTCGCGTTCTGAAGGTAACAGAAGCTCGAGTTCTCGTTCAGAAAGTAATAGAGGTACTATCTCTCGTTCAGAAGGTAATAGAAGCTCAAGTTCTCGTTCATCGTCAAGAAGTGGAAACTATAATATTACTAAGGATGAAAACGGTCAACGTGTGATGCGTATTGGCAACTCTGATAACGCTAATAGTAGAGCTGAACGTTCTCAAGGAAATAGAACCGAGCGTTCTCAAGGAAATACAAGAGGTACAGCAACTCGCCCAACTGAACAGTCAAGAAGAAGCGAATCGATGAGCAGAGGTCAAGAAAGACAATCAGCTCCAAGACAAGAGTCAGCTAGACAGTCATTTCCGAGACAAGAATCGGCAAGACAGTCTTCTCCTAGACAATCGTTTCCAAGGCAAGAGGCTCCACGTCAAGAAGCTCCACGTCAAGAAAGTCGTCAGCAACGTTCTCAACAAATGGAACGTTCCAGCAGGCCACAAACACAGAACCGTGTTTTCCAAACGAGCAATCCATCACCATCGAGAGGTTCTGAAAGTAGAGCATCCGTAGATAGAAGCTCAAGCCGTTCTAGACAACCTTCCGCACGATCAAATGGCGGTGGTAATTCTGGCCGTTCGGAAAGAGGAAATTCAGGAAGAAGATAATACATACATTTAGTCGAAATAAATTTTAAAAAGGTCGTATACCCATCAGTATACGGCCTTTTTTTTTTGGAGGTTGGTGAGTTAAGCATGCTGGTAAATTCAACCGAATTTTTCACCTATTGGAATCGCGCTGCAAGTGAGATCTAAGTGAGGTGTAAGTGACTTGTAAGTGACTTTATACACTTACACCTCACTTGCAAATCCCTTACAACCTGCTTAAGCTTCGATGGCTACTCGATTGCATAATTAGGAAATATGCTGCTAAAAACCCGAAATTCTTCTATTTTTACTAAATTGTAAGGAACAGAAAAGCATAAATCACACCTAATGGCAAAACTAAAATCCATTTTAGACAACGATTTCTATAAATTCACGATGCAATACGCTGTCGTTAAGTTGTTTCCAAAAGCAAAAGCGAGATACCAGTTCATCAATCGTGGTAAACATAAATTTCCGGAAGGGTTTGCAGCGAAATTCAGGGAGGCTGTGGATAAGATGGCCGACTTGAAATTGACCAAAGCCGAGAAAACCTTTTTTTCAAAAACATGTCCCTACATCGATCCAACCTATTTTGATTTTCTCCAAGGTTACCAATACGACCCGGATGAGGTAAAGATTACCCAAAAGGGAGATGATCTGATCGTGAAGATCGAGGGATATTGGTATAGAACCATCCTTTGGGAGGTGCCATTGATGGCCCTGATCTGCGAATTGTATTATGAAATGACCGGTATGCAGCGGGTGGATGATGAAGAGGTCATGAAGATCGTAAATGATAAGATGGACAAATACGATAAATTGAACATCACGATTGCCGATTTTGGTACCCGGCGTAGACATTCTTCCGCTGTGCATGATTTGGTGATCAAAGCATTGAAATCCCATAAATCCAATACCTTCATCGGTACCAGCAATGTTCATTTTGCCATGAAATATGAAACAAAACCGATCGGCACGCATGCCCATGAATGGTTTATGTTCCATGCTGCGAAATATGGATATAAAATGGCGAACCTGCTTGGGCTGGAGAACTGGTCCAACGTATATCGTGGCGATTTGGGTATCGCCTTATCCGATACCTATACCACCGAAGTATTCTTCAAACAGTTTGATAAAAAACTGTCCAAATTATTTGATGGGGTAAGGCACGATAGTGGAGATCCCATCGAATTTGCGCAAAAGACCATCGATCATTATAAAAGCAGGGGGATCAATCCTTTGACCAAGACCATTATCTTTTCGGATGGATTGGATTATGAAAAGGTGGTGAAGATCGTGAATTTTAGCCAAGGTAAAATCGGCCATTCCTTTGGAATCGGAACAGATTTCACCAATGATGTGGGACTACCGCGGATGAATATCGTGCTGAAAATGACCGAAGCCTATCCCGATGAAGGGGAATGGACACCGGTTATCAAACTTTCCGACGAACCGAACAAACATACTGGTGATCCAGAAGAAATAAAAATGGCCAAGCGCTTCTTAAATATCCAAGAACATGAGTAGAGATGTATATGGCGATGCCTTATTTGATTATAAGGAAAAGGGGGAATTGAGCCATCCCCTATTGTTGCACAGCAGTTATGGCGATATCGAGGAAATGCCTGTGGAGGTTTTTTACAGGCAGGATGAGGATATTCCGGAATTGGAATTTATCGCACTGTCGCTATGTGATGGGAAGGTGTTGGATGTGGGGGCAGGAACGGGTGTTCATGCTTTATACCTGCAGGAAAAAGGATTTGATGTGACGGCTTTAGAGATTTCAGAAATTGCTTGTAATATCATGCGGGAAAGAGGTGTTGGGAAAGTGGTGCATGGGGATTTCTTCCAATATGGGGGTGAAGAAAAGTATGATACCTTGTTGTTCTTGATGAACGGGATCGGCATTGCCGGGACTTTGGAGGGATTTCGGAAGGTGCTTCAACATGCCAAAACATTGATGTCGGATAGAGGGCAGTTGCTGTTTGATAGCTCTGATATTTCTTATTTATATGAAGAATATAAGATCAAAAGGCCTGAGCATTATTTTGGAGAGATCAATTTTCAATATGAGTATAAGGAACAGAAGGGGGAATCTTTTAAGTGGTTGTATATTGATCAGCAGACTTTGATAAAAATAGCGCGGGAAGAGGGATGGGTAGTTCAGATCCTTTTTGAGGATGAGAATGACCAGTATTTGGTGAGGATGGAGACTTTTAAAGGGGATTCTACGTCATTGCGAGGAGGTACNNTTCCTCGCAATGACGCAGAGCCTCGCAATGACGTTGAGCCTCGCAATGACGGGTAAAGTCAAAAAAATACTTAATCAATATACTCAAAGCCTACATAAGGCACCAATACCTCCGGGATCTTAATCCCTTTATCAGTTTGGTTATTCTCCAATAGCGTTGCAACAATCCTTGGCAAAGCCAATGCAGAACCATTCAACGTATGTGCTAAAGTAGTTTTTCCGTCCTCATTCTTAAACCTTACCTTCAATCTATTCGATTGATAAGTCTCAAAATTAGAAACAGAAGAAACCTCCAACCAACGTTGCTGCGCAGCAGAATACGTCTCCATATCATAAGTCATTGCAGAGGCAAAACTCATATCTCCACCACATAACCTCAACACACGATACGGCAATCCCAATTTCTGCAATAAAGACTGTACATACGTACTCATTTCCTCCAAGGTCTCATAAGATTTCTCTGGATGAACGATCTGAACCAATTCCACCTTATCGAACTGGTGCAACCTATTCAAACCACGCACATGCGCGCCATAAGAACCTGCCTCCCGACGGAAACAAGGTGTA
Organism: Sphingobacterium sp. UBA1575; assembly: GCA_002322865.1. Lineage (GTDB taxonomy): Bacteria > Bacteroidota > Bacteroidia > Sphingobacteriales > Sphingobacteriaceae > Sphingobacterium. Next base: position 51,201 of record DCOH01000047.1, on the reverse strand, counting down.
TAGCCACAATGTCTGATCGGAAAATCTTCCGCCTTCACAATAACATCACGGTAGATATTCGTGATCGGCACCTCAGCCGTTGGGATCATGTATAGCTCATCTTGCGTTACATGGTACATCTGCCCTTCTTTATCCGGCAATTGTCCCGTTGCATAGGCCGAAGCTTCATTCACAACGATCGGAACCTGTACTTCGCCATAACCCATCTTGGTCGCTTCATCCAAAAAGAAATTGATCAATCCTCTTTGCAATCTAGCGCCCTTTCCTTTATACACCGGAAACCCGGCTCCTGTAATCTTCGTTCCTAATTCAAAATCAATGATATCGTATTTTGCGGCCAACTCCCAGTGTGGAAGTGCATCGGAACCCAATGCAGGAATTTCGCCATTGGTCAATACCACTTCATTATCTTCTGGAGTTAATCCTTTTGGCACCATATGGTATGGTAAATTAGGTAATTGCACGAGTTTGGACTGCAAATCCTGCTCTACCTGCTCCAAGGTATCCTGTAAGTTTTTGATCTGTTCTTTATATGCTGCGGAACGCGATTTGATAGCTTCGGCTTCTTCTTTCTTACCTTGGCGCATCAAATCTCCAATTTGCTTTGCAGAGGAGTTGGCTTCAGCTGCGATGGAGTCCGATTCATTTTGAACCTTACGACGTTGCTCGTCTAAGGCAATGATCTGATCTACCAATTCTGCATCGTTGAAATTCTTTACAGCAAGTCTTTCAACTACTTCATTCCTGTTCTCCCGGATGTAATTTAACTGCAACATATAATTTTGCTTTTATTTAATAATGTCTGCAAAGATAAGAAGATTCCTATCTATTTTGTATCATTGCATCATGAAAAACAGCTGGATAATCTGCTTGATACTAGCAATGGCTATGATTTTTCCGTTCACTGGTACGGCTCAACAAGCAAGTATTAATGATTTCATGGTGAAAGAAAATCTTTCCCAGAATGGAAAACTCGCTATTATTGCCACGGATTCACTTGAAAAAACCAATAATCAGGTGAACGGTGATTACAAGTTCACGATCAATGGTTTCCAGCAGGATCTGCGTTTTACAGATGGAGTGGCTGTTACAAGCAACCCGATCGAATCCTCGACATTTGTTTTTTTCAAGCATAAATCGGGCGATAAGGAAATCGGGAAATTATTTTTTCTTCGGGTAACCGAAAAAGGGATAAGTCCTTATAAGATTTCTGGCTTTTTGCTGATCGTCGTTCCATTGCTGGTCTTGTTCATCGCGTATAAATTAAAGCGATTCCTGATCACCCTTTTGATCATTGCCTTGGTGTACTTCTATTTGAATTACAGCAAAGGATTAGATGTGAAACAGCTGATCGAAAGTACCATACTTGGTTTGAAAGATCTGATCTAAACGAGATTCGTAAGGCTAACCAGCCTTTAGAATGGCATTCCAACCCCAAAATTATATTGGATAAAATTATAACGGTCTGGACGGTTGCTCAGTGCATATTGGCTTTTGAAATCCTTGGAATCGAAGAGGTGCCTGATGACCCATTGTTCTTTGCCACGGAACTGCGGATCTTTGACCTTCAAACCAGCATCTAATCGGATGGTAAAATAATCCATATCCACACGCAATCCAAAACCGGTACCTATGGCAATCTGGGATAGGAACTTATTTCCAACAAATTCCCCATCGATATTAAAATCGTCCTTACGCAATCGCCAAATATTCCCGGCATCGATAAAAGTAGCCCCATTAAGTTTGGCACCGAAGAAGTTGTTCAACATCCGGAAGCGGTATTCCGCATTGGTTTCTATCTTTACCTCCCCCAATTGATCCAGGTTGCGCAGGTTCAATCGGATATTCTCTGGTTTGGTAGAACGGTTATAACCGCCTGGCCCCAATGTTCTGGCTTGCCAAGCACGGATACCGTTCATCCCGCCAGAAAAGAAACTCTTTTCAAAGATGATCAAGGTAGAATTATTACCATAAGGCACAATCACCCCCGAATTAAAGCGAAATACAAATTGTTTATTACCGCCTAGGAATTTATACCAACGGTAATCGACTTCGCCCTTCACATATTGCAGATAAGGAACGCTGAACAATAGCTTCTCGCCCTTATCATTGGTCCGCAGGTAGAGGGTATTGGACAATAGCCCCAGAAGGTTCCCACTGATATCCGCAGCACCACGGAAATAGCTGAAGCTTTCTTTGGAAGTCAATTTTGGTGCATTATAGGTATAGGCATATTGTGACCCCAATCCAAAATACCGACGGTTGTTACTACGCACATACAGCTCGTAACCCTGTTCGATCAGGTTATTCATAAAGGATTCGTTCAATCGGCCATCACGGTATTCGATCACTACAGGCGTGAAACTATGCATCTTGTTGGTCGCTTCGTACCATTGGTAGTTCAAGCTGTTGATAAAATAGCGGTTGGCATAGGTCTGATCCTGAAAAAACAACTGCAGGCTGGAGGATATCGTGGTTCTTGGAAGTCCAAAACGTCCAACACTCCGCACGCGGAAAGGCGCCAATATCCGTGGGAAGGAAAGGTTGACCCCGATCTGGAAATCATTGTTGAAGATTTTATCCGACAAACTTCCCGGTAGTCTGGAATCAAAAAGAACCCCGTAGCGCATGCGTACCTCGATGGTTTCCGAACCACCGAACACATTTCGATGGGCAAAGGTATTACCGATGTTGAACCCGCTCATCCCTGAACTGAAGGTAAACTCCCCTTCCATCTGGTTGCTCATGGCCGCTCGTGGAATCAAGTTATAATAAACATCCAACAACGCAGAATCCTTCTTTTGGTAGTTGATCTTGACCGATCGAAAACCATTCATCTCGTACAGCCTATCGTAGGACAGCTCTTCGTTTTCACTATTGTATTTCTGTCCTCTACGTAAGAATGCATAGCGGGATAATGGCGATAAGCGGAACTTACCGGTCTCATCCAGGTAAACAATCTTACGAAGGGTATCCAGGTAGGCTTCTTCATTTTTCCGCAGGGATGGATCGGCAGCTTCCACCCGGAAATACACCGAATCGATGTGGTAGATCTGATGCGCTGAAGAATCGCTGGGATTGGAAACCTGAATGGAAAGATCGGTTTTATGTTGGAGACCAATGGTATCCACCGCAACACGCATATATTGCCGTAGGTAATCATAGTACCCACGCTCACGCATACTGGTATATAATTTTTCCCTTTCCAGGTAGAGATCGGCAGCATCATATTGCTTACCAACTTTTACGAGGCTGCCAGGAACGACCTCCTCTTGGTAGATCCGATCCACTTCTGGATCCTGCACCTCCCGGTTGATAGCATTGACCAGGTAACCTTGGCCAGGATCCGTATTGAATTCAATCCTTGCTTTTTTGTTTTTGATCAGCACCTGCGGTTTCACCTGAGCATTGAAATACCCTTTGGTCTGCAGAAAACGTTGGATCTGGTTGGCGGAAAGTTCCACCAGGGCAGAATCCAAAATCCGAGGGGCTTCACCTACGTTTTTGATCCCATCCGTTTTGTAGGCGCCATCACGGGTATTGAAAATATTGTAAATGGTTAAATATAAGGGGGAATTGGGGCGGATTTCATTGGCCACATATTGACCGGCACTTTCCCTTAATTGTTGGTTGACACCATTGATATCCACATCCGTCACCAAGGCTTGATCTTCTTCCAAGTACTTCGCTGAACGGCATGCTGCAAAAAATAGCAACAAAAACGTTATACTTGCAAAAATAAACAAACTTCTTTTTTTAGTCATTCGTCCCATGTTGTCAAAAGCACAAATCAGTTTAATTACGTCATTGCAGCATAAAAAATTTCGTACCCAGCATCAATTATTTGTAGTGGAAGGAATTAAGTCCGTAATGGAATTTGTTGGCTCATCCTACAAGATACAAAAAATATGGGCGACGGCAAATGCCGCTGCAAAATTGGGGAAAATCCCTCAAAATATAAAACTGGAAGAAGTCACTGTAGCGGAATTTGGAAAAATCAGTAGCCTGAAGAATCCACAAGGGGCATTGGCAACGGTGGAAATCCCTGCGGAGGACGATCTAGACCCCACAATCCTTGCGAACAAACACAGTTTGATCTTGGATGATGTGCAAGATCCAGGCAACTTAGGTACCATCATCCGTACGGCAGAATGGTTCGGCATCGAGCACCTGATCTGCTCCCAAGGAACGGTAGATGCCTACAACCCGAAAGTGGTACAGGCAACCATGGGTTCCCTTTCCAGGATCAAGATCCATTACCTGGATATCGAATCCTTTTTGGAAGAAAACAAATTGCCCACCTTCGGTGCCTTATTGGATGGCGATTCCATCTATGAAACTGATTTTGGTAAGCAAGGCTTGATCATCATGGGTAATGAAGGGAATGGCATTCGGAAGGATCTGATCCCGAAAATCCAGAAAAAGGTGACCATTCCAAGAGTCGGTGCTGCCGAATCATTGAATGTTGCTGTGGCGACCACCATTTTCTGTTCTGAATTAACGAGACAAAAATTAAGATAATATGATGGAGAATGCTGCGGAGGAAGATCAAAGGCCCTTATACACGTTACAATTTGGGTTACTTTGCCTGAGTTCCTTGCTTTTTTCAGCAAGCTTCAACATGATCATCCCCGAATTGCCCAACTATTTAAGTTCTTTGGGCGGAGCGGAACATAAAGGCCTGATCATTGGATTATTCACCTTGACGGCCGGAATTTCCAGACCTTTCAGTGGTCGTTTGACCGATAAATGGGGTCGTGTTCCGGTGATGGCGATCGGTTCCATCGTATGTGTACTCTGTGGATTCCTCTACCCTATCCTGACCAGTGTGGCCGGATTCTTTCTTCTCCGATTGGTGCATGGATTCTCCACCGGTTTCAAACCCACAGCAACTTCGGCCTATATAGCCGATATTATTCCTTCCACGCGTTGGGGCGAAGCATTGGGCATGCATGGACTATGCTTTAGTATTGGGGGCGCGGTTGGACCTGCCATTGGAAGCTATATTGCCATGGTCGCCGACCTGAACACCATGTTCTACAGCTCCTCCGCCTTTGCTTTCCTGTCCATCATCATTGTCATGAACATGAAGGAAACCCTGAAGGATAAGCAAAAATTCCATCGGAGTATGCTGAAGATCTCGCGGAGGGACATCATCGAACTTCGGGTCATCCCGGCAGGAATAGTAACCCTGTTCTCCTATACTGCTTATGGGGTTATCCTGACCCTTATTCCCGATTGGAGTGAACATTTGGGAATACAGAACAAAGGACTCTTCTTCACGGCCTACACCGTTGCGTCAGTCGCTATACGGATGGTATCCGGGAAAGTGGCGGATCGCTATGGTCGGATTTCCGTGATGAAAGTAGGCTTATTGATTGTTACCATCTCCGTCCTGTACATCGGTTTTAGCGACAGTATTCTGCATCTGATCATTGGTGCCTGTATCTATGGAATAGGTACGGGCATATTTTCGCCCGCCGTGAATGCCTGGACCATCGATCTTTCCCTTCCGCAATACCGCGGTAAGGCCATGGCAACCATGTATATTGCCTTGGAAGCCGGAATCGGAGGTGGCGCAGTATTTGCAGGATATATTTATCACGATCAGCTATCGCGAATTCCAGGAATCATGTATGGAAATGCCATCGTAATTTTCTTTGCATTTTTATATGTTTTATATTGGGAGAGAAAAAACAAAAAATTGCCTAACACGTTATAAAGACCATATGGAAAAAAATCACACCAAAAGACCTTATGCCATGGAGCTTTCCGCTACCTTATTGGCGACGGTACTTATTATTGCTTTGATGTATTTTACCCAAAGCGTTTTATTACCACTATTATTCTCTATACTGATCTCTATTTCCCTTTATCCGTTGGCAAGACTATTCGACCGCCTGCATCTGGGGAAAGCATTCTCCTCTATTTTGGCTGTTATAGTTGCCATTGCGATTATATCGGGCCTTTTCTGGTTTATCGTGCATGAAAGTATCATCATCGGAAAAGATGCTTCATCGATCACCGACAAGGTATTATCGGTATTGGAGAAAGGGCAAGAATGGATCAGTAGTCAGTTTGGAATTGAAAAAACCGAGGTCATGGAAAAAGTCCGTGAGCAGGGAAACAAATCGATGGAGAATATGGCCGGCACCTTAACGGCAACTTTTGGTTCCATTGGAAACCTACTGGCCAGTGCGATCTTGGTTCCGCTGTTCAGTTTTTTCCTGTTGTATTACCGCGATTTCTTTCGCGAATTTTTCTTTAAAGCTTTCAAAGCTACGCCTCAACATAAAGTAAATGAGGTATTGAATAAAATTTACGAGGTTGTACAGAGTTACCTGGTCGGTTTGATCACGGTGATGGGGATTGTAGCGGTGCTGAATACCGTTGGTTTAATGGCCATGGGCATTGACTATGCTTGGTTCTTTGGTTCCTTGGCATCCTTGCTGATGCTATTGCCTTACATCGGTATTGCAATCGGCTCTATCCTACCGGCGCTGTTTGCTTTGGCCACCAAGGACAGTGCCTGGTATGCTTTGGGTGTGGTCGCCTGGTTTCAAGTCGTTCAATTCTTGGAAGGAAACATCATTACCCCAAATATTGTGGGCAGTAAAGTGAGCATCAATCCGTTGATGGCTATTATTGGAATCTTATTGGGCGGTATGCTATTCGGTTTGGCGGGTTTGATCCTTGCCCTACCTTTCATCGCTACCTTGAAAGTTATCTTTGATGCTTCCCCAGGAATGCAGGCTTTTGGTTTCTTGATCGGAGAGCCTGAAAAACTACACCTCAAAAAGAACTCTACCCAGGAATTGCTGATGAAATGGGGGATTGTCAGAACCCCTAAGAACAAAAAGAAAATTGAAATGGATGTTCATGTGACAACTGATGAAGAAGGCAATCAGCCGAAGGAAGAAGTGACCTACAAAGAAATACATGAGGCGGAGGAAAACCCTTATGAAGATCTCAAGAACATCAACGAGGAGAAAAAGGGGGAATAAGAAATAAAGCATCTACAGCGGGAATAAGGATAACTTAACATAAAATAAAGATTTAAGTAATCCAATCAGGTTATCTTTATTCCCATAATAGTTTGTTGATGATTATAGTATATATACTGATTGTTCTGATTATTGTAGTCTTATTGATTTTCAAAAAACTAAGACGAAAGCTGACCCTGGTTGAACTGACACCAGATGAAGACAAAGACGGACAACTTTCAAAAGGCCATATTAAGGTGTTGACCTATAATATTGCTGGATTACCACAAGGCATTTCAGCCGCAAAAACCCCTAGAAGAGTAAGTATCACAGAGATTGGTGAAAAGGTGGAGGAATTCGACATTGTAAATGTGCAGGAAGACTTCAATTACAATACGGCCTTCTATTCGCTGAACAAACATCCCTACCGTACGGTGCACAAGGGAAAAATACCCCTTGGCGATGGTTTGAACACCCTATCCAAATATCCGATTGTGGAGTATCGCCGGATTCCTTGGCGTCATTGTAGTGGACCGGATTGTTGGACGGTGAAAGGGTTTAGTTTTGCCAAGATCCAGTTGGATCAGCATGTGTATTTGGATGTGTATAATGTGCATGCCAATTCCAGTGATGTGGCCCGTGCAGCCAAGGCAAGAAGGGAAAACATTCGTCAATTAGCGGCCTATATCCAAGAGCATTCTGCCGGGAAACCCTTGATCGTTATGGGGGATTTCAACGCCCATTATGCTTATAAACGCGATAATCTCCATGAGTTTTTAGTGAATACCGGATTGTCGGATGGATGGGTAACCCACCTTCGCAACGGCACATTTCCAGAGATCATCCCGAAGTTTATTGCCCAGCATATGCTTTCCCTGAACAATGACACGGAAAGTCTGGACAAAATCTTTTTCAGGAATGGGGATAACCTGACCTTGATTCCCAAAACCTATGAGGTGGAGATTTCCCATTTTACCAATCAAGCTGGAGCTGCCCTATCCGACCATTTGGCGGTATCCATGTCCTTCGATTGGGAGTGGAAAGAAATTCCTGCCTAATTTGTACAGCAGCATTCCCATTTAATTATAAGATTACGTATCAATTTGTTATACTTTATTTTGCTAATATTTTTAGTAAAATAAAGCTAAATTTCGTAATCTTGTAACATGTATTTGAATTGTAAGACCTGGTTCAGTTTCCATTATGGAACATTTTCGCCCAAAGAACTGCTTGAACGAGCTTCAGACATGGGCATTAAGGCCATGGCGCTTACCAATATCAATTCTACTGCCGATTGCTGGGATTTTGTTCTAAAATGTCAGGAAAAGAGCATTAAGCCCATCGTTGGTACAGAGGTCAGAAATGATAATCAGCTTTGTTATATCCTATTGGCAAAAAACAACCAAGGCCTCACGCAGATCCATCATTTTCTTTCCCATCATAAGGTGAAAAAACTGGATTTTCCGGATCGTCCGACTTTTGATCTGCAAGACGTATGGGTAATCTATCCATTTGAACGTCATCCGGAAATCGAAGAGCTCCATCCCCAGGAACTGATCGGTCTGGGGATGGAAGATCTCAACAAACTGAATTGGCAGGACGCCTTGGCCGCGGATTGTTGGGTGGTCCTCCATCCGGTCACCTATCAGGACAAAGCCCATTACAATGTGCATCGGATCTTAAGGGCTATCGCCAAGAACACCCTGCTCTCCAAATTGACCCCGGCGGATTATGCCGGCCCGAATGAAACCCTCGTGGAGGAAGAGGTGCTGGTGGCGGCCTTTGCCCGCTTTCCAAGCGTGATCGGTAAGACCATGCAGGTGATCAAAAGCTGTAACATCAGCATGGAATTCCATGTGGATAAGAACAAAAAGTATTTTACGGCCTCGGCCGAAGGAGATCAGGAACTGCTGCGGAAATTGGCGGTAGAGGGTTGCAAAACCCGTTATGGGATCAAGAACCGCCAGGCCATGGCCCGGGTGGAAAAAGAGCTCAGCATCATCTACAAATCCAATTTCTGCTCCTACTTCCTGATTGTATGGGATATGCTCCGTTATGCCAACGAGCAGAAATTCTACCATGTGGGCCGTGGTAGTGGTGCCAATTCGGTAGTCGCCTATTGCCTCCGCATCACCGATGTGGATCCTATACAACTGGATCTATATTTCGAACGTTTTCTGAACCCCAACCGTACGTCTCCACCGGATTTTGATATCGACTTTAGTTGGAAGGACCGGGATTCTATTTTTGAATACCTCTTTTTGCGCTATGGAAAACAGCATGTGTCCCTGTTAGGGATGTACACCACTTTTCAGCGCAGGGCGATCGTTCGGGAATTGGGAAAGGTATTTGGTCTGCCGAAGGAAGAGATCGATGAGCTGGTGCACAAAAGAGAATGGAGCCCAGAGGATAAGATACAGCGTTGGATCCAGAAATACGGTGCGCTATTGGTCAATTTCCCCAGCAATGTGAGTGTGCATGCGGCGGGCGTGCTCATCAGTGAGGAGCCCCTTGCCAATTACGGGGTGCTGGAACTTCCGCCCAAGGGTTTTAAGACCCTGCACATGGATATGTTCGAAGCGGACCGCATCGGGCTGTTCAAGTTTGATATCTTGAGCCAACGGGGTCTGGGGCATATCAAGGATGCCCTGGAACTGGTGCAGCAGAACAAGGGCAAGCATATCGACATCCATGATGTGGACCGTTTCTTCAAGGATCCTAAGTTGGCCCACATGATCCGGAACGCAGATACCATTGGTTGTTTCTATATTGAGAGTCCGGCGATGCGCCAATTGTTGGGCAAGCTAAAATGTTCCAATTACATCACCTTGGTGGCGGCCAGCTCCATCATCCGACCTGGGGTTGCCCAATCGGGAATGATGAAGCAGTATATTGAACGATACCACGATCGCGACAAGGTGGAATACCTGCATCCCAAAATGAAGGAACTGCTGGAGGAAACCTTCGGTGTGATGGTGTATCAGGAGGATGTGATCAAGGTGGCCCATCATTTTGGGGGGATTTCCCTGGAAGAAGCGGATATCCTTCGTCGCGCGATGAGCGGAAAATACCGCTCGGAGAACAAGTTTGAGCTGATGCGCGAGAAGTTCTTTGTGAATTGCAGGACGCAAGGCCACGATGAGGGCATCAGTGCGGAAATATGGCGACAGATGGAAAGTTTTGGTGGCTACTCCTTTGCCAAGGGCCACTCGGCATCCTTTGCCGTGGAAAGCTATCAGAGTCTCTTTCTCAAGACGTATTACCCCTGCGAATTCTATGTGGCAGTGATCAATAACTTTGGAGGATTCTACCGTACGGAATTTTATTTCCATGAACTCCGGAGAAATGGCGGGATCATCGAACTCCCCTGCCTGAACCAGAGTGATTACCTCACCAATATCCAGGGACAACAGGTGTATGTGGGTTTCATCCACCTACAGGGTCTGGAACAGGAACTGGGTCATCGTATCGTCGAAGAACGGATGGCCAATGGTCCATACCTAGACCTGCATGATATCCTACAGCGCCTACAACCTGCTCCGGAGCAATTGAACATCCTGATCCGGATCGGGGCACTACGGTTTACCGGTCTGGACAAGAAGACCTTGCTCTGGGAAGCCAATTTTCGGAGCAAAAGGGTGGAAAAGGAAGTGCTGGTCAACCTCTTCGAAAGTGAGGAATTGCAATTTACCCTACCTAAATTCGATGAGGACCGCATGGAAGACCTCAAGGACGAACTGGATCTCTTGGGTTTTGTGGTGGGGGATTTCTACGAACTTCTTGACCCCATGCATCTACAGGGGACGGTTTGTGCGGAACGGCTGCAGGATTACCTGGGCCAACAGATCAAGGTGATCGGCAGGTTAGTGACCATCAAAGAGACCCGAACCATCAAAGGAGAAAGGATGTGCTTTGGCACTTTCCTCGCAGTGGATGGGAATTGGTTGGATACAGTTCACTTCCCACCCGTGCTCAAGCAATACCCTTTTCTGGGAAGTGGATTCTATGAATTGCACGGCCGCGTGATGGAAGAATTCGAAGTATATAGCCTGGAAATCCTTGGGATGCGGAAATTAGGTTATAAACTGGGGTAATAAGGTAGCTTGAGGTAATTTGTTAATTTAAGGACCAGGCCATTTTCAAGGAGATGGCACAATGATCAGAAAGCGGTTTTCCTTCCTCATTGCTGAACAGCTTATGTTCGATCTTGTAGGAACTTGGGCTAAAGCTCAACTTATCGCTATCCCTAAAATAGATCTTATCAATACTTTCACATTCTTCGGTAACCTGAAGTGCATGGATCGCCTTGAAATCAGGTAGTAAGGCTGGATGGATCCCCTTGTTCTGAACCATGACCCAACTATCCTGAACCGCAGTTTCTTTCTGGAAATCGTATAAATTATCCTGCGAAAAGGCATAATGCGCATTGAAATCCCCCATGATCAGGATCGCTTCTCCAGCGGATTTCTCCTTGATGTATTCGGCCAATTGCAGGAGGTTCTTTCTTCTTGCCATGACTGCCGAGGGGTTGTCTTGGGCTGTAGCATGGACATTATAAACATCAATAAACACCTCTTTGGCCAATTGTATCCGGTGATAGCTGAAGCCCTTTGGGGTTAAGCAATCCGAACCACTGCAATCCTCCCAGGCAATGCGTTCGGTCTCCAAGATAGGATACTTGGACAGCGTACTCAGGCCATCTCCAAAAGGAACCCCTCCCATACTTTCCGTACGGTAAGGATGGGTATTCTTCGCATAGAGTTGGCGGTTATAGTTGAAATCTTCTTGGGCATTCACCAGATCGAATTTATTCATCTGCCGACCGATCTCCTGGATGCTGATCGCTCGGTCGGTTTCCGCACTGGAAATGATCTGCGGCAATCCCGCCACATTATAGGTCAACAGCGACAGCTCCCCCGAGCTGGCCTCTTCCATCACTGGAAAAACCGTTTCAGAGACCTCCTTGGCTGTATTTCCTCGTTTGAAACTTAATTGAAAACCTGTGATAAGCAGTAGAGAAAGTAGACTGATCAAACCAAGATGTTTTGATTTTCGTCTTTTCGGATAGGTAAGCTGAATGAGCATAGCGGCAAATTCCTTGATCTGAAACAAAACTAATTCAGCAATATAACCCAAGTTTTTAGAGATTATTAAATGTTTGTTTTCAAACTATTTACTCCATATTAAAATCGGGAATTAGGCCCCATATTATTCATAATTAATTAATAATCAGTTATCATTAACTACAAACTCCGGAAGTATTTTTATTAATACAGACAATTTTATTTCTACATGAAGAAAGTTGCATTTTTTTCGGAGATCCTGATCGAGGATTTTGACGGGGCATCCAGAACAATGTATCAGATTATCAATCGGATAGACCCGAATTCCTTTTCCTATCTATTTGTATATGGCCGCGGCCCGAGCGAGATTGAAGGTGGTCAGAGTTATCAGGTTCCTACCTTCCGAATCCCCATGAACGATGATTATTCCTTTGCGGTGCCGCAATTGGCCAAATGGCGTTTGGAGGAAACCTTGGATGCTTTCCAACCGGATGTCATCCACATCGCCACGCCATCCTTATTGGGTTTCTACGCCTTGGGATACGCGAAGAGAAAGGGCATTCCGGTCATCAGTATCTACCATACGCATTTCATTTCCTATATCGCCTATTATTTCCGCAACTTCAGCAGCTTAATCCGGCCGGTAGAAAACTGGATCCGCCGGCGGATGCGCAGTTTTTACAACAACTGCGAAAAGGTTTATGTTCCGGCGCATAGCATCATCCGGGAGTTGGAGGATATCGGAATACAGGGTGAACGGTTGACCCTATGGCAACGCGGGATCGATGTGAAGCTGTTCAACCCGAACAAACGTTGCGAGGCATATATCCGAGCGATCAGCAAAAACGACAAACCCAATATCCTGTTTGCGAGCCGACTGGTATGGGAGAAGAATATACAGACCCTGATCGGTATCTATCAGCAATTGGAACAGGAAGGCATGCCTTACAACCTGATCATTGCGGGGGATGGAACCGCCAAGGAGGAGGCCATGCAGTTGATGCCCAAAGCAGTCTTCTTGGGCAAATTGGATCATCTGGAGCTTTCCAGGTTATACGCTTCTGCGGATGCCTTCGTGTTCACTTCCCTTTCCGAGACCTACGGAAATGTGGTGATCGAGGCAATGGCTTCGGGTTTACCCAGTGTCATTGCGAATGCGGGTGGCAGTGCCAGTTTGGTGGAACATGGCCAAACAGGTTATAAATGCTCGCCGAACAATCCTAAAGAATATCTTTTTTTCCTTCACAAAATCCTTCGGAATGAGAAGCTCAAGGAAGAATTACGCCATGCCGGACTGCAGTACATCAAACAATTGGATTGGGCAAAATTGACCGACACCTATTTTGATGATGTGCAGGAACTGGCGCGCGAACCGCAAAGGGCTTTTGCCTTGGCTGGACAATAATGAGCAGGTGAATCTTTTGGAATAGCAGTCAATGGGCAGGTCGATTAAAATACCCAAAAAGCGGGTCAAGCAATTATTAGTGATCAGTATTGTCGTATTCATCGGGATTTTCCTTTGGAATACGGACTTCCAGTCGGTCTGGAAAGAACTTCGCGGCATTGGATTCCGTTTTCTGTATTTGTTGGGGATCACCTATTTGGCTTATCTGATCGGTACCTGGTCCTGGCATGTCTGTTTGGGGAAGGAAAGATCGAAGATCTCGGTATTTCGGTTGTTCTCCCTGCGGCAGGTCGGGGAAACGGTTGGGCTCTATAATCCCACCAGCATTATTGGTGGAGATATGCTGAAGGCCGAACTGTTGAAGCCATACGGCATCTCCAAATCGGTGGCCATCAATTCGGTAGCCAGCTCCCGTGTGACTGCCGTATTATCCCAAATATTACTTTTTTTGGGTGCCTGTGTTTGGTTGATCAGCAATCCGGCCGGTATGCAGGCCATACAGCGTTTCGGTTGGGTGTTTTACCTGATTGTTGTTGTATTGCTTGTTGCAAAAATAGGTTTGTTTATCTGGTTATCGAAGAGCGGTAAGAAGCATACTGAGGCTTCATCCGAAGATGCCTCCTCGCCAAAAAAGTCCCGGAATTTCCTGGAAAAAATATACCATAACATCCTGAAACTCTTAAACGATATCCGCAGTTTTTATCAGGAAAACACCCGTACTTTCTGGTTTTCCTATGCCTTAGCTACGCTCCACTGGATCGTGGGTAGCTTGGAATTCTATTTCATCCTCCTTTTTCTTGGATTCGATGTACAGCCCATGCACGGCCTATTGCTGGACATGAGCGTCATTGTATTCAAAAGCTTGGGTGCTTTTGTTCCTGGGCAGTTGGGAGTCGAAGAACTGGGGAATAAACTGATGCTGGCCGCCATTGGTATTACCGGTGCATCCGTTTGGATCACGGTATCCATCCTGCGTAGGGCAAGACAGCTCAGCTGGATCGTCATCGGGTTCATCCTTTACCTTTTCATCAAAAAAGAAATCAATCATGTCGCAACAGCCACTTCCTGAAATACTATTTGTTAGCCATAAATATCCTCCAGCAACCGGAGGCATGGAAAAGCAGTCCTACGAACTGATCCAAGGTTCTGCCCGGTATGCCAAAATTCATAAACTGGTATTCCGAAAGGATAAGGAAAGCCTTTTGACCTTCTTTTTCCTGCTCAACCATCGGATACTGACCCTGTTGAAAGCGCATCCCCAGATCCAGGTGATCCATTTCAATGATGGATTGATCGCCTCCTTTGCCCTATCGCATAAAGGCTATGGCCATCTCCGGAAAATGGTTACCCTGCATGGATTGGATATTGTATTCCCTTGGGCATTCTTTCAGAAAAGGATCATCCCTAAATTGGCCGCTCATTATGATAAGATCATCACGGTGAGCCAGGCAACGGCCGATGCCGCTATTGGGAGAGGTATTCCTCGAGAAAAAGTCTATGTTATCCCCAATGGGGTAGATACGGAAGGGATTGATCGTGGGAACCTGGAAAGGTCGGATCTCCAGCGTCGTTTTCCCCATATTGCTACCGGACAGAAGTACCTCATTACCCTGGGCAGACCCGTGCAGCGCAAGGGTTTCTCCTGGCTGTTGCAAGAGGTAGTCCCGCAGCTTCCCGCGGATGTTAAGCTCTTCATGGTCGGTCCCTTTCAGGAAAAAACCGGGCTTACCGAACGTTTATTATATGCTTTGCCCAAGAAGTTCAGGTCGCTACTTTTTCTTTTTTTGGGCTATCCCAGCGACCAAGCGGCTATTCGCAGGCTCCTGAAAAAAAAGGAGATCAAAGATCGGGTGATACATTTTGGAAAAGTACCCTTTTCCGACCTGAAACTTTTATTGGCCAATGCTGCTGCATTTCTCATGCCCAACATCCGGGTAGATGGGGATATGGAAGGTTTCGGGTTGGTCTGCTTAGAGGCCTCCCTGGCCGGAACCTTGGTAATCGCCTCGGAGATCGACGGGATCACCGACGCCATCAAACATAATAAAAACGGGATTCTTTTGCCATCCAACGATGCAAAGGCCTGGGCGGCACAGTTAGAGGAGCTTTTTTCGGATGAGGAGCATTTTCGGATGGCTGCCTTACGGTATCAGGAATATTCCAGAAACCATTATGGATGGGATAAGATGTGTAGGAAATATGTGGAGCTTATGCTCGAAAGGCGTCTCGTTTCTGAGCCGGTTTTGGAGGTGCAGAAATAGCCCTTTTGATCGCTTCATCCCCAAATCGCGCACGCATAGCGTCCATGGCCTGATACAAACGAACGGCCTCTTCGGTGTCTTCAAAAAGATTGATCTGTTGGGAACCCTGCACCAGATGGCTGAAGCGGACCCCGATCAGGCGTACCAGCATCCGCCGGTCAAACAGCTTGCTGAACAGTTCCTTTACCTTCTTGAGCAATACCGCATCAGAAGCCGTATAGGAAATAACCATCTGCTTGCTTACCGTATCGAAATTGGCATAACGCAACTTCACCGTCACGCAGCCGGTGAGCCGTTCTTGTTTCCGCAGCTGAAAAGTCAGTTTCTCCGTCATCCGGATCAATTCAGCGTTCAGGAAATTCATATCGATGGTATCCTGATGGAAGGTTTCTTCCGTTCCCATGCTTTTCTGTTCCGAATAGGGAATAATGGGTGATGGATCGATGCCATTGGCTTTCCGGGAAAGGTCGATACCGTTCTTCCCTAGGAGATTCTGCATCATCGGCAGGGGGATCTCGCTCAATATCTTGATGGTCCGTACGCCCATCTGTTGCAGTAAAGTTCCTGTTTTCTGTCCTATACCGGGCATCCGCTCGATCTTCAACGGAGCCAGGTAATCCTTTTCCAGACCATGGAGGATCTCTTTTTTGCCATCGGGTTTGGCATCATCCGTAGCCACCTTGCTCACCAGTTTGTTCGATGCCAGGGCATAGCTGATCGGCAGGCCACTCTCCTTCCGGATCTTATCCTTCAGCTCGCTCATGAATTGGCTGCATCCAAAAAAACGATCCACACCCGTCAGGTCCACATAGAACTCATCCACGCTCGCCTTTTCCATCACCGGAACCGTCTCCCGGACCACATCCGTCACCACCCGGGAATAATAGCTGTAACTGTCCATATCACCACGTACCACGATCGCATGCGGGCATAATCGCAAAGCCAATTTCATCGGCATGGCACTGTGTACACCAAATTTTCGGGTTTCATAACTACAGGCAGATACCACCGCACGATCACTCATCCCCCCCACGATCAAAGGCTTGCCAATGAACTGACTGTTCTTGAGCCTTTCTACACTTACAAAAAAGGTGTCTAAATCCAAATGCGCAACAAAACGCTTACTATCAAACAGTTCCATAGCTAAATATTAAAATAGTATTTCAAAAATACTAAAAATATTAGCAAACAATAGCGCTTTTAGAAATTTTATCGGGATAAAGTAATCCTATTTTGACCAGTTTTGGATCTCTTTCCACAAAAGAGGCAAACCCGGATAAACCATATTATGGTCATAGCCATCGAGTTCGATCAGTTTTACCTGTTGGTGTCCCACAATTTTCAACATCCTGGCGAGGTAGGCATTCTCTTCGTAACGGCCCACCATCTCGAGTTCGCGGTCGCCCGTGATCAAGGTGATCGGGGAAGCATCCTTCCGTACCCAGAATAAAGGTGCCAGTTCATCAATTACCGGTTGGGTGATATCGATTTTCCGCTCCGCACGTGCGGTAAAATGGGTAATACACTGCGGGCTGAAAGGTACGACGCCCAAGATAGCTCTTTCCGGAACAGCAACTTCTTTCAGGTACCTTGGGTTTAAGGCCAGCATCAGGTTGAGGTATCCGCCGGCAGAATGCCCCGAAAGCACTAGTTTGTTTTTATTCCCCCCATAAGTTTCCAGGTGTTGATAGGCCCATTGTACAGCTTTGGCAGCATCTTGTATGATCTCTTCGACCTTAGCCTTTGGCGAAAGGCGATAACCGACCCCGATGACGGCAATTCCCTTGTCCTTTAGAAAGGCTGGGATTTCCTTATTTCCTCCGGTTAGTCCACCGCCATGAAACCATAAAACGGTCACAAAATCTTTTTTGTCGGTAGGGAAATAAAGATCTAATACACAGCGCTCTTGGCTATAGACATCGGTTCCCTTTCCAGCATAAGAAATATTTTCTTTCAACTGGTAGGCCGCCTGTTGGGCCTGGGCAACGAACAATAAACAACTGAATAAAACACTTAACAGAAAATTCTTCATAATGCGAGATGAGGTATGCGGATATAAACCTAAAAATAAAATGAATTTTGTATTTTTACAAGGTTTGCAGTATTCGAATCTGCCAAACCCGAAAAACTTACAAACAGTAAATGAGCGACGAAATTAACAACATCGACGAAAACAACGAACAAAGCCCATCACAAGACCAACAAAGCAATACGATTCCCCTTTCGGGACTGTATGAGAACTGGTTTCTAGACTATGCATCCTACGTTATTCTAGACCGTGCTGTTCCACATATCAACGATGGTTTCAAACCGGTTCAGCGACGCATCTTGCACTCGTTGAAGGAGATGGATGATGGAAGATACAACAAAGCAGCCAATGTCATCGGAAATACCATGCAGTTCCACCCGCATGGAGATGCCTCTATTGGGGATGCGATGGTCCAATTGGGGCAAAAGAACCTGTTGATCGATTGCCAAGGAAACTGGGGAGATCCGATCACCGGGGATTCTGCTGCTGCGGCACGTTATATCGAAGGTCGTTTGTCGAAATTTGCGCTGGAAGTGGTCTTCAATCCGGATACCACCGAGTGGCAGTTGAGTTATGATGGTCGGAAGAAAGAACCGATCACCCTACCGGTAAAATTCCCTTTGCTGTTGACCCAAGGTGCGGAAGGTATTGCAGTAGGTTTGGCGACCAAGATCATGCCCCATAACTTCATCGAGCTGATCGATGGATCCATCCAGGTTCTTCAAGGGGAAAGGCCAAGCATCTATCCCGATTTCCCGACTGGCGGTATGGCTGATGTTACGGGTTATAACGAAGGGATGCGTGGGGGGAAAATACGCGTACGTGCGAAGATCGAGGAACGCGACAAAAAAACCTTGGCGATCACGGAAATCCCTTTTGGTACTACCACCGGCAGCTTGATCGATAGTATCGTTACTGCCAATGAAAAGGGTAAAATAAAAATCAAGAAAATCGAGGATAATACAGCAGAATTCGTGGAGATTTTGGTGCATTTGGCACCTGGGATCTCCCCTGATGTTACCATCGATGCCTTATATGCTTTTACAGGTTGCGAAACATCCATTTCGCCAAACACCTGTGTGATCAAGAATAACAAACCTCATTTCATGAGTGTGAATGATATTCTGATCGAGAATACCAAGCAGACCAAAAGCCTCCTGAAACAGGAATTGGAGATCCGCTTGAATGAATTGATGGAGAAGATCTTCTTCAGTAATCTTTTGAAGATCTTTATCCAAGAAGGGATGTACAAACACCCTGACTATGAAAATTCTGGAGATTTTGAAACGGTGGTCGAGGTGTTGAACCGCTTGTTTGAACCTTTCTTCGAGCAGTTCTACCGACCTATCCTTCCGGAAGATTATAAACGCTTGATCGATAAACCGATGAGTAGCATCACGCGATTTGATGTGAAAAAGGCCGATGAGATGATGAAGGCCTTGGAGGATGAAATCAAGGAGGTGAAGAAGAACCTTCGGAATCTGACGGAATTTACCATCAAATGGTTCGAATATTTACGTGGGAAGTACAGCAAGGGCCGCGAACGCAAAACTGAGCTTCGTGTGTTTGACAAGGTGGAGGCGACGCAGGTTGCCTTAGCCAATGCAAAATTATATGTCAATCGTGAAGAGGGATTCATCGGTACCAACATGCGTAAGGATGAATTGGTGGGCGATTGCTCGGATATCGATGATATGATTGTGTTCCGTGCGGATGGTAAATATTCCATTGTAAAAATCCAGGATAAGGTATTTGTGGGCAAGGATATCATCCATGTGGCGGTATTCAAGAAAGGTGATGAGCGGACGATTTACAATGCGATTTATAAGGATGGAGCGACTGGAACGAGTTATATTAAACGTTTTGCGGTTACTGGGGTTACGCGTGATAAGGATTATGATATCGGCAAAGGAAGCAAGGGCACCAAAATATTGTATTTTACGGCGAACTCCAATGGGGAGGCAGAGATTGTCAATGTGCAATTGAAGCCGCATACGAAGCTGCGGAAACTGAATTTTGATATGGACTTTGCGGAAGTGGCCATTAAAGGCCGGGGTTCTCAAGGAAATATCGTGAGTAAGTATCCGGTTAAAAAGATCATTTTCAAAAGTGCGGGTATATCTACTCTTGCAGGCAGGAAGATCTGGTATGATGATATATTGAAGCGTTTGAATGCTGATGATCGTGGGAAGTTCTTGGGTGAATTTGATGGTGATGATAAGATCTTAATGGCTTTGGGCGATGGTTCTTATGAGCTGAGCACTTTTGATCTGAATAACCATTTTGATGAGAAGATGATCCGATTGGAAAAATTCATTCCGGAGCAGGTGTATACAGCGATTCATCAGGATAGTAAGGGCACTTATTTTGTGAAGAGGTTTAATTTTGATGATAATCCAGTTGGAAAGCGTGTTAAATTTATTGGTGAGGATAGTAAATTGATCTTGTTGACCAATAATGATCAACCTGTTGTTCATCTTGATTTGTTGAAAGGGAAATCGCAGACGCCAGAGGAGTTGGATCAGGATTTAACTGAAATCGTGGATGTGAAGGGTATGAAAGCGCAAGGGAATAGGTTATCTTTCCATACTGTGAAAAAAATCAAGTTGTTGACGGAGGAAAAGGATCTGGCAGAGATAGTGGAAGTTGGTGGTTTGGAAGGTAATAGGAATGGTTTGGAAGGTAGAAGTGCTGGTGTGGAAGAAGTAGATTCTCAAGCGGAAAATCCAATGATGGGTAATGTGGAGGATGTTAAGAAGGAAGAGGATGTTCAGAAGGAAAAGGTGGAAATAGAGAATAAAGAGGACGTTCAGAAAAAACTGGATGTTGAGAAGAAGGAAGAGGTTGTTCCGAAAGCAGATGAGATTTCATTTGAGATTACCAATCCAGATGATATTCAGATTGATGATAACGGTCAATTAGGCCTTTTCGGAGGTACGGATAAAGACTAGAACCGTCATTGCGAGGTATACCGTCATTGCGAGGAACGAAGCAATCTTTAAACTAATCCAAAGATTGCTTCGTCGTACCTCCTNNCCTCCTCGCAATGACGGTAAGAACTCCTCGCAATGACGTGATAGTATCTTACGGCTTATCCCACCATACCCTACTATTCAAATTATCCTCACCACCATATGGAAGCGCAGAAACTGCAGCTTCATAATTCGCTTTATTATTTGCTGCCTCACTTAACGGATAACCATCTCTCCTAGGCATCTTACCACCATTAATATCCGAAGCCAGGGTCAGCACCGGATAACCTGTCCTTCTCCATTCCGCCCATCCTTCATACCCATATGGAAACACATGAATATACCGTTGCGTAGCAATCTGCTCCAACGCCTTCGCTGGCGAATAAACGATCGCCGGTTTTGCCAAATAGCCAGCTGCTGAAGCATCCGAACCAGTCCATTGCTTGATCGATTCTTTTATCCCTGTTTCATAATACGTTTTCGCCTGCGCATCTCCACCAGCAATCCATCCCAACTTCGCTGCTTCTGCTTTTGCAAACTGCAATTGTGCATAAGTAACCAATGGCACCGGTGAATCTTGATTCCTGATCCCAGCACCTAACAAGGAAACCTTAGGGATATCCACATCCGGATTCGGAACGGCTTTTCCAAAAGCCAGTCCAGCATATCCACCTGCTGCATTCTTATCACCATAAACCGCCAATCGAGGATCCTCTTGTGGCAACATCAGGTTCACCAAAGCCTCCGACAAAGCATACCAGTTTCTTTTCAACACCGTAAAGGAATTGTACCAGAAATTCTGATGCGCAGCCTGCGCCAAATGAGGATAGGATAAATTATCCGCATTTGCGGTCATATCCCCAGCCTGCATGGCCTTTTCAAACTCCGCCTTCCCTAAGGTAGGATTCACCTTGGACAAGCGTAAGGCCATCAACATATGGATGGAATTCCCCAACTTCTTCCATTTGGACATATCCCCCTTATAAATAATATCGTTCTTGATCGTTCCGTTGGTCAATACAATAGCTGCGTTCGCTTCGTCCAATAAGGTAAATAAAGCTTTATAGATATCCTCCTGCTTATCGTATTTCGGATTTGGAAGTGCGGTCCCTTGGAAGGCTTCCGTATAAGGCACATCCCCCCATCTATCCGTCACATTCCACATAAAGAATGCTTTTAAGATCTTGGCTACAGCCACCTGATTGGCAACCGGTCCCTCATTCGCATCCAATGCATCCTGCTTGCTCAGCACATCCTCCAAGTTCATCAACGGACCCACATACCAGGTCTCAAAATCAAAGTTCTGCGCAATAAAACGGGTATTATCCGTATAGGTTGTTAAACTCAGGTATTGCGGATAATGCACACCATACGCACTAGAGCTTAAATTTGGCAGGAAAAACTGTGCATTCGCAATCAATTGCGTTCCTGAAGCCTTACTGGGCTTATTGGGATTTTCATAGTACGAGTCATCGAAATTGGTACAAGAAGTAACCGCAATTGGCGTAAGGGCAAATAATATATATTTTAATAAATGCTTTTTCATGATGTTAATGGTTAAAATTTAACACTTAAATTAAATCCATAGGAACGAACGGTCTGCAATTCTCCCTTTTCGATCCAGCTGATTGAAGCACTTCCAGCAGATAATTCTGAAGGATCAAGTCCTTTTGGTGCTTTTTGCCAAATCATCCAAGGATTTCTTGCAA
The DNA here is from genome assembly GCA_002322865.1 of Sphingobacterium sp. UBA1575. Lineage (GTDB taxonomy): Bacteria > Bacteroidota > Bacteroidia > Sphingobacteriales > Sphingobacteriaceae > Sphingobacterium. The sequence continues at coordinate 28,779 of DCOH01000047.1, read as the reverse complement.
TAACGGCTACTCGGATAGATTTGAATGGAGAGCTTCCTAATTGATTCTGGTTAAAGGTATAGCCTAAACTTACTTCTCTCAGTTTGATATACGAAGCATCGTACAACCATTCTTCGTAGATACGGGTACCGATGTTGTTTCTAAAATAAGTCCTTGCATCTACAAATGCATTCACTTCTTGACCGGTAGCTTCTGAAATACCATTTATTTCATAACCTCCACCATCAGCCAATGGATCACGAACATTCTTGCCATTGCTGTTCATTGCAGCAGTTTCCTCTGCCTGACCAGACTTAACGGCCAACATTTTCGACCAGCTGAAGAATTGACCACCTGCTTGGAAATCGATCATGGCATTAAGGTCCACATTCTTATAGCGGAAGGAATTGATGAATCCTCCTGTAAAATCAGGTAATACGGATCCGAAGTCCTTGTTCATCTGCTGAATAGGCATATTGCTATTATCTAGAAGAATTTTTCCGGTTGCTTCATCCGTTTTATAGCCTGGTCCTACCAAAGATCCGAATGCCATTCCTTTATTGGCATACAAATAGACCGTTTGGCTCGAATAGGTATTGGAGCCCAACTCGTAGGAATCAATTCCAGGGATCAGCTCATGGATTTTACTGTTGTTTTTAGCACCGTTCAAGGTGGTTGTCCATGTGAAATTCTCCGTTTGAACAGGCGTTGCATTGATCGATACCTCAATACCGTTATTTTCGATATCTCCGGCATTGACTGTTGCACGGGAGAAACCAGTTCCTGAAGAAGTGGAAAGACTGATCACCTGATCCTTATTACGTTGTTGGTAATAAGTCACATCCAATCCCAAGCGGTTCTGGAAGAACTTCAAATCGGCACCAATTTCATAAGAATGCGCGAAAGAAGGCTTCAAATTAGGATTGTTTAAAATATCAGGAATAGAAAGTGTATTAATGGTAGAATTCGAAGTCGCATACACACTTCCGATATTGTAGTTGGTTAAGATATCGAATGGATCCACATCCGCACCTGCCACCGCATAAGAAGCTCTCAACTTACCAAAACTCAATGCAGATGGCCCAATCAGGTTACTGAACACAAAAGCTCCAGATACCGAAGGGTACCAATAGGAATTGTTGTCTTTAGGCAAGGTGGATGAAATATCCCGACGGATAGAGGCATCCAAGAAATAGGTATCCTTGTAACCAATAGACGCCATGGTATAGAAAGAACGAATCTGTTTTTTCATTTTATAAGATTCATTCAATGGTCTATCGATGGAACCTTCAATATTAAAGAAGGCTGGTGAACTCAATCCGCCCTGTGTTTTTTGGGTCAGGTAGTCATAATTACGTTGATAGATATTACCACCCATATTGGCATTCAATGAAAAATCATCCCATACTTTATCGTAGGTTGCCAAGAACTCATAGTTCGTTTCGTCATTTTGGAATTTCCCTACCGAATATCCTGTATTGGACAAGAAAGATCCAGCTCCGGATTCCGAACGTCCACCGATCGATAGTTTACGACTGGTGTTTTGGGTAAATAAATCCTTGCGCACGAATGCCGATAGTTTCAATTCCGGCAATACCTTATAGGTTAATCCTGCATCACCAAAAACGCGATCACGGTTATCATTGTTCAGGTTTTCATAAGCATCAAAGAAAGGGTTGTTCCAATCCGATGGCGTATTATTGATCATCAATTCCTGCGTGGTGTTCGGATTCACGTTCCAGTTCATGATCGTACCATCGGCATAGCGATAGTTTCTTAATCTATTGATATCGATGTTCCGTTGGAACCATTGCGTTGCACCTGTGAAAGAACCTTGATACCCCATTACCGGACGTTGACCATTGTTATTTGCATAATTGATGTTTGCAGAAGCCGTCAGGTTATCGGTCAGATCCAAAGAACCGTTCAATGCAAAGTTATTACGCTTCAACCAGGTATTTGGGTAAGTTCCTTTGATGTAAGTATTGTTGTACGAGAAACGAACCGCAGAATTCTCTGCTCCTCCAGCGATCGTAATACCATTATTGGTATTCATTCCAGTCTGGAAGAAATCCTTGATATTATTTGGTTGTGGGGAGAAAGGGGTTGCCTTTCCATAATCTTCATCCTGTTTATAGAAACTATAATACATTCTTACAGGCGTACCATCCATCTTTGGACCCCAAGATTCATCATTTCCGTTCACATAAAATTCACCGGAGGCCAATTTCAGGAAGGTCTGGTTATTCCCCACCCCATAAATATTCTGCAGCGGCATAAAATTTCCGACCTGTTCAAAAGATGTGGCGGAATTGACATCGACAGATATGGATTTCGGACCTTTTTTCCCTTTTTTCGTGGTGATCATAATGACCCCATACTGACCTCTCAAACCGTATAAGGCTGAGGCCGTCGGGCCTTTCAGGACGTTGATGGATTCAATATCCTCGGGATTAATATCCTGTCCCACGTTTCCAAGGTCTACGCCGTTACCGGTACTGCTACTGAAGTTGGCATTGGAAATAGGCGTTCCATCAATAACCATTAATGGTTGGCCACCACCAGTTACGGAGTTGATACCCCTGATCTTGATCTTTTGGGTACCACCTAAACTCGCTCCCGAAGAACCGGTCACCTGCGCACCAGCTACTTTTCCCGCCAACGATCCAAGGACATTGGTTTCTTTTGTAAAAGTTAAATCATCCCCATCGATCTTCTGGGTCGAATATCCAAGTGATTTTTCGCTTCTTTGGATGCCTAGGGCGGTTACTACGACCTCATCGATCGCTCCCTCCTCCTGATCCAATTGAACTTGGATGCTCGTCCGGCCATTTACGGCTACTTCCTTAGGCGCATATCCTACCGCCGTGATCCGAAGAACAGCATTATTAGGAGCATTGATCGAAAATAATCCGCTTTCATTGCTGGCAGTACCCTGCTGGGTACCTTTTATAAATACCGAGGCTCCTACTATGGGCTCACCTTTCGTATTTGTAATCTTTCCAGCTATAGATTGTTGTTGTGCGGCCAACATTTGCATAGAGCAAACGGATGCTACCGCAAGTGAAATAATTGAAGGTAGTTTCATCTTTAGCTTGATTGGTTATTAAGACAATAACTAATATAGCTGAATGATGTCAAATCTGATAGGAAATTTGCAAAAAAATGCAATTTAGATTGATTATTTGTTAGTATTTGGGAAATAAAAAAGAAAAATAGCCAATTAATATTGCATAAAATTGCAATTTTATTGCCCATAAAATAAAAAAACAATCAATTTTTTAGGTTGATTGTTTTTTTAATAGATCTGCTAAGAAATTAATAGCAAATTTATTTCAATTTGATGCCAATTCCGGGGCGGTCCGGTAAAATACATTTACCATTCTCCACACGCATCCCATCATACAGATCATTATCGATCAAAAGTGCGCCGTCCAAATCGGCCCAATCCACTAGAGGCGCTAATTGAGCGGCCGCAGAAATGGCACAGGAGGTCTCTGTCATACAGCCCAACATCACCTTCATGTTTAATGCCCTAGCCAATTCGGCCATTTGTTTGGCCTCTCGCATACCGGTACACTTCATCAATTTGATGTTGATACCTGTATAGACACCTTGAAGCCCTGGAACATCTACTAATCGTTGGCAGCCTTCATCGGCAATAGTCGGTATGGGCGAATGTTCAGTCAGCCAAGCATTCTCATCGATCATTTCCTTCGGCATCGGCTGTTCCAGAAAAACCACATTGCGTTCCTTTAACCAATGGGCCATTTCCAATGCTTCTTCCTTATTTTTCCAACCCTGATTCACATCTGCACATAAAGGCACATCCGTCACGGAACGAATGGTTTCTATGATCATTTTATCGGTATCCAATCCTAATTTCACTTTTAGGATCTTGAACTGTTCCGCTTCCTGCACTTTCTTTCTGATCATGTCTTCCGTGTCGATACCGATGGTATAGGAAGTTGCGGGGATCAGCTCCGGGTTTAAACCCCAGATCTTATAAAAAGGCTGGTTCATCAATTTCCCTAAAAGATCATGCAAGGCGATATCCAGCGCTGCTTTTGCAGCTGTGTTTTTCGCCTCCAAGGCATCTACCGCATGCAGGATTTCCTCTGTTTGAAAAGGAGAATCGAAAGATGAAAGATCGATCTTATTTAAAAATGCCATCACGCTTTCCTGCGATTCGCCGAGGTATGGCGGCATACTTGCTTCACCATATCCTACTACCCCTTCATACTCCAGTTGCGTCAATACCACAGGTGTGGTCGAACGGCTGAAAGAGGCAACAGTAAAAACATGTCTTAAAGTTAAGGTGTAAGGTTTGAACCTCAGGGTAAATTTCCCCATTTTTTTACTTACCCATTCTTGTTGATCCATCTCTATTATGGTTTATAATATGCGTTGTTCTGAACTTTTTGGATTTGGGCATCCTCCGCCCCGATATACCTGCGCGCTGCAACAACGGTCCTGGTCTGGAAATCATCATAATTGCTAGCGTTCTTCAACATGGAATTGATTCGCACGGTACCAGCTGCATGAATAAATTCGCCATTCCCAATATACAATGCCACATGGGTTACCCTTGCATTCGGGTTACTGTTTTTGCCAGAAGCAAAGAACAATAGATCCGCAGGTTTCAGGTTCTTTAATGCCTTTTCCGCATCAAAATGCCCATCCTTATCCAATATATCAATTTTATCACCGGCCAATACCTGTTGTGAGGCATCCCTTGGGATCACATAACCATTCATGTAATAGGCTGTTTTGGTAAAACCCGAACAGTCTACCCCTTTTACTGAAGTTCCACCCCATAGGTAGGGTAATCCCATCATGGTCTTTGCACTAGACAGCACATTCTCCGAAGTTAACTGGCGGGTCGCTAACCATTGGTCAAAACTTAAGGCTTCGCTTTTGGGGATAAAAGCAATCCGTTTATCAGGATAGCTCACTTGATAGAAATCACCAGATTCCCCTGTAAGAGCGAGAATATCCCCATAGACTAAATCCGATACGCGAATACTCGCCGGATCAGCTTTGGAATAGGATTTTCCAAATTCCTGCGTATAGATTACTTTTTTACTGTTTTTCCAATCAGTGATTTCCTTGGCATTCATCGGCACCAAAGAAGAAGCAGGAATATAGGAAATATAACCTTCTGGAGTTCTGACACGGAATTCACCCCGGTCCTTCTGAAGGATATCCACTTGGGTACCCAATAACGCTTGGGTTGCCATTTCCGAGGCATTGCCCGGTTGGGTCCTTAAATTCGCGACCGAAAGGTTTATTACTCCATAGATTTTCTCTCCAATAGAAGTATCCGGCAGGGATTTGATGGATATTTTACCTGGTAATCCTTTAATCTTGGACTGCAGGAAGGTATTTGCTTCCTTTTCAGTAGATTCAATCACATAGGTATTCTTCTTTGCATCCGCTTGTACCAATGCAACAATTTTAGTACGTTTATCTGGCGCATATTTTTGTTTAGCTTCCAAGACCAGCCCCTCCACTTTTTTATAAAGTGTGGAATCTGTCTGGGCATGGGCTAATTGATTTATTCCGAGAATAAAACAAAATAATGCTGTAAATTTAAAGTTCATGTTCACTGTTTATGAGTCCTAAATAGGTAAATATGCAATTCTATTACTAATATTGCAAATACTATGCATTCACGAAGAAAATTTATCAAACAAAGTATTGTCGGGGCGGCGAGCCTTTCGGCAGTAGCTACCGCCATCTCTTGCGACAATAATAGCAATGCAGCTAAAGGCCAAGGAAAAAAACCAATTGTTATTTCTACTTGGGATTTCGGCGTTGCAGCCAATAAAGCAGCTTGGGAGGTATTAGGAAATAATGGTCGTGCATTGGATGCCGTAGAGCAAGGGGTTAAAGTAGCAGAAGCAGACCTGGAAAATCAAACCGTAGGTAAAGGCGGATTCCCAGATCGGGATGGCCATGTAACCTTGGATGCCTGCATCATGGATGAACTAGGCAATTGTGGTTCTGTGGCAGCGCTGGAAAACATTGCCCATCCTATTTCGGTAGCCCGCTTGGTAATGGAAAGAACCCCACATGTGATGCTGGTTGGCCAAGGTGCAAAACAGTTTGCTTTGGAGAATGGATTCCAAGAGGAAAATTTATTGACGGAAGCTTCTGAAAAAGCATGGAAAGAATGGCTAAAGGAAAAGAACTATAAGCCGGTGATGAATATTGAGAACAAAGCTTTTGCGACCGAAAAACTACCTGGAAATAAATACAACCACGATACCATCGGTATGTTGGCGTTGGATGCGAATGGCAATCTATCCGGCGCCTGTACAACAAGCGGCATGGCCTTCAAAATGCATGGAAGAGTTGGCGACAGCCCCATCATTGGCGCAGGATTATATGTGGACAATGAAATCGGGGGTGCAACTTCAACCGGTGTTGGTGAGGAAGTTATCCGTACGGTCGGAAGTTTTCTGGTGGTGGAATTGATGCGCCAAGGCTATTCTCCAGAAGATGCCTGTAAAGAAGCCGTGATGCGGATCGTGAAAAAGAAACCCGATATCGCTAAGGATATCCAGGTTGGGTTCCTTGCTTTAAATAAAAACGGAGAATATGGTTCTTATGCTTTGCAGGATGGATTTACCTTTGCTGTATGCGACAATGAGAAACAAGACCTCATCGAAAAAGGAAAGTACCATTACAATCCGAAGAAAAGCTAACCAGAATTCTTCGTAAATTTGTATAAACAAATAACAAGATATGATTGCAACATTCGGTGGAGGTTGCTTCTGGTGTACAGAGGTCATCTTCCAACATACAAAAGGTGTAAAGGAAGTCCTTCCAGGCTATATGGGCGGACAACGTGAGAACCCAACCTACGAACAGGTATGTTCAGGCGCTACGGGTCATGTAGAGGTCATTCAGATCGATTTTGATGAAAGCCAGGTTTCCTTTCAGGATCTATTGGAAGTTTTCTTTAAAACCCACGATCCTACTACATTAAACAGACAAGGAGCAGATGTGGGAACCCAATATCGTTCGGTGGTATTCTACCATGACGACAAACAGAAGCAGGAAGCTGAAGCGTTTATCCAAGCATTGGAAGAGGCTAAGGTTTATGATAGCCCAATCGTAACTGCAGTAGAACCAGCAGTAACCTTTTGGGAAGCCGAAGATTATCACCATGATTACTTCAACCAGAATCCCCAAAACCAATTCTGTCAAGTAGTCATTGCTCCCAAACTACAGAAATTCCTCAAGTTATATCAGCAATAACAATAAAAAAAACAGAGTCTTATTGGACTCTGTTTTTTAATGTTGGCCATTCTGCCAAAGGCTTTGATAAATCTATCAGATAGCCGTTCAATATCGCATATTTAAGGTTTCCAGCTTTATCGCCAATGTAGAAATTGGCCGTTCCCCCTAAATCAATAAAGCTTGTTGTCGCAAAATTAGGCTTATTATACACATGGATCGGCAAGTTATGCAGACTACCCTCCTGAGCAGGTGTTAGCCCCTTAACCTGTATCCCCATATAACCCTTTTTCAACAGATCATAAGCCATCTCTTTGCTGATGTTCTTTAAGGAGTCAACTGGAGTTGCTGCTAATTTACCAATCACCAATTTCATACCTTTAGCCTCTACTTCATCATATCCATAAGATTCTGGAAGATCACCGATATCCTCTACCCTACCACGGATAAAATAATCTCTTCCAACCGTAGTTTCACCACGTCGGATGGCAATATCACTTACCAAAGGAATAGAATCTGAACCAAATTCCAACCCTCGAATCATCACATCGTGCATTTGGCTGGCGTTGAATGGAATATCCTCATACCCTTTTGCATCATATTGGCCATAACTACCTTCGGCAATTTCCAATAAAGCGTTCAGGATAATAATAAAATTCAATTTACGGATCTCTTGTTTTTCTGGGTCTCCTTTCAATCCACCCGATTCAATCAATACCGTACTGGCATCCCAAGATTGGAAATTATCACCAAAGCCTCGTGGTGTATAGGTATCATCGTATTTCGCCACCGCATCAGGGATGTACTGTTGTAAAATGGTATTCATCCCGACAATGATCTGCATAGCTCCCTTTCGGATATCGTTGATATCCCGTTCCTGATTAAATGCCGGAGCCAATAAAGAAATGCTCACTGGATTCTTTGTATCAGGCACATTGTAATAAATATTCTGATCATGAAGGTTGAAACCGTAGCGCGGATTCACCGCTTTGGCACGAGCTTTAAGTAAAGCTCCTTCTACCGTCTGACCAGCGCGGGCATCCCGATTAAGATCTATGCTTTGCGCATTCCTACGCATAAAACGTTCTGCTCCATCCGGATTCAGCATCGGAATAAAATGTAACTCCAAATTGGAATGGAGAATATTTCTGATGGAATCAAAACCATCGTTCTTCCCGGAAAGAAAATTGAAGATATCAAACAAGGCCATCGTAGCAGTAGGCTCATCGCCATGCATTTGAGACCAAAGCATCACCTTTTTATCGCCTTTACCATAGCTGAGCTCATAAATAGCCCTTCCTTCCACCGATTTCCCAATTTGAGAAACCGCAAACAAGGAATTTCCTTGATGAACTTTAACCAAAGAATCAACCTCTTGGTGCTTGAATCGTCGATGAAAAAGTGCCTTTTCCTTATATTTAGCATGCATCGCATTCCATTGACTGGTATCAACCTGAAGCCCCTTTCCTGAAGAGGAATTCGAAGAAAATGGATTACCGCATGTGGTAGCAGCTAATAAGCCGATGGAAATAAGGAATAACTTCATACTATACTAACGCTTTTTCAAGAAATTCTATTGTGCCTTTATTGGCATCGATCCTGGCTTTCACGCCTACAGGTAATAAGAACTGATCGGAAACATGTCCTATTACGGCTCCGGAATAAGCTGGAATGTTCAACGGTTTGATATAATCCCGCAAGATCTGATCAAGGTTCAAAGAACCATAACCAGCAGATGGATTACAATCTGTACATTTCCCAAAAACAAATCCTTTGATCTGGGATAATATCCCCGCATTCATCAACTGGCAGAACATCCTATCCACTTTTTCTGGTGATTCATTGATCTCTTCCAAAAAGAGGATACTATCCTTAAAATCCGGAAGATATGGAGAACCGCAAAGTCCAGAGATCAAAGTCAGGTTTCCTCCCAAGAACTTCCCTTCCACAATTCCTGGATTAATGGTTGTAATTCTATCTTTATACTGGACTACATTATCTCCTTTTTTATCCGGATTACTATAGGTGACCAGTTTGTTTTCCATTAACTGTTCGGTAAAGCCCTTGGCTACATAATTGCTCCATGTACTGGTTCCTACCGGACCATGGAAAGTAACCAAACCAATTTTTGCTTGGAAAGCCATGATCAAGGCGGTGATATCACTATAACCAATCAATGCCTTTGGGTTTTTGGCGATCATTTCGTAATCGATCTTATGCAGCAACCTGGATGCTCCGGCACCTCCACGGATACATAGAATACCTGCTACCTCTTTATCACGAAACATCGCATGCAAATCTTCCAATCGCTGTGCATCTGTCCCGGCCAGATTACCATATCGTTCCCTAATGTATTTTCCTTCTTTCACTTTGAAACCAAAATAAGCCATAACATCCTTACAGATGGTAATAGACTCTTCATCCGGCAATGCAGAGGCAGGGGTTATCAGGCCAATGGTATCACCGGCTTTAAGCACCTTTCCTTTTAATAAATTCTTCAATTGAGCGGCAGTGGCCATAGCTTCCGAATGCCCGAAAAATGGCACACTTGCCAAACCAAGTCCAATGGCTTTTATAAATGAACGTTTATCCATAATTAACGATTAAAGAGTAAGCGATGTCCAGAACCTACCTCTACAATCTTCCCTGCTGTATAGGCAAGATTTCCTGAAACCAGGGTATGCTCGATGGTAGAAGAGAACGTGTGGTTTTCAAAAGGTGACCAGCCACATTTCGATAAAATATTGTTTTTGTTCACCGTGTAAGGTTTATTCAGATCGACCAATACCAGATCCGCCCAATAGCCTTCACGAATAAATCCGCGTTGTTCAATCTGAAAAAGCGTAGCCGTATTATGCGCAGTCTTTTGCACCAATTGTTCCAAGGTCATTTTCCCCTGTTTTACCAAGTCCAATAGCGCCTGTAGCGCATGTTGCACCAAAGGTCCACCAGATGGTGCCTGAAGGTAAGGCTGTTCCTTTTCTTCGATGGTATGCGGCGCATGGTCTGTAGCAATCACATCAATATGCCCATCCAGAACAGCTTTCAGGATAGCATCCCTATCGTTGGCTGTTTTTACGGCTGGGTTCCATTTGATGTAATTTCCTTTGGTCTTGTAATCTTCATCCGAAAACCAAAGATGGTGGATACAGGCTTCAGCCGTTATCCTTTTCTGTTCCAAAGGAATATCATTTTGGAACAAGGCTGTTTCCCTGGCCGTTGAAATATGCAGAATATGTAAACGGGTATTGTTCTTTTTAGCGAGTTCCACTGCTTTGGAAGAAGATAGGTAGCAAGCCTCCGCCGATCGGATCAAGGGATGCATTTCGATGCTTACCTGCTCGCCATATTTTTCCTTATAGGCAGCCAGATTGGCTTGAATAGTTGCTTCATCCTCGCAATGGGTAGCAATCAAGGTGGGTGCCTGACTAAAAATAGCTTCTAAAGATCTTTCATTATCTACCAACATATTACCGGTCGATGAACCCATACAAATCTTGATACCACAANNGGGTTTTTAAAACCTCATCCAGGTTATCATTTGCTGCCCCCATGAAAAAGGAATAATTGGCTAAGGAACTATCCTGTGCAATATCGTATTTATCTTGGAGCAGTTTCTGCGTCAAGGTATTTGGCACCGTATTGGGCATCTCCATAAAAGAAGTGGTCCCTCCGGCTACCGCAGCCCTACTTTCGCTGTAGATATTGGCTTTATGGGTCAGCCCGGGTTCACGAAAGTGTACCTGATCGTCGATCAGCCCTGGAAAAAGATGTAATCCTTCCGCATTGATTTCCTGATCTGCTTTCAGATCCAAGGTACTTCCGATTTTCGCAATCCTTCCATCTTTGATATAAATATCCAGCGCGCGTTGCTCCCCTTCATTTACCACCAAAGCATGTTTGATTAATATAGTAGACATGTAATTTTTTTTTATAACAAATATAGAAAATATGCCTCCTTTACATAGGCTTTATTCAGATTTCCCGTCAAATGTTCCGTCAGGCACATAAAACATCTCTAAATCCTCTTTCTTTTCGATCCTACGGCATCCCCCATTTTCCAACAACATCAATTGATTGCTGATGTCCAACACGTTCATATAATCGTGATCAGAGATCAGGATTCCTTTTTGACGGCTGGATTCCACAATGTGTTCCTGGATTTTTTCTTTCAGGAAAGGAGAAAGGCCTGTAAAGGGCTCATCAATGAGAATAAAAGTGGCCGGTTGATGGAGTAAGAGTAAGATCTCTAAATACCTCAATTCACCTCCAGAAATCTCGGCAATTTTATTTTTAAGGATAGGTTTTAACACTTCGTTTTCATACAATAAACCCCGGTAAGCAGCATCGCCTATCATAAAGTCGATCATGTGCTTTACTAAGGAAGAAGTCGGCAGAAAGCTATCCTGTGGTAGATAGCATACCTCTTTTGTTTCAAATGCCCGATTTACTTTTTTCCCATTGACCCGTATATAGGCATAATGGGCGCGGACAATACCAAATACAATCTTCATCAGGGTTGATTTCCCGGTTCCATTTCTTCCAAGCAATCCGACGATATCGCCTACCTTCAACGTTAAATAACCCCCGGTCAACAAGGTACGCATGCTGGAATAACTGAATTCCACCGAATCTACATGAAGTTCTTTTTCATTTCCGGACATAGTACAAGATTAAAGCAATGAGCAAGCCTGTTAAAAAATTCCAGAGGAAGGATAACATAAGTAATCTTCTTCTGGAGTAACCGAGGTTATAATAGACGAGGTTTCCTGATTTATCAAAGAAGAGCACAAAAGCACAAACGGGTATAAAAGTCAGCAAAGAAAAGGCCGCCAGAAAAAAGCCTGGACCAAGTTTGATATAAAACAAAGATGCAAGTAAGTTGAATATTAAAATCGGCCTAAACAAAAGACAGATATATTTGTTCATAATTGGCATAACTAAAGCTACGAATAATTATGCTTATATTTAGTAAAACAAAACGGCACGGAACTGTTCTTCTATTAAAAACACAGTGCTATGAAAAAGAACATGGGAACCGCGGATAAAATCATCCGCATATCAATCGCATTCATTATTGCCATATTATATTATATGGACATCATTTCAGGAACACTAGCTATCATATTACTCCTAATTGCGGGGATTTTTATCCTGACCAGCGCAGTAGGCGTATGCCCGATCTACAGTTTATTCGGCATTTCAACGAGGAAAAACAAAAATATCAAGGGAAGCCAGGAATTCTAACGTTTCTTTAATAAGGTAATTTGTGCTATCTTAGAGCTAACCTATTACCAAAGAAATGAATTCATTTATCGCTAAGATTTCCATGATGGTTTTTACCATCATCTGTTTCCATACGGTTCATGCGCAAAAGAATAAAGCAAAACCCAATGTCATCCTGATCTATGCCGATGATCTGGGATATGGGGATGTGAGCGCCTATGGGGCCAGCAAAATTCAAACGCCTCATTTGGATGCCTTGGCAAAATCCGGAACTCGATTTACCAATGCCCATAGTACTTCCGCTACCTGTACTCCCTCCCGTTTTGCCTTAATGACCGGTAATTATCCTTGGCGCCAAAAAGGGACAGGAGTTCTGCCAGGAGATGCTAAACTGATTGTTCCGACGGACAAGGCAAGTTTGCCAAAGGTCTTCAAACAAGCTGGATATCAAACGGCGGTAGTAGGAAAATGGCATTTAGGTTTAGGCAATCAAGTGGAGAAAAACTGGAATGGGGATATCAAACCTGGACCTATTGAGGTCGGATTTGATTATTCCTTTATCTTCCCCGCGACCGCGGATCGAGTGCCTACGGTCTTCATGGAAAACCATCGGGTGGTAGGATTGGATCCTAAAGATCCCATCCGTGTCAATTACCAGGAAAAAATCGGAAATGAACCTACAGGAAAAGAGAACCCTGAATTGTTAAAGATGAAGGCTTCTCCCAATCATGGGCATAATAACACCATTGTAAATGGCATTGGAAGAATCGGTTTTATGGAAGGTGGAACAAAAGCCCGTTGGGTGGATGAAGAAGTTTCGACCACCTTTCTCCAGGTCGCTCAGGATTTCATCAAAAAGAATAAGCAGCAACCTTTCTTCTTGTTCTTTTCCCTTACGGAACCGCATGTCCCTCGAATGCCAGCCACCTTCTTTAAAGGAAAAAGTGAACTTGGCTACCGTGGGGATGCCATTTTGCAATTGGATTGGACCGTAGGGCAGATTATGGAGCAATTGAAATTGTTGGGACTGAGCGAGAATACCATCATTGTGTTTTCTAGCGACAATGGCCCGGTAATCTACGATGGATATGAGGATGAGTCTGTAGAGAAGAGTAGTGGGCATCAAGCTGCCGGACCTTTCCGGGGCGGAAAATACAGCAACTTTGAAGGTGGTACGCGAGTTCCGTTTATTGTGGCGGGAAAAGGCATCAAAAAAAATCATGTTTCCGATGCACTGTATAGTCAGATCGATCTCATTGCCTCTTTTGCAGAAATGTTGGGTCAGAAAAAACCAGAAGATGCAAAAGACAGTGAGATGCTTTTTTCTACCTTACAGGGAAAGGATAAAAATGGCCGCTCTATATATGTTCAGCATGCGCAATCTTTAGCGATCGTAAAGGATAATTGGAAATATATAACGCCAAATAATGGTCAGGCCATCAATAAATTGACGAATACCGAATTAGGGAATTCGCAAGTTCCCCAATTGTATAATTTGGCTGAGGACCAAGGAGAAAGGGTTAATCTTGCAGAAAAATATCCGGAGAAAGTAAAAGAGCTTCAGGACTTATTGGAGAAGGAAAAGAACAAATAGCTATTCCCTTCAGGAATAGCTAATGATCAGTCTATCTCCTTTTCTAAGGATTATTTCTTCGGCAAACTCCATTGTTTTCTTATTGTCGGAATTCCCTTGTTTGGATGTCTCCAATGGTTGTCCATTCAATGAAACCGTTAAGGATTTATTTTGGTGGGATGCAAAGCCATCTCCCAGACTCAACTTTCGAAGGGTCAATGTTCCATAACGCATGAATATATCAGCCATTGGCCCCTCCTTAAGGTTTAATCGTTGGGAAAAGGTTCCCCAACCTTCTGCCGCAGTAAATGCCGCCCTAAATTCTTCCGGGTTTATTTTTGGATCAAATCCTATGCTTTTTTGTGGACCATGGTAGGTGAATCCGCAGGCATTGATGAAACTGCCATAGCTCGCCATCGCACGGGCGTAATGGTCACTACATTCGATTTCATTGAAAGGATTTCGCTTTGAACCATGATATCGGTCGTGGATTTTTCTGGTCAGGATCAACCCTTCATCCAGCATTCCCTCGGCTATCATATGAGCGGCTACTTGATGTTCAAAGCCACTCATGCATTCATGGAAATAACCAAGTTGCCAGGTCACATTTTCGCCATAAGGTTTATCCTCATTTTTAGGATTGGTATTCATGACCATGCCTCCATCTCCTGCAAGTGCATAGGGCCTTCCATTTAAATGGGTTTTGATATACGGACCAACATCAGTGGTAAAATTATATTTCCATAATGCTTGTAGGGCAGTTAAGGTTTTCTTTTTATCATTGATGCGGGGCAGGCTCAATTGATGCGTCCATGCCTGTCCGTAAACCTGATCGATATGACAGGTATTATAAGATCCCAATTTCTTCCGACCAAAGTCCTTGTTAGGTCTATGAATATAATATTCTCCATTGAACAATTCTTCATCCATATGCTTGGAACCTTTTAGAACATAGTTTTCACAGGTTTGTTGGAATTCAGCATCTCCAACTTCCTCTGCCATTTTTGCTCCTGCCTGTACGGCTGCCAGACATAAACCTACAATCCAGGCAATCTCTCCTTCCCATACAGCATCTAATGTATTTTCCATGGGCGTGTCGGTCATCCCATCCCCATTTTTATCCTGATCCAAAACAAATTGGATGGCCTTTTTCAGATTACTCCAGTTCCGTTTTAAAAAGGCATCATCTTTACTCATCTGATGATCCCTATAAAACCTTAAAATAACGCCTGCCTGTCCGTCGATTGCCGGTCGGGATTCATATTCTGCCCGAAAGATGATAGCTCCGGTATCCGGTTTAAAACCGACGCCTAAATCCGTTGTTTCCCGGAGATTCCGCTCCAGTTCAGGAAATATCCGACCCATCGATTGGCCATATTGCCAAACATGGGTGCAAGTTCCGGCACAAGCTCCGATACCTTCCCAGCCCCAGAACCGTCCTGAAGCGAAACGCATGGTATTTGCGGTTGCCAAGGTTCCTATGTTGAGGAATGTTCTATCCAAAAACCAGTATGGCAAGCTGCTGTCGTTCCAAGTATCTACCCAATCTAGCGTCTCGGTAGTAAGCTTGGTCTTATTTTCCAGGTAATAAGCTAATACTTCGGCAGCATCCTTAAATTTTGTTCCATACCAATAGCCATCCTTTGCATCCTTAATTTTTGCCTTTAACTTTGGATGTGGATGGTTAAAATGCCAAGCAATTGCGAAACGAGCAGCAGTCGATTTCTTAGGAGCCAACTTTTTGGAGATTTGAATCGCACCGATCTGTGATTCTTGGAAATCCACAGCTGAAATGTTTTCATTATTTGTCTTCCTATTGAATAGATCCATCAGCTTATAATCCACATGGTATTTGGCATCCCCATCTTCACAGGTGATTCCCATAGTTCCATGGTCCCCAGCAAGCTGTAATTCTTCAGGCACATCCTTGCATGAAAATTGGATTAACTTACCTCCATCTTTCGTTTCATGGAGTTGAGCTACTTTCTTTACCTGTCCAAAATCGGTTCTCCCATGATGTACCCCATTTTCCAAATAACCAATCACTTGGATATCGAGGGATTTATTGGTCTTATTCACAACATCGAGATGAAAACAGGATAAGGGCAGGGAGGAATTTTCTGCATCCAATGGAATGTATGGCGTAAAAGCAGTGAGGGTAACATCCACCGGAAAATCCTGACTAGTATAGGTAATCTTACAGGATGGATAGGTGGGTTCAAAAATTACTTCATCCCATAATGCTGCATCCAAATCTTTAAGCTGTATTTTCTTCCCATCCAATACCTGTATTTGGAAACCTTGGGTAAACTTCTGAAGATCTTTGGCAATTGGCGGTTCAACATAGGCTGCCCCATCCCTTGGTCTTACCTTAACCATTTCTTTCCCATTGTGCCATTGAATGACTTTGTTCTCCACCCCTTCATTCATGCCATCGTAAGAATCATTGAATACTTGCCATAGCCATAGTTTCCCATCGCCCCCAATATATACGGTACCTGTATGCAAACCACCAATGGGCATGCCTATGTATTTCAGTTCATCCTTCGATTTTCGATAAGCAATCTTATCGCCTTTTAGGTACAAGGATTTTATCCATGCCGGATTAATCCCTTTATTTTCTGGAATGTTATGGATAGGGTTTTCCCAAGCAAACACACTCTTTCCCCATACCGGAAATTGAGATAGTAAGGTTGCAAAGCCCAGGAGGCTCGAATTTTTTAAAAAATGGCGTCTATTCATGTTCAAATTGGAATTCCCTTGTGTATGTGCTTATACCTTAGGGAGCTGTTTATAGTTGATTTTACAATCTTACTTAATTTAGCGATAATAAAGCTATAAATGAATCAGTATGAACAATTTGTTACAATACGGAACGTTTATTGTTAGGATTAGGATGATTAATGACGACCATGAAATTAACTTATGAAAACACGTCCCACGTTTCTGCTGTTTCTGCTTCCATTGCTGTTCTTTGCGAGCTGTAATCAAACTTCAAAATCCCAAAGCCAAGCTCAAAAAAGTAAAAATGAGATCTGGGAAGTACGGGAAAAGAATTATTCCTTAGACATTGAATTTATTGATTCCATTCAGTTTTATGTGGAAAAATCCAAGACCAAACCGGTAGATTCTATACCGAAGATCACGGATTTCGCCACGGCAAAAAAGATGTTGGCAGGAGTAGTGGAATTCCGTGAACATAAGGAATATCAAGGCTTAAGGCGGATTTTATTCCGCAACGGGGACATCTATACCAACCCATACGATGAAGAGGGTTTTGTGGCCTATTATCCTTCGGAGGATATTATTCTGTTTGAGGGAGGTCATTCCTCGGATGTAAGTTTTGATCTAAGGGACGGTCGGAAAACGGAAATTGCAGGTAATCCCGATTTGATGTACAATTCACCTCAGAAAACCGTTCGATTGAATGGTTATTATCCTGGACAGGAATGTGACACGTATTATATCCAAAAAAAGATAGCAGGAAGGTTTGAAAATATCATTCCCTTATCGGATGTTTTTGAAAAAAGGGAAAATACTTTCCTCTGCCATATCCCCGAAGCCTTCTGGCAAAACGAAGAGGTGCTGTACATGAAGGAAGTCATGTATTGGGAGGAAAATAAACGTGTAACCAAATATTATAAAATAACCCTCATCAATACCAATTTTGAACCGGTGAAAGAGGCTGTTTGGAAATCTAAAAATCCGTTTGATTTTATTCCTGAGGGATATAAATTATTTAAGGAAGAATATCCAGCTGAGGGTCAGGAAGATGGGCTGATCAAAGGGGATTTGAATAAGGATGGATTAGAAGATGTGATTATGCTGATCAAGGGGACAGATACGAGTATGGTGGTTAAGAATACGCATGGGCAAATGGTGGACAGGAATAGAAGGGGGATTATTATTCTGTTCAATAAAAAGGATCATTATGAGTTGGGATTGAAAAATTATACCTGTTTTACCTCTGAAAATGAGGAAGGCGGTGTATATTTTCCACCTGACTTAGGAATTATGGTGGAGCGAGGGAACCTAAAGATTCATTATGCACATGGTCGATATGGATATTGGGCCTATACGTTTACTTATAGGAATCGGGATTTTGAAATGATTGGATACGATGAGAGTTCGAATCATGGGCCTGTTGTTCTAAGCGAAACAAGTATAAACTTTCTGACCAAAAAGAAACTGACCAGGAAGAATATTAATCAAATGGAGGATGATGGCGGTGAGGAGGTTTTTGAAGATACTTGGGAAGATATTAGTGTGAAAGAATTAACCAGGTTATCAGAGATTAGGAATTTTGAAGATTTTGAAGTTTCTGATGCTTATAGTAAGCCATAAAGAGTGCCATTCTGACTAAACTTATTGTCATCCTGAGCGTAGTCGAAGGATCTGTACGGTTGCTAACGAACAGATGCTTCGACGATGCTCAGCATAACATGGTGATTCCTCATAAAATCTACCATAAAATCCATAAAAAATACTATCTCTTTAATTAATTTTTTTAAACCTAAAAACACCAAAAGCCTCATTTTTTGGATATTATTCTTTAATTCAGAAAAAAAAGTGATTTATTTTCGGTACTTCTTCATTTTTCACGTGTCTTCTATATATAACTGAAAAAAAATTATAAACAAAAGATAAGTATAAGTACTTAAGCTAGGTATTAACTACCTGGACTTAAAATTAGGCTTATATTTCCACCTATAAACTATTAATTTGGTAATTTTTTATTATTAAACTAAATTTTTTAAATTAAAAATAGCCTTGAAAAGTCACATCTATCCTCATTGCTTAGCTTTAATTTCAGCAATTTTTAGCCCCGTTAATAACCTTATGAACTTCAAATTTCTAACATATTTCCAAATTTATTTTATGAAAAAACAGTATATGTCTACGAGAAAGAACTATAAACTAACCAAGCCATCCTTAACTTTTTCTATAAAATAAGCTCCATGATGAATAAAAAAATTGTCTACAGTTTATTTTCTCTTTTCTTCTTGTTTACTATTTTTGAAAATAACCTTTCCGCCCAGGAAACGGGTAATATCCTTATCCAAGGACGCGTATTAAATCAGGAATCTAGACAACCCATAGAATCGGCTACCATTCGGGAAAAGAGTTCAGGAATAAAAGTTAAATCCAATGAAAATGGTTATTTCACCATTAAGACCAAAAACGTAAATCCTACACTGATTATCCAATCCCTTGGCTTTAAACAACGAGAAATTACCGCCAAATCTAACCAAATTGTAGTATTGCTCAGCGCCAATACCATACAGATTGATGAAGTAAGAGTGAGTGTGAATCGCAAAGTGGATACGGAAGCCGCCTTATTGGAAACCAGACGAAAATCAGGTATAGTTATGGATGGGATTTCTGCAGAACAGATTGAACGTACGGCGAGCATCACGACCACCCAAGCTCTTCAACGCGTAGTTGGTGTAACTGTTACGGATGAAAAGTATGTTGCAGTTCGGGGATTAGGAGACCGTAGTGTTATCGGAACCATGAATGGTTCTCGTTTAGCATCTGCAGATCCAAACAAATCTTCCATCCCTTTAGACCTTATTCCCGCCAGCCTTTTGGATAACATTTCCGTTCTGAAGACCTATACACCTGATAAACCAGCGGATGCAGCTTCTGGAATCATCGATCTAAAAACAAAATCTATTCCTGATACCTTATTGTTTGAGGTCATTGTAGAAGGAGGTACAAACAGTACGATTGGGCTTAATGGACAGGTCAATAGTTTTCAGAACAGCAGTTTCGGTGTATTTGCAGAAAAGATCGACAAAAAGAATCTTTCCCAGGAATTTTTACAATTAGCAAAACAATATCCACGTGGTCTCTCCCAAATGCAGCGGTTGATTTCAAATATGCCCTACAGTGCTGCAAATTATCAAGAAGGTATGCGCATAAATTCCATCATGCAGGGATTTGATCCATACCTCACCACAAAATATAAACGAGCAAATCCCAATCAGTTATATTCCATCAATTTTGGCAATAGATTCCACCTTTTCGATAAAAAACATGAATTGGGAATTATTTTAGGCGGTAATTACTACCGGAGACAGACCGATATTTATCAGGGTCAATTGACCCAATGGAGTATCTACCAAGGAGTACTTACGGGTAGTGATCACATCAATAGTTGGCGAAACATTCCCAATTACATTACTCCAAACAACCTGAATATGGGTAAATACCAAAGCTATTTGGAAAATACCGGTACTGAAACGTTGAATTTTGGGGTATTGGCAGGTCTCGGCTATAGATTTTCTCCGGATCACGAAATCGGCTTGCAATATTTGGGGACTTGGGGAGGTGAAAATACTGCCACCAACATGGATGGATCCTTTGCCTACACAGGACTTCCTGGAGATGTTTACAGCCGCATTTACTCCTTGAAACAGACGCATCAAAACCTTGCAACATACAACATACAAGGAAGCCATAAATTCGGTAAGGAAAGAAAATTCGCAAGACTGAATTATAGCTTTTCCTCTTCCAGCGCTTCCCACAATGAACCCGATTTTCGATATGCTTCTTTAGTAGACTACGTGCCAAACACTTATCATTTAGCCAACTACACTTACAACAGTTATTACGATCATCTCTGGGATGATTATGGTTCAGGTTACCCCATCACTATTAATAACGGGCATCATTATGCATTAACTTCAGGCTATGTCAATGGATATGGGCCAAAAGGAGTGCTACAAGCAGATCCAAATGGACGTCGATGGCGAAACATGAACGAAAGAAATTATAACAGCATAGTAGATCTGACAATTCCTTTTACATGGAATGGTAGTAATCAGGAAATAAAACTAGGTGGTAATTATCTGTTTCGGGATCGTGTTTTCTCTGAAAACCAATTATTCCTACCAGGATCAAATTTCAGCAATACTGGACCGACCTTACTGTATTTAGTAAACGGCGATTTAGATCGGTTGGTTTCCAATGAATTTGTAGGCATCCAGCACCCAGAAGGAAACATGGGTGAAGGAACATTTCCAAGTAATGGCTTTTTGTACAATGTCCTGAAATCACCTAATAATTACAAAGGATATTATGAAGTGAGGGCATTTTATGCCATGGGCGATATCCGTATCACTCCAGAATTCCGATTAACAGGGGGAGTAAGGTTAGAAACCACCGATTTGGGATCAAAAGTAGATACCTCTGGAATCTTCATAGACCCATCATTGTCTGCACGATCCAGCGATGGACTTAGCATTAATTTAGCGCCTATAGAGCCTAATTCATTATACCGGACAGGTTATAAACCTTTCTATGCCCTAAATGCTGTCTATAGCCTCATGGATGGAAAAATGAATATTCGTGGAGCCTTTAACAGCACCTTGGCAAGACCGGAAATCAGAGAGATAACGAATGTTTTTGAGTACGNNGACCCATTCCAGATGGGATTGGTTGTTGGCAATCCGAACCTACGAAATCAAACGACCAAAAATTTAGATTTTAGATGGGAATGGTTTCCTAACACATCCGAGGTTCTCGCATTTTCTGCCTTTGGCAAACAGCTAAAAAACCAATTAGTACGTGTATTCAGTTTAAAAACAAATGGTTTGGCCTCTATTTACCCAGAGTTTCCTGTGATACGTTTTGAAAATGAATCGAATATAGGATATGTATGGGGATTTGAATTGGAAGCGGTAAAGAATTTGGGAAATATATGGGATCGGTTAAGGTATTTTTCGATTGGTACCAATTTGATGTTGGCACAGAGTAATGTCAGAAAAAGTGATCTGCGATATCAGGCGAATACCTCCTTCGACCGGCATAGCCCGAAGAACAGCCCACTGTTTGAGCAAGCCCCCTATTCGATCAATGGCTGGTTAAATTTCACCAATAAGACCTGGGGTACTGACCTTACCTGCACCTTCAATATGGTAGGCGAACGATTAGTTCACATCAATCTTTTGGGAGAACCAGATCTATATGCCCGACCTGTTCCGATGCTGGATATTGTTTGGAGCCAAAAAATTGGAAAAAAATTACTATTCAAAGGATTTGCAAAAAATGCTTTAGACCCTGCAATTAAGACGGTTTATGCCAACCCAGGAACAGGCGGAAAATGGTATGGGAATGAATATATACAGCGAAGTTATTTCCGAGGAACAGAGATCATGGTCGGTTTTACCTATAAGTTATTATAGCATTAATATTAAACAAGATGGTATTGAAAACAACATATATAAATTTATTTTATCTGATAGCGCTAGCAGGATTACTATCCATCTACTCATGTGCAAAGGATAAAGAAGATTTTCAGAATCAACCCCAAGAAAACGAACATAGCGCGTCCAATTTACGCATCCTAAATTTGGCCCGGTATAAAAACATCAAAGCTGATGGAAAACAGCTTACAAATTTTACGACGAATATTTATGCGCCAGGAAACAATTCCATTCCAATTAAAGTGGTGGTGAATGGGGATACCATCCCCTACTCTGAAGACTTGGACAGTCGTTTTACCACTCCCTATTTTCCGTATCCCGGTTCTTTGGGACAAATTTGGAATATCCCTGAAGATTTATTCCAAAATAATAAAGCGGTAAAATTTGATTTATTTACAGATAGCACCAAAATCGCAAGCTTTACAAGTAATAATCCTTCAGACAAACTGGACTATTATATGATTCCTTCCGTTGGTACCGGACAACCCTTAGTCGTGCCGATACAGCGTAATGAAACGCCTCCTTCCAGACCTGACCATTTTAAAATACGAATCCTTAATTTGAGTAAACAAATTCCTAAGCTCCCTTCAAAAGCGGTACTAGGAGAAATGGAAGATCTTTTTCAGCCTTATACCTTGACCTATGCCAATGGCGACGCCGTTCATCCGACTACCACAACAGTAACGGTTGATCAACAAGCAACGGAATATATTGAACTACCTTATGGTACCTATCAATTTAAAATTATGACAGCAGATGGCAGGCAATTATCTTCCGTTGCCTCTGGTGATATCAATATCGACGAAATACTTCCTTTAAACCCTATAAATTCAAATTATATAAACTTTCGTTTTCGGGATATTTATGACAATCTGAATGAAAAAGCCTCTTATATTACCTATGCACCCATGAAAACCTACCAACCTGGTGGCATTTATACTATTGTTGTTTCCGCATTACCATTCAAATATAAAAGGGTTTCAGATAACGATTATGCTACTTACTATCAGAATCAATATAAAATTATTGAAGATATACCAGCCCCGATGAACAGTACATTCGGAAAGGTTCAAGGAGTAAATGGTACTGTTAGGGATCAGATATCGTTCCGGTTCAATAACAAGATGAGTAATTCTGCATTCCGATCGGGAGAAGGTTCTCCCTATGAAATTTTCAATGCCCATAGTGAAGTGTTGATTGAGGCTTTATCCGATGGAAAAGTTATTGCCAACACAAAAATCAATATGGAACCAGGTCAGAATATTTCCTGTTGGTTATATGAAGATGAAAAAGGTGGTTTTGAGGTCATTCCCGTTTATAATGATCTAGGCAATTATTTTTACAATCAGATGGTGGAAGATTATGGAAAAAACAACCGCTTCAATCAGACCTTTTTTCTTTCAACACGTTTTCTTAACCTAGCTTCTGACATCCCTTATGCCAATTTCACGGTTGGAGAAGGAGGAGATATGCGAGATCTTTCCATGTTAGCGAGTAAATATAATTATTGGGAGAAACATTTAGATGAGGCGATGTATTATCTAAAACCCGGCAAAGCCTATACCTATAATCCAAATGTACGTTGGTTTAGCACCGGACTGAACGTCTTTGATTGGAGAATTTTTTATACAGAAACATCGGGAATAAAACCTGGAACGTATGTTCCAAGCATTGCCCCTTTATTGAGCACAAAAACCGTAACAAATCCGGAGTTATATACCCGCGTAAAACGAAGGGTACCTCCCGTTGAACCTGGATTTTTTACCCTCGCCCTAATTGGTAAGAAAAATGCAACCGCAGCCAACGAAAAGGCCCGTATGATTTTAATTAAACATAATCAATAACCGAAGAAAATAGCAAAAAATGAAACAGACCTGGCCATTGATTAAAACTTTAATGTGGATAAGCATATGTACAACATTGCTTTTCCAAGGCTGCCAAAAGCTTGAATTTACAGAAATAGAAAATCCAGCATACCTTCGGGTATTCAACAGCCTGAATTTGCCTTTAACCAATTCAAATGACTCTATACCGTTTCTGTGCATGTTTATCAATCCCGAATTTGATAATCAAGGCAATATCGTAGGCGCGGAAACCATTGCGGATTATTTGGATAAGCGAAATCCTTATGCACCTCCCTTCCCATCACATGTAGGTGTGAGCACCAGTAAATTCAATTCGGAATATCCTGGCAAAGAAACTGTATTGGTGGGTCCACTTTTAAATGGATTTGATTTAAGCTCATGGGCACAGATCTCCTCCGGGAAAAAGAGGATCGTTTTTGTGAATCGACCGAGGAATGAAACGCCCTATATGGATCTTCCGAAAGAACAGGTAAAAAACAACGTCATTTTAGATTCTACCATTGATCTGATCGCACAAGAAGTTTATACCTTAAATGTCATCTTTAAAGATATCAAGACCTTAAAAAAAGGAATGGTGATGAGACGTGAAACTTTCCATAAACAAAGTTTTTCGGACAGTTTGATCTATGTTAATTTTTACAACTATTCCGCTAAGGGATTTGCTAACGCCCCCAATACCGAAAAGATCCCTACAGGCAAAAGGATCACCACGAGTTTTGAATATGGCATTAGGGACACGATGAACATCTATCTAACCTTATTGCAGGGACAGAATTTTACATCCTATAAAGATGGATTAAGAATTCTGAACATCACTAAAGCATCTCCAAACTTTAACCAGAAGTTTTTTGGTTCCGTGATTCGTGATTTATCATCTAATGCCACAGCACCCTATCATGGCTTTCCTATCTGGGTAAATAAAAACCAAAACGGAATCAGTACGGATTTGTGGCAGCAGTTCTTTTTCTTAAATCCAACCTTGCAATTAAAAGAAAGTAATTTCTACGAATTAGCTAACACTTACTTTTTTGGAGGTGCTCAAGGTGTAATCGGCGATTTGAACGGCTATTATGCTTCTATATCCTGCAATTTTAACACACAGAACTATATCCTATATTTTCCCTACAAAACACCCTCTGGAGGATCCGAAATTGCCTATATGCCGAGTGCCAATTTTCCAAATCTCTTAATCAATACCCATTCTGGTTATGACAACCCGAAATCATTTGCTACCGTAAATAGTTTTGAAGTGATCAATGGTAGAGTTTACCTTACTAGTATTCAGCGTCGGTACGACCCACCTAAGTATAATTAAATGAAGAATATGAAAAAATTGAATGGTTTAATCGGGATATGTATACTGCTGTTTTTTTCCCATTGCAAACATGATGAAATTATATTAAATGAGCCTAAGGAGGAGAATAGAACGTTGCTTGGTTATATGCAGAACAACATGGAATATTCTTTTTTCCTGAGTTTATTGGAGAGGTCTGGTTATGTAGACTCCTTGAAGAACAACGATGCCAGGTATACGGTTCTAGCATTAAAAAACAGCATTCTGGAAGCCGTTAGGCCGAATGCTAAAGCCTATTTCGATAGCTTGGAAACTTCGGAACTTAAAGAAATCATGGGATTTCATATATTAAAAGGTGAAATATTTCTCAGAAATATTCCGACAGGATATCCGGATAATTTTTATAAGACCATAAACAACGAAACGATAAAAGCAAACCATTACATCATGAGTGGGATTGCGGGTGATTTCGCCAAAAATCACATGATCACCTTTTCTGGTTCGGAAGTGATCAATAATGCGACTTATCTGAAAACCTCCTTATCTGCAGCTAATGAGGGCGATTATTTGTTTACCAACGGGGTTATCCATAATGTGGAGAAGCTCATCAAAAATGAACCACACCGAAAAATCCATGATTGGTTAGAGAAGCAACCGGACTACTCCATTTTTGTGGCTGGACTAAAACATTTTGGATTATGGGATAAAATAGTTTCCACGAATTCCATTACTATTTTTGCCCCAAAAAATGAAGCCTTCCTCCGTCAAGGTATAAATGAGGCACTGATTAAATCTTTAGATCCTCAAAAATATAAAGGAGCTCGATTATTTGGCTGCTATTTATATCAAAATCATAAGCTCTTAATTCGGGATTACGAATATAATCTTCATACCAATCAACAAATGTGGATCATCAATCCCATCGAAGGGGATGAACAATATAATCAGATCATTATGGGTGATGCCTCTTATGACTTTGATAAGGGAGAAAGAGGAGCTTTCGGGACTCGTTTTGTTACTGGAAATCCGTATACGATTACCAAGGATGGCATCACACAGGAAGTCCAATACCATATCCTGTATTCCATCGGTATTACCAAAGAAAACCTCCCCTATTATCATATCAATTACGATGATTATAATGGTGGGAACCTGACGAACAGCTTTTTTCTAGGATGGGATCAAGCAGATCCGATCGTGAAAGGTTTGAACAAAAATGAATGCGATTATATTTTTGAAAATGCTGTCTTTCATCGTCTCGAAAATATTGCCGTCTTTTTACGGGAGGCTAAAATAAATTAATAACCAACATCTATCAGAAAGCCCATATATGAAAATATTTGAAAGAAACCACCTTCCTTTTAAAACGATTTTTAATAGTATGATGATTTTCATCATGTTTTTAGCTTGTTCAAAAAAGGAATATCAAATACCATCCGTTGGGGAACAGATACCCTATGAGGACAGTATTCAGACTACTTTTGAGGAAAATCTTAAAAATTCTCCCTACAGCTTATTCCAACAAGTGTGGACAAAAGCAAAGCTGAACGAAATTGCTCCCGCTCATCAAGGAAAGGATCCAAGGTATACGATTTTGGTTGTCACGAATGATGGGATGGAAAAAGCAGGATGGAATAGCGATAAAATTTCGCAAACAGATCCTATTCTACTACGTAAAACATTCCTCGCCCATATTTTGACTAATTATTACAACCAAAATGAGGTTCAAGCAGTAGAAGGAAACCTTCAATTGAACAGCCGATACCGTTATCAAGATTTATTTATCCAGCCTGTTATTGATTTGGATGCATCTAAACCCAATTTAATATTAAACCAAGATACGCTCATACCCTATCAATTTATGATTGCTCTAGGAAAAAATTCGGAAAGTTGGCTGATCAATGGGCAAAACATGGGGAAAATTAAAGGCATCGAAGGAAAAGACCATTACCTATTTCCCATAAACCAGGTCATTATGCCACCTGAGAAGACTGCCTGGGAAATGATACAATCCAATCCTGATTTTTCTATGTACTCGGGGATCATACGCTATACCGATTCTTTGTATAGAGAATTGTTTAAAAAAGCAAATAACGTATATCCAGAAAATGGAACGGCAGATATGAAACCATTTATAAGAAACAGTCCTTTAAAATATCATCAGACAACTGCTGTAAATTCGAAAGGTTTTAAGTTCACCTATACCTTGGATACCTGGTTCATTCCTACCAATCAAGCCTTCAAAGCTGCAGGATTCTCTTCATTGGAGGATTTGAAAAAATTGAACATATCGCATGGTTTACCCTATTCTGAATATAAAAAACCTAGTGGATCGACAGGATTTTACCATATCATCGGAGAATTTGCGACGGATAGTTTGTTAGATTACCACCATAATTGGGGAATGCGTTATTTTAACTCGAATAACATCAACCATTTTAGAAATACAACCCTATTTTTCTCCAATGTATTAAATAACGATTTGAATAATTATCCGCTTTATTTTAAAGTCATTAAATCATTTGAGTCTGGACGACTCATGTACCACAAATCTTCTTACTATATCAATCCATTCTTGTTTACTCCTAATGAGATGAGTTTCAAAGATGACCCTTCCAAAAAGGCTACTTTTCTACAAAAAGATATTTACACAGTCAATGGAATTATAAATTCGGTTGACAAACTCCTCATTCCCAAAGATTTTAAAAAATAGATTATGATAATAAATAATATGCTTCGCTCTTTTTATAGGCCTTTTAGAATTTGTATATATCTATGCTGTACCAGTCTTATTTTATTTATTCAAGGCTGTGCGCCAAAGGATGATTATCTGAAGCCTGTTAACTATAATAAACTTACTTACTTCTTGGAGGACAATACCCAACAATACAGTATATTTTTAGCTGCTTTTAAACGAACGGTTTATTATGATAAATTAAAATCAGACGGTAAATATTCATTATTGATTCCAGGTAATAATGTATTTCGATTGCTTAACATTTCGAAATCAAGTTTCATGACCAGACCACAACAAGAACTAAATGATCTGATGGGAACACATGTATTACCCGATAAAATTGATTTTCAGAAGCTACCCTATTTTCAAGCTCAACAGATATGGACCGAATCAGGGTATCCCCTAATCGTTCGGAAGTTTTTGATCAACAATGAAGATCGAATAAACATCAATGGTGCCAATATTTTATCAACCATTGAAATGGAGAATGGGAATGCCTATATCATCGACAAATTATTAAAACAAAGTTATAAAAATCTTGGCGATGCCATTGGGGATCAACCCGAACTGATCTATTTCAACACCATGTTGGCGAAGACTGGTTGGATCGACAAACTCAAACAAATGAATATGTAACCCTCCCGAAAATT
>DCOH01000027.1:46079-122846 GCA_002322865.1 Sphingobacterium sp. UBA1575 | reverse complement strand
GAGACCTTTTTAGACAGCCTCCAATCTATTCATTTTTGAAGAGTTATCTCTATTTCGTATCCCAGAAAATCTTAGAGGTAAACGTATCGATATCTCCTTGTTTTTCTACTTCATCCCCGTTTCTTCCATATTCCGAAGAAGGGTAAACCAATCTTTTAGGATGGATAGGCTTAATAGGGTTCAATGAAAGCGGGTTGTCCGTAGGGAATTTTGTACGTCTAAATTCAGTCCATGCTTCCCAACCACTGATACTGTTCAACGCCAACCATTTTTGGTATATAATGGCTTCCACTTTATTGGTAGAGGCATCATATCCTACTTTATTGATTGCCTGTCCAGCATAGGTTGCTGCAGCTGCAGCTGCATTAGGCACACCTAAGAATACAAAGGATTCTTCGATACCTTTGTTGTACAATGCTTTTGCATCACCCGGCATCCATCCTCTTGCCACTGCTTCAGCCTGTAAGAACAGACTTTCAGAAGGTAACATAATAACTGCCTTTTGGGTTGCACTTTTCAGGATCCCACCATTGGTAAGAAATGCAGAGGTAACTGATGATTTATATAATGCCGCTTCTGAGTCCCCGGTATTTCTTCCTAATTCAATACCCTTAAATGCTCCAGAAACCTTCAGGTACATTTGATCAATACGAGGGTCATTGTTTGACACATAATTGTTGACAATGTATTTCGTAGGTCTAGTCGCTTTATAGTTGCTGGTAGCAGAACCTGCTGAATTGGCATAATAGCTCTCCCAGAACGGGTTCATTTTAGTTGCTGAAGAACTATAGCCCGGTTGACCATACACACCGGCATCACTGAATCCTGACCCTTCTGATACGATTTTTGCAATCTCCGCTTTAATGGTCGCGTCTTTTCCAGGGATTTCCGATTGACGCAATAGGATACGTAATTTCAGCGTATTGGCAAACTTGATCCAATTGGTCATGTTACCTGCAAAATAGATATCTTCACCCTGAGGTTTAGCTTCTGTTTCAGGAGCGGATTTAATCAACGCGATAGCTGCATCCAATTGTTTGATCAAGTCATCATAGATTGCCTGACCTTCATCATATTTCGGACGGATGTTCTGCGTATTTTTCAAGGCCTCTGTATATGGGACATTATTATAGGCATCCACTAAATTTTGGAAGTGGTAAGCCTTCATAATTCCTGCAATACCTTGGTAATAGTTCATATTTGCAGCCACTGCAGCATCTTGAACCGCCTGAAAATCGCTCAGGATATCGTAGGAAGTTTCAAAAACTGCCGTACCAAAGTTAGGTGTTACGTTATACTGCTTATTGTTGATATACCATAAATAATCGGTAGCTGGAGCCCAATAACCTGCCCAAATAGATCCAATCTCATTTAAAGTGGTACTTACTAAGGCAGATGTTCTATTTAAACCCGATGTCAAAATCAGATTAGGAGTTGCAGTAACGGGTCTATTCGGATTTTCATTAATATCCAAAAACCCCTTTCCACATCCTGCCAGTACAGTCGATGCTATCGCAATACCAGCTATATATTTGAAAATCTTTTTCATTTTTCTTAGAATGTAATATTAAGATTAAAACCATAAATCCTGGTTGGAGGATTGATCATATCCGAGATCCCTTGTCCATTTCCTTCTGTAAAACTGAATTCCGGATCGGTGTAGATGTTCTCTTTTGGCAACCACATGAATAGGTTACGACCAACCAAACCGATAGAAGCACGTTTAACTACTTTTTGGTTTTCCAACCATCTGTAAGGCAAGCTATAGGTCAATGAAACCTCTCTTAGTTTTAAGAAAGAGGCATCTTTAACATAGTTTTCTTGGATGGTATTGTGTTGATTGTACCAATATTCAAATCCGCCATCTTGTGTTTTGATCGATGTGTTTTCGATGTAATTACCATTCTCTAGGTAAACAGAATTTGGAATTACAAATGGTTGACGATCATACTGCGCACTTTCCCATGATAAACCGGTGAAATTGTTGGTATTACCTACGCGGTTGTAGAATACATTACCGGTACGGTAATCCAATTGTGCAGCAAGTGTTAGTTCTTTATAACGAACTGAAGTGTTCAAACCAAAGTTTTTAGGCGCATTCGTTTGTCCCATAATTTTCATCGCCGCGGCGCGAACAGGGTAACCAGTTGCTTTATCAACAACGATTCTTCCTTGCGGGTCGCGCTCGTAAGCGGTGGTTTTGATTACGGGATACGCTTCACCTTTCACTGCATACACATAGGCGGAGTTTGCATAACCTCCCAAAGGGATTTCATCTAAACCTTGGTAAAGATCGGTAACCTTATTATCGTAATGCGTAAAGTTCATACCAATATCCCATTTCCAGTCGTTGGTTAATACCGGCGTGCCTCTTAACGATAATTCGATGGTATTATTGGTTACTGTACCAGCATTTACATAAGCACGGTCATAACCTGTTGCCCAAGAAGTAGAAATTGGGATGATCTGTCCATCGGAGATACTGTAGGCATAGGTACCTTCAAAATTCAACCTGTCGTTAAACATGCCCAATTGGATACCACCTTCATAAGAGTTTACAAATTCTGGTTTCAAATCTGGATTAGCGAAAGTATTTC
Source organism: Sphingobacterium sp. UBA1575 (assembly GCA_002322865.1). Classification (GTDB taxonomy): domain Bacteria; phylum Bacteroidota; class Bacteroidia; order Sphingobacteriales; family Sphingobacteriaceae; genus Sphingobacterium. Next base: position 120,249 of record DCOH01000027.1, on the reverse strand, counting down.
CAACTGTAAATCCAGGTCTATTTCCGTAAGGGAAACCAGGAGCGATATCAAATGCTGTCTGTAGGTTGTAAGCCCCTAAGTTAACATTCGCTGTTCTATTACCTGAAGCATATAGCTTCATGAAATTAATAGGCGTATTTTCTTTGATAGATGGGAATGCTTCCGATGCAATGAAGGATAAGGATACTCCTGGATAGAAGTAACTTCTTTTTGTTTCATCCAAAACGGAAGTCCAATCATTTCTACCACTTACCGATAGGTATAACATGTCTTTATAGTTCACATCAATCTGACCGAATAAGCCGACAGTCGTCCTTTTTGTATAATCAGAACCAACTGTAGCTTCGCCTAAGCGGTTGGAAACATTGTACAATCCCGGAACAACCAATGCATTAGCTGTAATGAAGTTGAATTTGGTATAGTCGGTTCTAACGGTATTACCTAATATAAATCCTAGATCAAAGTCACTTACTTTCTTTTGTGCTTGCACAAAAATATCGGAGTTTAATCTATTGACGTTATCCGAACGGTCAGTTACGGAACCTGGATTATCCGTAGGTCTGTCGTAAGCTTTTGTATAAGCTACTTTCGCATTATATTCTTTGTAATTGGTATTGAACGCATAGTTTCCTAAACGGTATGTTGCGGACAACCAATCTGCAAAATCATATTTCAATTCCAAATTTCCATTAAATGTTTCTTGACGTGTATTTCTACGGTTGTTATCAATTCCAAAATAAGGGTTGATAAAATAACCCGAGAAATAGCCATCAGGCGTAGCAAATTCATTGTTCTTCCAATCTTTCAACTGGGTAATAGGAATGTTTTGAGGAACGTTCAATAAGTTATCATATACACCTGAAACTGTCATATCCGGGTTTTGATAGGCATAATTCAAGTTGAAGGATGAAGTCAGGTTTCCAAACTTACGGGAAGCATTAAAACGACCACCAGTTCTTCTATTCTTGTCTTTAGGGACAATACCTTTAAGCACTACATCCTGGAAACTTGCATAATAAGAACCATTATCATCACCACCAGAAACAGAAACATCATTCTGGATAGTTGTTCCTAAATCCCAGAAGTTCATCTTTTCATCTTTGATATAAGAATAAGGTAATTTCCATTCGTTACCATTCACCAAAGTAGGACCAACAACCACTTCGCTTCCATCATATTTAGGACCCCAAGAGGTATTTTCGTAAGGGACATACGTTTCTAGGTCATATCCGTTACCGAATTTGTCCTGCATTTTTGGAAGAAAAGAAACGGATTCTAAGGAGGTAGTATTGGAAAAGTTAATGACAGCAGATCCTTTAGCTCCTTTTTTCGTGGTAATGATCAACACCCCGTTTACACCTTCAGAACCATAAAGGTTAGCGGCATTGGCACCTTTCAAAACCGTAGTCGATTCAATATCGTTCGGGTTCAAGGCTGCCAGCATGCTGTTTGGAACAGGTGTACCATCGATAACGATCAATGCTTGGTTATTACCTAACAAAGAACGGTTACCGCGCAATACCACACGTGTGGATGGGTTTACCCCATTGTTCAATAGGTTTACCTGTAGACCTGCTACTTTTGATTGTAAACCCGTAACCAAGTTCACTACTTTACCTTCTGTCAAGGCTTTGCTGTCTAAGGTTTGGCTGGCATAACCAGTAGATGCGGCAGATCTCTTGATACCATAAGCGGTTGTAACCAATACTTCTTCAATGGCATTATCTGATGCAACCATTGCAACATTTACGGTTGTTTTTTCGCCAACACGAACACGTTGAGTCTCATAAGCTATGTATGAGAAAATCAAGGTGGATTCGTTTGCAGCTGAGATGGTATAATTACCATCACCATCAGTTTGGATACCAGTGGTTGATCCCGCAACCGTTACGGAAACTCCACTTAGCGGAGCACCATCACTTGCCGATGTCACTTTCCCACTCACTTGGCGATTCTGTGCGAACGCTACCCCTACCAGGCAGGTCATCACAAAAATTAAGCTGAGTAATCTTTGTTTCATAGATGTTTAGTTATTAATTAAATTATTCTTAACAGGAGTTGTTAAATTTTGTTAAACAGTGGTCAAATATAGAGTTTGTTTAAACATTCAACAAACAAGCCCAAATTTTATTTAAAATTTAACAATTGGTAGGAGTAAAAGTTGCTGTGAAAACCTGAATTTAAGGAGTAGGATAAATTATGTCGACAAAGTCGAATTGAAATAATATTTTGACTTAAATTGATAAAATAATAGGATTGTCAAGGTTTATCTAAGGTTTTTATGTTGCTAAAAATGAGTTGTTTGCGCAACTATTTATTTTAGGTCAATAAATAGGATAAATCGTGTAAGATAACTTTAGAAAAAGGCAAAAATTAATGGCAGAATTTAATATGTAAAAAAATGGGTTGATTTAATATATTATTCACTATTTAATCATAATAATTTTATAATTATTTAACAAACAATTATTATTCCGAATAATATTTGGGAAATTACCTTTGGTATTTATTCAGCTAAATAGGTTTTTCTTATTTCAAAAAAATTACAAAAAGTTTGTAACAAAAAAAGGGATGTCATTAAAAATGACATCCCAAACTCAAACTATTATATATTACAATAATTAGTCTCCGGTTCGCACATATCTTTCTTTTACTCCCCGACCAATGGCCGTCCAATGCACTTCAAAAATCTTATTCACAGGATCAACTAAAACAATTTTATCAATCGTTGCAGGTCGTAAGGAACCGCTAAATGCAGTAATTCCAGTTATTGAAGTATTATTTGCATTAAATTGATATTCAGTATAACCAGAATAAGTATACCATAACGCACCAATTCTTAAAAGATTTGGTCCAACAGTCGATAACCGAACACCAGGTTCAGTAAAGGTTCCTACATTTGCATCAATTGTGCCATAATCATTACTAACCGAAACAGTATAAGTTCCATCCCAAATAGACTTAATAGGTAGAGAATAAATAACAGAACTAAAATTTCCTGAAATTATCCCATGGGAAGCGGAAGTTATTTTAACACCAATCACATTACTTTTGGATTGATCCATCAAACTTGGTTTCACTTTTACTTTCGCATAAGCTCTTTTCTCTCCTTGCTTGATTGTAACAGATGAAGGAAATTCAAACAAGTTAGTTGGAAGTTGATTATATTTAGTTCCCATTTTTGCATTGTATGTAGTCACAATATCCCCCGTAGGCTCAAGGTTGACTACGATATCTTGTGGCGCTCCCTCTTCTACACCTGAATAACTAATTGCTATTTCAAACTCAGCTTCTGGGACCGATTCTAATGTAGTTGGCACATACATTATATAAGGTGCAGTCCCAGGAGAGACCGGAGAGGTCACATTATAAAATTCAACAATGTTCTTTTTATTTCCATTTTCAGGGGATAATACATTTTCATCTTTAAGACAAGAAGTCAATGAAAACATCCCGATTACCCCAAGTATTATTTTATAGTAATTTCTCATTATATTTTTTATTTATTACGGCGATCGTAAAATACATAAGATCCAAATACAGTTACATTTTGAGGAACATTTTCTGCATTTAGTGTGAACTCTGATGTTGGATATAAAACTCGTCCAGGTAATCTATCGACTGTAGTTGCATTAGATTTTGTCGAAACAAAAGTCTGTGACGATGAACCATTTAACACAATTGAAGGATAACCTGTTCTGCGAAAATCCTGCCAAGCGATATGACCACCAATATTATTGTGAGCAATAAATTTCTGTGTAACTATAGCTTCAATTTTCTGGGCGGTGCTCGATGCTAACGCAAAATTAACCAAAGGAGAGGTTGAATTGTCTGCTATATATTTCGCAGCATCCTGAACTGGGTTTTTTCCGGCAGCAATAGCATTGTCAGCTCCTTTATACAAATATTTGAAGGACGCTTCGATTCCTGACTTAAAAGTCGAAGCTGGATCTCCAGAAATAATTCCATTTACCATAGCTTCGGCTTGTAAAAGATAGCTTTCCGCAGCCAACATTATGGGTTGAGACATTGCCAATCCTTTTAATGTACCGATAGTATTGACGCCCCCCGTTGAAGCACCTGGTGTCCCAATATAGAATGGACTACTACCTAAAGTACCACCAATTGTTGGCAAATTATCGGGAGTCGGTGCATTCCCCATAAAGTTAGTGGCAACATTTGGCCACAATCGATAAGTTGCTTTTCCTCTACCCTCATCTGTTATTTTATTACCATTATAAAATTGTAAAGTAAATGTGTTGGGAATATACTGTCTACCATATGCGATTTGAGCGGATTGATTGAAATCAGAATGATGCCTATTCCACCACGGGTTTTGTTTCCCATCCAATTTTTGATAACCAGGATTAACTTGCGCATCATCTGTTATAAATCCCTCAGGAGAAAATGAAGGGTTTCCAGTGAAAATGTTTTTACCATGAGCAAACACGTATAATTTCAATTTGATAGTATTCGCGAACTGAATCCATTTATTCATATCTCCTTTGAACAATACATCTGCTGGCCCCAATAATTTAGCCGACCCTTGTGGAACAGCTTTTATTTGAGCAATAGCTTCATCCAGCATCGTAACTATACCTCTATAAACATCTTCCGGTTTATCATATTTAGGAGTTAGATAATCAGAGCCTTTAGAAGCTTCTGTAAACGGCACATCATTGTATTCATTTACTAAATTCATAAACAAATAAGCTTTTGAAATATTAGAAGCTGCTATGAAATACGGTCCTGATGATGCATCACTGTTATTGATGACATAATTAAAATCTAAAATATTATCATATACGCTAGTGAACATCCCATTAAATGATGCATTTGTATAGTCATAAGTGAATTGAGTTCCCCAACCACCATATCCGCCTGCGTTAGCGATATAAACAATTGTTCTACCATAATCACTATATGTTACAAAATTATTTGCCATATAGGTTATTGCCTGCGGAAGCACCAGTTCAGGAGTAGATGAGGTCGCTGAATTTGGATTTGGGTCATTGACATCCAAAAAGTTGTTACATGAAGCTAGGAAAAGTACCGAGGCCCCTGTAAATATATATTTAATTAGTTTTTTCATGTTATGATTCTTAGAATTTCAAAGAAATACTTCCCCCAAAGTAACGTGAAGGAGGTGTTTGACCTAATGTCGTAATGCCCACGGCATTAGAATCGGAGAAACTGTATTCTGGATCGGTGTAAATATTAGATGCTGGTGTCCACATAAATAGGTTTCTTCCTTGAACACTTAATTGGACTCCCTTAATATATTTTGTGCCAGCTAATAAGCTGGAAGGTAAGGAATAGCCTAATGCAACTTCACGGATTTTCCAGAAGTCTCCACGATAAATGTAATTTTCAGCAATATCACGGTTATAAGAACCCGCTGCCCAAAAACCAGCACCACCATCCCTAACTGTTATATTTGTATTTTCTACATACTCACCATTATCATCCATATAAACAGAATTAGGGATAACAAAACGGTCACGATCATAATAAGCTGTACGGATAGAAGAACCTGAGAAATCTAAAGTACTTGCGGCGTTATTATAAATATAATAACCACCCCTATATTCCGCAACAATGTTTAAAGAAACATTCTTATAGTTCATATATGTATTTAAACCAACTCTATGTTTAGGAGTGGCTCGTCCAAAAATCTTTGGAGTTTCCGCAGCAGAAGGATATCCTGTCAATTTATCCACAATGATTCTTCCCTGAGGATCTCTTTTAAAAGCTGTCCCTTGAAAAATTGGAAATTCGTACCCTTCAATTGCTTTAGATTGTGCCCCACCTCCAGTAGACACATCCACTGTTTTCAATATATCAGTTAATTCGTCTACACGGGTTTCAATCCAAGAATAATTTCCACCTACAGAAATCTGCATATCCTCATTTCTGTAAACCTGCACATTCAAATTTGATTCTACTCCTTTGTTAGTAACTAAACCAATGTTTTGCAAGTAAGAGCTATACCCTGTTGTTAAAGAAACATTTGTAGGTAAGGTTTGATTTCTGGTTCCTGTGTGGAAATATGTAAAACCTGCTGTGATCCTATTGTCCCATAAAGTCGCATCAAAACCAGCTTCTATACCTTCTGTAATTTCTGGTTTCAAATCAGGTTTTACCATTCGGCTTCCCAAAGAAAAACCTGCACCGGTACCTTCAAAAGGGAAACCATTAGCTTGTCCAAGTGTTGCCCTTAAGGCATAGGCCGCTATATTCACATTACCTGATTTAGCCCAGCCGGCTCTAAGTTTTAACGTATTGATAACATTATTATCCTTTAAAGCTTCTATAGCATCTGTTGCAATGAAGGATACATCAGCTGCAGGATAAAAGAAAGATCTATTGGCCGGATCTAATACGGAAACCCAGTCATTTCGACCACTTAAAGTTAAAAATAAATAATTTTTATAATCTCCAACAAATTGCCCGTAAACACCCACTTCTCTCGTTACCGACAAGCTTTGACTACCATTTGGCAATGCTGCTGATCTATTACCTACATTAAATAATCCAGGAATAACTAAACCACTTATACTTACGTCTATCCCATTTCCATGTCTATTTATAATCTGATTACCCAAAGTCAACCTTGTGCCAAAGTCACCAAATTGCTGATTAAATATCGCTTTGAAATCCCCAATAACAATAGTGGAATAAGAGCTTCCATCAGATACACCACCTGCTATATTGGCATGGCTACCTCCAAAATTCTTAAGCACAAAATCTGTGTAAGTAAATTTATCAGTTGTTGATTTATAAGATTGATTTCTTGTTGTCAAGTTTCCTTGAGCAGCCAAAGTAAGCCAATCCATCACCTTCCAATTCAAATCAACATTTCCTGTTAAATAGTCATTGCGAGAAGTTTGACGATTATTATCTAATGTAAAATAAGGGTTAGTGTAATAATTGTTGTAATAACCGTTTGGATTCGCAAATTTATTAGTTTTCCAGTCTTTATAATCCGTAACAGGAATATTTGCAGGAGTATTTAAAAGCTGATCGTAGATACTGCTAGTTGCTGTAGTAATATTATATCGGTTTTGAATATAATTTATGTTATAGCCAACTTTAACATTATTGAGAACATTTCTAGTACCATTCGCTCTTACACCGAAACGATTATACTTATCTTTATATGTTGTCCCAGCAACATCTACATATTGTAAGGACACATACTGAGTTCCTTTTTCATCTCCTGAAGAAATAGCAAAATCCGTTTGGTTTTGCAAACCATTTTCCCAGAAGTTATAACGAGATTTACTTGGCCCATATAATACTGATTGAATAGACCCATCCTCTAAAGTCTGACCCAACTCTTTAGTACTGCCATCAAACGCAGGCCCATATTGTTGGTTTTCTATAGGGTTATAGATCGCAATATCAGCATCAGAACCAGCACCAAATTTTTCTTGTAATTTTGGCTGGAAGTTAACTTGCTCTACCGTCATAGTATGTCCAAACGATATATCTGTTTGACCTACTTTACCTTTTTTTGTCTTAATAATAACCGCACCATTAGATCCTTGTGAACCGTATAATGCAGCTGCACCTGCCCCATTTAATACCTGGATATCTTCAACATCCTCAGGATTAATGTTACTTAATACTGCAGTTGGAACAATTGAATTATCTACAACCAATAAAGCTGTGTTATCTCCACCAATTGATCTGAAGCCACGTAAAACTAAGCGTACTGTTGGATTAACCCCACCAGAAATGGCATTAATTTGCAGGCCAGGAACTTTTGCATGTAAACCTGAGGCAACATTTATAGGTTTACCTTTGGTGAGTATTTCACCACTAATTCTCGTTTGCTGAGTTCCTTGTTCACGGGCTCTTGTTTGGATACCCACTGCACCTACTACCACTTCATCCAGCACATTGTTTTCAGGTTCAATATTTACATTGTAGACATCCTTACCTGTTAATTGTACGCGTAAGACCTTATATCCTACGTATCTGAATTCAATTTGCTGAACACCTGCCGGCAAATTCAATGCATAATTTCCGGAGCCATCGGTTTGTGCGGCCGATGCGCCATCAACTGCCCTTACGGTAACACCAGCCAATGCAGTTCCGTCATTGGTGGAAGTCACTTTTCCTGTTATTCTCCTGGTTTGCGCAAATACTATTGTAAAAGAGCACAACAGAAGAACAAAACTCAAAAGTAGTTTTTGTTTCATGTTTGTTGTTGTTTAGTTAAATAAATTGGTATTCTTAGGTGTAAAACGTTAATAATTGTTAAACCTTAGTTCAAATGTATTTTTACTGCATGATTGTTACAAAAAAATGGCATTATTTCTGATTTTATTTCTATAAACACAAAAAAATAAGAAAAAAAATATAATTTTTTTATTTAATATGACATATTAAATAAATAAACTTACTAAACTAAAAAGTAATATTTAAATTTTTTATACATTAAATAATAAATGAATAAATTTTTATCTATTTAATTATTATTCTAGAATATACCCACCGAAGTTATTTTTGAAAACACCATAATTTTTATGTCTTAATTATTAAAATTTCTCCAAATGGATTATACCCACATTTAAGCACAATATCCTACCTTTGCAAGATGCGATTTGATATCATTACCGTGTTACCGGGCTTATTGGAAAGCCCATTTGCACATTCCATTTTACAAAGAGCCCAGAAGAAAGGTCTCACTGAGATCCATGTCCATAATTTGAGGGAATATGCTACGAATAAGCAAAAATCCGTAGATGATTACCCTGATGGAGGTGGATCAGGCATGGTGATGCAGATTGCGCCATTTGCGGCCTGCATTGAGCAATTACAATCAGAAAGGAAATACGATGAGATCATCTACATGACCCCGGATGGAGAAACCCTCAATCAGGAAATGGCGAATGGCTTATCTTCAAGCAATAAAAACATCATTATCCTATGTGGTCATTACAAGGGAATTGACCAACGGATCAGGGATATCTATGTTACGAAGGAAATATCTATCGGCGATTATGTCCTATCAGGCGGAGAACTTCCAGCGGCGATCTTGGTGGACGCCATTGTTCGGGTAATTCCAGGTGTATTGTCTGATGAAACTTCAGCCCTTTCGGATTCTTTTCAGGATGGACTCTTGGATGCTCCTATTTACACCAGACCGGTTGACTGGAACGGCCATAAAGTACCCGACATCCTGTTGAGTGGACATGAGGCAAAAATAACCGCCTGGCGCCATGAACAACAATTGCAGCGAACAAAAGAAAGAAGACCAGATTTGCTAAATGACTAAGAATAACGAGTATTTTTTGTTTTTTTTACAAAAAATGTTTGCTATATCAATTTTTCTACTAATTTTGTGAATTATGTTGACACAGAAAAAATATACTAACCGTTGGTGGCTTCTGACTAAGTAAGTCGGGAGGTGGTATATTTTATAGATAAAGATTTTCATAATCAACCAAAACCACAGAATGGTAGCCCGACGAATAATCGTCGGGCTTTTTTTATTTTAGATATTAATAATACGCATATATGAACTACAACTTCAAAACGAACCACAAGCAGATCCTTGCAGACACGACCACTGCAGTGAGCATCTACTTAAGGCTTCGCGACAGCTTCCCGAACAGCCTGCTGCTGGAAAGCTCGGAATACCACAGCAGGGATAACAACATCAGTTACATCTGCTGCCAACCCATTGCGGGCATTGTCCTGGACAAAGGCGAACTCAGCATCTCCTACCCCAATCAGGCCAAGCAGATTAAAAGCTCCGCTGGACTTAATCTTCGCGAAGAGGTTTCCAACTTCCGAAAAGCATTCCATGCCGATGTTCTACCGGAAGTCAATGTGATCACCACGGGGCTTTTTGGTTATTTTACCTTTGATGCGGTGGAATTCTTTGAAGATATAAAACTGACCACAAACCCTTCTCCAGCCAAACAGATCCCTGTTCTTCAATACCATGTATATAAATACGTCATCGCCATAGACCATTTCCGCAATCAACTGCATATATTTGAAAACTTACTTGAAAATGAAGCGAGCGAATTGGACAAAATGCAGTACCTGATCCAGAACAAGAATTTCCCTGAATATAGTTTCCAGACCAAGGGCGAAGAAACATCCAATATGACCGATCAGGAATTCAAGGACCTGGTTATGAAAATGAAAGAACATATCCAGCGCGGGGATGTTTTTCAGATCGTTCCATCACGAGGATTTGCTACACCGTTTGCAGGTGATGAATTCAATGTGTACCGTGCTTTACGCTCCATCAACCCATCGCCATACCTCTTCTATTTCGATTATGGTGATTTTAAATTATTCGGATCCTCTCCGGAGGCACAATTGACCATCAAGGCCGATGTGGCCACCATATACCCCATCGCAGGTACCTTCAAGCGTACCGGGAACATGGAGAAAGATGAGCAGATTGCCGAAGAACTCAAAAACGACCCTAAAGAAAGTGCCGAACATGTGATGCTTGTGGATTTGGCACGGAATGATTTGAGTCGTCATTGCAGCCAAGTACAGGTTAAATCGTATAAGGAAGCCCAATACTATTCGCATGTGATCCACTTGGTCTCGAAGGTAAGCGGCAAACTGAACCCTTCCGCAAATCCATTCGATGTGGTTGGAGATACTTTTCCGGCAGGCACCCTGTCGGGCGCACCGAAACATATGGCACTAACACTCATTGATCGGTACGAAGGAATGCAAAGATCCTTTTATTCCGGGGCAATTGGATTCATGGGATTCAATGGAGATTTCAACCATGCCATCATGATCCGATCTTTTTTGAGCAAACAGAACGTGCTTCATTATCAGGCAGGAGCGGGAATCGTATTGGATTCCGATCCAGAAAAAGAATTACAGGAAGTAAATAACAAAATATCCGCTTATCGCAGAGCATTAGAATTAGCAGTAAGCATATAATGAATAAGCCCATCTTAGTAATCGACAATTACGATTCATTTACCTATAACCTGGTCCATTTGCTACAGGAACTGAACCAGCAATACGAGGTGGTTCGCAACGATAAATTCGACCTGGATTATGTAGATCAGTTTGATAAGATCCTCTTATCACCAGGCCCAGGCATCCCAGAAGAAGCAGGATTGCTGATGGATGTGATCCGGACCTATGCGCCGACAAAAAGCATCCTTGGCATCTGTCTTGGCCAGCAAGCAATTGCGGAAGTATTTGGCGGAAGCCTTTTCAACATGCCCAAACCTTTACATGGGGTAGCTACAAATATTGAGGTGATCGACGAGGAAGAAACCTTGTTCCAGGGCTTTCCAAAGGATTCCAAAATAGGGCGATACCATTCCTGGGCGGTATCTCCAGATGATCTGCCCGAAAGCCTAAAAATTACCGCTTTAGATCCGCAGGGCACCATCATGGCGCTTGCACATAGGGAATATGATGTGCGTGGGATGCAGTTCCACCCTGAATCCATCCTGACTGATAATGGTAAAATCCTTATCGAAAATTGGTTGAAATAATATGTTGGCATCTTATATTGATATAGAAAAAATGACTATCCTAGATAAAATCGTTAAAAGAAAACGGGAAGAAGTAGCGTTGGCGAAGGATAAGGTTTCCTTGGAGGAGCTAGAAAAATATCCATTATTTGAAAGGTCTTGTTATAGCCTTCGTGAAAGCATCCTTGATCCATCGAAGAACGGCATTATTGCTGAATACAAACGTGCATCACCTTCCAAGGGGCTCATCAATGGTTCTGCTTCTGTGCGGGAGGTGGTAAAGGGATACCAGGATGCTGGAGCCTCGGCAATTTCGGTATTGACCGACCAGGACTTTTTTCAAGGTTCCTTAGGCGATCTTACCGAAGCGCGAGAAGTGCTTCAAATTCCTTTGTTACGCAAGGAGTTTATTGTAGATAAATACCAGATTGCGGAAGCGAAAGCCTACGGTGCTGATATCATCCTGTTGATCGCAGCATGTTTGGGCACACTGGAAGTCCGGGAATTATCAAAGTATGCAAAATCCCTTGGATTGAATGTGTTATTGGAAGTCCATAATGAAGAGGAATTGAACCGAAGCATCTTCCCGAGCATCGATGCCATCGGTGTGAACAACCGAAACCTGAAGGACTTTGAGGTTTCCTTAGATCATTCCTACAGTTTGGTGAATAAGATCCCGGCTGATTTTATCAAGGTTTCAGAAAGCGGAATCTCGGATCCTTCGACCATCCAAGAATTGAAAAAGGTTGGTTTTCAAGGCTTCTTGATTGGGGAGAACTTCATGAAGACCAAGGACCCTGCAGGAGCCATCAAAGAATTTGCAGGACAATTGTAGGTAGTTTTACTTACCTTTGTAAAAATTTTTTAAAAGCATGTCGGTAAAAATTGGCGAAAATATAGATTTAGGGGAGTTTCCGTTATTGCTAGCACCTATGGAAGATGTGAGTGATCCTCCATTCCGTTTTGTGTGCAAGCAAAATGGGGTCGATATGATGTACACGGAATTCATCTCTTCGGAGGGGTTGATCCGTGACGCGGCTAAATCACGTCAGAAGCTGGATATTTTTGAATACGAGCGGCCTATTGGTATACAGATCTTTGGATCTGATATCGAGCACATGCGCCAATCGGCGGAAATCTGTACGCAAGCTAATCCTGATCTGATTGATATCAACTATGGATGTCCGGTAAAGAATGTGGCCTGTCGAGGTGCGGGAGCCAGTCTTTTGCAGGATATCGATAAGATGGTTGCCATGACCAAAGCGGTGGTGGAAGCTACCCATCTTCCGGTGACCGTGAAAACGCGATTGGGCTGGGATGATAATACGAAAAATGTGTATGAGGTGGCTGAAAGGCTGCAAGATATAGGCATTAAGGCATTGGCGATTCATGGCAGGACCCGTGCGCAGATGTATAAGGGTCAGGCAGATTGGTCAATGATCCGGGATGTGAAAAGAAACCCGAGGATCCATATTCCGATTTTCGGAAATGGGGATATTGATTCGGTGGAAAAAGCGGCTGCTTGGAGACAGGAATTTGAAGTGGATGGGATTATGATCGGTAGAGCGTCTATTGGATACCCTTGGATTTTTAGGGAAGTAAAACATTTTTTCAATACGGGAGAAAGGTTGGATGGACCTACCGTTTCAGAACGGGTGGATGTGTGTTTGACACATTTGACCAAATCTATAGAATGGAAGGGGGATAAAACCGGGATATTTGAAATGAGAAGGCATTATGCTAATTATTTCAAAGGGATTCCGAATTTTAAGGAGTATAGGATGAAGTTGGTGGAGTTGATGGATGTGAAGGATATTATGGATGTGCTGGAGGAGATTAGGCATAATTTCGCTGAGGAGTTTTCAGGTTAGGATTTAGTGCTTAATCGTCATTGCGAGGAGTTTATTTTATTCCCGCCGCGTCATTGCGAGGAGGCACGACGAAGCAATCTTTATTTATATCGAAAGATTGCTTCGTACCTCGCAATGACGGCGTGTCGCAATGACGCGAAATTCGCAATGACGAGAAAGCTCGCAATGACGTTGCTTATCTCCTCAAAACCCTTCTTATCGTATCTTTCTCCAAATAAGCCACTGCCCCAATAAAACCAATAAACACCAAATTCCCCAACCAAATATTCAGCTCATAAACAAGCCAAGCCAATCCCGCACCAATAACTAAATAAACACAGATCTTCCCCACCTTATACGGAATCGCATAATTTCTTTGCCCCCAGAAATAAGACAAACTCACCATCAACAAATAAGTTATCGTAGTAGACACCGCAGCACCCACATACGAATATTTAGGTATCAACAACAAATTCATCCCTATGGTAACAATAGCTCCTAATCCCGAAATATAAAGACCATATCTTGTCTGATCCGATAATTTATACCAAACAGAAAGATTCATATAAATCCCCAACAAGACATAATTGAACAATAATAAGGGAACAATAAACAATCCAGACCAAAACTCTGCCTGCTTTTCTTTAGTTCCCCTGATAAATTCCTTCAGCCATTCTAAATTTGCACTTAACCCCACCATCACCAGCAACATCACAATCACGAAATACTCCATGATCATCGCATAGGTTTTCTTCGCATTTTCATTTTTAGCATAGGAAAAGAAGAATGGCTCCGCTCCTAGCCTAAATGCTGTTACAAATAGATTCAAAAATAAGGCAAGTTTTGCCACAGCACCATAAATCCCTACATCCAAATCGCCCTTTCCTTCCGGCAGCAAATGCGGCATCATCATCTTATCCAAATTCTCATTGATGATGAAAGATATATTGGCAATCAAGATCGGGAAACTATAGGTAAGCATATTCCTTAAAAGTGCAGCATCCACCTGCATCCTAAAACTCATCACCTGAGGTATCAGAAGAAGAAATGTAGCTCCTGAGGCAATCAAGTTTGCCACAAAAATATTCCCCAACCAACCTTCTCGATACCAGGTTAGCGACCAGCTCTTAAAAGATTCAGAATAATCCTGTAACCAAGGAATCCCATACAGGAAAAGAAAGATAAAACCGATGTAAACCAAGATATTGATCAGCTTAATTAAGCCATAGCGAATTGGCCTTCCATCTGCTCGCAGTTTGGCAAATGGAATTACAGCGATGGCATCTACCGCAACAATCAGTGCAATAAGCTTCACATAGGCCGTGAAATCACTGAGATCCTTTCCATTTCCAGCCCATCTAGCCAAAGGTTCAGCAAAGACAAAAGCTGTTATTAGGAAAAGAATGGCCATAAAAAGGGTGACAAAAAAACTGGTATCAAATACCTTTCTTTTGTCACCCTCCACTTTTTGTAAATATCTGAAAAAGGTGGTTTCCATCCCGAATGCCAAGATCGCATTCAACATGGAAGCATAGGAAAACATCTGGGTAAATATGCCATAAACAGATGCTCCAAAGCTTCGTGTAAGGAAGGGTGTGATGACAAAACCTAACATCCGGGATATAATGGTCGAAAGACCATATATCATCGTATCACTGATAAATTTCTTTACAACTGACACCCTATTTTATTTTCTTGATGACCTCAAAATTCCGATATCCTTTCAAGGAATCTTCTTCTGTAAACTGAACAGCAGTAACCTCCGCATGCTCCGGACCTTCCTGGCAGAATTCCATAAAGGAATCCAAGGCAAAGGCATCACCTTCTGCTTCGATCAAAACCGAACCATCCGGCTGATTGATCACATATCCTTTTACCCCAAGTAGGTCTGCAACAGCCTTGGTACTGGCACGAAAATTAACCCCCTGTACCTTGCCTTGAACCTGAATATTCCAGTGTTTCATGTTACAAAGGTAGAAGAAGAATTAGAAAATAAAACTACCTTAATCTTCTAACCTTAACTTTAGGTGTCAATTTGAATGTGTCCATTCCTTCAAGCAACAATAGACCAGGTTGTTTTCCCTCTTCCAGACTACCCATCTGATCAGCCAAATTCAATGCCTTTGCCCCATTAATGGTTGCCCATTTAATGGTTTCGTTGAAATCTAAATCAGGAAATTCTTTATGTATTACCTTTAATTCTTCCAAGATATCCAATGTATCGTTGGATGCCAAACTATCCGTTCCTAAGATGATATCATAATCTCCTAATAAGAAATTATCGATTTTCGGGATCCTGTTCTCGATATAAAGATTGGCTTTCGGACAGAAACAGAAATACACCTGTCTGCCCATACGGTCTACAAAATCCAAATCTTTGATAGAAGTATAGGTATTATGGACCAAGATCAACTTGTTTTTTGTAGGTATATAAGGCAGGAAGGATTGCAGGGAATTTCTAGCTTGCGCTTTGAAATCCTCCACTTCGAAATTCATGCGTTTATAGAAGTCTAAAAACTCCCCTGTTTTATATCTGAAAAGCTTATTTTCTTCATCACTTTCCTGGTTATGGATAGAAATGATATTATCTTCAGATACTGCTTTTTTAAAGGTTTTGAACAAGGATTTTGAGCCTGAGTAGGGTGCATGAGGTGTAATGGAAGAATGTTTATAGTCGAAATGAAATTCGATCTCCTTCGCTTGGTCTATTCTGGTCTCCACGTCCTCTTTGCGCATGGCCATGATTTCTACAAATGTATGGTAGATAATAGGACTTTCCTCTTTTACCTTCGCTGTAGCTGCAGTATTCACGTGATCCCCAACCGCCTGAATACCATTTTCATACATCTTCCTATCCGCCTCAACCATTGCTTGATGAATGGCGTCTTCCGCGTGTTGGCGTTCGCCCATTACTGTCGTTAAGAAGTTAGGTAAACCGGTACCTTTTGGCACCACATTCAACATATGAGAAAGTTCTAAATGGCAATGTGCATTGATAAATCCAGGGATTAGGGCTCCCTTATGATGCTCGACTTTGCTATCATCAATTTCGCCCGGATTAAATACACCTTTGATTATTCCCTCGTCGTCCATGGCTACGACACCTTTTTTTATTGCCTGACCAGCAATAGGAAATACAACATCAGCACTGTAATACTTCATACAATTTAATAGTTCTATGTTTTGTTAAGTTAGCGTAATCCTGCCTCATCAGCAGGTCAGCCAAATTACAAAAAATAATATATAGTTTAACTAATAAAAAAATATTTATGAATTTGTTACAAAGCTATCGTCATTTTGATTTTATCGAGATAAAGATTAGCTTTGCAGCATCAATTAGGGGTGCCTTGTTTTCATGACACGAATAAAGGCTGAGATTATACCCTGTGCAAATGATATTGCACTCACCTGATCTGGATAATGCCAGCGTAGGGAAAGGGAGGTTAAATTTAACCTGTTGTGACCCCTTGCAACGGGATGTTTAACTCAAATAACAAATTACGTATTATGCTTAACAAATTGATGGCCTTGGCTTTTATCTGCCTATTTGCTATTAACTGTCTTGCCCAAACAGCGCTCTCGATTAAAGTGACCGACGAGCAGAACAAACCTTTGGCTTTCGCCACTGTTAGCCTTGATGAAAAATCACAGAAAACCAACAAAGATGGGATTGCCGTATTTCAGGATCTCAGTAACAAAACTTATGCTCTTAAAGTAAGCTACCTAGGTTTTGAACAGATCAATGGAAGTGTTAACACACAGAACAGCAATTCCTTACACTTAACCATGAAGCCAACGGCCTATCAAACGGAGGAGATCTATATCTCCGCGACAAGAGCCAAGGATAACGCGGCTACTACCTTTAAGAATATTGGTAAGGAAGAAATTCGGAAGAAGAATCTGGGCCAGGATATCCCGTATTTATTGGATCAAACACCTGGTGTGGTAATCGGATCTGACGCAGGGGCTGGAATCGGATATACGAATATGACCATTCGGGGATCCGATAACGAACGTATCAATGTGACCCTCAATGGCATTCCATTGAACAACTCGGAAAGCATGGGATCCTTTTTCGTGAATCTACCTGACTTTGCTTCTAGCACACAGAGTATACAGGTTCAGCGTGGTATAGGTACTTGCACCAATGGTGCTGGTGCATTTGGTGCCTCGTTGAACATTCAAACGGATGGATTAGAGACTACGCCATATGCGGAACTGAACAATAGCTTCGGATCTTTCAATTCCTGGAAGAACACCCTGAAAGTAGGTTCTGGTTTAATCAATGGAAAATACGCCTTCAATGCACGATTATCCCGCATCAGTTCAGATGGTTATGTGGAAAGAGCATCATCTGATCTAAAATCTTTTTATGTGGATGGAGGGATCTATACCGATCGCCACACCCTAAAAGCAACAGTTTTTTCCGGAAAAGAAAAGACCTACCAAGCCTGGTACGGATTGCCGGAGCCTTTGTTTACAGGAAATAAGGATAGAATGGACGATTATATCGCAGCCATGGAAATCTATGACCCGATTGAAATTGCTCGTATTAAAGCAGCGGATGAAAGATACAACATCTACACCTATGATAACCAGACGGACAACTATGTGCAGACGCATAGCCATCTGCAGTACAGCTTCCGCATGAATGATAAAACAAGTTTAAATGCGGGTTTGCATTATACACGAGGAGCTGGATATTATGAAGAATATCGGATAGACGACAAGTTTGAAAGTTATGGCCTTCCGAATGTCAATATCAATGGAGAAATCAAGAAAAAATCCGATTTGATCCGCCAGCGGTGGTTGGATAATCACTTCTATGGATTTACCTATGCTTTGCAGCATAAATGGAACGAAAACATCAATCTTACCTTAGGAGGTGCCTATAACCAATATATTGGCGGACATTTTGGAGAGGTACTGTGGAGTAAATTCAATGCAGGTATCCAACCATACCATCGGTATTATTATAATGAAGCGCATAAGAACGACTTCAACATCTATGCAAAAGCGGATATCAAACAGGATGATTGGATCTTCAACATCGATCTTCAATATAGAAACATATTCTATAAGGCTGAAGGGGATGACAACAAGATCAAGAATCTAAATTTCAGGGACAATCTCCACTTCTTCAATCCGAAAGCAGGAATCACCTATCTACTGAACGAAAATGCAAATATCTATGCTTCCTATGCTTATGCCAGCAAAGAGCCAGTTCGTAAGGATTACGTGGAAAACCCGCTCAATATGTTCCCGAAGCCTGAAAGAATGCAAAATGTGGAAGCTGGCTACCGGCATCGCACTAGCGATTTCAATTTGGGAGTGAATGTATATGCGATGCTGTACAAAGATCAATTGATTCCAACTGGTAGAATCAATGATGTTGGCGAGGCTATTCGTCAAAATGTGGATGAAAGTTATCGAATCGGCGTGGAATTGGATGCAGGATGGAACATTACAGAGCAGTTTAATTGGTCGGCTACTGCAGCATTAAGCCAGAATAAGATCAAAAACTTCACAGAAATCCTAACGGTTTATGATAATAATACCAATTGGGGTAAAGTGGGTGAGAAGGAGATTTTTTATAAAAGTACCAATATCGCAAAGTCTCCATCGGCGGTGTTATCCAATAATTTCACATACAAGCCAACAGAAAGTCTTTCCTTCAGCCTTTTGAGCAAATACATCTCCAGAATCTACTTGGATAACAGTAGCGCTTTGGAACGCAGTATCAAAGCGTCCTTTGTCAACAACATCCAAGGAACTTATACATTCTCTGCTTTTGGCATCAAGAGAATTGATCTGAACGCCACCGTATTCAATATCCTGAACGCCAAATACACTACTACCGGATATACTTGGGGTCAATATTTCCAGGACACCAACAGCAGAGATTACTATAATTTCTACTACCCTCAAGCAGGCCCGAATTTTATGATCGGACTTGGGTTTAGTATTTAGTAGTTAGTATTTAGTATTTAGACCTTGGATTGAGTATTTAGTAGTTAGTATTTAGTATTTAGACCATGTTTTGAGTATTTAGTAGTTAGTATTTAGTATTTAGACCTATATTTACAAACCATAGAATTGGTAGACTAATAGCAGACCATAGGTCTAAATACTAAATACTTTATACTAAATACTCTCATGAGGTGTGTAATTCAACGTGTAACACAAGCGTCCTGCACAGTAGATAATAATATAACGGGCAAAATTGATCTGGGTCTTTTGGTGTTGTTGGGTGTGGAAGAAGAGGATAGCCAGGAAGATATGCAATGGTTGGCGCAGAAATTGGTTAATCTAAGAATATTTTCGGATGAGAATGGCTTGATGAATAAGTCTGTTCAGGATGTGCAAGGGAATATATTATTGATTTCTCAATTTACGCTATTTGCACAGACCAAAAAGGGCAATAGACCTTCGTTTATTCGTGCTGGGAAACCTGACAAGGCAAAACCGATGTATGAGGAGATGGGAAAATTGTTGAGTCAGCTTTTAGGGAAAGAGGTGCAGATGGGCGTGTTTGGAGGGGATATGAAAATTGATCTTCGGAATGATGGTCCAGTAACTATTATCATGAACACCAAGGATAAGGACAATTTTTAAGGCCTGAGATCTCCAATTTAAACGCAATCTTCTTTTCAACCAAATATCTAATTTTGATATACTAATTTCTAATTTTGCTATATTAATTTCTAATTGATTTTTATGACCATAGAAGAAGCTCAAAAAACAGTAGATCAATGGATCAAAACCACTGGCATCCGTTATTTCAATGAATTAACCAACACTGCTATTCTGATGGAAGAAGTTGGGGAAGTAGCTAGGATAATGGCCAGAAAATATGGAGAGCAATCCTTTAAAAAATCAGATGAGGAAGTCAATTTAGCCGATGAGATGGCAGATGTGATGTTTGTCTTGATCTGTTTGGCAAATCAGACTGGAATTAATTTGACAGAAGCTTTGGAAAAAAACCTCCAAAAGAAGACCCTTCGCGATAGCGAAAGGCATAAAAACAATGAAAAGCTAAAAGGAGGATAGCTCCATTGCATGTATTCCTCATGAAAAGGGGCTGTTTAATAAGCTCTCATATTAATAAGCTCTCATAAAAAAAGAACCCCATCTTTAAAATTTAATCTTAGGTTAGCTTCGAAGATAAACCATACTGAAAGTATACTAAAAGTATGTAAAATGTATGTTTTATATACTTGCACCATACTTTAACCCCGCTTTAACCCTACTTAAACCACGATTTTAACCCTAATTCAAACATATTTTGAATACACAACAGGGATACGGGGTGCAGAAAATGGAATATATAGGTTTAGAAGATGCCTTTTTTTAAAGAATAAACTATTTGAAAGTGATTTCAGCTACCAAAGGTAAGTGGTCAGAAGCATATGTTTCATTAATGGTGGTATAGCTCTTCCACTCAAATTCACGGTTCTTTAATACCATGATATAATCGATTTCACTTTTAGGATTAATCACTGGAATGGTAGGTTTATTCGTGCTGGTATTGCGCACAAAATATTCTTCCAAAATCTTAATGGGTTTGGAATCTGGTCTTGCATTCAGATCTCCTACCAAAATCAATGGTTTATTGTACAGTTCGCCTAATTCATTGATGAATGCTGCTTGCGCAATTCTGTTTTCCTCTTTTAAATCCAAATGGGTATTGGCCAAAGAAATAGTCTTCCCATCAGGAAGCTGTACATCTACAATCGCTAATGATCGGTTTTCACTTGCTACAGGCATCGGAAGATCATACCTTCTTTTGCCGATGATCTTATGTTTAGATAAAATCAAAACACCGTAATATCCTTTTTCTAAATTGATACCCTTAGAAAAAAAGTATTCCATTCCCGTCATTTCAGCCAACTTCTCCGCCTGATTGATCATCTCTGACCGAGAAACGTTGATATCCACTTCCTGAATCCCTACAACATCGGCTTTTGCTTCATTGATGACTTTAGCAATGGCTTCCATATCGATAACATTCGGTTTGGAAGGTGGATTCGCATGATGGATATTATAGGTTAGAATTCTAACTGTTTGGGCTTGCAATACCATCGAGAAACATAACGATAAAAAAAGAATGAAATAGCGCATAAAACAATTTTTGAATGAAGTTAATTATATTCCCCTAATAATTCCAATTTATTATCTTTATCCTCATGAAAAAACCGAATTTACTCTATATCCTTTGTTTATTTTTATTTCTAGGATCTTGTTCTGTCAATCAACAAACAGGTTCTGAAGTCAATGAATTCGCAAATGCTGCTGTGGTGACTGCCAACCCCATTGCTTCACAAGTAGGTGTGGATATTTTAAGAAAAGGAGGAAATGCGGTGGATGCAGCCATTGCAGTAAAATTTGCCTTAGCTGTGGTCTACCCTAATGCGGGGAATTTAGGAGGTGGAGGTTTTATGGTCTATCGTGGAAAAGATGGGTCGGTCTCTTCGTTGGATTTCCGAGAGAAGGCACCAGCTGCGGCCTCCAGAGATATGTACCTCGACAAAGAAGGCAATCCCATAACAGATTTGAGCTTATATGGGCAATTAGCATCTGGTGTACCGGGTTCGGTAGCAGGAATGGCTGAAGCATTTAAAAAATACGGCTCATTGACTTGGCAAGAATTGATTCAACCAGCGATAGAACTTGCCGAAAAGGGTTTCAAAATCACGGAACAACAGGCAGGAGAATTCAATCGGTATAAAGAACGATTTTCCCGTTTGAATCCAAAAGGTGCTGCCATCATCAAAGAGCAATCTTGGAAAGCAGGCGATCTTTTTGTACAGCAAGATTTATCGGAAACATTAAAACGAATTGCGGCACAAGGCCGTGATGGGTTTTATAAGGGTAAAACAGCAGATCTGATCGTGGAGGAAATGAAGAGTGGGAATGGCATCATCACCCATCAAGATTTAGCCGATTACCAAGCGATTTGGCGTAATCCAATTGTAGGGACTTATAAAAATTACAAGGTGATATCCATGCCGCCGCCATCTTCTGGTGGTGTGGCATTAATGGCCTTGCTGCAATCAGTAGAAAAGTATCCTTTGGCGAAATGGGGTTTTCAACACGATAGTACGGTACGGGCTATGGTGGAAGCGGAACGTAGAGTATATGCTGATAGGGCAACGCATTTGGGAGATCCTGATTTTTATAAGGTACCGGTTGAGTTCTTGAACGATGCAAAATTCAATCAAGATCGCATGGCGAAGGTAAGTCTTTCAAAAGCTACGCCTAGTGATTTGATCAAAGCAGCTAAATTTCCGGGATATGAATCCGAAGAAACCACGCATTATAGCATTGTGGACAAGGACGGAAATGCAGTCTCCTTAACCACGACCATAAATGGCTCCTATGGATCTTGTGTTTGGGTAGCTGGGGCAGGTTTTCTGCTGAACAATGAAATGGATGATTTTTCTGTAAAACCTGGATCGCCAAATATGTATGGGTTATTGGGAGGAAAAGCGAACGCCATTGAACCTGGAAAAAGGATGTTAAGCGCCATGACTCCAACTATTATTGAGGAAAATGGAAAATTGAAGATGGTTGTTGGTACGCCTGGAGGATCGACGATTATAACCTCTGTATTTCAGACTATTTTGAATGTGCTGGAATTTGATATGACGGCGCAGGAATCGGTTAGTGCGGCAAGATTTCATCATCAATGGAAACCCGATGTTATTGATGTGGAAGTTAAGGCTATTGATTCGCTAACAAGGGTTAGCTTGATAAAGGATGGGTATAAGTTAAATAAGAGGGGTGCTATCGGGAGGGTAGAAAATATTGTAATCTTACCGAATGGTAAGAAACAGACTGGCGCGGATCCACGTGGAGATGATAAAGCGGCAGGGTATTAGGTTTCTATTAGCGTCATTGCGGGATCCGTCATTGCGAGGAGGCACGACGAAGCAATCTTTACACTAGTCGTAAGATTGCTTCGTTCCTCGCAATGACGCGGAAGTTCCTCGCAATGACGTGAAGCCTCGCAATGCCATATTGAAATCACTCCAAATACTTCCCCCCAATCTGCTTATTTGCCTTCGCGCCAAGGTTTTTAAGCTGTTCAATCTTCCTCACCACATTTCCTGGTCCTTCAGCCAATTTCTTCATGGCATCTTCATGCTTATTGGAGGCCTTTTGAAGATATCCTTGGATCTGTTCCATATCATCCAGAAAACCCACAAATTTATCATATAACAATCCCGCCTCCTTCGCAATTTCCAGCACATTTTTATTTTGCCGTTCCTGTTTCCAAACACTTGCAATCGTCCTCAGTGTAGCCAATAATGTAGAAGGACTTACAATAACAACTCTCCTATCCCAAGCATCTGAAAAAAGCTCGGGTTTTTGATTCACGGCCATGCTCAGAGAAGATTCTATCGGCACAAACATCAGCACAAAGTCCGGAGAATGAATTCCATAAAGACTGTGGTAATCCTTAGCCGACAATTCACGGATATGGTTTTCCAAGGATAACACATGCTGTTTTAAAGCAATAATCCTATCCTCCTCCGTATCTGCATTTACCGCACGCTCATAGGCCACCATGGATAATTTAGCATCTACCACCAAATGTTTCTCATCAGGCAAGTAAATAATAGCATCAGGTTGTAACCTCTTCCCGCCTATTTCCTGAACAGATGCCTGCAACCTATACTCCTGATCCTTGATCAAACCGCAACGTTCCAGAACACGTTCTAAAATAATCTCCCCCCAATTTCCCTGCTTTTTATTATCCCCCTTCAATGCCTTGGCTAAATTATTGGCTTCCTCACGAATCTGCACACTTTGCTGCATCAATTGCTCCACAACCCCTTTCAGCACATGCCTCTCCGCAGATTCTTGTTGATAGCTCTTGGCAACCTGCTCCTCAAAAGATTTTATCTTTTCCTTTAACGGATTCAACAGCAAATTCATCTGCTCTTGGTTATGTTGCGTGAATCGTTGGGTCTTCTCCTCCAATATGCTGTTTGCCAATAACTGAAATTCTTTATTGAATTGGGATTTAATAGCCTCCAGTTCCTCCTTTTGTTCTGCAAACTTATCCCGTTGAGCCTGCAAATAGGCATTTGTTGCCTCCAACGTACGCTCAACACTTTGACGCGCATCCATTTCCTCCTTCCAAGAAATATTAACCCGTTCCCAATCCTGCTTCAACAACAGCTCCCGCTCGCCTGACTTGGCATGAGCAATCTGCATTTCCTGAAATTGCTTCTTCAAGTCTTCATGCTGCTCAAAAGAAATGGCTTTTGCATTCCGAACGAATAACCAAATACAAAGCACCACCAATAGGATCAAGACAATTGGATAAAGAATCTCCATGAAAGAATAAATTAAGCTTATTAACTATTATTGCAGTTTCTGATGGGTTTTCCACCAAAGATCAGGCATTTCCCCTGAAACCGCCATCTGGTAATCCTCATACCTACATGGCACTAGGTAAAACCGTTCATTAACTGATTTTGAACCAAAATAAGGTACCTGCATCCACCAGCGGTCCGACTTCTTGCTCTTCACAAACACCAATTCATAGTCATCAGCCTCCAAGGTCGTGCGATAAATGATATAGTTTGATTTTGGATACATAGGCGCATCTTTCTTGCGGCTATAATACCCATCTACGAAACACCAGATCATCTGTGCAATCAGCATGGCTGTCTGCCCCATAGGATCAAAGGTTGGATTATACTCATAGATCCCGAAAGAAGTACATTTATCAGACATCCCAGCATACCTCGCCAATTGACAAGCCTCATCCCCATACAGTCCATTAGGACCTGCATTGGCATTCCCGCCAGCTTCGGAAGCACGGATAGCTCCGATATCAAAACTAATCATATCCGCTGCTCGGATTATGGGCTCTGCCTGATCCAATTTCCCAGAAAATGAGCCCAAACGGATCGCATTGAAAAACAATTTATCATACATATTGATGGACTCCTTGCTTACCAAGTAGGTCTGATAGGCTATATTGCTCAGATTGAACAGGTAATCCGGCTGATGCAGGATAATATGGTTCAAATAGGTATTGGAATTCAATGGCATATTGTCCGGATTATCCTGATCTAGATCGAATTTGGAATCTATGATCCCCACATCAACACGTTGCTCTAAATTTTCATATGCCGTATACTGCGCAAAGGTCAAGTCTTGTCCACCACCGATAAGGATAGGTAGGATATCCATTTTCATCAGTTCTTCCATCAACAACTTCACAGCCACATAGGTATCTTTGATGGTCGCGCCAGCCTTCACATTCCCCAAATCAGCAATCTTGATCTTATAATCACCTTGATAGAGCTCGTAGAAATGCTTTCTCACCGCATCAGCAGCCTTTTGGGTTCCATTGTTATTTACCGATCCTCTGCCCTCTTCCACACCGATCAGTGCGATGTGTGGGCGGCTTTCCTCTTCTTCTAAATCAGGAAAACTTTCGAGATATTTTGTGATGGTATGTCCAAATTGTGAATTATAATATTGGCTCGGATCGCCAATGCTTTCTGGCTTAATGGGTGATAAAAAATCTGCTAATGACATATTGATCTTATAAATACTGATTTTTTCTAGGGAATATCCTATTGTATTTAGCAAATATGCATTTATTAGCTTACTTTTGGTTAACATAATTTTTCAACAATAAGTTAGGAAGTGATTTTAGTAACTGGAGGCACAGGATTTTTAGGTTCAACTTTATTGCAGAGGCTCATTGATGATGGGCAAAGCATTATTGCTACCAAACGTGAATCCTCCATCATTCCTGAACAGCTTAAATCTTCTTCTTTGATCCAATGGGTGGATGCAGATATCACGGATTATTACGCATTAGAAGAATTGGTTTCCCAAGTAAACCAAGTTTATCATTGTGCTGCAGTGATCTCCTACCACAAATCAGATGCTTCTAAAATGTTCCAAACGAACATTGAAGGCACCAAACACATCGTCAACCTTTGTCTTCATCACGAAATCCGATTGGTTCATGTCAGCTCGATTGCTGCATTAGGGACCAATAAACAGGGGCATCCAGTAAAAGAGAACGACAAATGGGAGTTTTCCCCTAACCTGTCCAAATATTCGCTTGCTAAATATGAAAGTGAAATGGAAGTTTGGCGAGGAATTGCAGAGGGCTTGGATGCCGTCATTGTCAACCCTTCGGTTATCATGGGTGTTGGGACCGATAAAAATGCGTCAAAAAGTATTTTTGAACTTGTAAAGAAAGGGAATAAAATCTATCCTTTGGGATCTATTGGTGTAGTAGATGTACAAGACGTTGCGAAAATTATGATGATGTTAATGAATAGCGAAATTTCTGGTCA
Source organism: Sphingobacterium sp. UBA1575 (assembly GCA_002322865.1). Taxonomy (GTDB): domain Bacteria; phylum Bacteroidota; class Bacteroidia; order Sphingobacteriales; family Sphingobacteriaceae; genus Sphingobacterium. The sequence continues at coordinate 93,582 of DCOH01000027.1, read as the reverse complement.
ACGCTTTATCCTCAACGCGGAGAACATCAGTAATCGGGAACTGTTGGAGAAAATCAGCAGCAGGATGAATAAACCTGCACCGACCATCAAAGCCACCCCGACATTACTTTCCGTTGCATGGCGTGTATCCAAAGCGCTGGCATTGCTACAGGGCAAAAAGCCGGTATTGACACGAGAAACTGCTCGTGCTGCCACCAAGAAATTAGCCTATGATAATACAAAGATCATTAACACCTTAGGCGTCAACTTCAAATCCGTCGATCAGATCGTGGATGATGTATGCCAGGCATATTATGCTTAAAACAATCTAAACAACCCATATACAGTGAAAAATTATTACATCATCGACTTCGACTCCACATTTACACAGGTCGAAGCTTTGGACGAATTAGCACGAATCTCACTCGAGGACCATCCCGACCAGGAGAAAATCTATCAAGAAATTGAACGCTTTACCAATTTGGCCATGGATGGTAAGATCTCTTTTAGGGAGAGTCTTGCGGGTCGGGTAAAATTACTCCAAGCAAATCGTAGCCATTTGGACAAACTGATCAGTCATTTAAAAAAGAAAGTATCCAAATCGTTCAGCCGTAACAAAGAGTTCTTCAAGGAAAATGCTGATACCGCATGGATCGTTTCGGGCGGCTTTAAAGAGTTCATAACACCTGTGGTGAGCCAATACCATATCCGCAAGGAAAACATCTATGCAAACACCTTTAAATTCGATGAGGATGGCAACATCATTGGATATGATGAGAACAATCCATTATCAGATGAAGGTGGAAAGGTAAAACTACTGCAACAGTTGAACATAGATGGCCGCATCTTTGGCATTGGGGATGGTTATTCTGATTTTCAATTAAAAGAATCGGGATTGATCGAGAAATTTTTCGCCTTCACGGAAAACATTGCGCGTCAATCGGTAACCGATAGAGCGGATCACATCACCCCGAGCTTCGATGAATTCCTATATGTTAATGATCTTCCAAGAGCCATTTCCTATCCTAAAAATCGGATTCTATGCCTTATTGTAGGCGATGTTCCTGAAATTGCTGCCCATATCCTAAAAAGGGATGGATTCTCTATCCGCATAAAGGATACCTTAGAAGAAAAATACGTGAAGGATGTCGGGATGCTTTTACTGGGTAAGGATATGAAAATAACCGACGATGTTCTGTCCAGGGCAGATAAGCTAAAAACCATTGGCTTTTTAGGTGATGTAAAAGGACATATTTCCAAAGCGATCTGCAACGAGAAAGGTATCGTGGTATTTGATGATAAAAAGAATAAGAAACGCAATGCGGAATTCATTCCACGTCGAATGGCTGATTTCATCAATAATGGCGACACAGACCAGAGTCGTAATTTTCCGAATTTGATCCTTCCCAACCTCACCAGGGCCCATCGCTTGTTGCACATCCATAAAAATGTACCTGGAATCATGGCCCAGATCAATAACGTGTATGCGGAAAACAACATCAATATCTTTTCTCAATTTCTGATGACAAGAGGGGAAATAGGCTATGCAGTTACCGATATCGATGCTGAATATGATAAAAAGATGCTGAAACAATTAAAGCAGATTGATAACACCATCAAATTCAGGATTCTATATAAATAAAAGGAATAGCTAGTAAGAAAGGTTCTGTCTAAAAAGCTTATGAAAATCGAGCTTCTGAAAAGGTTAAGGAGTAAATAACGAAAATAGATTCTCTATGCTTTTTAGACATCACTTTCTTTAAATACTTTACAGGCCGCTCCCTATTATAACGGTTACTTTAGGTAATAAGTATCCAAAGGGGTAAAAACTACATCCATAGGAACATCCCATTCGTTCACATCACTTACCTTTTCAACAGGTTCAAAATAGGAAACCCCCAGCTTTTTAACCTCTGGCTTACAGGATGCAAAGAACCGATCATAGAAACCTTTTCCATAGCCAACCCGGTTCCCTTGTTTATCCACGACCAATAAAGGTGTCAGAACGGCATCCATTTTAAATGCTTCAATTTCTTCGGATATCACGGGCTCAGGGATCCCATAAGCATTCAATTCCAACGGCGTATCCCGATAGAAGGTAAAATGCCTTAATTCATTGCTCAGAAAATCGGATTTAGAAACTACAATGGTTATTTCAGGATGGTTAGCCCAGATCCACTCGATAAATGGCAGGGTATGGTATTCTTTAAACTTCTCAATGGAAAGATAGCAATGTAAATAGTTGATTCCGGACCAATCATACTGGGTAAGCTGTTCAAAAAGCTGAGCATCCAAGGAAAAAACCTCTTCCAAGCTCAACTCATTTCTTTTCTTTTTATATGTCTTCCGAAGATCTGCTTTTAACATCGCCCTAAATGAAAACGGCCTTGAAGCTTTGGGGGCTAACAAGACCGAATAATCAACCTAAACCTAAGTCTTTATTTTACACGTTCGATGTAATCACCAGAACGCGTATCTACACGTACCTTGTCACCTTGATTGATGAACAAAGGAACTTTAATTTCAACACCGGTCTCTACTGTTGCATTCTTCAATGCATTCGTAGATGTATCGCCTTTAACAGCTGGCTCTGTGTAAGTAATCTCTAACTCCACACTTGCTGGAATCTGGCCCATGATCGGCTCTTCACTTTCGAAAGCTACAATCACATTCATACCCTCTTTTAAGAAACGAGCGGAATCACCAAACAACTGTTTTGGAATATTGAATTGTTCGTAGGTGCTGTTGTCCATAACCACGAAAAATTCGCCATCATCATATAAATAGTTGTAATCGTTCGTTTCTACACGAGCAATTTCAACCTCTTCGTCTGTTCTAAATCTATATTCTACTAATTTCCCAGTCTTCACATTACGCATTCTAGCTTGGTAGAAGGCACGTAAGTTACCTGGAGTACGGTGAATATATTCTTCTACGGCAACTAACTCACCATTGAAGCGAAGAATATTTCCACTTTTTACCTCTGAAGCTTTTGACATATTTTATTTCTTATTCCCTGCAAAAATAATAAAAACAATGATTATAAGACTATTTGTAATTCAGAATTTCCACAAATTCATTACAAAAACCATATTCATGTTCTTGGTTTGACCCAATTATTACAATCCTATCAGATTTGGTGTCTTCCACCAGATCTAAATACCACTGTTCACCCGATTTATCCAGATTACTGGTGGGTTCATCCAGGAAAAGTATTTTACTATCCGAGCAACAGGCCAAAATGAGTTTAACACGTTGCTTCATTCCTGATGAAAAATGTCGGATTTCCTTTTGGAAGACCGTATCCGCAAATTGCAGTTTGGATTTGATCAATTCTTTGGAATAACCCGCTCGGAAAGCTTTGAATTTAAAATGAAAATCGATCAATTCGTTCAAGCTAAACTCCTCTATCAATTCTACATAGGGTGCAGCTACACTGATATGTTGATAGGCCTGTTCTATTTCAACAGCCTTATTGTTCCACTCGTACTGAATCGTACCTTCGCTTGGCGTCAAGGAGCCTGTAAGAACTTTCAATAAAGTAGATTTCCCAGATCCATTCGGTCCTAGGATGGCATAGCTGTTCCCAAAAGAAAAGGTATAATCGAGATGGCGAAATATCCATTCTCTATTATACCTTCTTCCAATATCTTGTAAAATTATCTTCAAATATCCAATGTATTAACTTTTACATACTTGCTCTACCTTGGCCAAAGCCTTTCACTACGCCTCGGTTAGAAGCCCGAACGAAACCTAAGATTTCATCCCTTAATTCTGTAGCTTCAAATTCCGCTTCAACGATGTCCAATGCTTTACCTAGGTTGCTATGTTGAACAAACAACACCCTATAGATATTTTGGATCTCATTGATCTGCTCGTTACTGAAACCTCTTCTGCGCAAACCTACGGAGTTTATCCCTGCATAGGAAATTGGCTCACGTGCAGCCTTGATATATGGAGGAACATCCTTTCTAACCAAAGTACCACCGGTAACAAAAGCATGGGATCCAATCTTACAGAATTGATGAACCGCCACCATACCCGCCAATACCACGTAGTCTCCTACCGTAATGTGTCCGGCCAAGGTACTTGAATTTGAAAAGATACAATTATCTCCGATAAAGCAATCATGCGCAATATGGCTATAGGCTTGTATAAGGCAGTTTTTACCGATCACCGTTTTATAACGGTCCTTAGTACCACGGTTGATGGTCACACATTCCCTGATGGTCGTATTATCGCCAATTTCCGTAGTTGTAACCTCGCCTTCGAACTTCAGATCCTGAGGTTCTCCTGAAATGACTGCTCCAGGAAAGATCCGACAGTTCTTCCCAATCCTCGCGCCATTCATAATGGTCACATTGGAACCAATCCAGGTTCCTTCCCCAATCTCTACATCCTTATGGATCGTAGTGAAGGGTTCTACAACAACATTCTGTGCTATTTTTGCCTCAGGATGTATATATGATAAGGGTTGTATCATTCGTTCTATTAATTATCCTTGACCTTCACTATCTGAGCCATCAACTCCGCCTCACTCACAATTTTATCTCCAACCATGCCTACGCCTTTCATGCGTGCAATTCCACGACGGATCGGTTGCAACAGTTCACAACTGAAAATCACGGTATCTCCTGGAACAACTTGATTCTTGAACCTTGCGTTTTCAATCTTCAAGAATAGGGTCAACCAGTTCTCTGGGTCAGGAACAGTATTTAAGACAAGAATTCCACCTGTTTGTGCCATTGCCTCAATCTGCAATACGCCCGGAAATAAGGGAGCTCCCGGAAAATGGCCCATGAAAAGATCTTCATTCATGGTCACATTCTTTAGGCCTACCACATGTGTTTCCGACAATTCCAAAATCTTGTCAATCATCAAAAATGGTTGACGGTGCGGCAATATGTTCATGATCTGAACAGTGTCGTATACTGGAGGAGCATTTAGGTCATATACTTTTGCTCCTTTTTTGTTTTTTTCGCGTTTGATCTGTGCCTTGATGCGTTTTGCAAATGCCACATTTGCCGCATGCCCCGGACGGGCAGCCATGATATGGCCTTTAATAGGTTTTCCTACTAGGGCCAAATCCCCGATCATGTCCAATAATTTATGTCTTGCAGGTTCATTCTGATGGCGTAGAGAAATGTTGTTCAAAATACCCTCTTGCGCTACTTCCACCCGCTTGTGGAATAATCCTTGCAATTTATCCAATTCATTATCATCCACTTCTTTATCTACAATAACAATGGCATTTGACAGATCTCCACCCTTGATCAGGTTCTGACTTACCAAGGCTTCCAGCTCATGTAAAAAGCAGAATGTACGGGAACTTGCAATTTCCTTGCTGAATTCATCAATGTTGGTAATTGAAGCATGTTGGCTTCCCAAAACAGGCGAATTAAAATCGATCATACAGGTGATGCGGTACCCATCAACCGGCATAGCCACGATTTCCACCTTATTATCTGCATCCGAATAATGAATGTTATCTGTTACCTCAAAGAAATCACGGTCTGCATCTTGTTCTACGAAACCAACCTCTTGGATGCCATCTATAAAAATAGCAGAGCTACCATCTAGAATAGGAACCTCAGGAGCATCAATTTCGATCAAAACGTTATCTAATTGTAAACCGACCAAAGCAGCCATCAAATGTTCAATTGTACTAACAGAAGCGCCATTTTGGGTAATAGTAGTACCTCTAGCCGTGTTGCTAACATTGTCAGCATCTACACTAACAATCGGTTGACCATCTAAATCTATACGTTTGAATTTGTACCAATGGTTCTCTGGAGCGGGTCTCAACGTGACGTTCACCTGCTTACCAGTATGAAGGCCGACTCCTGAAAATTTTACATCAGATTTAATGGTTCTTTGTTTTACATTCATATCTAACATTCGTGTTATTGCAAAAAATATCGGGTAAAGTTAGCTATTATTTTTGTCTTTTAATTGCCTTTCAAGCTCTGCAATGCGCTTTTCCATTTCCGGAAGCTTGGCATACAATACCTGCGATCTCAACTCATTATTGTAAGGAAAGGCAGGACTACCACCCCATTTCTTATTCTCTTCTTTCAAGGATTTGTTCACTCCGGATTGCGCCTGTACCTGGGTGCCTTTCGCAATACTGATATGCCCTACAACACCTACCTGACCCCCAANNACCACTTGTTCAGCTATTTTTGTGCTTCCAGAAATCCCTGTTTGTGCAGCAATAACCGTGTTTTCTCCAATTTCTACATTATGGGCAATCTGAATCAGGTTATCCAGTTTAACCCCTTTTCGGATAATCGTGGATCCTAAAGTTGCCCGATCAATCACCGTATTGGAACCGATCTCCACCGCATCTTCCACAATCACATTTCCAATCTGCGGAATCTTGGCATAAGAACCATCTTCCTGAGGTGCAAATCCGAAGCCATCGCTACCAATAATTGCCCCTGCATGTACGATGACCTGTTTGCCAATCTTACAATCCCTATATATTTTTACGCCAGGATAAATCACCGTGCCATCTGCAATCTCTACATTGTCTCCAATATAGACCTGGGGATAGATTTTAACCTGGTCACCAATTTTTACTTGCTTACCGATATAGCTGAAAGATCCAATATAATGATCCTGACCAATTTTTGCGGTTTCATGAATGAACACATGGTCTTCAATCCCCGAGCGGTCATTCAACAGTTGATCGTATAATTTTAACAATTCGGTAAAAGCCGAATAGGCATTTTTGACACGGATTAAAGTTGATTTTACTGGTTTTTGAAGAATTAAATCCTCGTTTACCACGATAACCCCTGCTTCAATCTGGTAGATATATTGCTCGTACTTTGGGTTTGATAGAAAGGTCAGACTTGATGGTCCTGACTCTTCTATCTTGGATAGCTGGTCAACAACCACCTCTGAGTTACCTTCTACAGTACCTTGGAGTAAATTTGCTATTTGTTCTGCGGTAAATTGCATTAAAAAATACTAAAGTTATATGTTAATAATTGTATGTTGGTGCTGTGTTATATATCCGATTTCTTTTGGATAGGTTACGGCATATTTATTTACCCGTTTTGTTAGTGCTTCAATATTGGATAAATCTGAGGCTTCTGCAATATCTTTTAGCTCTCCATGCTTATCCAACACACATATCTTACCGGTCGATGAATCATAGGCACTATTCCCCACTACCTGATCATATACAAAATAACCAACCTCTTGGCCAGAAAGACCAAATTTATCTGCCACTCTCGCTCTCAATTCATCCAGAAAGGCTTCTGAAAAAGGTTCATTGCTCATTTCCGTTCTGAACAGTTCCCGACGAATAATCTTGCCACACAACTTACTCAAAATCAAATCCGGATGATCAGCCCAAGACTTAATGGCAGACATGATGTCAGTGTCGTCTAAACGAGTGAACCATGTTAAATGCGACTCATCCAACAGAAAAGTTTCTTTGTTGATGCGATTTAATAAAAAATGTTCCAATGCAGGACTCGCAAAAAGCTTCTCCCCCCTATTGCTCAACTCTTTAGCTCTTGCCAAGGCTTTTATCAGCATCTGTTCCGCTGCAATAACCGTCTTGTGCAAATACACCTGCCAATACATCAACCTTCTTGCAATCAGAAATTTCTCGACAGAATAGATTCCTTTCACTTCCACCACCAATTCATCATCCTTTACATTCAGCATCTTGATGATCCGATCAAAAGAGATGACGCCCTCTGATACACCGGTAAAAAAACTATCCCGGTTCAGATAATCCATCCGATCGGTATCTAATTGACTAGAAACCAATTGATGTAGAAACCGGCGATGGTATTGATCTTTGAATATCGTGATGGCCAGATCCAAACGTCCTGAAAACTCGATATTCAATTTATCCATCAATAAGGAGGAGATCAATTCATGCGATACTCCTTCTACTAATGTATGTTCTAAGGAATGAGAGAATGGGCCATGACCCACATCATGCAATAAAATAGCCGCTAAAACAGCCTCTTCTTCCTCTTCAGAAATGTGAACATCTTTTCCCCGCAACGTTTCAATTGCCAATCCCATGAGATGCATGGCGCCGATAACATGTTGAAATCGGGTATGCAATGCCCCTGGGTATACCAAATGCGTCATCGAAACTTGCTTAATATAGCGTAATCGTTGAATAAAGGGGTGCTGGATTAGGTCGTAAATGAACCCCGACGGTATTGTCACAAAACCGTACACTGGATCATTTATTATTTTTTTCTTGTTCAATCTGCTTTAAAGTGATTATGTATAAGCCATTTAGCATGGGATTTCATCGAATGCTATGGCTAAGATACGCGCAAAGATACACAGATGGTACTTAATAAATGTTAAAATTATATCAAAAACCTCCGAAATAGATAGGAAAATAGCATTTTATAAAGCCAATTCCCTTCCAATTTAATTCTGATTGTTACAAATTATACTAGAATCTCATTTAAAACTGAAATATATGTTATAAACACATAAATTTAATGATTACTTAATTTACTATCTTCTTTAGGGGTTATAAACATATATCCGTAAATTAGCCTCCATTACTCAGGACTATACATGCAGAAAATACATATACTTTGGGCAGATGATGAAATTGAGTTCCTAAAACCTCATATTTTGTTGTTGGAACAAAAGGATTACAAGGTCAAGACTGTGAACAACGGTGCAGATGCAGTGGAGGCATTCCAAAGTGAACCCTTTGACCTGGTATTTCTGGATGAAAACATGCCGGGACTTACCGGTTTAGAAACGCTGAATATCCTTAAAGGCATCAATCCTTCCATTCCTACCGTCCTTGTTACTAAAAATGAAGAAGAACATCTGATGGAAGAAGCCATCGGTGCTAAGATTGACGATTACCTTATCAAACCTGTAAATCCCAAACAGATCCTACTGACCATTAAAAAGTTTACCGAAAACAAACGCTTGGTTTCAGAACGGACGTCTATGGCTTATCAGCAGGATTTTCGCCAATTGGGCATGCGCATGAATGAGGATCTCGATCATCAGCAATGGGTAGAAGCCTATAAAAAACTCTTGTACTGGGAACTTTCTTTAGAAAAATTAGAGGATGCCGGCATGCATGAAATCTTAACCATGCAAAAGTCTGAAGCCAACCTATTGTTCTCTAAATTCATCGAGAAGGAATATTTGAATTGGATCAAAAGCCCCGAAGATGGTCCCACCCTTTCCCACCAATTGTTCAAGAAAAAGGTGTTCCCGAAAATGGAGCCAGATAAACCAACTTTCTTCTTTTTGATTGATAACCTGCGGTACGACCAATGGAAGGTCATCAATGAAGTCCTCACGGATTATTACCGGGTGGAAGAGGAAGATAGTTATTACAGTATCCTTCCTACCGCCACGCAATACGCTCGGAATGCTATATTTTCTGGCCTGACTCCTTTGGAAATGGAAAAACGTTTCCCAAAAGAATGGCAGAATGATGATGATGAAGGTGGGAAAAACCTGTATGAAGATGTATTCCTTGCCGATCAGATCAAAAGACTTTATCGAAGAGAAATCAAGCATAGTTACACTAAGGTCATTACCTTAGAACAAGGAAAAGATGTTTTGGAAAACATCAATAAACACATGCAGATCGACCTGAACGTGTTTGTCTATAATTTTGTAGATATGCTGTCACATGCTCGAACCGATATGGCCATGATCAGGGAGCTTGCCAATGATGAGGCTGCTTACCGATCGCTCACCCTATCCTGGTTTGAACATTCACCTTTATTGGAAGTATTGAAATGGCTTTCCCAACGGCAGGTTCGGGTTATTATTACCACCGACCATGGAACCATCCGGGTGAGGAAACCGAGTAAGATTATCGGTGATCGAAACACCAATACCAACTTGAGGTATAAACAGGGTAAAAACCTGAATTATGTGGATAAGGACGTATTTGTGATCAAAAATCCAACTGAGGCGCAATTACCAAGAATCCATGTCAGCTCTTCCTTTGTTTTCGCAAAAGAAGATACCTACTTTGTTTATCCGAATAATTACAATCATTTTGTGAATTATTTCGGCGGGACTTTTCAGCATGGAGGTATCTCTCTGGAGGAAATGATCATCCCATTCATCACTTATAGTCCAAAATAATATGGAATTTATCGCCAGTAAACTGGAAGATCTACCAGCAGCGGCAGCATGGCTGCTCCAACAAGCGAACGATAAACGAGTGTTCATTTTCAAGGCCCCGATGGGTGCCGGAAAAACCAGCTTTATTAAAGTCATATGTGAGCAATTGGGCGTTGCAGATGCTACATCCAGCCCTACCTTTTCTATTGTAAATGAATACAGCTCTCCTCATGGACCTGTTTACCACTTTGATTTTTACAGGCTAAAAGATGAACAGGAAGCTTATGATCTTGGCTACGAAGAGTATTTTTATTCTGGGGATTACTGTTTTATCGAGTGGCCAGAAAAAATCCCCAACCTTATTCCGGAGGATGCCATCGAGGTCAGCATCCAAGTTGACGATCAGTTCAGACGTCATATTCAATTAATTTAATATTTTTTTCATACTGACGCAACCATCCTTGGCTCAGCTGCGTCTTACTTATAAACCGAACACAATTGGAGCCTGCGAAATTATTACATACCTGGAAAGAATGCCTATCTAACAATCGGAAGGCACAATCGGAATTGTACCAATATTTCGCACCAAAAATGTATGCTGTCTGCCTACGATTTGCTGAAAATGCAGATTCGGCACAAGATATCCTACAGAATGGATTCATCAAGGTGTTCAGCAAAGGTCAAAACTTTGAAGGTAAAGGTTCTTTGGAAGGTTGGATACGTAAGGTCATGCTGAATTCAGCTATAGAATATTATAGGAAAAACAAGACCGTGTTCCAAACCACAGACAGCATTTCTGAGGATCACCATGAACTACCGGCTGATTTTGACATGCACAGTTTGGGCTACAAAGACCTGCTCAACATGATAAAGGAATTGCCCATAGGTTACAGGACGGTATTCAACCTGTATGCTATTGAAGGCTATAATCATAAAGAAATTGCGGAGATGCTTGATATGTCAGAAGGCACTTCGAAATCCCAACTCTCCCGAGCTCGACAATGGCTAAAGGAAAAGTTGAAAAAAATGGAGGAAAACATACATGAAAGATCAAGAATTTGATAAAATCTTTAAGGATAACCTAAGGGATTTTGAGGTAAACCCTCCAGAAAACCTTTGGGAAAAGATAGAGTCTGCACTCGATCAGGAACAGCCTGCAAAGGTTAAAAAGATGTTTCCTTGGAAAACATGGAGCATTGCAGCAACCTTATTGTTGGCTTTGGGATTTACGTTTAAGCTTTCCCAGTTCAAGGAGGAGCAGGTGGATCCTAAAAAGGAATATTTAGCCAAAATTAAGGAAGAAGCTGAATCCCCGAAACCGGAACAAATGGTAGCGGAAAAATTGGAGGCACCTATTACCAAAGAAGAATTTGAGCCCCAGGCGGCAAAACCGACTTCCAGAACAATTGCCCTAAAAGAGCAACCAAAAAAAGCAGCGGTTATTCCAGTGGAGAGCAGGCAGCAGGTACAAGTACCGGCATTACAACCGATGGATACAGCAATGGAATTAGATGGAGCGGGTAGTCTGACAAGGGAAGCAGAACCCTTGACTGCCAAATCAACAGCTCCTCAAGCAAATTTAACAGCAGATCCTACGGAGGCCATTTTGAATAAGACAGAAATTGCTAGCAATAAGCCCAAACAAGGGTTATTTGTCAGGCTATTAAACAATGTTGCTGATAATATCAACATCATCAACAAGGATGTTGAGTTTTCAGAAGACGAAGAAGGAACCATTAAAATAGATTTATCCAAATTGATTACAAAAACCAAATAATACTATGAAACTTAAATTTTTACTGGCCAGTTTTGCCACTTTGATCCTTGGTTTATCCATGAGTTCTGCACAGATCGTTTATAAGAAGGAGAAAAAAGGGGATTCTAATAATGTAAGCATCAGCATTGGCAAGCAGGATTCCGAAAACGAAGATGAGCAAGAGGATGATGGCGATGCTGATTCCAAATACCCAAGAACTTATGGCGGAATTACCTTCACCAGATTAGATTGGGGTTTTTCCAGGTTGTCTGACGGTGGTAGCTTTACACTTTCCGAGGACAATAAATTCATGAGCTATAAGAAGTCTTCTAATTTCGGATTTGATATTGCGCAATTCGGTGTAAGGTTCAATGACAATTTCAAAATGTATCTTTCGGCAGGATTTGAATGGAATTATTGGCGATTGAAAAACGATGTGCTCCTATTACAGGATCAATCCCCTATCGCTTATGATGATTTGAATCCAGATGCTAAATATTCCAAGAATGTGATCACCTCAACCTATCTGCGAGTGCCTTTGAGTTTTGAATTGAGAACGCGTCAATTGAGTGGCGGAAAAAGAGTGAAACTTGCCTTTGGCGCTATGACAGGTGTATTATTAAAAGGAACACAACGTTTGAAGAGCGAGGAGTTCGGTAAACAGAAATACAAAGACAACTATAACTTCCAAACCTTCCAATATGGCCCGTTTGTAAGGATAGGATATGACAACTTTGGTCTTTTCACCAAATATTATATGAACGACCTGTTCGAAAAAAGCCCTAATCAAGAAGGCCTACGAAACTTAGCTTTCGGTATTACCTTGGGCTTTTAAAAAGAAAAATGAAATGTAAAATGTATTTTTGTGTCGGATCCTAAAGGTCCGACATTTTTTATGGGTAAACAAGCTAACTCCTGTCAATATATATTTTCTGATGTTCAGCAACCAGATCTTCCGTTGATCCACGGAAAGGATCTTTCCTGTGTTTTCGAAGGGAACATAACGGTTACAGCAGTGGATCATGTACATTTTGGGATTGAGGAAGGACAGATTACGGCTATCATCGGAGAATCTGGAAGTGGCAAAAGCACCCTATTAAAATTAATCTATGGTCTTTTGGAGCCAACTAGTGGCGAAGTGAGGTATAGAGGTTGGTTGGTTCCGACCCGAAAGGACAAACTAATCCCAGGACATGATGCCATGAAATTGGTTTCCCAAGGATTTGATGATCTTAACCTATATGCCAAAGTATGGGATAATGTGGCTTCCCAACTTTCCAATACCAACCTTGCTCTAAAGGCGAGCAAAACCCAGGAAACATTGGAGCGTTTAAGGATCGACCATTTGGCACAAAAACGTGTGGCTGACCTCAGTGGCGGCGAAAAACAACGCGTGGCCATCTGTCGGGCATTGATCAATGATCCCGAAGTATTGCTCATGGATGAACCCTTCAACCAGGTGGATGCTGCCTTTCGAGACGAATTGCAACAGGACATCCAACAGATCGTTGCAGAAACCGGCCTAACGGTGGTAATGGTGTCCCATGACCCTGCAGAGGTATTGGCCATGGCCAATAAACTTATCGTGATGAAGAATGGTAAAATTGCCGATGCGGGGGACCCACATGCTTTATATAACTGGCCACATCATCCGTATACTGCCCGATTATTGGCTAAAAGTAATATCCTTCAGCCCAATGAGGCAAAAATATTAGGTATAGAGACCGAGCATCCCATTGCTATCCAACAGGAACATATACAGACAGAATTGAACTTGAATGGCAATTATTGGATCAAAGATGTCCGATTTCGCGGCTTTTACAACGAATTGATCATTGGAAATGAAGACCTTACCCTTCACCAGATTCAATTCCCAAGATTAGATGTCAAAAAAAATACGAGAATTGATATTCTCGTAACTACTTACCATGTTTTTGAACCGAAATCCATTTAAGCATTTCAGCAAACCAATCGGCATCACTGGTTTTGTTATGCATTCCAAACCCATGTCCGCCTTTTTCATAGGTATATAGCGTATTTGGAACAGCAAATTTTTCCAGACTCGCTTGGTACCTCAAACTATTTTCTATCGGCACAGCCTGATCATCCTTCGCACTCATCAAAAATGTTGGCGGTGTCTTTTTGCTGACCTGTTTATCCAATGAAAAAAGTTCCACATCAGTCTGCGATGAAACAGGACCGATCAGATTCTGCTTAGATCCTTTATGGGTTACTCCATCTTCCATCGAAATCACGGGGTAACAAAGTATGGAGAAATCAGGTCGAAGGTCAGCCTTTTTCCAGCCTTTTACTTGCGGTTTGTCATAAAAATTAGCCAATGTTCCTGCCAAATGACCGCCCGCCGAAAATCCAATCACCACTATCTTTTTCCCTTTGTTTTCTTTCCGTATCCTTTGCATCGCCATTTGGGCATCCTGTAGCGGACCAAAGCGCTTATCTTTAATGGTTTCTACCTTAGGCAAACGATAATCCAGCACATAAGCATGATAACCTAAGCCGTTTAATCTTTTTGCCACATCATGGCCTTCATGACCAATAGCAACCCGCGCATAACCTCCTCCAGGAATGATCAAGAACACCAAGGCATCCTTTACATCCGATGTGGCCAGATGGGTATAGAGCTTTGGCTTATCTGCTTCTTTNNGCGCTTCTTCCAATTCAGAAATAGGCTTAGCAGCACCAGGAATTTCCTGGTTGCCATATAAATAACTTTTAACTCCAGTCTCCTGGGCATTAACTTGCAAACTAATCACAGTAAATACGATCAACATTATTTTTTTCATAGGTTTAGTTTGGCTTTATTTACAGATTGGCCATGACAATCAGATTCAGATCCTTACACGGCAGATTGAATTTTTCGCTCATATCTTTATTGGTCAAGTTGCCATGGTACAAATAGATGGCACTTCTGATGCCTTGATTCGCCCAGATCATATTGTTCATTCCACCAGCTTCACCAATCTCCAACAGAATGGGCGTAAAGATATTCGTTAAAGCATAAGTCGCCGTTCGAGCTACCCTGGAAGCAATATTCGGAACACAATAATGGATTACATCGTATTTTTTAAATACTGGTTTATCATGATTGGTCACTTCAGAGGTTTCAAAACAGCCTCCTTGATCTATACTAACATCGATCAACACCGAATTGGGTTTCATTTTGGATACCGTATCTTCCGAAATCAGGCATGGCGTACGCCCATTCTTTGCCCGCACGGCCCCAATAACCACATCGCAGGATTTCACAGCTTTGTTCAACACAATTGGTTGGATGATCGACGTAAAGACACGGCTCCCCACATTGCTTTGCAACCGGCGAAGTCGATATACCGAACTATCAAAAACCTTAACCTGAGCACCTAATGCTATGGCTGTTCTTGCGGCAAATTCCCCAACCGTACCTGCCCCAATAATGACCATTTCGGTAGGAGGAACACCCGTAACACCACCCAACATCAAGCCTTTACCTTCAAAAACATTCGAAAGATATTCTGCTGCTATCAGTACCGAAGTCGCACCCACAATTTCACTCATGGCGCGGACAACCGAAAGATGCCCCCCTTCATCCTGCAGATATTCGAAGGATAAGGAGGTCACTTGTTTCTTCATTAAAGCCTTCAATACCTCCAACGACATAAGGGATGGCTGTTGTGAACTGAAAAGCACCTGTCTGTTTTTCATCAATTCCACTTCCTTGAGTGTAGGACTGGATATTTTGATGATGATGTCAGCTTGGAAAACTTCTTTTTTATCATGTACAATCTGTGCACCCTGTTCACTGTAGTGATGGTCTAAAAAATTGGAGGCATTCCCAGCACCACTTTCTAGGATTACGCGATGCCCATTTTCCACCAATAATCCAACGGATAATGGGGTTAGTGCGATCCTGTTTTCTTGAAAAGTATGTTCTTTTGGAATTCCTATGGTCAATTGTCCCTTTTTCTTCCCTCTACTTAACAGCGCTTCTTGAGGCTGTAACACACCCTCTTGCGCTAATTTGGACACATTCATCATTTACACAAAAAATAAGTTATGCTAAAAATACATAATATTATTTCAATTAAACAGCCATAAAGGATTATATTTGACAATTAATCACAGATTAGAAACAATAAATCGTAAGTTTACAAACTAACCAGGTACGATGAAACTATTAAAGCCTTTGAATCATATCAAGATTGTTCCTCGTTGGATAATCTTTAGTTTCGACATCGCTATTTCCGCATGTGCATTTATTTTCGCATTCACGCTTTACAATAACTTTCAGCTCGATTCTTTTTCCAAAATCGATTTCTCGGTCGAGTTCTTATTCTGCATGTCCCTGACAGCTATTTCGTTCCTGGTATTTCGACTCTATAGTGGTATCGTAAGGTATACTTCTGCGGTAGATTCCATCCGGATTTTATCTACGATCGTCTTCACGGCCATCATTATGTTCATTGCCAAATTATTGCTGATCGCTTTAGCAATCCCGGTGAACATCCCCCTTAACCTGATCATTATTTATTCCCTTTTTGCTTTTACAGGCTTAACCACTTACCGTACTTGTATCAAGATCTTCTTTCAATACACCAAATCAACAAGAAATGGTCGTAAGAATGCGGTGGTCTTTGGTGCTGGCGATTTGGGTATTGCCGTAAAACGTACTTTTGAACATGATTTCCGTTCAGAAAAGACTATTGTGGCCTATATCGATGATAATGAGGAAAAAATTGGAAAATCGATAGATGGCTTAAAGATTTACAGCTCGAAGGAATTCCCAAGGATGATCAAAAAATATGGGATCGATGAACTGATCATTGCCTCATCCAATATCGATATTGATATTAAGAACATGATCATTGATATCGCTTTGGAGCAGAACATCAATGTACTGACTTTACCTCCTGTAAATAAAATATTGAACGGGGATCTTTCTCCTGCCCAGATCAAACAAGTACGTATCGAGGACCTGTTGGAAAGAGCGCCTATTCAGATTTCCAATGAAAAACTTTTCGATCAGTTACGTGGAAAAAGGGTGTTGGTAACAGGTGCTGCAGGCTCCATAGGTTCAGAAATATCCAAGCAATTGAGTAAATATGAACCGCAGATGATCATATTATGTGATCAGGCCGAATCTCCTTTACATAACCTACAATTGGACCTTCAAGATCTCTATAAAAACCAGATTTACCATACCTTTATTGCAGATATCCGAAGCGAGGAAAGGATGCGCCAATTGTTTGAGACTTTCAAACCCCATTTTGTTTACCATGCGGCTGCCTATAAACATGTTCCAATGATGGAGAACCACCCGAGCGAGGGTGTGAAAACCAATGTCTTCGGAACCTACCTATTAGCCAACTTATCGGTGGAGTTTGACATCCAGAAATTTGTATTTGTATCTACAGATAAAGCCGTAAACCCTACGAATATTATGGGGGCTACCAAACGGATAGCTGAAAAATATGTACAATCCTTAAATGAATACCTTTCTACACAAAAGGGCATTAAATCTACCCGTTTCATTACCACGCGGTTCGGAAATGTTTTGGGCTCCAATGGGTCTGTTATTCCAAGATTTAGGGATCAGATAGAAAAGGGTGGCCCGGTTACTGTGACCCATCCTGATATCACCCGCTATTTCATGACCATCCCCGAAGCCTGTCAATTGGTTATCGAGGCTGGTAATATGGGCCAGGGCGGCGAAATCTTTGTGTTCGATATGGGAAAATCCGTAAAAATCGTGGATCTTGCCAAAAAGATGATCCGATTATCCGGTTATGTCCCATTCAAAGATATCGAAATCAAATTCACAGGTTTGCGCCCAGGTGAAAAATTGTACGAAGAATTATTGAATGACTTGGAGAACACCTTGCCAACCCACCATGAGAAAATCATGATCGCCAAGGTCCGTGGAAACGATTTCAACAGGGTAAAAGAAGAAGTTTTAAACCTTTCTAAGGCTTTAGAAAGCCACAACAATTTAAATATTGTCCGTCAGATGAAGGTCATGGTTCCTGAATTCCTGAGCCAAAACTCCATCTATGAACAATTGGACAAGGAAAAGATGGCTTCCCTTAACCCTTAATTAAATAAATATTTTTCTTAATTTATTGCAAGTATTCTTTAAAAGTGTATTTTTGCGTTCCGTAATCTATTAAAACTAAGAATGTCACAAAATAATCAAACCGTTTCTTCAGGCACGAAGAAATCATTTTTCCAAGAAAACGAAAAGAGTATCACCTTTATTGTAGTAGGAATCATTGTATTGATCCTATTGTATATTGGGTACCAAAGACTATATCTAGCGCCACGTGCAGAGAAAGCAGCAAACCAGATGTATCATGCTGAAAACTATGCTACGATCGATTCTTTACAAAAGAAAGCGATTGATGGCGACGGTTCCTTCCCAGGTTTCAAAGAAATCGCTGACGAATACTCAAACACCAAATCAGCAAACATTGCAAATGCTTACCTAGGTGGTCTATATTTACGTCAAAAGAATTTCAAGGAAGCCATCAACTATTTAGAGCAGTACACTGAGACTGGATCGGAGATCTTAGATCCATTGGTTATCGGTCTATTGGGTGANNGATGCCTATTCGGAAGAAAAGATCTATGATAAAGCCGCTAACTATTACAAGAAAGCAGCTGATAAATCCAAAAACGTTTATACTACCCCATTATTCCTTAAGAAATTGGGTCTGGTTTACGAAGAGCTTCAAGATTACAAAAACGCAGAATCTACGTACCAACGTATTAGAGATGAGTACCCACAAAGCAGCGAGTCGACTACAATCGACAGCTTCCTAGCGCGCGTACAAGCAAAACAGTAATCCTAAAAAAAATTGATTAACTTTGAGGGCTACCCATGGTAGCCCTTTTTATTTATACAAAAATGTCAAGTAGTTTAAAAAACCTTTCTGATTTCTCCCACATCGAAGTAGGAAATGCAGCGAATCTTAAATTTGCTATTGTGGTTTCCCAATGGAACGCCCAAATTACCGGCGCATTATTAAATGGTGCCTATAAAGGATTACTAGATCACGGAGCCACAGAAGAGAACATTGAATTGATCGAAGTTCCTGGAAGTTACGAACTGATTGCAGGAAGTGATATCGCCTTGAGAAATAAAGATATTGATGCTGTTATTACCTTAGGATGTGTGATCCAAGGAGAAACCCGTCATTTTGATTTTATCTGTATGGCGGTAGCCAATGGATTGGCAAATGTAGGCATACAACATAACAAACCGGTTATTTTCGGTGTGTTGACCACCGATAACCTGGAACAGGCCATCGATCGATCCGGCGGCAAACATGGCAATAAAGGCGAAGAAGCAGCCATAACAGCTATACAAATGGCCTTAATCGGCAAAAAATATTAATGGTATCGTTTTTGATTAACTAAGGATATGAAACACAAGTTAATAGTATCCAGGAAGCTAAGTGTGGTTTCCTCTTACTATTTCTGCTTATTCCTAACCCTGCTAAGTATATGTCCTAACTTAGCTAAGGCACAATCCAAGAACATAGTAGATAAGATATGGAACAGCGCGGGCGGTAAAAATAAGTGGGAATCAACAAAGTACATTATGTTTACTGTTTCAGGAAACAGCCAATTTGGCAGCATCACTGGAACCCGTAAATTTTTATTGGACAAGCAAAGTAACTTGGTCAGGTTTGAAGGAACATTTGATAATGAAAATATTGTTGCTATCCTAAACGTTCAGAACCAGAAATTAATCCGTCTATACGACGAAAACGGAACAGAACTTTCTGCCACCGACTTTAAAGGATTGGTTTCCGAACTGGCAGCACAATACAACATTGACCTCAAGGTCCTAGCCTTACCGGCGAGTATTGCAACCGCATCCTTGGATGGCGGCTCGGAGAGCAAGATCATCAATGCGGAAAAGTTGCAAAAAGTAGACTTTAACAATTTCCTTGGCGGAAGCGGAAGTGTATATGTCAATGAGGAGTCTGGAATGATCAAACGCATCGATATGGACAATAAGAGCTATATCGTCAATGGTTACAAGGACATCGGAAATGGTTTGGTGCTACCCACCATTTTCAAAGGCTCAAACGACAGCATATCTTACCAAAAGGTAGCTTCCTTTACTGAAATGGAAACTGCAAAGTTTAAGTCATTTTAGAAATTTATTTTATTAAATAGCAAAGGGCGAATCTTAACCGATCCGCCCTTTTTTATTTATCTTATTCTTCTTGTTTAATTCCGGGTATAGGTACTTACTCGTCCGCTTCTACCTTGTTGATCAATGACAGCCAGTTTCACGATCATATGATCTTTTAATGCAATTCCCCCTTTTGGATACGGGCGGCTATTAACTGTTGGGTTCGAACCATCTTCCGTATAATAGATCTGAAAGCCGGGATATTCTGTATTGGCATGTAAAGTTCCCTTTTCAGCATTTAATCCTACCGATGGCAGCCGATACTTAAATCCTCCAAAGACAAAATCCAATTTCTGAAGCTCATTACTTCCTACCTTGTGCACAAAGGCATTATACGTTTTATCAAATTCGGATTTATTGAAGTCCTGATCATTTTCCCAATTTCTTTTTGGTGCCCACGCCCGCTCTGCCATGGCAAACAAACGAGGAAACAACATATAATCCATACGCTCTGCAGTCAGCACTGTTTCTGCCCATAGCGCGGCTTTTATGCCCACTAAGTTAGACCCTCCCTTCTCGGTAAGTCTTACTTTGCCTGCGATATATTCATCCTTCAGATCCTTGCCTGCCTGCGTGTATTTCATATTGGCAAAAAATGCTTCTGGCAACATGGAATAGGCATGATACAGATCGGTTATAGAGGCCCATTTTAAGCCCGGTTCATTAAAATTCCTATCCCAGACCATGTCCAAATAATAATTGGCACAACTGGTGAATACCGTCTTATATCCCGCATTGGCCAATCTATAGGCCAAATCTTCCTGTCCTCCACCGATAACATTGTTCCATACATCCAAGTACATGTCCAAATGGTTGAGTTCAGGATTGACCTGCATCCCTTTTCCTTGATTGACCATACCAAATTCTTCCCATCCCGCCATGTTCATTCCCTTTGATGCACAGATGGCATTTATCTTCTCCACATAATATGGCCAAACTTCATAAACAGATTTCATCCCTTCTTTCGCCATCAGCTGCTCGATAAGGGGTGAGCCTTCCCAAGATCCCGATGGAACCTCATCTCCGCCCAAAGAAACGAGTTTCAATTCCAATCCCACTTCCATATACATCTTCTTGATATCCTCCAATACTACGTCAATAAAGCGATATACGGAAGGCAATGCCGGGTTCATCACATTATCGTCCCAATATTGTGCGGAACTATATTTGGAACTATCAGCAGCTTCATACAATAGGAATTCTTCCGCTTCTTTCTGCTTTCCGGCTTTCATCAGACGATGGTATCGTGTTTCCATGGCCTTTATGGCTGCTCTGGCATGCCCAGGGGTCTCTATTTCCGGAATGATGGTCACATGTCTTTCCGCGGCATAAGTCAATAGCTCCTGAAATTGTTCTTTTGTCAGAAAGGCATTTTCGGTAGGATTTGAGCCTGATCCATAAGCAGGTTGAATGCTATTCCCATCTTTAAAGGTTCCGGATCGTTTTGAACCTATTTCCGTTAATTCTGGTAATGATGGAATCTCCAATCGCCAACCCTCATCGTCTATAAAATGCAGGTGGAACTTATTCAACTTCAAGGATGCCATCACATCAATGTATTTCTTGATGGTATGGATATCCTTAAAATTCCGAGCGATATCCATCATAAACCCACGATAAGCAAACCTTGGTTCATCCTGAACTTCCAAAATAGGAAAGGAAAGGGCCGCTTTCCCCTGTAATTGTTCCGGAGTTAATAGGGATCTTAAAGATTGAACGGCATAAAAAACGCCGGCCGCATGGGAAGCGGAAATTTCGATCCCAGTGGTTGAAACCTTTAAATGATAGGATTCCTTGCCTAATTCCTTGTTCTGTCTTATTTTAAGCTTGCCTTGGTCACCTTTGGGTGCGTGAATTTGGGCCAGATTTGGGAAAGTACGGAGATATTCGCTAAAGGATTGTTTATCTGAATTATTGAATCCCTCATCGATGGAAACATCCAGTATCTTACCTGGGCTAAAAGCCCCATTTCCCATTTTCAGATGAGCGGGTGTTGGTAAAATAGCCTGTGGCTTGCCATTATGGGTCAAACTATTTCGTGCATAAAGGGCGGATAGCATATTGTTTTCCTCCTGTGGAGTGACTTTGGCAGCAATCACTTCTGGATGTCCGATCTCAATGTGCTTGCTTGGTTTGGACTTACTATCCAGGTAAAACCCATTTGGAGTCAGCGAAGTGTGGGTAATGGGATAAGGAGACTTGTATTCTAGTATTATAGAATCTCTCACATTTATCCGAGTTCCCTTTGCAAAGTCTACGGAATACAGGTTACCATTTCGGTTATGGAATCTGTAATTTTTCCGGTTACTTCCTTCAGGCTTGTTTTGGTTACTTCCTTCAGCATTGTTTTGGTTAATTTCTTCAATGGGATACATGGAATTGAACCATAGGTCATAGGTATCCAATTGGATGGGCACATTATCGGTATTGATCAAGGTCAGTTGCAATACCCGATTTTGGCTGGGATGGTAGTTAGCGCTAAAATCCCATTTTACTTTGATCTTCTGTGCGGAAGATTCCTGAAGTCCGAGACATAGTCCCAAACTTAGGGTAAGGTAAGTTTTTAATCGATTCATAATAGTTGTAATCTACCAAAAAATACCCTTTAAAAGAATTATTTAGGATTTTTTTGATAAAAAATTTTGGGAATAATAAAGGAAATTCTATATTTGCACACCGAAACACAAATCGGCCCGTTCGTCTAGGGGTTAGGACGCAAGATTTTCATTCTTGAAACAGGGGTTCGATTCCCCTACGGGCTACGGAGGAATGCTCAGCGAAAGCTGAGCATTTTTAGTATATAGTAGTGAGTATTTAGTATGAAGACCCTCTCAAAATTCACAGATCCATGTTGTAAAGTGACTTTGTCACCTTGCTTGAAAAGACCTTCTTAAGGACATGTTTTTTATAGTATGCTTCGGAGTAATAGCATACTGAAAGTATCCTAAAAGTATGTAAAATGTATGCTTTACATGCTTTCGTCTTACTTTAACCTTGCTTTTAACCTACTTAGACCACGATTACTACCCTAATTCAAACATATTTTGAAGGAAGATATGGGAAACCATGCGACGAAAATGGATAATAAATGTTAAAACTCTACAATGAACTTAAGCTATTTATCTAACAAAATTATCCGTAAGGTTAAAAGTCTTTACAAATATTAAACGGTTTTAGCGAGCTTTATTCTAATGCATTGTTACAAAAAACAAAAGTTTAATAAAATCTTAATGTAATTTGTAGTTGTTTGTTGATATATTTTACTTATATCCCAACATTTATAATCCCATTATAAACATATATTGTTTTTAATAGATTTTTTTGAATAATGTCAGCTCACTTCAATAAAATCTTTTTATATATTGGACCTCATAAATTACTTGAGTACCATTAATCTTTTAGATTCTTTAACTCACAATTATTTAACGTCCTAAATTATTTTATCTATGGGGTATCTTTATTCTCCAATTTTTGAGAGGAACTCTCAATTATCTTGGTGGAGACAAAACAGGCTCAATCAAACATGGAAAAATTTAGTTGTTCTAGCTGTTGCGGGAACAATCTCGTTTTCTAGTTTGGCTGCTGACCCAATGTCATCAAAATTGAACGCAGGTGCTAAAATCTCGGCATCAACACTTCAAAACACTATTTCAGGTACAGTTGTGGATGCTGGCACCAATCAACCGATTGCTGGTGCTACCGTTACGGTAAAAGGCAAATCCACTGCTGTGAGTACCAATGATCAAGGTAGGTTTACCATTCAAGCGGCTGGTAACGAGACTTTGATCGTCCGTTTCATAGGTTACAATGATCAGGAAGTAGCGGTTAACAACCGTTCAACTTTTACTGTTCGTTTATCCTCTTCAGAAAAACAGATCGAAGAGGTAACCGTAGTTGCAACGGGTTACCAAACACTTGACCGTAAATTCTTTACTGGAGCATCTACAAAAGTAAGTGCAAAAGATGCAGAACGTGCTGGTGTACCGGATATTTCACGTATGCTAGAGGGCCAAGTAGCAGGTGTATCCGTGCAAAACGTATCCGGAACATTCGGTGCTGCACCGAAAATCCGTGTTCGTGGTGCAACCTCCCTATCAGGAGATAACAAACCGTTATGGGTTATCGACGGTATCATCTTGGAAGACGTGGTAAATATTTCCAATGAGGCGTTGTCGACTGGAGACATGAGCACCTTGTTAGGATCTTCCGTTGCAGGTTTGAACCCGGATGACATCGAGAGTTTCAACGTGTTGAGAGATGCGGCTGCAACAGCGATGTATGGTGCAAGAGCGATGAACGGTGTAATCGTCGTGAATACGAAAAAAGGTAGAAAAGGTGATGGTAAACCATTGGTAAGTTACACAGGTAACTTTACGACTTACCAAAAACCTTCGTATGCCGATTTTGACATCATGTCTTCTTATGATCAGATGGCGGTGATGATCGAGTTGAAAAACAAAGGCTACTTCCAAATCCCTTCATCCTCTCGTGGAGCCAACGGTGGTGTATTCTACAAGATGTACAATATGTTGTACGATTATGATCCTAACACCGGAACATTCGCCTTGAAAAATGACGCACAGAGCCAAATTGACTTCCTTTCCCGTTATGCAAATGCAAATACAGATTGGTTCGATCTCTTGTTCCAAAGCAAGATCATGCAAGAGCATTCCTTAAGTGTTTCTTCCGGAACGGAAAAATCACAGAACTATAGTTCGGTTTCTTTCTTGAACGATCCTGGTATGACGATCGGTAATAATGTTAAACGTTTCACTGGTAACTTTAGATCCAACTATAAATTCAGCGATAAATTGACTGGGGAATTGATCGGTAATGGTTCTATCCGTGACCAATCAGCTCCAGGTTCTCAAAACGTGCAGTCAGATCCTGTATATGGCTCATATTACAGAGGTTATGACATCAATCCGTATAACTATGCGTTGAGTACTAGCCGTTTGATTACCCCATTTGATGAAAATGGCCGTCGTGAGTATTTCGTGCGAGATTATGCTCCTTTTAACATTTTATCAGAAATGGAGAACAATTATGCCAAACTTTCTATGATCGACTTTAAAGTTCAGGGAGGTTTGAAATATGAATTCATCAAAGATTTAAAATATTCGATCAATGGTGCCTTCCGTTATACAAAATCAGAAAGTGAATTGTTCTTAAAAGAAGGTTCTAATTACGTGCAATCTTTCAAGGCTATGGATGATGCAACCATCGTGGGTTCTAATGGAAGACTATATAAAGATCCTGATTTTCCTAATAATCCAGCAGTATCTGTTTTGCCAGAAGGAGGATTTTACAATATTACTGGCGATAATATGAAGTTTTACTACTTCCGTCAGGATTTAGAATATGATAAAGAATTCAATGAAGACCATAGCTTAAACGTGTTTGCTTCCATGGAAATGAAAACTACGGACAGACAAGCTAAGTTCTTCGACGGGGTAGGTTATCAATACGAAAATGGTGGATTGGTATCTCCTTATTATAAATATTTCAAAGAAGCCAGAGAAGAGGGTAAACCTTACTTCGGTATGGGATATAATGCAGACCGCTGGGTTGGTTATTCCATGAGAGCGGCTTATTCCTACAAAGAAAAGTACCGTTTCAATGCGACAGGCCGTTATGATGGATCCAACAAAATGGGTAAATCAAGAACAGCTCGTTGGTTGCCAACATGGAACATTTCTGGAGCATGGGATATTGATCAAGAAACTTTCTGGCCAACAAACGATTATTTAAGTGCTTTCTCGGTTAGAGCTACTTACGGTTTGGTAGCATCAATGGGTAATGCGACTAACTCCTCAGCTGTATTCTATAATCAAATTGCAAGAAGAAGAGAAATTGTAGACCAAGAAGTATTGACTTATATCTCCAGTTTGGAAAACTCTGAATTGACCTGGGAAAAAATGAAAGAATTCAACTTAGGTTTTGATTTGGGTTTACTTTCCAATAAGATTGACTTAAATGTGGATCTATATCAACGAAAAAATTACGATTTGTTAGGTTCTGTTCAAACATCAGGTATTGATGGTCAGTTTACCAAGATCGCAAACTACGCGGATATGGAATCAAAAGGTATCGAATTGACTATTGCAGGTAATCCTATCAGCAACGAAAACTTCAGATGGAGAACACGTTTTAATTTCGGATACAATACGAACAAAATTACCAAATTGGACATCAATCCGAATATTTGGAGAGCGGTTTCCAATACTGGTGGAGCTGTAGAAGGTTATTCACAGCGTAGTTTATTCTCCATCCAATTTGATGGATTGAATCCTACTTATGGTTTCCCAACTTTCATCGGTACAGATGGTTTAAAAACTTCTTATATCAGTTTACAGAGCCAAACATTGGATTATTTGAAATATGAAGGTCCAGTTGAACCAACGTTTACAGGAGGTTTCTACAACCAACTTAGTTACAAAGGTTTTAACCTAACTGGATTGTTCACTTTCTCTGCTGGTAATAAATTGCGATTAAGACCTACTATTTATGCTTCATATAATGATATGTCTGTCATGACAAAAGATATGTTGAATAGATGGATCATGCCAGGTGATGAGAACTTCACCAGTATTCCTGCGTTATTAGACCCAATTTCTAACACCAATATCACGAACTCTACAGGAGGACAGGTTAGTGCACAATATCCATACAATGCGTACAACTACAGTACAGAGCGTGTAGTGGATGGTGGTTACCTGAAGCTAAAACAAGTTACTTTAGGATACTCCATTCCTCAAAGATGGTTGAGTTCAACTAAACTAGCGAATGCAAGTTTGAATTTGGTAGGAAACAATTTATGGACCATCATTGCTGATGAGCGCTTAAGAGGCCAAGATCCAGAGTTCTATGCTTCTGGTGGTGTGGCATTGCCAACATTAAGACAATTCACATTATCATTAAAGGTTGGATTTTAATAGGGATTTTTATGAAAGTATTAAATAAAATAAATGTTATACTATTAGCTGGACTAGCTTTAACGGCGAGTTCATGTAATAAATATTTGGATGTTGAACCGGATAACCGCACGACCATTAACAGTGTGGATAAAGTAGCACAATTGGTTGCAACGGCATATCCAGGTTATGACTATCTATCATTTGCAGAAGCAGCATCTGATAATGCAGAGGACAAAGGACCAGGAGTAGGATCGTCGGTGGATACACGCGATAGGCCTTACGTTTGGGAAGATCAGATCGGATCGGGCACAAACACGCCTACTAACTACTGGAATGGTTGTTATGAAGCAATTGCTGCGGCTAACCAAGCTTTAGAATCCATCGAGGAAAATCAATTTGGAGACGAAGTTTTACAATACAAGGGTGAAGCCTTGATTGCAAGAGCTTATGCACATCATATGCTAGCTATTTTCTTTGCGAAATCCTATGAAATTGGAGGAACAACTGATTCCCCAGGTATCCCATACGTAAAAGCTCCAGGAACCAAAGTTTTTGGTGATTTTACCCGTGGTACCGTGAAATCCACTTATGACAACATCGTTGCTGACCTGGAAGAAGGCTTAAAATATGTTTCAGACCAGAATTATCAAGTACCAAAATATCACTTTACCAAAGCTGCTGCACATGCATTTGCATCTAGGTTATACTTATTCTTAGGCGAATGGCAAAAAGCGGCCGATCATGCAAGTTTATCAGCACCTTCAGATGAATTCTTGGGTAACTTAAGACCGATAAACACGACATTCAAAAACATGACTTCAGGCGAATTCAATGCAGCTTTTACCAGATCGGATGTAAAATCGACCTTGTTATTAACGAATGCTTATTCGACTTGGACTTATGTATCCTCTCCTAGATATGGTTATGGTGCCAAATTAGCACGTATGTTTACTGACCCACATGTAACGGGTGGAGTATTGGATAATAAGGTACTTTCATACGGTGCACCGAACTATACTACTTACAAGTGGTTATATTATTTCTTCTATACAGGTCCTGGCATTGGTTATCCATACATTATGCAACCTTTGTTAACCTTGGATGAAGCGATTATGAACCGTGCTGAAGCAAATGCTGAATTAGGAAAATATGATTTAGCCGTGGCGGACCTGAATACGTTCTATAGCACAAAAATCAGGAACTATACCCCAAGCTTACATACCTTGACATTAGATAAAATCCAGACTTTCTATGTGGAGACCGATCCTAAAAAAGCATTGGTTAAGGCAGTTCTTAATGCTAAAAAGGCAGAGTTCTTAGAAGAAGGATTACGTTGGATCGATGTTACCAGAAGAAAATTACCGGTAATTCACAATGTGATCAGTCCTACAAAAGAAGAAACAGAGATTGAGTTGGGACCAGATGATCCTAGACGTGTTTTCCAGATTCCTGAAGAGGCTAAAATCGCAGGAATTGAATTAAATCCTAGATAATACCATTATGAAAATAGTAAATAAAATTTTAATCGCATTATCAGTAGTATGTGTGTTAGGATCTTGTGCTAAAGAGGAAGTAAAGAATGTTGATTTCTCCCAGTACAACGATGACGACCCACAGACAAAAACTGAATTAGATAATTGGTTGAAAACAACCTTTTTGGACGAGTATAACATAGATGTGGTTTATCGTTATAATCGTTATTACCATGATGTAGACCGCAACGTAACACCGCCACGTTTGGACGCAGTTAAACCAACCATGGAATCTGTATTAAATGGTTATTTATTGCCGTATAGAAAAGTGGGAGGCGCTGATTTCATCAAAAAAATGTCGCCAAAGGAATGGATTCTTTTTGGATCAAATTCCTATGCATCTGATGGGTCAGTATATGCAGGTACTGCTTCAGCTGGCCGCAGGGTGAATTTATATGGTATTAACAATTACAGTGCCTATGGTGCATTATTGGTTATCCACCACGAATTTGTCCACATTTTAAATCAATTGGTAAATATTCCAACAGATTTTGAATCGATTTCCAAAGCTGACTATAAAGCAACATGGTCCACTACTCCTGCTGATACGGCAAGAAAATACGGCTTCGTAACTTCGTATGCAAGTGGATCTTACACTGAGGATTATGCTGAAACTGCTGCACATTTATTGGTAAAAGGTCAAGCTTGGTACGATCGTTATGCGAACAGTTCTTCAGCAGCAGGTAAAAGCAAATTGAAGCAAAAGGAAGCCAATGTGGCGAACTACTATACTTCAAACTTGAAAGTAAATTTTAGAGAGCTTCAAAAGGAAATCCAGAATTATCTCAAAAGTACCGTATATCCGAATGATCTTAAATTTCCTCAGTACTTAGCAAGTACTTATAAGACGGTGATGATAAATCCTGGAAATGTTATTTACTCAAAATATGGTAAGCCAGCTGTGTTTCAAGCTGCTTATGATAAAATGAAAGCTGCAGTTCTAGCTTATAGTTCAACATCTAAATTCAACATGGACAATTTGCAGGTAATATTTGAGGCTGATAATAAGGCAACAATTAGAATTGCCTATACAGCAGCAAGCGGTGGAAATCAGCTATTTGCGGATTATTCTTTCACATACACCTATAATACTACTTCAGGTGAATTAACTTTTACCAAGGTTGCTCAAGCTGGTACAACTGTTAATTATACGAATGCAGCTTTATTTGCTACTGGATTTGCTAACAGTTTACAGCCTTATTTTACAGGAAAAACCTTTGTTGCAGATTGGTTAAAAGTAGATGTTGAAGGTGCAGATTATAATTCCTTGGCAGGTTTTTATGAGAAAAACAATACTTCAAATTATTGGTATGGCGTATTAGGACTATAATGATGATGAATTTAAAAAATATTTTATTTGGAGCGATGCTGTTAGTTGCGGCATCCTCCTGTCAAAAACAAGAAGAGAAATTAGTCTTCGGCGAAACACCTGATGTACGCATGAAAGCTAAAATTGATTCAATAAACAATGCCCTAACCACTGCACCTAATGGCTGGAAAGTAACAGTAGGAACCGGTTTAAAAGGTGGATATGGGTTCTATATGGCGTTTGACGATCAACAGGTGGTTAAAATGGTAGCCGACCTAACGGATGCCTCAGCAACGAAAATTGAAGGATCTAATTATCGAATTAAACAAGATAATGGAGCTACCTTGATTTTTGACACCTACAATTACATTTCCATGTTGAATGATCCCAATCCATCTGTTTACAACGGAACAATCCGAGAAGGGCTTAGGAGTGACCTGGAATATAGGTTCTTACGTTCAAATGCAGATTCTATCATTTTTGTTGGAAAAAGATACAGCCAACAATTGGTGTTAGCCAAAGCTACAGCGGCTGAAAAAGAGGCATATAATACGGGAGCATATAAGACTGGTATTGATAAGACCAAAATCATCTTCCAATCCTTCAAAAACCCATATATCGAGGTTAATATCGGAGGTGTTGCCACAAAGTTAGCTCTGTCCATATTTTCTGGCACAAAAACCCTTGATATCGGATCTGTTCTACCGGATAATAAAACCGTTTTGAATACGTTTAAGTTTGCTTTCAATCTAAAAGGTTTTGATATTTTAGCAGGCGGAAATCATAGGGATCTGGTTTTTACTAAAGGCGAAGTGGAAGGGAATAGCATATTTATCCATGATATTGCGGGAAATAAATACGAGATCAAAAATAGCGCTAACCCAATTCTTCCTATTGAGGTGATGTTTTCTTTTGATGGGGCATTCAATGCAATAACGATTGCTGGAACTAAGCAGCCCGAAGGTGTTTCTTCAAGTTTTAACTCAATCTGGACAGCCCTAGTTAATTTCCATGCAGCAAATGGTATGGTGACCCACTCTGTGAACTTTAGGTTATCGACATCGAAAGTTGCTGTATTGGATGTCCGTTTCCAAAGCGGTAGTACCGTATACCTAGCAAGCGCGGAATATAATTACACCTTGACAGATGGTGTATTAAAACTAACAGCTCCAATTGCTACAAATGGTAACTGGAACAATGGCTGGGTATCAACAGCTGTTCGAAATTACTTCAGTGGTGGTGAATTCAAACTAACCTATATCTCAGGATCGGATCCTAACGCCGGTACTTTAGGAGGTTTGATTAAAGTCTCTGACCCAGCAGCCATATTCTATGGTAAACTATCGAAACTATAATAATTAATATAGAATCTAATAGATTAAGGGGGATTTGATATAAATCCCCCTTTTTATTTTTCTAAACTGTACAAATGAATAAGCATAAAAAAAGTCTAATTGAATTCATTAGACTTTTTTATGCTTGAAGAAAACTATCTTACCAACCAATGGGTGGTGGAGCATCCGTATCTTCACCTCCACCAACTTCTCCAGGAGCAGGCATTTCTTCTGTTTCCTCTTCGCTATCGTCCTTAGGAAATTCCCTCAACAACACCGTTTTATTGGTGGTGACTATGGTTTCATTATTGTTATTGACAAACGTATTGATAAAACCTAATTGTAAACTTCGTGAACCCAATCCATAAAACTTATAATTATAAGTGGTTGTCCTTCTGTCAGGAAGAGTAACGGTCATATTATCTCCATCGATTGTAAATGGATATGTTATGGTCGATATCGTATTCTTATTTGAATCCTTATCTCTATCATAGGTAGTAATTACAAAAGAATTGCCTGAAAAGGTTATGGTTTTATAATATTTATTATAAACATCGGACCTTTTATACATTTTATAATACCTTGATACCAATTCATCACGCTTAGTAGACTCCTCTAGTATTGCCCTGATGTACCATTCCCCATCCATCGTGACAATATCTTGTTCCTTCTGGCAGGAAGAAAAAGCAATTGATGCTGAAGCCAGTAAAGTAATAAAGACTTTTTTCATAAATAGTTAATTGATTCTAAAACAAATATAGGAAAAATATTCTAATATAGATTTAAATCAATTTATCATAATACTCTTTATTAGCGAGTTAGATTAATATTTTTTGTTAAGATTTTTCTAAATAACGTGAACAGTTTTTCAGGATAGCCAAAATAGATTAATTAATTCATCTATTTAAATTAGACATTTTCATAAATAGATTTGAAATAACCAATTGAAAGTAACCAGACTTTTATAATTTTTTACTTATTCACGTGTTATGAGATGAATCCCGTAAAATGATTTCTGGCTTCAAAATGAGCTGTTCTGGAACTAATTCAGGATTAACTTTTGTTTGAACAACCTTCATCAATTCTTAAACAGCAGTTCTTCCCATTTTAATAGCAGGTTGTACGATACATGACAAAGGTGGATTCAAGGACTCCGCAAATAACAGATTGGCAAAGCCAATCACGCTCACATCCTGCGGCACTTTTTTACCTAATTGATGTAAAACTCCCAAACTATTTACAGTCAATGTATCTGTTATTCCTAACAATCCAATGGGTTGATCAAACTCCTTTAGTTTTCGTTCCAACATCAGCTTAAGGTTGTTCATCAATTCTTTGGATTCCTGACCATGATTGATCTGTATGATATGTTCAGGATAGAAAGGGATCTTAAAATCCTGCAAAGCTTTTTTATAGCCTAAGATTCTTGTGCTGTTAACCCCTAAATTTTTTCCTGCCTGCAAGGACTAGAATTTCCTTTCTCCCGTTTTCCAACAGATGCCTTGTGGCTTGATATGCACCAAATTCACTATCCACACCAATCTTTGGGGAATCGAGTTCAAAATCTATCCGGTCCACCAGGACTAAAGGCACTTGTTTTTTCGATTGTTTTAAATAAGAGATACTGCTATTTGCACTTGGTGCAATGATAATTCCATCGATATTCTGTTGGATTAAGGCTTGGAGGCATTCCTTCTCTATCTTTTCATTTTCGCGGCTCTGCATAAAAATCAGATTCACGTTATATTCAAGAGCCGTTTGTTGGGCACCTTCTAGGATCTGTGACTGGAACGCACTGGAAAGGTAGGGAATGATCAACCCAATGGAATTACTTTTCCCTGTTTTAAGTCCTTTCGCTGCCAAATTAGGTTTATAATCAAATTTTTTGGCAGCTTGCCGAACCCGCTCCTTGGTTTCCCCACTGATTTCATAGCTATCATTTAAGGCCCCGAGATACCGTAGAAACGGACAATTCCAAGTATTCTTCTAAAGCCTTAAGTGTCATTTTACTCATAGATCCTTCCTCCAACCTATTGTTTTCAGGAACAAGATAACCAATTTATGTTTAACAATTAGCAAATAAATTCCTGGAACAATTCCTTTCCCCACAGTATCTCAATTCGAGAGGAACATCTTAAGGGATTAAGCTAAAAAAAAGACTTTTTTGCTCCCCCAAAAGGGTTATTTAAGAATAAAATAATATCCAAAATTTCCCCAAAATTAACCAATAAGGTTATATTTGGGGAATATTCCGTAATAAATCAGGTTCAAAATCGTTGTAATAGATGGATTTCGGAGCATGTATTTGTTTATGGAATGCTAAAAAAACTTATATCTACAAACACTTAAAAAAAGTTCAATCAAAATTGACATTATGAGTAAGAAAAAAGACAATTCAAGATGGTTGCATGTTGCCATTTCTTGGGGAGCGAGTATTGTAATTATTGGTGTAATGTTCAAGATCCTTCATATCGGTGGATCATTGGCGAATTACATCATCGGTATCGGCCTAACGGTTGAGGCCTTATTATTCTTTTTAATGGGTTTCAACCCACCGCCAGCAGAACCAGATTGGGCTAAGGTTTATCCAGAATTGGATGACAACTTCCAAGGTGAATTGCCAAACAGATCCGTTCAGGTTGTTAACCAACAATCAGGAGCATCTGCTACTGCAGCATTGGACAAAATGTTCTCGGACGCACAGATCGAACC
This sequence comes from Sphingobacterium sp. UBA1575, assembly GCA_002322865.1. Taxonomy (GTDB): domain Bacteria; phylum Bacteroidota; class Bacteroidia; order Sphingobacteriales; family Sphingobacteriaceae; genus Sphingobacterium. Next base: position 59,742 of record DCOH01000027.1, on the reverse strand, counting down.
AGCAACAATCGAAAACCTGGGCAGGGGATTGCGTGATTTTGGCGAAAAAGTTTCCGCCATCAACCGTATTTCTGATGTGTCTTTGGCAACTGATGAATTTGCACAGAAATTACGCTTAGCTACTTCCAAATTTGATGGTCTAAGTGTTGCTTTTGAAAAAGCATCGGCTAATTTGGTGGCCTTGTCCAATACCAATTCTGATACCAGCAATTATCAAGAACAGGTAACTCAATTAACCAGTAACCTGCGTCAATTGAACAGTATGTATGAAAAAGAACTGCGCGAATCGTCTTCGCACTTGCAGTCCATGAATAGTTTCTATGAGAATTTAAGCTTTACGATGAAAAACTTCAACGAGTCTATTGATGATTCCAAAGCATTCAAAGATGAAGTGAACAAGTTGGCGAAAAACCTGAATGCATTAAATGCTATCTATGGCAATATGTTGACAGCCATGAACCAACCTAGAGTATAATTCATCCACGTAAAACTTAAAACCTACAAAATGGCATTAGGAAGAGAGACGCCAAGGCAGCGGATGATCAATATCTTGTATTTGGTCTTGCTAGCCCTGCTTGCATTAAATGTACCGGATTCCATATTGGATGCATTCAAGAACATCAACAACAGTTTAGAAACATCCAAATCGAATGTTAACAATTCGGTTCAGCAATTATTTACCGCTTTTGAAAGCACCAAATTAAAAGATGAGCCTGGACGTGCAAAGCCAATCTATGATAAGGCAAAAAGCGCATCCGCCATCATCAACGACCTTAATCAGTACATCAACAGTATTAAAGAAGAATTCGTCAATCAAGGCGGAGGATATGACGAGAATACGGGAGATCTGAAAATGCGCGAGAATGAAGATATCGCTGTAAATATGATGATCAACCAAAAGAAGGGTACAGAACTAAAGGATAAAATAAACCAAACAAGAGCAAAACTATTGGCCTTATTAACACCAGAAGAACAGAAATCTGTTTCGTTCTCCTTAGAGGCAAATGACCCAGAAAAACCGGTGAACGGGAAACGTAAATGGGAGGAAATCAATTTTGGAAGCGGAACGCCTTTGACAGCTGCGATGACCATCTTGACAAAGATTCAAACAGATGCCCAAAATGCAGAATCTGACATGGTAAAACTGATCTTGGGCAAAATGGACCAAGCGGTAGTGAACTTGGATAAGTTTGCAGCGGTTGCTGTTGCTCCTACCTCCTACTTGGTACAAGGTCAACCTTATACAGCAGAAGTATTCTTGACGGCATCCGATTCCAAATCACAGCCGAGCATCAGTGTCAATGGTGCTAATCTGGACGTGCAGGATGGAAAAGGTATCTACCGAGTAAACACCAGCCAAGAAGGGATCTTTACCTGGTCGGGTATCATTAAAGTGAAGCAAACCGATGGTTCGATTAAGGAATACCGTACGCCAGCACAGACCTACCAAGTTTCGAGACCTTCGGCAGTAGTATCTCCGGATAAGATGAACGTATTGTATATTGGCGTTAACAACCCTATTTCGGTTTCGGCACCAGGAACACCAACCAATAAAATCAAGGTGAGCATGAGTGGTGGAAGCCTTTCAGGAAGCGGCGGGAAGTATAATGTCCGTGTAAGTTCTCCTGGAACAGCGAAGATCACGGTATCGGCAGAAGTAGCTCCGGGTAAGAATCAGATATTAAGTTCTACGGATTTCCGTGTGAAACGTATCCCTGATCCTATCGCTCAGTTTGCCGGTAAAACGGGTGGATCCATGCCAACCGTATCGATCAAGGCTCAGAATGCCATTTTTGCTAAATTGGATAACTTTGATTTTGACGCATCCTTCAAGGTGACCAAATTCTCCTTGATCATTGCGAAACCAAGGGCGGATGCGATTGTGTTGTCCACCTCCGGAAACCAATTGAGTTCTTCCATGCGCTCGGCCATCAATGGTATTGGACCTGGAACAAGGGTTATCTTCGATAATATTATCGCAGTAGGACCTGATGGAACACCAAGACAATTGAATGCAGTTGCACTGACTGCTAATTAATAGCAGATAAAACATAAAAAAACGCCAACCATAATTGAATGGTTGGCGTTTTTTTTTTATATGTATTTTTTAATAGGTTCCTTCCTGTAATTGTTGCTGTTGCTCTTGGAGCTGTTGTTGCAATTGCTGTTCTCTCTGCTCTCTTCTTAAACGCTGTTGCTGCTCTTCCTGCTGCAATTGTTCTTTCAGCCGTTTCTCTTCCTCCTCCAGTTTAAGATCCTGCTCATGCCCTTCTAAATTCTCTGACTTTACCCCTTTTGGATTCTTCCAAAGTTTCTTTTTATAGGCTTCCAATTTATCCTCGATGGCTTGTGAACCATCCATCATGGTACTATCTGCACTAGCCAATTCAGCCTGTTGCAACATACCTGGTGAGGATTCGCGGATGATCTTACTTGCAAATTTACGCTGAACAAACAAGTCATCCATCGTCATATCATACAGCCCCTTATCCGGATCGGAAACATCGACCTTTACCAGGGCATAACGTAACTGTGGGAAATACAACCAGAATGCTGGAGTGGAACCTACAGAATTCGCCAATTCTGCAGAGGTGGTGATATCCATCAGTGGCGCCACGCCAATAATACGTGTTTCCAATCTTCCTCTTTGCTTATCAAAGAAAATATCCTCTTTGATACGGAATTTGGTCACGCGCTCGGGATTGAACTCATTCAGGGTCATCCTGGAGTCGATCTGATTACCTTCATCATCAAAAATCGGAACGAGAACACTGTCTGCAAATCTTGCCATACCTTCTCTGGCGGAAAGCTTTCCTTTGAAGGAATCATCCTCAGGACTATATGGTGTTAATTTACCTTGCTCAATAGATTTCATGATCACTTCCATTAAGGAATTGCCTGGAACCGCATATATAAAATTACGATCATCTTTCAGATCAATATCACGCCATACCCGTTTGTAAAAACGGATATTCTTTACGTTCACTTCCGGAAAAGCAAAAGGAACCGCATCCTCCAGGTTATTCACTTGGAAGAAACCATCCGTAGTCGGAATGGTATCCATTAGCGGTTCTCCCTGAACCACCGTTTGGGTCTGAATAGTCTGCAATGCCGTACTATCAGGTATGGTATCAATCGTTTGGGCGATCAATGGGCTAACTCCCATTGTAACTACCACTAACATAAGCCATTTTTTCATCTTACAAATCATTTTAATCATCAACAGGCCTTATTAANNCTACTTTGCGAAGTAGGCATTTCAAATGCCGACATCACACAACGGAATCCAATATAGGAATGTGGTTCGTAATCCACGGAATAGTTACGGGTTTCGCTGTTCAGCTGCTCACCGTTATCTTTCCATGATCCGCCGCGTACCACTTTACGTTTAAGAGCATCTGCATCATCCTCATCTGCATCATATAATAATACCGGGTTCAGGTCGTTCACAAACGCTACAGCCGACGGACTGAAGGCATCCAATGTCCATTCTGAAACATTACCTGCCATATTATAAATGCCAAAAGCATTCGGTTGGTAGGATTTTACCGGCAATGTAAAGGTTGCTCCATCCCTGGAATAAGTACCCTCGCCTTGCTTATAGTTGACGGCCAATTTCTCTTTTCCATTATCGCCATCAATGGTCATTCTTTTACCCACGATAGTATCTCTAGGATCGATCTTACCTTCAGCAGCATATTGCCATTGTGCTTCGGTAGGCAAACTGAATGTCAATTGATAACCGCTCAAATACGAATTCTTCATTACATTGGCCATCATTTCCTTTCCTCTCCAATCGGTAAAGGCGCGGGCTTGTCGCCAGGTAACCCCGATTACCGGATAGTAATCAAATGATTGGTGCGTGAAGTAATTTGCATCCAAAGAGGTAAGCTGCGCATTCGGGAAATCTTTTGACCAGATATCTTCTGCTGGCATAATGGAAACGGTTTCCGTAACATATTCCTTTTTAAGATTCCCTTTTGTTTTCAGGTAGGAAAATCGGTATTGCACGATTTCTGGATTCAGGGCCCTGTTCGAACCTTTCAATTCCAACATAGGCGCCAATTTCTCCGCAATTACGGGATCCTTACTTTTCCAAAGTGGAGAAATACGTCTCACCTTTTTCCAATCGATACGTTTGCTTGTACCATCTTCACTTGCGATATCCAAAAAGTATTGATCATCCTGTAGATAATCGGTAACAGCGATGGAATCGGCTACCCAATTCACGAACTCACGGTATTGTTTGTTGGTCACCTCCGTTTCGTCAATAAAGAATGCACTAAGACTCACATTCTTACCAACATTTCCGCTATCTAATGACCCTTTGAACAGAATTGTACCGGACGGAACATACACCATACCCGGAGGCGCTGGTAGTTTCCCTCCCTTAAAGGCAGATACCTTAGGTGCATTGTATAGGTTTCCAGATGAGGAACATCCGACGACACCTACCAATATAGCCAAGCAAAATGTGCTATAAAGCTGACTTAGGAACAGTCTTTTCATATTATCTATTTATTGTTGTTGTTTTGTTATTTATATATCTGATCAGCAAATTATCCTATTATTTTCTGTGGAATAGCGCGTATTTCAATCCTAGGGAAATGTATGAATATTGATCGTTCCTTTTATTAACAACCGCATCTAAGTTATCCTTTGTCGTGATGGTATGTTGATAATTGATATTCACCGCCCACTGTGGTCCATATAAGGTTCTTCCAATAGGAATATCGATTCCGACATTTACCGGAACAACAAAATGAAATCCGGTAAGATCATCGGAGATATGACCTCCTTGAGAAATAACTCCAGCTTCATATTCTGGAGTGATGCTGGCTTCAATTTTATTTTTCATGAATCCTGCTCCGGCCCCTAGGTATACATTGGCTAAAATTTTATTAAAAGTACTGGCTTGAAGGTTATAATAGCTGTAATTGTCGGACAGATTCATGAATTGACCAGCTCTTACTTTTGCATTTGCATTAAATGCCCAATAATCATTTTTGAATTCACTTAAATATCCATGACCTTTTAGTGCTCCTCTTTCAGCATGTACACCGACCGACACAAAGGGGGTAATCAACCCATCAACATCAATATGGCCTGCGAATTGTGCTTCTACGTTTGCTAGATCTGTTAGGTTGATGGTAGGACCTCCGCCAATTCCCAAGCTGATTGGGCGAGTAAATTGTGCTTGAGCGGATTTAAAGCTACATGCAGCTAGGACAAGTAACGAAAAAATGGTTTTTTTCATATTTCGGAATTATTTATTAGTAAAAAACTTACTTTATTAAAGGAGATGCAATTTACACCCATTTATTGTAAGTTCTATAAATTAGCGATACAATTTTATACAGTAAAAAAAATTATCGCCAATTCTTGCAACAAGAATCTTACCAAAAAAGATTATTTTAACAGTTGTTAAATAATAGTTAAAAACTATTTGGTTTTTTTTATAAAAAAATCAACAATTAATAATTGGCTACATCGGGAATGGCCTGCGTATTTGGGTGTAAAAAAATGATTAGAACTTATTTTTTGAAGTTAAATTTATTTTTCAAGACTGTTCGATATAGCAATCTCAGACACAGGTGGAAAAGGTCGATTTGGCTTCAGGTTCAATCCTGAATATGAAGGTTTCATTTACACGGTAGTGGCAAATTCTTGCGAACATAAAATAACCTCAGGTTCTCATTTAAGGGCCATGAAGACCTAACCATAATATTAAACAGTGAAAACTATGAGCTTTCAATATGGACAGTCCCGAAACCAAAGCCCTGAACCAGTGGCATATGGCCTCTTCAATTAGGGGGATGTCCACCTATGTGGAATTCTTCCCCCATTTGGAGGAGATGATTAAAAATTTAAGCTTTTTCTAAAAAGATCCGAAAACCGGAAATAAGGTGTTCGAGAAATTATCCCCAAGGATCGTCGAAAATGAATTCGCTTATAATACCATAAGTTATAACTACATGCCTAGACAAGCACATCCGGATAAGGAAGAGTTTACCAGTTATTACCAGAATTTCAATACCGGTAAACATCTGACCTGTCAACAGCTAATTTTACCATTTGGAGATCGTTTTTTGACTATATTGCTGATGGAAAAAAAAAGAGGAAAAGGGATATTAGATGAAGAAAACCGACTCAATTCAATTCTTTCGGATGTTCTGAAATGGTAATTTATTGCATCAAAAATAGAAAAGGCTCGATCGATGTAAGAATTCCATTAAGTAAAACAGCTAACCAAAAATACTTGACACTGCCGGAACAATTCAAACTGACTGAAACCATGGTAACAAAACTGGCCAAAACAAAAACTGGCATTACTGTGGAAAGTTTCAGTTATTCCGATGTAAATGGTAAAAATGTAGCACCAAAGGATTTAAAAGGGAAAGTTGTGTTAATAGATCTTTTGGCGACATGGTGTGGTCCATGTCTTGCACAAGAACCCCATTGGAAAAAAATTTATGAAGAATACAAAGATAAAGGCGTTGCATTTGTTGGCATATCAATCGACAAAAATAAAAGCAAATGAAAAACCCATGGGAAGGAAAAAAAAACACAAAGGTAATCCAACTGCATTCAGGAGTTGAAAATGTATTATCAGTTGCTTATAAAGTAGATGGCATCCCCTGTTACATCCTTATCGACAAAGCTGGAAACTTGATCGCTGCAGATAGCCCACGTCCATCAGATCCTAAACTTAAGGAAACTATTGGAAATCTGGATAAAGAAATAAGTTTGTTGTTTGTTACATAATAGTTGTGGAGGTGTCTTAGGGTGACTCCTTTTTTATTATCTTTATACAAAACAACATCCTATGAACCTAAGAGAAGAAATTGTCAGGAATTATATACAGGCATACAATAATTTTGACGTAGAAGGAATGGTACAGCATTTTTCAGAAGATGTCGTATTTGAAAATATCCAGAATGGGGTAACCACCGACTCTCTGGAAGGGATTGAGGCTTTTAAAGAGCAGGCAGAATCCGCTAAATCTTTCTTCGAAGACCGCGAACAGGTCATATCCGAATTGCATGAATCCTCTAACCTGATTGAAGTCCGCATCCTATATACCGCAAGCCTAGCTATGGATATTTCCGATACCATGAAACAAGGCGATAAGATTGAATTGGCCGGAAAGTCCTATTTCTATTTCAATGATCAGAATCAAGTGGTAAAATTACAGGACCTTAGTTGATTGTAAGATCTTGTAATTATAAAAAGTATCTTTTGATTAGAAAGCATCCACCACTGCATTCACAAATTCGATTTCATCATCCGTAAGGTTGATGTTCATGCTCTTCGCGTTTTCAACAGCTTGCTGTGCATTCCTTGCTCCTGCTAAGGCGATGGTTATTCCGGGACGTTCTACTGTCCATCGTAGTACCAATTGACTCAATGTTACCCCCTTATCATCTGCCAAAGGTTTGATTCTTTCCAAAAGGATATTGGTCCTATCGATGAAATCTGGTTGGAAGTGCGGCAGATTAGCCCGATGATCTCCTGACTTAAAGCTATATCCCGGATGTATCTTTCCCGTCAAAAGACCACGCTCTAAAGGGCTATAAGCCAAAACAGCTTTATTCTGTTTGATGCAGTAAGGAATGGTTTCTTCTTCCACCCCACGGTTAACCATACTAAAAGGAATCTGGTTGGAAACAAGGTTGAGGGTTCTGCCTGCCTCTTCCATCAATTTCGCATCATAATTACATACCCCGGCATATCGTACCTTTCCTTGTTCGATCAATCTTCCTACTGCCTCAAAAGTCTCATCCAAGGGCGTGGTAGAATCCGGCCAGTGGATCTGATAAAGATCGATATAGTACGTTCCTAAGCGTTTTAAACTCTGTTCACACTCATAGATCACACTATCCTTTCCAGCGAACTTATAGATTTCGATCGCTTCCTCCTGATTGTTCTTGCTATGGAAGGCAAAAGCCCCTTCTGCAAAATCCCAACGCATCCCAAATTTGGTCAACAATTGGACCTCATCTCTCCTAAAGTCCTTAATGGCCTCTCCAACAATCTCTTCACTAGTACCCTGACCATAAATTGGAGCAGTATCAATAGAGGTAACCCCCAGGTCATAGGCGGCACGGATGGCTTCTATAGCATCATTTCTGTCCGTACTTCCCCACATCCATCCTCCTGCCGCCCAAGCACCAAAGGTAATCACCGAGACACTTAAATCACTGTTCTCTAATAACCTGTATTCCATCATGTTAAATTTTAAAGTCTATAACTAATCAACGTTTAAATAAGAGAATCCTGTATCCTGATCCCGTAAAAAATCACTTTTTAGCACAATAAATCTCATCCAACAATTCATAGAGCTCTGGATGGTCTGCCTTCAGCATTTTAGGTTTTTGAAAGAAATATTCAGAAACAACTGCTAAGAATTCACCGTTATTAGTAGCTTCATAATCACGGATATCAGATTTATTCCTTCGGATTTCTGAGATCGTTTGTTCCATTTCTTCCATCCAAGGCTGTATCAGTTCTTTAGGAATCAAATATTCAGGCACGCCATCCACTTCACCATCCGCTTTATCAATTAAATGTACAAATTCATGGATGGCCGTATTGCTATCCGAATTCTTGGAGAATCCAGAAAGTAACGCTGGTAAGGAAAGAATCATCTTTCTGTGCATTACACCATCACCGACCATGCCGAGGATGTTTCGGTTAGCTTCCTGTGTATTGTACTTTTCATTAAAAGTTCCTGGATAGATCAATACTTCATCAAGGTATTCATAAGACCAGGTTTCAAAATGGAACAAAGGGATAGTAGCACTTGCCGCCACCAATACCCGATGTTCATCGGTAATAACCGAACCTTTCTCTGCTGATATCTTCGTGGTATGCAAAAAATAAACCACCCGTTTCAAGAATACATCCTGTTGGGCAGGTTTTAAATTCTTAAAAAACCTCACCCTATCCAACAATACCTCACGGATAGATCCTTCTTCAGGAATTATGGGAGTTACAACCCGTTTGTTGCCCACATTTTTCCATACAAAATAAATCAATACATCACCAATCACAAAGATTAAGATCAGCATCAAAACCTCCTGTCCGTCCATCCTATTTAAACTTAAGTCCAACCAATTCCTGAATTACCATACGAATATACTTGATTTCCATTGTCAATAAAACACAAAGAGCCGCCAAAAGGCAGCTCTTTGCTAAATATATTTTTGAAAGGGGATGATCTTACATCATTCCACCCATACCGCCACCCATTGGAGGTCCACCAGCACCTACTGGGTTCTCTTCAGGTTCATCAGCCAATACACATTCTGTTGTCAATAACATCGAAGCAACAGAAGCTGCGTTTTCTAAAGCAACACGAGAAACTTTAGTAGGATCGATTACACCTGCTGCGATCAAGTTCTCAAACTTGTCAGTACGCGCATTGTATCCGAAATCTGCAGTTCCTTCTTTTACCTTTTGAACGATCACCGCACCTTCGATACCAGCATTCGCACAGATTTGGCGTAATGGCTCTTCGATAGCACGTTTGATGATGTCAATACCGATGTTCTCATCCTCGTTGTCACCTCTAAGATCTGTCAAAGCCTCTGTAGCACGGATGAAAGCAACACCACCACCTGCAACGATACCTTCTTCAACTGCTGCACGAGTAGCATGTAGGGCATCATCAACGCGGTCCTTCTTCTCTTTCATTTCTACCTCTGTAGTTGCACCTACATAAAGTACCGCAACACCACCAGATAATTTAGCTAAACGCTCTTGAAGTTTCTCACGATCGTAATCAGAAGTAGTAGTTTCAATGTTGGCACGGATCTGGGCTACACGACCTTTGATATCTTCTGCATTACCTGAACCATTGATAATCGTAGTATTGTCCTTATCAACAACTACTTTTTCTGCTTGTCCCAAGTAAGATAATTCTGCATTCTCTAATTTGAAACCTCTTTCTTCAGAGATCACAGTACCACCAGTAAGGATAGCGATATCCTCTAACATCGCTTTACGANNACGACGGTCACCAAATCCTGGAGCTTTAACAGCTGCCACTTTCAGTGATCCACGGATTTTGTTAACTACCAACGTAGCTAAAGCTTCTCCGTCCAGATCCTCAGCGATGATCAACAATGGTTTACCAGTTTGAACTTGTTTTTCCAATACTGGCAACAATTCTTTCATGTTGCTTATTTTCTTGTCGTAGATTAAGATATAAGGGTTATCCAACTCTGCTTCCATTTTATCAGAGTTCGTAACGAAATATGGAGAAAGGTAACCACGGTCGAATTGCATANNCCTTTTGCTTCTTCAACAGTAATTACTCCGTCGTTTCCTACTTTTTCCATAGCTTCAGCGATCAATGAACCGATTACTTCGTCATTGTTTGCAGAGATAGAAGCTACTTGTTTGATTTTATTGTTGTCGGCACCAACTACTTGAGATTGCGATCTCAAGTTAGCCACGACTGCAGAAACAGCCTTATCGATACCACGTTTCAAATCCATTGGGTTAGCACCTGCTGCTACGGATTTGATACCTGGCGCTACGATAGCCTGTGACAATACTGTTGCTGTAGTGGTACCATCACCTGCTTGATCTGCGGTTTTTGAAGCTACTTCTTTGACCATTTGAGCACCCATGTTTTCCAATGGATCTTTCAAATCGATTTCCTTCGCAACAGAAACACCATCTTTTGTAATAGCTGGTGAACCAAATTTCTTCTCAATAATTACATTACGACCTTTTGGACCTAATGTTACTTTTACGGCATTCGCCAATGTATCAACACCCTTTTTCAGGGAATCACGCGCTTCTACGTTATATTTTACTTGTTTTGCCATTTCTATTTGACTATTATTTTTAAAGATTTAAGTAGATTGATTTACAGAACTGCGTAAATATCTGCTTCACGCATAATTAAATATTCTTTCCCTTCGTAAGTAATTTCAGTACCTGCATATTTACCGTACAATACTTTATCACCTACCTGTACCGTCAAAGGCTCTTCTGGTTTACCTGAACCTACTGCTACGATTGTTCCTTGGGATGGTTTTTCTTTCGCAGTATCAGGTATATAGATTCCAGACGCTGTCTTTTCTTCCGCTGGAGAAGGTTCTACTACCACTCTGTCTCCAATAGGTTTAATACTTAATGCCATAATTGTATATCAGTTTTTTATGTTTAAATGTATAATCATTGTTAGGGCATCACGAACTATGCCAATCCAAATTACTAATCTTTTTGTGTCAAAATAACATTTTTAAACCATTTTGTTGACAGTTTAAGTAAAATAATGATGTCAGGATGTCACTAATTGGTAAGGATTAAAAGCATAAAAAAAATCCCTGTCTAAGCCAGACAGGGATCATATTTCTTATACGAAGGGTAACCTTATTTTGTAGAGTCAGCAGCTGCTGGCGTCTGTGTTGTAGGAACAGTAGCCGGTGGAGTTGCTGATGGGTTCAAGTTCAACGATGGAGTTTGAACTGGTGCTTCGATCTGATCGCCAAGACCATTACCTGAACCAGCTGATGGGCCCAAAATATTGATCGCCACACAGAAAACCATTAAAGCAATGATCAACACCCAAGTACCTTTTTCCAATATATCACCTGTACGTTGTACACCGATCAGGTTTGCTCCCCCAGAGAATCCTGATGATAAACCGCCACCTTTAGGGTTTTGGATTAACACAAATAATGCTAACAATAAACTCGCTAGAATAATTAGGATAATAAATAAAATGTCCATTTTTATATTTCTTTTATAACTTTTGTTCTAATTCTTTAATTCGGGCCGCAAAGTACGATTTTTTTTCTGGATTCTCTGAAATTAATTTTCTAAATACCGAAATCGATTTTTCATACATTCCCTGCGATTCATAGATATTCGCCAGTGTCTCTGTAACGACTGAAAGTTGATCCTCTGAACTTCTACGAGCCTTATTTTCGGTATTGATGCTTTCTGCTCTGGGAGGTTGAATCTGAGGTTCTTCACGGATAAATTTCTCGATCACCTCATCGGTAGGCTCATTCGAACGGAATTCGATCGTCTCCTTTTTATAAGGCTCACTCAATTTATCCTCGGGATTCTGCAAGTGAAAAATGTTCTCACGTATCTGCTGATCTAGGATCGCCTCGTCCAATTTCTTAGGATCAAACTGTCCCTTTTGGGACTTGGGTAATACCGGAGATACAAATGGCTGATAGGTTTCTGCATGCTCCAATCTTGTTTTGTACAACCACCAACGGAAGCTATAAGGCATCAGCTCATCATTATATAAACTGACATCCTCCTCCCTATGCGTGCCTTCCAGTTTCTCTACAGCAACTTCAACATCTTCCTCATCCTCATCCAATGGAACATCTTCCTCTTCATCTACTTCTGGAAATGCAGATTCTATATTATATGCTGCGGGAGGATCAAAAAAATTTTCTTCAACTTCTGCCTCTACCTCCTCATCCAAAACTTCTTCTTCCAAAAATCCCTCACCCAGAACTTCTTCTTCCAATACCACTTCTTCCTGCTCATCCTCGGATGTATACTCTTCGAAAGCGATATAATCATCCGATACCGCTTCCAATTCTGGAATCTGTGCAACAGGTTTCTGCAGATAATCCCTTAGCCAAAAGGAATTATACGCATACATTAATGTTTTCTGTTTATCTACAGGTAAATTCTCCAGATTTTTCTTACGCTCATGCGCAAAAATTATAGGCTGGGAAAATGGATATTTCGAAAGTAACTGTTGAAAATCAACCTCACTCACTTCCAAGGGATTCTCCAGGGCCTTTCTAAATACTTGTCGTAGATCCATAGGTTGATATATTTGACTACCAGTTATTAAATGCTTTATTAAAGATATCCTCGGTAAGTGCTTTTACAATCTCCGCGTTCAATTGCGTTTCCTGATTTGAAACTTCTCCACGGAACTCTTTGAACTGCGTAAATGATTCCTCGAAATCACTCTTTCCCGTATCATCTTTACGGTTCGTAAATTTCACCTTAACCGTGATGGAAAGTCTGTTCATGGCTGCACGATCCGACCCCGCTTCAACTGCCGCTGGCGTGATCGAGTAATTGGTAATCGTACCATCAAATTGGGTATCTCCATCTTGGTTCACCTGGCTCAATCGGGATTGCGAACGGATCCGCTCCTTCAATCCTTCCGTCATGGTCTGACTTAGGGTTGCTGAAACCATTGGTGAAATATTCTCAAAGAATGTTACGGTATAGGTCTTTACATTTTCAGGAATCGAACTACCCTTCAAACTATACGAAACCCCACATCCATTGATGATCAGCAGCATGCCGATTGACATTAAAAACGTAATAACGGTTCCCTTTATTTTGAACATGACGAATATCTTAATCTAGGTTTAAATCCTTAATCTTTCTGTACAAGGTACGTTCCGAAATACCCAGTTCCTGTGCCGCGGCCTTCCTTTTGCCCTTATGCTTCTTCAATGCCTTTTTTATCAAATCAGACTCCTTATCCATCAAGGACAAAGATTCCTCTTCTACCTCTTCCACATCCTGGGTATCATACAGGTAATCGTTGGACGATGGATTCTGCTGATTCGGATTATGGATGGTAATGGTTGGATTCTGAACCGGATTATACTCCTCGGAAACCAAGGCCGCTGTATTCGGTCTTACTTCTTCT
>DCOH01000027.1:0-46056 GCA_002322865.1 Sphingobacterium sp. UBA1575 | reverse complement strand
TTGGCTCAATATTTTGGCATCCACCACCCGCTCCTTTTCCAGAACGGCAATCTGTTCCGCAATATTCTTCAATTGCCTCACATTCCCTGGCCAAGAATAATTCTTCAGCAACTCCTGTGCATCCTCTGTCAATTGTATGCCCGGTGTCCGATATTTATCCGCGAAATCTACTACAAACTTGCGGAACAATAAATAGATATCCTCCTTGCGCTCGCGCAATGGTGGAATATATAATGGAACAGTGTTTAAGCGATAATATAGATCTTCACGGAACTTCCCTTTTTTAACGGCCTCAAAAACATCCACATTGGTGGCTGCAATAACGCGTACATTGGTTTTCTGAACCTTCGATGATCCTACGCGGATATATTCTCCAGACTCCAGAACACGCAATAAACGGGCCTGGGTTCCCAATGGCAATTCCCCTACCTCATCCAAGAAGATGGTACCACCATCAACAACTTCAAAATACCCCTTACGGGCTTCGTGCGCTCCGGTAAAGGATCCTTTCTCATGTCCGAACAATTCCGAATCGATCGTACCTTCTGGGATTGCTCCACAGTTTACTGCGATGAATTGTCCATGTTTCCTGGAACTTAATTGATGGATGATATGGGAGAACACCTCCTTACCCGATCCACTCTCTCCTTGAATCAACACCGATATATCAGTTGGTGCGACTTGTCGCGCAATATCTATTGCACGATTTAACAATGGAGAGTTTCCAATTATGCCAAATCTATTCTTAATATCCTGATTATCCATGCTTTAAAATTGTGATTATGGAGAAGAATTAGTCTACAATCCTACCGATTAATGTAGCTGAAGTACAACTCTCTCCCAATACGTTTACATAGTCACCCACCTTGTAGCGTGCATCTACTGGGAAAACAACCATCGTATTTTGGTCATTACGACCACAAAAATCCTTATCCGACCGTTTTGAAAAACCTTCGATCAAGACCTTATGCACTTTACCGACAAATTTCTCCAAACGGTACAGGCTGTGACTTCTCTGCAGGTCGACAACCTCCGTCAAACGACGTTTCTTCACTTCCTCAGGAATATCATCCTCATAACGTTTGGCTGCTAATGTACCCGGGCGCTCCGAATAGGCGAACATATAGGCGAAATCATATTTAACATAATCCATCATGGATAATGTTTCCTGATGTTCTTCCTCTGTTTCTGTACAGAAACCGGTGATCACATCGGTAGAGATCCCACATTCTGGGATGATCCTACGGATGGCATCCACACGCTCCATATACCATTCTCGATCATAGGTACGGTTCATCAGATCCAATACCCGCGAGTTACCCGATTGTACAGGTAGGTGAATATATTTACAGATATTTTCATATTTAACCATCGTATACAACACCTCATCGGTAATATCCTTCGGATGGGAAGTCGAGAACCTGATTCTTAATTCAGGGCTTACTTCAGCAACCAATGCCAATAATTGTGCAAAATTGATGGTTTCTTTTGGCTCCTCGCCTTCTGCAACAGCAGGGGTATATTTATACGAGTCCACATTCTGACCCAATAGGGTAACCTCTTTATACCCAGCACGGAAAAGATCTTCTGCTTCTTTTACAATAGAAACTGCATCTCTGCTACGCTCTCTCCCGCGTGTAAAAGGAACGACACAGAAAGAACACATATTATCACATCCACGCATGATGGAAATGAAAGCAGAAATCCCATTGGTATTTAAACGGACTGGATTGATATCGGCATAGGTTTCTTCACGAGAAAGCAGTACATTCACCGCTCTTCCACCATCATCGACCTTATTGATCAAGTTTGGAAGATCACGATAGGCATCTGGACCCACAACTACATCTACCAATTTCTCCTCTTCCAGGAATTTGGCTTTTAATCGTTCGGCCATACAGCCCAAAACACCTACGATCATACCAGGGTTCTTTGCCTTGGCAGATTCAAATTCCTTTAGTCTATTACGAACGCGTTGTTCTGCATTCTCCCGAATAGAACAGGTATTGATAAATACCACATCGGCATCCCTGTAATCCTTTGTCGTTTCAAATCCCTTCTCGATCAGGATCGACGCCACAATCTCACTATCGGAAAAATTCATCTGACATCCGTAACTCTCAATATAAAGTTTTCGGCCAGTTGATTGTCCCGTAGGAACCATATCCAAAGCCTCGCCTTGGCGAGCCTCATCGTGCGTCTTCGTTGTATGTGATAACTCTAACATAGTCAATTTTCAAAGACTACAAAGTTAGTAATAAAAAGCTAATTTGATGACAGTTTGTCAGCAATGACTAAAATTTAACAAAGATTTATGCAAAAAAAATAGGGCAACAAAATATGCTGCCCTATGAAATATATCGGATTAAATTTATTGCGCTGCTTCTTTTTTAGCTTCTTCTTGCATTTTCTTAGATGCAACAATAACAATCTCTACACGACGGTTTTCCGCTCTACCTGCTTCGGTATCATTTGAAGCAATTGGCTCAGAGAAGTTTTTACCTTCAGTTCTGATACGAGAACCTGCTAAACCTTGAGATACTGCATATGATTTTACAGATGCTGCACGTCCATTAGAAACTTTTTGGTTTGCTGCCAATGTACCTACGTTATCTGTATGACCTAATACTAAAATTTCTGTATCCGGCTCTTTGTTCAAAGTTTCCACCAATTTCGCGATGTTATCTTTCGCAGTTGATTTTAAAGCGGTACTGTTGAAGTCAAATAAAATACCAGAATCGAATTTCACTAAGATACCTTCACCAACTTGTTCTACTTCAGCACCAGCAACGGTATTTTCGATTTCTTTAGCTTGCTTGTCCATTTTCTTACCGATCAATGTACCAGCTGCACCACCGATTACCGCACCAGCGATCGCACCTACTGCTGTGTTACCAGCTTTACCTCCAATTAAGGCACCAATTGCACCACCCGCAGTTGTACCGATTACGGCACCTTTAGTAGTATTGCTTGTATTTTGGATGGTTGAACAACTTGCGAACAACATTGCTGAAGTTGCTACTGTTAATCCATAAACTGCTAATCTTTTATTCATTTTCATAACCAAATAATTTATCCTTTATTCACTAATATTTTTTTCAAATCAATAGAATGGTTTTTGCAAACCCAATGCCAAAGTCATTTCTTGCAAACAATCAATTGATTAAACACTTAATTTACAGGGTTTTATTTTTCTTGAGGAGGAATTTCCAACTTGGGCAAACGTTGTGATTTCGGACGACCTTGGGCATCCCAAGTCTTAAATGAATTCTGAATATAGTTCAAAAGATCATATTCGCCCCATCGTTCAACCGAAGAGATCGAAGGTCTGTAAAGGTCCATAAAAGACTGCAATTCATCACCTTCCAAATTAGTAATCTTATTGACGATAGCCTTGTTGAATACGCGATCCACCTTGGATGCCTCCAATTCCTGGTTCATATACCGTTCAAAACGTTTGGCATTCTTAGCGTCTTTGCCAAAAAGATTATATAAGGCCGTAGCCGGACTGTTCAAATAGGTGCTTACTCTATTGTGCCCCCCATTATAAACACCCTTTTTCTCGTATTCCTTTAGAAAGCTATTTAATTCAGCCTCTTTTGTACTCCGAGTGACCACCACTGTTTCAATAGTGGTACCAGACTGCATGTCAATGAGAATATCATCTAAGCTATGGATCACCGTTTTCACTGGTCCATAACCCACTTTAGAAACCCGAATGGTATCACCAATGATCACATCAATGGTAAAAACCCCATAGGCACTTGATCGAACAGACTGCTTACTCCGTAGGTTAACCACGTTAGCATCCGATACACGGATATTACTTCCCTTTTCCATCAGAAGCCCAGAAATCACTTTACCTTGCTCCTGAGCCTGAACCATTAAGATTCCAAGCAACAAAAAAGAGAACAATATCCCAAAATATTTAACTTTACTATACATCAGTTTAAAGGTAGCAATTGTTTAGACTGCCAAATGTTAAATAGTTTAAAATCGATCTTATTTATAGGGATAAAAAACAAAATTAGCGCCTTCAGGAACGATGACGAACAGACACATAAAAGCATTCGCAGGTTTGAACTGCTTGATGAAATAATCCTTCCGTTCCGATTGGATCAAGCCTCTTTCCACAAATTCCTCCAGCGAACTGGCATGTATGGTCCAAGCTGTATTCAATTCCTCCCGGTCCAAAATAACCTCTCCCAATCCAACCTGGTGCTGATGGGCAACAAATATCGGATATAGCGTATAGCCTTCTGCCATCATTTCCACAGACACCTCTTGGATGGACTCCTTGTAAAAATCAAGGTCCCGTTTCAAGCTAAGCAAAGGGCTTTCGCTTTTCTTATTTTCTTCTCCTTCGGGCTGCTTGTTCAATAAATCCTGTAAATCCATTATTTCCTCAATTTCAATAAAATCACATTTTCTACGTGCTGCGTATGTGGGAACATATCCACCGGTTTAATCCGTGCAACCTCATATTTCTCCTGCAGCATTTCCAAATCCCTAGCTTGCGTAGCCGCATTACAACTCACATACACGACCTTCTCACTCCCCATCTCCAATATACGAGCCACGACATCTGCATGCATCCCAGCTCTTGGAGGATCCGTGATTACTACATCCGGTTTCCCATGCTCCGCAATGAAATCTGCAGTAAGCACATCCTTCATGTCTCCAGCATAAAACTTTGTATTATGGATCTCGTTGATCGCAGAATTAACTTTTGCATCCTCGATCGCCGTAGGCACATATTCCACACCTACTACTTCCTTAGCCGACCTGGCCACAAAGTTGGCAATGGTTCCAGCTCCAGTATATAAATCGTAAACCAGCTCATCCCCTTTCAGCCCTGCAAATTCACGCGTGATCTTGTACAGCTCATAAGCCTGTTTCGAGTTAGTCTGGTAGAAAGATTTAGGACCAACCTTAAACTTCAAACCTTCCATTTCCTCATAGATAAAATCCCTGCCTGCGTAGATCTCAATCTCCTGATCGAAGATCGTATCGTTACGTTTCTGGTTGATGATATATAATAAGGAGGCTAAATCTGGATATCGCTCATGGATGAATGCCATCAATAGGTCAACCTGTCCTTCTTCCGGATAGGCAAAAACCACGATCACCATCACCTCACCGGTTGAGGAAGTCCGGATAATCAGATTACGTAATGCTCCCTCATGGAACTTCAGGTCATAAAAAGAAATACCGTTCGCCTTGGCGAATTCAAAAATCTCATTTCTAAGAACGTTGGAAGGGTCTTGTTGTAAGTAACAATGATCAATGGCCAAAATCTTATCAAAACGACCGGGAACATGGAATCCCAACGCATCCATCGAATCACCTGGCTGCACCTCGTCTAGATCTGTCAACCAACGTTTGTTCGAAAATGTAAATTCCAGTTTATTCCGGTAATAGGTCGTTCCTTCAGAAGCCAAAATAGGTTCCATTTCGGACACATCCACCTTACCAATCCTTGAAAGTGCATTTCCAACAGACTGCTCTTTGAATTTCAATTGAGCATCATAGCTCATATGCTGCCACTTACAGCCACCACAAACACCAAAATGCTTACAGAAAGGATCCACTCGATAGGCAGAGGGTGTCTCCACCTTAACCACTCTCCCCTCCACAAAGCTCTTCTTCTTGCGCTGTAGCTCCACCTCAACAATATCCCCCGGCACCCCCCGTTCAATAAAATAAACAAGGCTATCCTGCTTCGCAACGCCTTTGCCTTCCTCAGCTATATCAATGATTTCCAATCCGGAAACAAATTTCTTCTCTTGTGGTATTCTTCTTCCCATAGTGGCTGCAAAAATAATAAAATAGTAGTTAGTATTTAGTATTTAGTATAAAGACAATACATAGCGCCATAGGTACCCCATATGTCTTAATACTATATACTAACTACTAAATACTACAAAAGCGTGGCTTGCACCAAATACGGAAGCATTTCTTTTTGAAAGGAGATAAAATTCTTGCGGACATCGGCTTCGGAGACGGCGGTGAAGGCGAAGGAGAAAACGATGTTCTTGGAGGTTTTGATAAGGAAAGTCAATCTTTCTTCGGGGATGGTGGATCCTATGGTTTCGTTCTGGATAAAGGATCTTAAGAGGAGGAATTCCAGATCGTCGGAGAGGATCTTGAGGTATTCCTGCGCATTGGCTGATTCTCGGATGAATCCCCAGCCTACAAATTCATTACAAACCGTATAGGTCACACGGCTTACCCTAAGGATGGTATTCGCCAAAAAGGTGGAAAGGTCTCTTTCATGCACGTTTTTGTTCAGGATATCATATACATTATCCTGGATATAATCCATAAGGACCGCATGTAGAATGAGTTCCTTGCTGGCAAAATGTTTATAGAAAGTCGCCTTGGCAATATTAGCGTTCTTGGATAGTTCGTTGACACTGGTTTTATTATAGCCATACTTCCGAAACAAATCCCGGGCGGATTTTTTGATCGCTATGACTATTTTATCTTCCATGAAGGGTAATTTAATAAAAAAGGTTCAGATAATTTCCAAAAAATCGCTTTTTGGCCTATCTGAACCTTTATTTTAAGATATTTTATTATTTTTTTCTAGATTCTTACGGCAAATTATACCATATGTTTATTGCAAAAATCCAAAAACTTAAATGATTTCAGTTTCAAATTGCCCCAAAAACCTTACATCATTCTCAGAGAACAACCTAAGATCTCGGATTTCGTATTTCAGGTTGGTAATCCTTTCGATACCCATTCCGAAAGCATAACCTGAGTATTTCTTGCTGTCGATACCACAGTTTTCCAACACATTCGGGTCTACCATACCACAACCTAAAATCTCTACCCATCCAGACTGTTTACACATTTGGCATCCAGCACCTTTACAGATGGTACAGGAAATATCCATTTCTGCGGATGGTTCCGTAAATGGGAAATAGGATGGACGGAATCGAACTTTGGTATCTTCACCATAAAGTTCCTTCACGAAATGGTATAAGGTCTGTTTCAGATCAGCAAAGGAAACATCCTCATCGATGTAAAGCCCTTCGATCTGATGGAAGAAACAGTGTGCACGTGCGGAGATGGCCTCATTACGATAAACACGTCCAGGCATGATCGCGCGGAAAGGGGGTTGCCCCGCTTCCATCAGGCGGACCTGAACAGAAGAGGTATGCGTACGCAGAACCACATCATTACCATCCTGTTTCTTGATAAAGAAGGTATCCTGCATATCACGGGCAGGGTGTTCTGGAGCAAAATTCAATGCCGAGAAGTTATGCCAATCATCTTCGATCTCATTTCCTTCAGAGACGATAAAGCCTAACTTTTTAAAGATCTCAACAATCTCTTTGCGTACCAAGGATAATGGATGTCTAGAGCCCAAGGTAAAACCAGAACCCGGAAGGGTCAAATCACCTTCATTTCTATCATTCGACGAATCTGATTGGTTGACAAATGCTTCCGAAGATTCTTTGAATTTTGTTTCGGCCAAGATTTTAAAGTCATTCAACACCTTACCCAAGGTTCTTTTCTCCTCAGGACTTACGGTCTTAAACTCTTCAAACAAGGCTTTCACGATGCCTTTCGACACCAAAAACTTCAATCGGAAACTCTCTACATCTTGAGCAGAAGTAGGTTCGAATGCATTTATCTCTTGAGTATACTGCGTTATTTTATCTTGCAACATGCGCCAAAGATACAGCAAATTTTAAAAAAGTAGATGATTTGAATTCTAATAAATTAATCGATTAAAATGGTAAGCCATCATTATCGTCATTATTCTCTGTGAAATCTACGGATTGCTCCTTAGGTTCTTCCTGATGTTGAGATGATGAATTTCTTCCAGATTGGCCGGTTTGTGGTTCAAAGTCTGAACGACGGCCTAATAAATTAAAACTTTCGGCAACAATCTCCGTCGTATAACGACGTATGCCTTCTTTGTCTTCATAGGAACGGGTCCGCAATTTCCCCTCAATATAAACCAACTTCCCTTTACTCAAATATTTGACGGCGACATCAGCCAAACCACGCCATAGCACGATGTTATGCCATTCGGTCTGCTCTACGCGTCTACCATCTTTGGTAAAGGTTTCTGAAGTAGCCATGGGAAAACTTGCAACACTTACATTTCCCTCCAGATAACGGATCTCAGGGTCTTTGCCCAGATGTCCTACTAAAATAACTTTGTTTACACCTGACATACAATAATTTAGGATTTGGTTAACATCAAAAATATCGCTCTATGAAGGAGCTAATAAGTTTATGCTTAGCTAATTTATCTAATTTTTTTGACAAACAATAATTCCAATGGCTTTTTTTGGACTGCAGCCTAACATCTTTTGGCATTCGATAGAAACTAGCGTAAATATTCTGATGGCTAAGCACATGCTTGATCGTCCTTTCGATCTTTTCGGGTATAGCATGACCAAAATACTGCTGATATTCCTCCATCGCCACTAATTCCGGTATCTCAAGCGGACCGGCTGATTCCATCAAAGGGAATTCATAGAGATTGGCCCAAACATCTCCATCCGTACGTTGGGACATCAGTACGGCATCGTCCTTTTCAACGATAAAATAATGGAAAAATCGATCCCTACTTTTTTTACCTTTATTTTTCACAGGTAGCTCAGCAACCCTAGAAGTGTTCAGCGCAACACAATCCAAACGTAATACACATTCGGCACATTTAGGATTCTTAGGTTTGCATTGTAAAGCTCCAAAATCCATGATGGCCTGATTATAGGTCGCAGGATGATCCGTATCCAGTAATTCCTGGGCTAATCCAGCGAATATTTTTTTTCCCGCACTACTGTTTATGGGCTCCCCAATCCCAAAATATCGAGCTAATACGCGGAACACATTTCCATCCAATACAGCTCTTGGTTCATCGTTCGAAAAAGATGAAATAGCTGCCGCCGTGTATTCGCCAACACCGGGAAGTTTCAAAAGTTCTTCGTAAGCAAAAGGAAATGTGCCGGCATGATTTTCCATCACATATTTACTGGCCTTATGCATGTTCCTAGCACGGGAATAATAGCCCAATCCCTGCCATAATCGTAAAATGGTCGCTTCCTCTGCAGCTGCAAATTTTGTTACATTCGGAAGTTCCTCTACAAATTTTAAAAAATAGGGCATTCCCTGCTCCACCCGGGTTTGTTGGAGGATGATTTCTGATAACCAAATTACATAGGGATTCCTTGTTTCCCGCCATGGTAAAGCCCTTTTGTGCTGATGGTACCATGCCAAGATATGTTCCGAAAAAGACATGTTGCAAAGATGTTAAATACTTGGATTCCCTCCTGCCAAAAAGTTATTAAATGTTAAAATATGTTCTATTTTTTTCAACAAATGATATTTTTACGCCCGACTAGAAAAAATAGGGAGAAAGAAACTATGATTAAACAAAAGACTTCCATTGTCATTTTAGATGCCAATGGAGACTCGAATCAGAAGATTCAAATACCGACCATTATCCTAAAAAACTGGAAAATTATCCTTGGCGTAAGCCTCTTTTTCATCTGTATGATCTGTGCTGTTGTTGTCTTTGTCGCAACCAAAACACAGAGCGATCGTTATGAGCAGGAGCTGACCAAAAAAATGGAAGCATTGGAAAAAGCCAAACAATCCTTAGCGGTTGAAGAGGCTTCAAACCAATTGAATTTAGTACAAGTACAAAAATCATTTGAATCCATCGATAGTACCTTAAACCAAATTAATGCCAAAATGCGCAAAAGAGGTTTAAAAGATGTAGCACCTAAGCTAAAAAATGCAGGGGGACCTATTGAGACCGAAGAGAATTTGGATGAATTGAGTAAATATTACGAAAACAGATTAAAGAGTATTGATAAGAAATTGGAAGGTTTACCATTAGGTATTCCTCACCATGGAAAAATCACTTCTCGTTTTGGGTATCGCCGTAATCCTTTTACTAACAGAGGATTAGAAATGCATTCGGGGATTGATATTAAAGGTAGTATTGGCGAACCTATCAAAGCAACCGCAGCTGGAAAGATTGTTCATGCTGGGTATAAAGGGCAATATGGTAAGGTAGTTATCATTGAGCACAGCAATGGCTGGGAAACTAGATATGCACATTTGTCGACTACCAAAGTAAAGGTGGGTCAAAAAATAGACGCTGGTCAGGTAATTGGTACACTTGGGAATACAGGTAGATCAACTGGACCCCATTTACATTATGAGTTGTTGAGTTATGGTAAAAAACTCAACCCTGAGAAGACGATGTTGTTTTAAGGTTTTTTACTTCCGAGCGAGGAACAAAACGTCATTGCGAGGAACGNNTGCTTCGTTCCTCGCAATGACTTTTTTATATACAATCCCTACAAAGTCTTCTTATTATCCTCCTGATCCACATCCGCCAATCTCTTCGTCGGATCTATCTCCACTGATTTCACAGCTTTCGAAACAGGAACCACATAAGTCGGCTTGGTCCAGAACCAATCCGTCAACACCGTTCTTTTCACCCCATTATAAATGTCAAAACCTTCCGCAGGTTTATCCCCTCTCATTTCACGTAAAGGAATATAGAACAATTCCTTCTTACCATCCTGATACTCCACCAACAAATCTATCGGCATCGCCAGATTCGATTTATTAACAACCTCAATACCTGTACCCGTTACATTCCCCACCGCATAGTCAATCTTCCTCGTCGTATTAATGAACAAATTGAAATACCATTTCAAATTGATTCCAGAAACATCTTCGGCTACACGTTTAAAATCATTCGGTGTAGGATGCTTAAACTTCCAAAGATCATAGAACTTCAAGAAAGTCTTTTGTAGATTTTCCTTGCCAATAATATAGCCCAACTGCTCGGCAAACACCGCCCCTTTATTATAGGCTTCATTGCTATAGGCAAAATTCGTATTGTAATAATCCGCCAATAAACTCATAGGCTCCTCCACTTTCGAATTTGCCAATCGGTAATAGGCAAGATAGGCTGCCCCGATCGGATTCAATGCTTTTGCCTGTGGCCTAACAAACAATTCGGTCAATGCCAATTCTTCAATATAGCTCGTAAAACCTTCATCCATCCATTCATCAACGGTCTCATTGATACCGAATAGATGTTGATACCAAGAATGCGCTGCCTCATGGTAGATCACTCCAACCAAGCTTTTCAAGTTTCTGCCACCTGTAATCAGGGTAACAGTTCCATACTCCATTCCGCCATCACCACCCTGAACAATGGTATAGGTTCCCCAAGGATACGCCCCAAAATGTTGTCCGGTAAAATCGAAGAAATCAGTTGCCAGACCTAAAGCCTGCTTCCAGTTGCTAACTACAGTCGCATCTGTCGGAAGATATACCGTATACACCTGAATACCACCTTTACTTTTTGCAGAATCTACCACAAACTTCGGATCTGCTGCCCAAGCAAAATCATGGATGTTCTTTGCTTTATAATGCCAAGAAGTTTTGTTCTTGTTGAGTTTCAATTTAGGTTTGCTTACATAGCCTTTCACCTCTGAAGGGTTTTGGAGCTTGCCCGACGAACCGATCACATAATCCTTATTGATATGTATGGTCACATCAAAATCGCCAAAAGGCGCAATAAATTCACGACCTACATATTCATCCAAATGCCAACCAAACTCATCAAAATGGGCCATTTTTGGATACCATTGCGTCATGGAGAAGGCTACTCCTTCCTTCGAGTTCCGGCCACTACGACGGATCTGCTCCGGAACCTGAGCCTGCCATTCCAGATCAAACTCCACCGTCGCACCATCTTTGATGCTGCTCGGTAAACTTACTTCCAAAATGGTTCCATCCTCTTTGAACGAAACGGCCTGGCCATTATATTTTACGGATTTTATTTTCTGAAAACCAATTTGATCAGGCTTCAGCGCAGCAATTCTGCTTTCAGATTTTGAGACACCGTCGATTACTTTCTTGGTCACCATACGGGCATCGGGATCCGAGATATTCTTAAGGCGCTCATCCATCATGCTGCCCGGTTGGAACGCATTGAAATAAAGATGGAAATAGACTTTGGAAAGTTCCTGACCGGAATTATTGCCATATTTCAACTTCATTTTGCCATCATACTGATATGTTTTTTCATTCACATCAATATCCATGGTATAATCAACATCCTGTTGCCAATAGGTTTTTCGTTGACCGTAACTTGCCAAAGAGACAGCGGTCAATAATAGGTAAATAATTGGCTGTTTCAAGTTCATACATCAAATATATAAAAATTAACCGATGACAATTTCGATCTGTCTATTTCGGAACTCCTGCATCATGGCGTCAAAATCGTCATCTTTAACAAAGAGCTTATTCCTCCAGATGCGGATAGGCGCACCTTTCTGGTTCTTATAGATCGCGATCAGATTGCCCCCAGAACGCAGGTGGTTCTTGATATAAGCCAGGTTTTCATAGGAAACTTCATATACCTTTCCTGCTTTATCAATGTGCAACCGGTCGGCCTGTAGATCCCATGTGGAAGGTTGTAGGCTTACCTTCACGGCCAAAAAAAGAATGACAGGAATACAGAACAGTAAGATCAAGATCTTCACAATTTCCGAAACCTGCACATAGGACAATAAAAACCCTGCAGCAAAAAGGCAACCTAAAAGTATCCAGATAAACCTTCCTCGATGCAGGGTATGTATATGAAAAATCATGTTTTAATTCTATTCATTAACGGGAACTTCCTCCCCTTTAGTATTGATCTGTATGGTTTCTTCTTCCCCCAATTTAACGACCGAAGCAGTACCATCAAAGAATGGGCTCACCATACTATACACAAATGGTATAACCGTGGTTCCCTTCTCGTTTACAAAACCATACTTTTCACCATCATTGGATGCAATGAATAAGTTAGGTGTATTCGCTAAATACAATTCCTGAAAACCATCCAAAATCATCTTATTTGATTTTAGATCAAAGATCTTGAATTTTTCACCATCCAAAACCACGAAGTAGTGTTCGTCATATTGCAGGATACTCTCATGGGTAGCTGGAATAATGATCTGTCCGGATTTATTTAGGATACCCGACTTTTCATTTTCCATAAATATCGCATGGTTACCTTCAAATGTGCTCAAAAAATCATAGGTTTTTCCCCAAAGATTTTTCCCAGTCTTGTCCATAATCCCGAATTTTCCATCTTTGGAAAACTGATATGCTCCCAATACATCATCATAAACAATGGATTCATAAGTCAAAGGCAACACCGTTTTGCCTTGTAGATTTAGAAATCCCGCTTGGTATTCACTATTCACCGCTACGATAATCCCATCCCGAACTTCGGAAAGACTGGTAAATAAGGGTTGGGTTAATATTTCGTCATTCACATTCTTCAATCCATATAAACCGGAAGTAGTATCATAATAAGCGATCATATCTTCGCCCAATTCCATGTCTTCACCTTCTTCCATACCTAGGTCACCCGCACTTTCCTGGAAGCCCACAGGGGGAGCAAAAAAATCTGTTGAAACCTGTTCTTTGGTAATTGATTTAGCAACAAACTGTACACCACTCAGGTCAACCTTTAGTGCTGCACCTGGAAGATTTCCCAGGAAATCAAAAGCTCCAAACGTATAAGCAGGGATATTTTCGGTATACCACACTTGGATGCTAGGTATTTCTTCGTCGCCCAATGCGGCTAGATCATCAATTGTAGGACTAATAATCGCCAATTTACAAGGATAACCAGCGATGGTTTCCGTATTTCCGGCAACAAATTCGATCTGAAATTTATCTTCAGCAGCTTCTTCGCCGAATAAAGGGCCAGCACCATCTGATTGCATAAAAGTGGAATCCGAAAGGTTTAGATGGTAGATCTTTTTAGTTGTTTTATCAACAATCTGAACAAAATCTTCCGCCATGCTTGAATTAACCCGGAATTTATCTTTGGCTGACCATACCTGAATAGCGAAACCACCTTTTTCAGTCTCTGCCAAAATAGCCTTTAGTGATGCTAATTCTTCATCATTTTCATCCATGTCAGGGCTATTCAACTCGTCCATCAACTCCTGGTTGAGGGAAATTTGATAGGCAATTTTAAAAACAGGGAATTGGGCAAAACTAGAATGGCTAAATACACTGATAAATAGCAGGGAAAGAAAAAATCTCATATTAAATATATTATAGCGCAAAAATCCTTGTTTTTTCTGAATCTACAAAAGGGAATCCCTTTATTTTTTATACATTTTAATGTTTATCCACATAAACCCTCTTTGTACATTTTTTGTAATTGATTATGTATGATTTAATCTTATTTCTAGTTCAGGTTTCCTATATTTGAAATCCTAAACTTTAAAATTATGCGAATCCATCTCCTATTGGCCTTATGCTGTTTCAGTTTATTTGCAAATGCACAGAAAAAGAAACCGAATATTGTGATCATCATATCCGACGACCATTCGTACCAAACGATCGGTGCATACGGATCGAAGATTGCGCATACGCCAAATCTGGATAGGATTGCCAAAGAAGGGGCTACCTTTAATAGAGCCTATGTAACCAATTCCATCTGTGGCCCAAGCCGTGCCAGCTTATTGACAGGAAAATACAGCCATAAAAATGGCTTTAAGGACAATGAGACTTCCAATTTTGATCATGGCCAAGATCTGTTCGTCAAGCAGCTACAGAACAATGGCTATCAAACTGCTTGGATCGGAAAGATCCATCTGGGAAGAAAACTACAGGGATTTGATTATTACAGCATTTTAGTTGGTCAAGGGCATTATTTCAATCCCGATTTTATCAGCAGCAAAAATGGATCAGTCGAAACCACGGATCGAGAGGAAGGTTATGTGGCGGATATCGTGACGGACCGTGCCATCAATTGGTTGGAGCAAAAAGATCAGGAGGAGCCTTTCTGTCTGATCATCGGCCATAAAAGCACCCACCGGACTTGGATGCCTGATCCGAAAGATTTCGGCAAGAACGATAACAAGAACATCCCTTTCCCCGATAATTTCTTTGATGGATATGAGGGCAGAAAAGCGGCAGCAGTCCAGGAGATGAGCATTGCGAAGGATATGCAGATGGGCTATGACCTCAAGATGTTCGATAACCCGGAAATGATGCGAAAAGATGGTAATTTCAAAAGGATGACCGACCAGCAGTTTCAACAATATGTAGCGTATTATCAACCTATACAGGCAAAACTCAAGGCGGCCAACCTCCAAGGTGAGGAGTTGGCGAAATGGAAGTACAACCGATATATGATCGATTACCTGAATACGGCCGAATCGATGGATCGGAATATCGGTCGGGTATTGGATTATTTGAAGGAAAAGAACCTGGAAGAAAACACGATCGTTTTATACCTATCGGACCAGGGATTCTATATGGGTGAGCATGGATGGTTCGACAAACGTTTTATGTACGAAGAGTCTTTCCGTACGCCTATGCTGGCGAAGCTCCCAGGTGTAATCCCGGCTAATTCCCAGGTTGACGGGATGGTGCTGAATGTGGATATTGCACCCACATTATTGGAACTGACCGGTACGGCGATTCCAAAGGATATTCAGGGAAAATCATTCCTAAAAGTGGCTGAAGGAAAGAAGAGAACTGCCAGGAAACAGCTTTTCTACCATTATTATGAGAATGGCGAGCATGCGGTATCCCCACATTTTGGGGTGAGTGATGGCCGGTACAAATTGATCCGATATTACAAACGTGTTGATGGATGGGAATTGTTCGATATGAAAACCGATCCTAGGGAAATGAAGAATATCTACGACGATCCAAAATCCCAGAAAATCGTTAAGAAAATGAAGGCCTTATTGATGAAGGAAATCAATGAAAATGAAGATGTTGAAGCAAAAGCGCTGATGGATTAATCGACACTAAAACTTTGTTTTAATCAACTATAAATAGTTCGGAAGCGATCTGGTCGGCAAGGAGTTTTCCAGTTGGGCTAAGGGTTATTATCTTTTCCGGAGAGACAAGAATATGTCCGGCTTGTTGGAAATCCTTTACTTGGCCCATTAAATCATTCAGATATTCCGTTCCAAAGTTATTTTTCACATATGCAGGATCGACCCCCCATTTGGTTCTTAAAGAGGTCATGATGTATTCATTGAAACGATCCTTTTTACTGAGGATTTCTGTTTCCAATGGAAGGTTATTCACTGCCAAGCTTTTAAGGTAAAGAGCATTGTTTGCCAGGTTCCAGGACCTGGATATTTTATTGAAGGAATGTGCAGAAGGACCAATTCCTAAGTAAGGTTTGCCCTTCCAATAATTCGAATTATGGATGGCATACTTGCCTGGTTTTGCAAAATTAGAGATCTCATATTGCTCATAGCATTCATTTGTCAGGGTACCTATGAGTAGGAGCATTTGCTCGGCACTCTGCTCTTCATTCAGTGGCGGTGTTTTCCCTTTGTTGATCATATGGTCCAAAGCCGTTTTCCGTTCTACGGTCATGGAATAGGAAGAAATGTGTGGAACCTGCAGATCGATCAACTGCTGCATATTATTTTTCCATTTCTGATCGGTCAATAAAGGAAATCCATAAATCAGATCGCAGGTAATGTTCTCAAACCCCGCATCCTGTACACGTTTTATGCTTGATAAAGCTTCTTCCGCATTATGGGCTCTGTTCATCCAGCGGAGATCTTCTTCATAGAAGGATTGTATGCCGATGCTGAAGCGATTTACAGCGGTTTGACGTAATGCATGTACTTTATTTTTGTCAAGATCATCGGGGTTTGCTTCCAAGGTAATTTCTGCCTGGTTATCGATCTCAAAGTATTGGGATACTTGGTCGATGAGCTCCATGATTTCATCCGCCTCCAAAATGGAAGGAGTACCCCCACCAAAATAGATCGAAGAGACCTGTTTGTCCTCCAGGTAGGCAGCTCGCAGCGCAATTTCCTTTTTCATCGCAGCCAACACCTCTTTTTTATATTGTAGAGAGGTGCTAAAATGAAAATCACAGTAGTGACAGGCTTGCTTACAAAAAGGAATGTGGAAGTAGATCATGGGTGCCCGCTCAGTTTGTTAAGAAGCAAATGTACGGTTATTTAGCAGACAGACTTAATTTTAATTTATTAAACTCAGTTTGTTAGATAATCAAAAAAACACATAAATTGATTAACAAACCTATTTGTTATAAATTTATACACATCAAACTCTTTAGGTAGTCAAAAAACTTAAAAAATGATTAACAAATCTATTTAATATAAATTTTTGTACATCAAACACTTTGGATATTTTCAAAGCCTATAAATTTGAAAAGCCGGCTCCTGAAGAAGGTTTGATTATCGTTGTAATGTCGGCCTGGTTCATGGATCGACCAGGAACTTTCTCTTCTTATTATAATAAAAAGGAATGGCATCCATGCGGCATCATTGCTGGTTTTAGGTATTGAGTTTTCCGTTTTTACTTGATAAAAATCACCTCAATGTCCGGATTTCTTTTCAGAAGTTCATCGACTAACAGCATATTATCGCTGGGTGTGATAAACACATCCTCGTATTTTTTAAAATAGATAATAATCCCTTTGGTATTCGAGGTGGAGGGATTACTTGCTTGCCAGTTGGAGGTATTTACTTCCAATTTCCTAATCGATTGGATGTCAATCCCTTCTTTCTTGAATAAAGCCTTATAATAAAACCTATCTCCTTCAATCCAATATCGGGTTACTTTTTGCGCAAGAAAATAGGCAAGTCCAGTCAAAAGATAACCCAAACCCAAAATAATCAACCCATCCTTCCAGGTAGCATCCGTAAATATCAAAATCAAAAAGGTTGGGATAAGAATAACGGTTAACAAAGCAAAAACGGACAATATCGGCTTTATACCTTGTTGAGGTGGAAAGACCAGTATACTGTTATTATTATTCACGTTCATTCCTTTAAAGATAGCAATTCTAGTTTTCTCCACCGATGATTCCTTAAATTATATAATTCATTCAACCTTTTTATTGCTTGCCAATCAATAAATTGATTACTTTGGGTGTAATTCTTTTTAGTATTTCATATTATGGCAACATCTCAAATTACTGAAGCAGAAGTTAAGGACCTGATCAAAAAGTTGAACTTAGCACCCATCATCTTGGAAATTTTCGATGAACAGATAGTCGATGAAATTGCAATGGACGAATTTCGCAAACGTATCAGCAAGCCATATTCCATTTTTACGTTAGATTCCAATGAGCAGGAAGCCTATCAAGTGCAGCGATTTATCCCCATTTTTGAATTCGGATCGGATAGAATTATCGCCTATGATCTCGAGAACAAAGGCTTTATAAATTATTCCTTAGAAGAAGGCATCCAGAGCCCTACATTACTGACCTTTGAAGGTGTGTTTTTGGAAGAAATGATTGCTATGTTCGAAAACGAAGTTTCTGAATCAGACATCATTCATATCGGAAAACTTCTCGGTTTTAAACACACGGAAAGCATAGTGGAAGATTACCTGGAATCC
The DNA here is from genome assembly GCA_002322865.1 of Sphingobacterium sp. UBA1575. GTDB lineage: Bacteria > Bacteroidota > Bacteroidia > Sphingobacteriales > Sphingobacteriaceae > Sphingobacterium. Next base: position 27,642 of record DCOH01000027.1, on the reverse strand, counting down.
GAAGAAAATGACGGATTATCTACTTTTGAAGAAATGGACGCCTGGACAGAAAAAACCTTGGATAAATACCATTTAAAAATATAAGAAAAATGAAATAGGCAATTTATTTTTTCAAAAGCTTTTGAATTAAAGCGTCCAATTTACCATCTACAATACCTCCAGCATAAATCACTTTACCTTGATGGATCAGTACCACCTGAGGAACACCATTTACGCCATATGCTTTTGTAATCTTTCCGTCTTGATCCATTAAGGTTGAAAAAGTAGGTTTATTCCTTTCATAAAAATTGTTCAATTGGCTTTTATTATCTTCCGAATTTATTCCCCACACCTTCAAACCCTTCTGCTCATATTTGGCGACCATTGAATTCATTTTAGGAACTGCACTGATACAATAGCTACAGTTTTTGACCCAGAATTCCAAAAGAACCAAATCATCCTTAAAATCAGACATAGTAACCATTTTACCCGTCTGGAAATCTTCCAATTCAAAGGCAGGCGCATTTGCCCCTGCAGCAATTAATTGTAAGTCCTCCTTGCCCTTTATTTGAAGACCGGGATAGGAAGAAGCAAACCATGAATTCTCTTCTATCTGAGGCCCATTGATTTTTATCTGATCAAATTTCACCAAGACATAATCTTCCGGTTCAAAATTATTGGATTGAACCACTTGATAAGGCAAATAGGAAACCTTATCGATTAAGATCTGATTATAGATCCTAATATCCGCAGTCAATTGTTTCAGTCCTTCATTTACCGTAAATGACTTGCTTTTCATTTCAAGTAGCACCTTATGGTAAGACCTGCTATCAATAAGGGTATCCCCTAACCTTTTTTTGATAGATGTATCAGTTAATATATGAGGAATAACATTTCTTAAGGACAGGATAGAATTATAAAAAAAAGATGCTGCATTTAAATCTTGCTGGAGTTTTTCCTTTTTCAATGCTGCTGCCTGAAGACTTTCCATACTTGCGTTCTTCTTATCGATCCAAAATTTTCCGGAACCGTTAAAAACCACTTTGCTGACTTCATTGTCAAATTGGTACCTAAAACCTACAATAGGAATAGCCTCATCAAATTCGACAAACACAACTCCTAATAATTTATTCTCATAATCCTGGGACTTATAATTGATGTATCGAAAGGTCTCATATTGCAGGGTTTTGATGTCCTTCAATTTTGAATAGGTTTGTTGCAAAATTTCATTGACATCTGCACTTTCTTTAGAAACCATAGCAGGTTGGGCATCTGACCGCAAGGATATTCCTGTAAACAGAATAGAAATTAGTATAAAAGGCAATAATTTCATGGCTAGAAAGTCGAAAGTGTAATATGTAGGTGGGGAAAAACCCTCCTATTTTTTTTTCAATAAAATGGTAAAATGTCTCAATATCTCCGATTCCCAAACGATTTCAAGTCCCGACTGGATCTCTTCTCGTCTATCGAAAATATTCTTAAGCGCTGCAGCCACATAATCCAGATGTTTATAGGAATAGGTTCTCCTCGGAATGGCCAAACGCAGTAATTCCAATTTTGGAAAACGATCCTGTCTGGTTTCCGGATCCCGATCCGCTAATAAGGTTCCGATCTCCACACCCCGCACACCGGATTCTTTATACAGTTCAATAGCCAAGGTCTGCGCCGGATATTCCTCCCTCGGAACACGATGCAGAAAATTCAGGGCATCCACAAATACCGCATGTCCACCGATCGGCTTTTGGATAGGAATCCCATATTCGATCAATTTATTCCCCAAATATTCCACTTGGTCTATTCGTGCCTTCAGATAAGGTAGTTCCGTAGATTCCAATAAACCCTGTGCCAGTGCGGCTAAATCTCTTCCCGCCAATCCACCATAGGTGATAAACCCTTCGTAGATAATCCCCATATTTCCACAGGCACGGTAAAGCTTTTCATCCCTTAAGCCCAATAATCCTCCAATGTTCACCAAGCCATCCTTTTTCGCCGACATCGTAAATCCATCTGCATAGGAAAACATCTCCTTCACAATTTCCTTGATGGATTTATCCGCATAAGCTCCTTCGCGAACCTTGATGAAATAGGCATTTTCCGCAAAACGGGCGGCATCTATAAATACAGGGATGCCGTATTGATCGGAAAGTTTCTTCACCGCTTTGATGTTCTCCATCGATACAGGCTGTCCCCCGGAAGAATTACAGGTCACCGTGATCATACAGAACGGAATCTGCTCTTTCGGATGCGATTTATAGACCTCCTCCAATTTATCCAGATCAATATTTCCTTTGAAGGGATGCAGATCGTTGATATCAAAAGCTTCATCAATGGTACAATCGATCGCATGTGCCTTACGAAATTCTATATGCCCTTTGGTGGTATCAAAATGGGAATTCCCCGGAACAACATTATTTTCTTTGACCAAAATACTGAAGAGTACATTCTCTGCCGCACGGCCTTGGTGGGTAGGTAGAAAATACGGAAAGCCTAAGGTATTACGGATAACTTCCCTCAATTTCAGGTAGGATTGGGAACCGGCATAACTTTCATCGCCCATCATGATCTCTGCCCATTGACGGTCGGACATGGCACCAGTGCCACTGTCGGTCAATAGATCGATAAAAACATAATGACTTGCCAAGTTGAACAGATTATTGCCTTCCTCTTCGATCCACTTCTCGCGCTGCTCACGGGTAGATTGAAAAATCTCCTCTACCATCTTCACTTTGTAGGGCTCTGCCCAAGGTAATTCCATAAATTTTTATATTGGTTACAATTTCCTAAAGGTAGAAATCTTATTCTTCTTCATCAAATACATGGATATTATTTACCAATTTATTAACATGAAAAGTCTTGGATGTCTTACAATTTTTAATAAATTAGGCAAACATTATCCTAGGTTATTAACACGATTTAAATGACGAACATTAAAGAGCGCGTTTTACTCATCGCAGAATCCAAAGGGATTCAAAAAGTGGAATTTTTTAAGGGTATAGGATTATCGTACGCTAATTTCAAGGGCGTTCAGAAAAACTCGGCATTGGGATCCGATGCAGTGGCTACAATTTTATCCACTTATCCCGACATCAGTCCGGAATGGCTTTTGAATGGGTCTGGAGATATGCTACGCCCGGAAGAGTCTAATGAAATGGCGATCACCCTACCTTCAAAAATAGATCTACAGGAACAGAATACCGTCTTGATCGATGCACTTGAAAAAGTAATCTCTGCGCAGCATGCTACTATTCAATCTCAGGAAGTAACCATTAGCGCCTTGTCTGCGCGTATTGAGCAATTGGAGAAAAAGAAAAAAACAAAGAAGAAAAAATAAGTACACATGATAACTATTCGGCAGGGAGAAAAAACCGATTCAGCTGCCATTGCTAATTACCTCATGCTCGCTATGGAGGAAATTGCCTACCTATTTATCGGCCAAAGGGACGAGCAGCAAGCGAATCACTTCTTAAAAACATTGGTAGAACAGGAAGGAAACCAATATTCCTATCATCATAACTGGGTCATCGAATCGGATGGCGAAATTGTGGCAACCGCATTAGTGTACAATGGCGCCGATCTGGATCGCTTGAGAAAACCCGTCAAAGAATTGGTTGAGCGGCAATTTAACCGACCTTTCCAACCAGAGGATGAAACCCAACCGGGCGAATATTATATTGATTGCATTGGAGTCAATCCGAAACAGCAGGGAAAAGGGATCGGCAGCAAGGTCCTTGACTTTTTAATCCAGGAATATGTAGAAAAACAAAACCTCACCCTGGGTTTATTAGTGGATGATGATAACCCTAAAGCCAAAAAGCTATACGAACGTTTAGGCTTTAAAGTGATGGGAAAGAAAACATTATTGGGAAAAAGCCTGGACCATATGCAACGTTCAAAAGGTTGATAATTTTTTATTAAATTTGGTTTTAAGCTTCATTTGCTGAGCACAGAACCTAATCTTGAGCATATGCCTAAAACCAGATTTAATAAATTCCAACAGGGATTGGTAAAAACCTTTTTATTATTATATTTCAGTGCATTTGGAACTACCGCTCTTCACGCACAATCCCCCTCCTCAGCGGTCGATTATGTAAACCCTTATATGGGGAATATTTCCCATCTTTTGGTACCTACCTATCCTACCGTTCATTTGCCGAACAGCCTGTTAAGGGTTTATCCTGAACGTGGAGACTATACTGCGGATAGGATAAGAGGTTTACCGCTCATCGTAACATCCCATCGTGGGAGTTCGGCCTTTAACTTAAGTCCTATTGCCAATAAACAGAAGGAATTAAAACCGATCATCTCCTATAGCTACGATCAGGAGCAGATCAATCCTTATTCCTATTCCGTTTACTTGGATGAAGAACAGATCCAGGTAGATTATGCGGTCTCCCATCAATCTGCAATATATCAACTTGAGTTTGAAGGAACTGATGACCCTCAGTTCATATTCAATTCCCGACGTGGCGAAATGAAATGGGATGAAGATGGGGTTTCCGGCAGTCAGGATATTGGGAACCGAACCAAAGTCTATCTCTATGCTGAAGCCGATGTAAAACCTGAAAAAGTAGGTCTGTTAAAGGATGGTAAACTTTTGGAGGGCACTGCAGCCAATGGCGATCAAGCTGCCATCATCCTACAATTCCCCAAAACGCAGCGTAAAATTAATATCCGTTATGGGATATCGTTCATTGATGCTGAGCAGGCAAAGGCAAACCTCAGAAGGGAAATCAAAACCTATGATTTAGAAAAGGTTAAAGATTACGGTAAAAACACCTGGAACAAGGCATTGGGTAAATTAAAGGTGGAAGGCGGAACGGAGAATGACAGGCATATATTTTACACTTCGCTCTATAGAACTTTTGAAAGACCGGTAAACATCTCCGAGGATGGGCGTTATTTTAGTGGTTTTGACGGTCAGGTACATCAGGATAGTGGCATACCATTCTATACGGATGATTGGATCTGGGATTCCTATCGTGCGCACCATCCCCTAAACGTCCTGATCGAACCGACCAAGGAAAGTCATATCCTGCAATCCTTTGTCCGCATGTCGGAGCAGATGCCCAACTTTTGGTTCCCTACTTTTCCAGAGATCAATGGAGATAGCCGTAGGATGAATTCCAACCATGGTGTTGCAGCCATTTTGGACGCCTATAAGAAAGGTATCCGGAGCTTTGAGGTCGAACGTGCTTACCAAGCTGCAAAGGGGGCTATTACGGAGAAGACCTTGGCTCCATGGTCCGGAAAACCGGCCGGTGGAATGGATAGGTTCTTTTACGAAAAAGGATATATCCCGGCCTTAAGACCCGGAGATAAGGAAATTTACCCGGAAGTCCATGGTTTTGAAAAACGACAACCCGTTGCGGTTACCTTAGGAACTTCCTATGACCTTTGGTGCTTGGCCCAACTGGCAAAGGAATTGGGGAAAACAGCAGATTATGAAAAGTTCCTTCAACTTTCCTTTAACTATAGAAACCTGTTCAATGAAAAGACCAAGTTCTTCCATCCCAAAGATGCGGAGGGGAAATTCCTGGAACCATTTGATTATGTGTTTTCTGGAGGTCAGGGCGCACGTGAAACCTATGGGGAGAACAATGCCTGGATTTACCGTTGGGATGTACAGCACAATATTCCGGATCTGATCCAGCTGATGGGTGGAAAGCAACAGTTCGTAAAAGAACTGGACCAGATGTTCAATCAGGGACTGGGAAAATCCAAATTTGATTTCTACCAACAATTACCGGATCATACCGGAAATGTAGGTCAGTTTTCCATGGCCAATGAACCTTCCTTGCATATTCCCTATCTCTATAATTATGCGGAGGCGGCCTGGATGACCCAAAAAAGAATTAAAACCTTGATCAAACAATGGTTCAGGAATGATCTTATGGGCGTACCGGGTGATGAGGATGGCGGCGGTCTATCCTCTTTCGTGGTGTTTTCCCAATTAGGATTCTATCCTGTAACTCCAGGATCTGCCGTTTACAGCATAGGTTCGCCGTTTTTCGACAAAGCAACCATAAGCATGGAGAATGGCAAGACCTTTACGGTAATAGCAAAAAATGCCTCGGATAAAAACAAGTATATCCAATCGGCAAAATTAAATGGGAAGCCTTGGAACAGTACGGAAATCACCCATGTAGATATTGCCAAGGGTGGAACCCTGGAATTACTGATGGGTGATAAAGCCAATAAAAGCTGGGGCGTTTCCCAGCCTAGTTTTTAGATTTTATTTTTTCTTCCAGCATTTTGATGAAATAAGCACCGACAACAGATCGGGCCTTAAAGCCCCTTCTTTCGGGTTTGTCGGTGAATACCCAATCGGACATCGGAACCCTGTTGACCGTTTCGTTCATGAATTGATGAACAGGGTTCACAAATCGTTCAAAGGTTGCCTGATCCTCCGCCATACTGGCTGTCCATAGGATCCAATCGGTCTTGGTATAGGTTTCTCGGGAATCCAACGGAAGCCCATATCTGTTCTGTTTGGTCAAATAATATTGGATTTCCTTCTCCCGTATCTTGGGATCAAAAATCTGCATATCAAAAAGATTATCCCAGACCATGTTGTACTTTTGGCTCCAGGTACCAGGTTTATCAAAAGTCAAACGATAATGATCGCCATCATTCGCCATTTTTTCCCATTCTTTCGCCATCTCTTTGGCTTTAGACAAATAGGTATTGGCCAAATCTTTTTTCCCCTGCATCTCTGCGAGATACCCAAAGGATGCTATACCCATAATGGCTTTTATGGAAAGATTTGCATTATGGGCGAAATGACCTGCAAAATCATCAGTGCACAATTGATTTTCGGGATCCAATCCCTTTTCCACCAGATAATCTGCCCAGGTTTTCAATACCGACCAATGTTTTGCCGCATAATCGGCATTCCCTTCTACTTTGGCGATGGCATAGGTCAGGATCAACATATTACCGCCCTCTTCGACTGGCATATCTCCTCCATAGGTCTGCCCATTCGCCACCGGATAGGTGCCGATATCATGTGCAGGGAAAGGCTTTTTCCATTTGCCGGATTCGGAATAATAAAAAATAAAGTTCATCATCGCTTTCGCCAATTCCGGATTGTAATAAAGGTATAGCGGCGCCGAAGGATAGGTAATATCCACCGTACCGATGGAACCGTTACTGTCATTTTCCTTGGATAACCAGAGCAGATCCCCATTGGGTGCCTGTACAAGCTTGTGGGCAGCAATGGATTGTCGATATGCGAGCGCACAAAGCTCCGCATAGGACTTACCATAACGTTGGTATTGCAGCATAAAATTCCGATCAAAATCGGCCACTTTTTTCATTAATAGATCATAATCCTTAAAGGCCAGCTCAAACTGCTGTTCGATACTGCTCTTGCCATCCTTATTCCAATAAGGTCTAAGGTTTTCCCCAAAATATTGGATGGCAAACACATCGTCGTAGCCAATGGCGAATTTGCCTTTCGCCTTGCCTTTTACTTGGATATTGGTTCGGAAAGCAAGTTTTTGAACTTCGCCAGATTCCACTTTTGCTTGTATGTTCTTCGCATCACTTGCCATGTAAAAATAGCCCCAATCGTTTCGGACATGATCGCCTTTTCGTTCCAAAATCTTCTGCGCAACAGATCCTGTTTTCAGGTAGGTAATTCCATTTTTCTGAAAAGTGCTGGAGCTGGATGCTTGGGTGGGTAAATGCAAGGCCCAATTTGGTGATGCTTCCAGGTAGAGTTCTACCATTCTCGGCTTAGATGAACTGATTTCATAACTTAGGTAATTGACAGGTCGGCTCAATAGGACTAAGTCATCCAAGAAAAGTGGAGCGGTGAAGGTTATTTTTAATTCCACATCTCCACATTGAAATACATAATGGGTCTGCATAGGTTGTACATCTGCACTGATCTGTTTGGCCGTCTTTGGGAACAAAGCTTGATCGGTACGTTCTTTTAATAAACCCACATCGAGAAACCCATTCGCTCCACCATTAAAACAATAGGCGGCAATTACATTTTTGCCCGGCTTTAATGTTTTCAACACCGCATCGTTCAACTTCACTCTTTTGTTCTTACCAGTACCACCAGTTTTGACCACTTGTATGCCGTTGATGAATATTTCGGCATCATCGTCATGGGAAAATTCCAAGAGGATGGAACTGTTGGATAGATCTTCTTTCAGATCGAAGGTCCTTCTTACCCAGATTTTAGCGTTCGTCCAATTTGTTTTGCTATGGGGTTCATTTTCGAAGGTACCAAAAGCTCCTTTTCCTTGCTGCCAAGATTGGTCATCGTAGGAGATCGCTGTCCAGTCGCCGACAGGATCCTTGGTCAGGTATTTGGCCTCCCAAGGTTTATCTTCCCCATTGGGGAGCATGCTGAGGAGTTCCATTTCTTCGGTACCGAGGAATCGATAGTATTCATTATCTACTTTAAGAACACCCAATAAAGGTAATTTTTTATCAGACCAATGTCTCGGACTGGATCCATAGAGTTCGTCGGAATAAGACCAAGCACTCATATTAGGATCTAAGGTGATCAAGGGATATGCTGGAGCTCTTAGGCTGTTCTTTACGGATTGTGCCTGAAGGAAGATCGGCACGAAAAGCGAGAGCAGAAAAAATGAAACTGATTTCATATCAAATAGATTTAGGTTGCTTTTTATGATTAGGTAGCTTTAGGATCGTTGTTTTAGCGAAGGATCAGCATCAAGGCCACAGCAGCACTGGCATCATAAACCTCGGTCTTTTCATGAGCCTTGCGGTGGAAATTCTTGTCCATCAAACCCCTATCATCGCGGTTTTTCCATGCAACTTCTACATTTTTGGCTAACCATTTCTTATACACATCTTTTTTATCATAAGGAAATAGCTGCTGGATATACTGGGCAAAAATGGCGGTATAAATTCCTTGCTCGATGCCGTTTTTAAAGGGTAGAATCCCTTCTGGATCCGACATGGAATCTTTGACATAGTTCGCTGCAAGCTTTGCATCCTCCAGGTAATCCTTGTTTTTGGTTTCTTCATATAGCAACACGCCTGCTCCAATACAGGTCGCCTGATTATATAGGTTGACCGTCCAATTGGTCTTATGTCCTGGAACCTGATGATCTCCCACTTTTCCTTGCTGTTTATCGAAAAGAGCTTCCCGGGACCAGGCATACACGGACTTTGCTTTCTCCAGGTAGGATTTATCTTTTGTAGCGCGGTAAAGATGAACCGCAGCCACTACCGAAGGATAATTGATACAGGCTGTTTTTCCGCGTTGATCGGATTTCCATCCCCAGAACATCCCTCCTCGTTCAGGATCATAGGATCCTTTATCTGCTACTTTTGGGGTGCCTGACCATACTCTTTCAAATCCGAGTACAGCATGTGCCAGATAGGTGGGATCCTGGGTAATTTCATAAGCGCGTGCAAAGGATATGATCCACCACATCAGATCGTCATAGATAAACCATACGGTAGTATTGTTCCAGTTATAGCCATCGTAATGTTTATAATTACCTTCGTATATCTGTTTGATCAGCTTGGCATACTGTGGAGATTTTGTTTTCTCATAGGCCATCATAGCCATATCCCAATAAATGGCTTGTGTCCAAATAGCTGCCACTTGTTTACTTTCCGGGTAGACCATGTAGATCTGCTTTTCCGAATCCAGGAATTGACTGTTAAAATCTGCAAAAGCACGATCAGCATCTTGGGCAGAGCCAGGCACCGCAAAACAGAGCATGGCGATACTGCTGAGTAGTTTTTGGTTCATCATCTTTAGGTTTATGGCGTTTCGGCCTTATTAAAGATAATAACTAAAACGTTTTAACTAATTCATGTAATTGATTAGTTACAATAAATGTAACTCGAACAAGAAGGGCTTATTTTAACAAAACCCTAATTGGGATAGGACGAAATGCGGAATAAATACGAATTTATAAATTTTACCCCCTATTATTTAATAAAATGTCTATTTTTGCGGCAATATTCCATGCTTGAAAAATTATGACACAACAAACCGCTTTTGAAGATCAGATCAAGAGTTACAAATCAAATCAAAATGCCTGCGTAAAGCTGATACAGATTGTCAGCGATCTATGGTACAACCAATCCATCGAATTAGTTCTTTTCAGGAACCAATTGATCGACCGTCGAGTGAGTTTTATCCTTAACCTACATCAGGAGAGTAAGGTATATGCTGACCAAGCGCTATCGATCGAAGAAACCTTAAAAGTAGCGGAAGCCATTGCTGATGCACAACTCGCACCATCCAGAATCGATATCGGAAAATTGGCTTTGCAAATCCGTCAACAAGGGGTTTCAGATGATCAGATTCCTTCTTTTATTGGAGAGAAGTTGGCGGGAGCAGCTAATCACCAGAGCTTTGAACCTAAAGATGTGGTTCTTTATGGTTTTGGTAGGATCGGGCGTTTATTGGCCAGGGAATTGATCCACAAGGCTGGAGCTGGAAGACAATTGCGATTGAGGGCTATTGTAACGCGGGATGTGATTGATGAGAAGTCATTGATTAAGCGTGCGAATTTGTTGAGCCAGGATTCGATACATGGACAGTTTGACGGGGAATTGCGTGTTGATCTGGAAAATGAATCCATCATCATGAATGGTTTCCCGGTGAAGATGATTACTGCTAAGAACCCAGAAGAGATCGATTATACACAATATGGAATCGAAAATGCATTGGTAATTGATAATACCGGCGCGTTTCGTGATGATAAGGAATTGGCAAGACATCTTCAGGCCAAGGGTGCGGGGATGGTTCTATTGACCGCTCCAGGAAAAGGCGTTTCCAATATCGTTTATGGGGTGAATGAAAATGATGCGGATACGCAGAAGGATACTATCTTTTCTGCTGCATCTTGTACCACCAATGCAATTTCGCCTGTGCTGGCGGTTCTTGAAAAAGAGCTTGGTATTGTTAAGGGGCATATCGAAACGATCCATTCGTATACCAATGACCAGAACTTGGTGGATAACATGCATAAGAAATCAAGAAGAGGTCGTGCCGCAGCGTTGAACATGGTGATTACGGAAACTGGCGCAGGAAGTGCTGTGGCGAAGGTATTACCGGTTCTTGCAGGAAAATTAACGTCTAATGCGATCCGTGTACCTGTTCCGAATGGTTCTTTGGCTATTCTTAACTTGGAGCTGAAGAAGGAAAGTTCGGTAGAAGAAATCAATGATTTGTTGAAAAAGGCAGCATTGCAGGGTGATTTGGTGGAGCAGATCAAGTATAGCGAAAATGCGGAATTGGTTTCTTCGGATATTGTTGGTTCTACAGCGGCTTCTGTAGTGGATGCCCCTGCTACGATTGTTTCAGCTGATGGAAAATCTGCGGTGATTTATGTGTGGTATGATAATGAATATGGTTATTCTCATCAGGTGATGAGATTGGCAAGGCATATTGCCGGGGTTAGGAGATATACCTATTATTAGGAGAGTATTAAAAAGGAATTCCCGCCATTGGACTATTTTTTCATTGCGAGGAGGTACGCGTCATAGAGGCATGAAGCAATCTTTCCTCTTGCCATGCTGAGCGAAGTCGAAAAATTGCTTCGTCGTACCTCCTTGCAATGACGCAAAAGGTGCAACAACGTGCTATCCCAGCAACCTCTCCGTTTCCAGGTACTTCATTATAATATGGGTGGCACCTGCCCTTTGCTGCACATAGTTTTTTGCTGCCGCTCCGGCTGGCAACCTTTTCTCATCAGCCATTAACGCCCCAAAAACTTCATTCAATTGCCCTTGATTCCCAATGGAAAAACCAGCACCCAACTCCAACAAATCCACCGCCTCCTGGAATCTCGAATACTTTGGCCCAAAAATCACTGGGATCCCATAGGTCGCTGCTTCCAAGGAATTATGGATTCCCGCACCAAATCCCCCACCTATATACGCCATATCCCCATACGCATAAAGCGATGATAACATCCCGATATTATCGATCAACAAAACCTGCGCCTGCTGCTTTTCCAAATCGGAATAACTTTCATATTTAGAGAATAATAGCGATTTAGGAAACAAGCCCATCAACTGATTAATATGTTCCTTATGGATCTCATGAGGCGCTAAAATCATTTTCCAACCCTTATGATTATCCATCAAAATCTTCAACAATCCTTCATCCTGCCCCCAGGTACTTCCAGCTACCAAAACCCGATGATCACCAACAAAATCCCGCACCACCTCGATCTCCTTATGCTCCTTCGGCAATTCCACCACGCGATCAAACCGGGTATCTCCGGCCAAACCAGCATTTGTTATCCGAATCCATTTCAGCATATGCACACTATCCATATTCTGGGTAAAGAAATAGGATACATTTTTAAGAATATTCCTATAAAATCCACCATATTCCTTAAAAAACAACTGCTCTTCCCGAAAGATCGCAGAAATCATCAGCAAACGGATATTACGCCTTTTCAGCTCCCTGAAATAAAAATACCAATACTCGTATTTGGTGAAGACGACAAATTTGGGATTGATCAATTCGATGAATTTTCGGGCATTGCCGGCTGTATCTTCTGGCAGATAGAATACATGATCGGCTAATGGCGTATCCTTTCGGATCTCGAATCCTGATGGGGAAAAAAATGTTACAATTATTTTTTCGTCCGGGAAACGCTTCCTGATCTGCTCCAAAACCGATCTCCCCTGCTCAAATTCACCTAAGGAAGCAAAATGAAACCAAATGTGTTTTTGCCCTTGTTCAACCGTTTGCTCGATCTTTTTCAATAGATCCTTTCGGCCATCTACCCAAAGCCTAGCCTTCGCATGGAATGGTGCCAGGATCCGCAAAAGTAACCCGTATAAAAAGATGCCTGCTTGGTAAAGGAAACGCATAATGTTAAAATATTGCTTATCTTCGTCAAAGATATTTAAACCTTTTCAATTTCACTATTGTGCAGGAGAACAAGCGCAAACGAATATTAATAACTGGAGCGGCTGGATTCTTAGGATCACACCTCTGTGACCGGTTTATTGAAGAGGATTTCCATGTCATCGCGATGGATAACCTTGTCACAGGTGACCTGAAAAATATCGAGCACCTCTTCAAATTACCCAATTTCGAATTCTACCACCATGATGTTTCAAAGTTCGTACATGTGCCGGGAGAATTACACTACATCTTACATTTCGCATCTCCGGCCAGTCCGATCGATTACCTGAAAATACCTATCCAAACGCTGAAAGTAGGCTCCTTAGGGACACATAACCTATTAGGTTTGGCAAAAAGCAAACAGGCACGGATACTGGTGGCTTCCACTTCTGAAGTATATGGTGATCCATTGGTATCCCCGCAGGCCGAAGAATACTGGGGAAATGTAAATCCAGTAGGCCCTAGAGGAGTTTATGATGAGGCCAAAAGATTTCAGGAAGCCATGGCCATGGCCTACCATAATTTTCATGGCTTGGAAACAAGAATTGCCAGGATCTTCAACACGTTTGGGCCCCGTATGCGATTGGAAGACGGAAGGGCATTGCCCACCTTCATTTCCCAAGCCTTACAGCATAAAGATTTAACGGTATTTGGGGATGGGAAGCAAACGAGATCCTTTATCTATGTTTCCGATCAGGTGGAGGGCATCTATAGGTTACTCTTTTCCGATTATTGCTTACCGATCAACATTGGTAATCCGGATGAAATGGAACTCTTGGATATGGCGAAAGAGATCATTGCCTTAACATCCAGTCAATCAAGCATTATATTTGAACCATTACCGATTGACGACCCGAAACAAAGGCGCCCGGATATTAGCAAAGCAAAGAAGGTGCTGGATTGGCAACCTAAAGTAGATAGAAAAGAAGGTCTGCTGAAAACCATTCACTATTTTCAGACATTATTCAATAGCAACATACAATAGACTTAATACATCAATATGAGCAAAATATTAGTTACAGGCGGAACAGGATATATTGGATCACATACCGTAGTGGAATTACATAAGGCAGGTTATACCCCGATTTTGGTGGATAATCTTTCCAATTCCAGCATCAAGATATTGGATCAGATCGAAAAGATCATCGGCGTAAAGCCTGAATTCTACGAATTCGACCTATGTGACACCGAAAAGGTGAATGATTTTATCAGTAAGCACCCTGATATTGCTGGAATCATACATTTCGCGGCTTCAAAAGCCGTTGGAGAATCTGTTCAGAATCCATTGAAGTACTACCATAATAATTTCTTCTCCTTGATCAATCTGTTGGAGGCATACCGAGAAAAGCCGATCAATTTCGTTTTCTCATCGAGCTGTACGGTTTACGGTGAGCCGGACGTATTGCCAGTGAATGAAGCGGCACCTGTAAAGAAAGCGACTTCACCTTACGGAAACACCAAACAGATTGCAGAAGAGATCTTGGAAGAAACGGCAATGGCGAACTCCAACTATAATGTAATCGCATTACGTTATTTCAATCCGGTAGGAGCGCATGAATCGGCATTGATCGGTGAATTGCCAAATGGCGTTCCGGCAAACCTTCTGCCTTTCATTACCCAAACGGCCATCGGAAAACGCGATAAGATCACGGTCTTTGGAAACGATTATGATACGCCTGATGGTTCTGCTATCCGTGATTATATCCACGTAGTGGATTTGGCAAAAGCACATGTGGCCGCTATCAAATTATTGGAAAATGGAAATCCGAACGGTAATTATGATATTTTCAATGTGGGTACAGGAAATGGATATTCCGTTTTGGAAGCCATCCATGCCTTTGAGAAAGCTTCCGGCCAAAAATTGAACTACGAATTCGGTCCTCGCCGAGAAGGGGATATCATCAAGGTTTGGGGTGATGTGAATAAATCTACCAAAGAATTGGGATGGACAGCCCAATTAGGGATTGATGAAATGATGGCTTCTGCCTGGGAATGGGAAAAATATTTGCACGAGAATCCAATCCAGTAAGATATTAAAATAAAAACCCTGTAAACTTATTTACAGGGTTTCCTATTTTAATATCTTACTGTTTCCTAAAATTTACTTTCCTTCTTCCTTTACCTGGGCATAGATCTTCGGATTGAAGCGGAACATCGGTGTCATCCAATACAGAAGAATAATCCGTGAATAACGATTATTAAAAGGCGCCATGATCAAGGTGACGGCCAATGCTACGATCACATATAACCAAGGGTTTTCCAAGTTACCTGTCAGCAAATACGTACCGACACATGCTGCAATCAACTCTCCAACACTCAAAGCATAACTCACGTACATCGCTACATAAAAATAACCCGGCTCTTTCTCAAATTTCAAATCACAGGCCGTACATCTATCCAACATCCTTTTAGATTTAAAACTAAAAAGTGGGCCAGCAAACATATTTCCAGTTCTACATCTTGGACATTTCCCGTCTATTGCACTCTTTAATTCCGATGGAATGGTATATTGTGTTTCCATATTTGTATTTATTTCCATTGTGATCTCCTAAATTCTTCAGGGGTAATCCCTGCTATTTTCTTAAAAAATTTTGTGAAATACGAATTATCATTAAAATTTAATTCATAACTAACCTGTGAGATGGTCCAATCCGGTAGGATCAATAAGCGTTTTGCCTCCAATACTATCCGATTCCGAATGACTTCTCCTGCCTGCAATCCCATGTATTCCTTACAAACCGCATTCAAGTGGTTGGGTGTTACAAATAATAGTTCCGCATATTCCTTCGGCAAATGTAGCTCTTTGAAATGCTGATCCAAAAGGGCCAAAAAATTCTTGATCAGTACCAGATGATAATCTAAGCTTTTTCCTTCCAAGCTTGGTGCATAAGCTTGATCGAGTTTTAGCAGAATGAATACNNTTGTAAATCCGTGGTCATTCGATCATTCAATTCCAATAATTGGCTGAACAGGTTTATGATTTCCCGCAGTTGGTATTCCTCCAATACAAATACACCTTCTGTCAAGGAAGAAAATATCCCAAGTCGTTCCACATAATCCTGTTGAACCAAAAGCGTCTTGAAGTAATCAATATCAAAATTGACAATGAAACCTTTCATTTCACCTTGGAACATCCAAGAATGTACCTGACCAGGCCCCATCACATATACCTGCCCGCTTTCTACCGCATACTCTTTAAAATCTATTTCATGTGATCCGCCTCCTGCGAGGAAAAATACCATATGGTAAAAATTATGGCGGTGTGGAAAAACCAGGTTTTTATTCTGCTCCAGATATACCTCCAAACGATCTACGAGGAAGTGTTTGTTCTCCTTGTAGGAAACCGTACATTGTTCTATTACAGGTATCTTAGCCATCAGCTACAAAAATAGACAATTATTACCACTCTGGATGGTACAAAAAGGGCTACCAATGGTAATAATTACTTTTTAACATTCTAGTATGATATAATACACGCGAATTAGTACCATTTTTGCTATCATACAAGGTATCTCTTGGAAAATAGTTAATTTTAAACATGTCACTACATAAAGATCTCCCTTTAAAGCAAGCTGTCCTATCCTTATCCGAAAAAGAAAAAGATAAGCTATTGGTACGATTGATCAATAAGGATAAAATGCTCTTAAAGCAACTGCATTATGAATTATTGGAGGATGAGGCCGATCTGGCCGACCGCATC
This sequence comes from Sphingobacterium sp. UBA1575, assembly GCA_002322865.1. Taxonomy (GTDB): domain Bacteria; phylum Bacteroidota; class Bacteroidia; order Sphingobacteriales; family Sphingobacteriaceae; genus Sphingobacterium. Next base: position 11,092 of record DCOH01000027.1, on the reverse strand, counting down.
GATGTCCTAAAGGAAAGATTGGAAATTTTGTTCCATCAGGCGTCTTCGACTATTAAGAACTTGCCTTTATATAGTAATTATAGAGAATTGACCAGTTTGATGAGGCAAGCAAGTGGTTGGATCAATGAACATGAGAAAGTAACAAAAGATAGGTTCTCTGTGGTGGAGTGTCGATTGATCCTGCTACTGGAAGCCTTCGAAAGATTCCCTGTGCTTTTTGGACCAACTGCATTATTACCTGGCATGAAGCTTCATAAATACGTTATGGGTAGGGTCAAAAATGTAAATGGCTTGTTCAACAAACTACATGAAGATCTACAGTTCGATCTCAACCCACAAATGGAATTCGTAATGTCCTTTGCCGAAGAGCATCGATTAATTACTTTTTAGTATTTTTGTAAAAACATCCTTTCCGCGTGAACATTCAAGAACTATTAGCAAAATACAGTAATTCCACTCAAGTAAAAGCTCTATATCAAAGCATTCAAGGAAAGAGCCCCAAGATCCACTTAAAGGGATTGGTAGGTTCGGCGGATGCCATGGTTGCTGCCGCATGTTATCAATTGGAAAAAAGATTAAATGTATTTATCCTTCCTACACATGAGGATGCCTCTTATTTCTTGAGCGACCTGGAAAGTCTTTTTGATAAACAGATCTTATTTTTTCCGGCATCTTACCGTAAGCCTTACGAATTTACACAACTGGATAGTACGCATGTGCTCCAGCGTGCAGAGACCTTGAGCTCTTTGAACCAAAATTCGGAACTCCCTAAAATTGTGGTCACCTATCCCGAAGCTATTGCCGAAAAGGTGATCAATAAACAGGATCTGGAAAAGAACACCTTGTCCATTACACAGAACACCAAACTCAGTATCGATTTCATCAACGAATTTTTATACGAATACGATTTCGAGCGGGTAGATTTTGTCTATGAACCTGGACAGTTCGCCATCCGTGGGGGAATAGTGGATATCTTCTCTTTTTCCAACGACCTCCCCTATCGCATCGAATTCTTTGGGGATGAAATTGAGAGCATCCGAACCTTCGATATTGAAAATCAGTTATCCGTCAATAAAATCCATACCGTAACGATTGTACCTAATGTACAGGCTAAATTCTTGTCGAACAACCATATTTCTTTATTGGAATATATCGATAAGGGCTCCGTCGTATGGATAAAGGACGTTCAATTCACCTTGGATATCCTGAAGGATGGTTATAAAAAAGCATCCCAATTTTGGAAAGCTTTAACGGAGAAGGACCTGAAAGCAAATCCGGAATTGGTAGATCCGCGATTTACATTCACCGATGAGAAGAATTTCAATGCAATGCTGTTCGAATATCCCATCATCGAATTTGGAAAACAATTTTTCTATCATGCGGATAAACAACTAGAATTTGATACACATCCACAACCTTCGTTTAACAAGGATTTCAATCTATTGATCCATAATTTCAAGGAGAACGAGAAACATGGCATCCATAATTACATATTTTCCGATTCCACCAAACAGATTGAACGGATATACGCGATTCTAGATGATCTGGATAAGACCGTAAGTTTTACCCCGATCTATAAAGCGCTTAGAGAAGGTTTTAGGGATGATTTTCAAAAATCTGCCTGCTATACCGATCATCAGATCTTTGATCGCTATTATAAATACAAACGTAAAAAGGGTTACGAACGCTCGCAAGCCATCACACTTAAAGAGCTTGGAGAATTAAAACCAGGTGATTTCATCACCCATATCGACCATGGCGTTGGTAAATATGCGGGATTGGAAAAGGTAGATGTGAATGGTAAGACACAGGAGATGATCCGGTTGGTGTATGCGGATAATGACCTCCTGTATGTCAACATCAATTCCCTGAACAGGATTTCCAAATATTCTGGAAAAGAGGGTACTGTTCCCAAGATGAACAAGTTAGGAACAGATGCTTGGGACAAACTAAAGAAAACGACGAAAAAGAAGGTCAAGGATATTGCCCGCGACCTGATCATGTTATATGCCAAACGCAAGGCCCAAACCGGTAATGCGTTCAGTCCGGACACCTATTTGCAGCGCGAGCTGGAAGCGTCCTTTATCTATGAGGATACCCCAGATCAGGAAAAGGCTACCAATGATCTTAAAAGAGATATGGAATCCCCCCATCCTATGGACCGCTTGGTCTGTGGCGATGTTGGATTCGGTAAAACAGAAGTTGCCATCCGTGCGGCGTTTAAAGCCGTAGCAGATAGCAAGCAGGTGGCTGTTTTAGTCCCTACAACGATCCTTGCGCTACAGCATTTCCGAACCTTCTCCGAAAGGTTGAAAGGCTTCCCGGTGAACATCGATTACATCAACCGTTTCAAATCCAGCAAACAGATCAAGGACACCTTGAAAAGACTGGAAGAAGGAAAAGTGGATATCATAATCGGAACCCATCGCTTGGTGAGCAAGGATGTGAAATTTAAGGACCTTGGATTGATGATCATCGATGAGGAACAGAAATTCGGGGTATCGGTAAAGGAGAAACTGAAAGTCATGCGTGCAAACGTCGACTCCCTGACCTTGACCGCAACACCTATCCCACGAACCTTACACTTCTCCCTAATGGGAGCAAGGGATTTAAGCATTATTTCTACCCCACCACCGAACAGACAGCCTGTACAGACAGAACTTCATGTGTTTAATGAAAGTCTGATCCAGGAAGCGGTTAGCTTTGAACTGGACCGTGGCGGACAGGTGTTCTTCATCCATAATCGGGTGGCAGACCTTCCTCAATTAGGCATGTTGATCCGGAAATTGGTCCCAGGAGCGAGAGTTGGTATAGCGCATGGGCAATTGGAAGGTGATGAACTGGAAGATGTAATGTTGAAGTTCATCAATCATGAATACGATGTTTTGGTCGCTACCACGATTATCGAAGCGGGCCTAGATATACCAAATGCCAATACGATCATGATCAACCATGCCCATATGTTTGGATTGAGCGATCTTCACCAAATGCGTGGTCGTGTGGGACGGACCAACAAAAAGGCATTCTGTTACCTGATGAGCCCACCATTGTCCACCTTGACCAATGAGGCATACAAAAGGTTATCGGCCATTGAAGAATTCTCGGAATTAGGTTCAGGATTCAATGTGGCGATGCGCGATCTGGATATCCGCGGTTCAGGGAACCTTTTGGGAGCAGAACAATCGGGATTCATCGCAGAGATTGGTTTTGAGATGTACAATAAGATATTGGATGAAGCGGTTCAGGAGCTAAAAGACGATGAGTTTGGTGATCTATTTGCCGATGAGACAAATCGTAAATATGTAAGCTTTACCCAGATCGATACGGATCTGGAAGTATTGATCCCGGATGAGTATGTAACCAATATATCTGAAAGATATAACCTGTACAATGATATTGCTAAACTGAAGGACGAGACGCAATTACAGGCATTTGAACAATCCTTAATGGATCGATTCGGACCAGTACCAGGGCCAGTTTACGAACTGTTCAATACCTTAAGGTTGCAATGGCTGGGCAAGGAAATCGGATTGGAGAAAATCTCCTTTAAGAAAGATACCTTAAAAGGATTTTTTGTAAGCAATCCGAAATCGAGCTATTACCAGTCTGAGAAATTCGGGCAGGTATTGGCATTTGTTCAGAAGCATGGAAGTATCGCGAATCTGAAAGAAGTGAAAGGTCAATTAAGGATTGCGGTCAACAATGTCAATAGCATTGAGTATGCTATAGAGCTGCTGAAAGAAATGGCATAATTGGTAGGGGTTATTCCCCTACCAAAAACACAGCATTTGCCATCAAANNCTTTCCCAAAAATTCCGGAAAAGCACATTATCCGTCAAGTAAACTACCGTTCCTTGACCAATCTGCTGCGTTCCGAATACCAGGCCATTCTTCAGTTTCTTATTCAGGTTGTGTCCTACAAAGCCACTTACTTTAGAGCCCTCTGTGATATACCCTACATTCCAGCCTTCACTGTTCTGAAAATACTGGTATAGGTTAGCATCTGTTTTTAAGGTGAAATAATCCTTAATTCCATACATCAAAGGATGTGAATCATCGAATGTGACCTTATAGATAGCTCCAGCCGTATAGTTTTCCAAAGCGCCTCTTTCCCTATCTGCATATTTTTTCAAGGGATTTGGTTTATTCTTTGCACTGGTATCCGTTTTCACAGCCTTTAGCTTAGACCATTCCTGACTCGCCAATTGCCCGACGACAGATTCCAATGCCACCACCTTTCCACCTGCCCGCAGCCAACTCGCAAATTCCTTACTTTGATTGGTATCCTTTAAAAAGGAATAATTACCATTCGGCATGATGAACACATCAATATCGCTCCATTTTACCCGAGAAAAATCCGAAGGATTGATCAAGGTTATCGGATATTTAAGCATTTCATCAAAATAATGCCAGATCTCGCCTACATTGGTTGCCCTAATCCCCTCGCCAGCCATCATCAGCACCTTAGGGGTTTTCACAGTTTTTACATCCGAGCTTCCTAAATCTCTACCGCCTTCCACAATCCCAGACTGGATCGGATATAACCTTACCTGAAGCTTATCCGCCTCCTCCTTGATGATCCGTTCCGCATCGGCCTGCTTATTCCCGTTCTTCATGATCAACAAGGATCCCCGCGGAAAATCTTCTTTTCCTAACTTAAAGGCATAATCGGAAGATTTCAAACTAATTTTCCTTTTCAATAAGGCTGCCGTGAGTTGTGCCGCGGAAAACCCATCCCATTTTATCGCGTAGCCAAAACCTGCTGCAGCCGGATTTTCCAAATTTTCTAAAGAATAAGGCTGGAGTTTAGCCGGTTTTGCCATAGAAGCAATGGCCGGGAGACCATAAACATAAGGCATTGCCCATGCGGTGATATCATAAGTGACCGAATCCGTCAATTTTGCATCAGGCTCAAACAATACCCTGATCAATGCTGCCTTAGCTTGACTTCCCGGAATGACCACATCTTTCTCCGACAGGGTATAATTTGCTTCTTTTTTACTGAAATAATCCATTCCCTTAACCGAACCCGTTCCTGCATAATACTTGATCTGGTTCTTATCCAATAATTTCAAAAGAGCCCGCAAACTGCCTTCCCTTGCAGCATCATATTTTATCACATAACTATGATAGGAGGATAATTTACCTGCTATGGCATCTTCACCAAACTTCTTGAATTCCGCCACGACCTTGTCCGCATGCTGCGATACCACTTCTACGATATTGATACCGGATGCATGATGTTGGATTGCGCGATCAACCAGGGTCAATGTATCCTTATTATCGGTATACACCCCCAAACCGGCAGAACCATTACCGGCCTTTTCAAAGGTCATCCCAATAGCACCTGAATAGATCGGATAGGTATCCCCATAAGAAGGATAGAACAGGTCAAAACGTTCCTTGGTAAAATATAGCCAACCTTTGGAATCAAAATATTTTGCATTGTGCCTTCCGATGGTGGTCTGAAACTCCCTTTGCCATGGGGTGATCACCTCGTGCAAAGGCTCTGCCGCTGGCGGAAAATAATAGGGTGCATTGATGCCTTGCTCATGAAAATCGACATGAATATGCGGCAGCCATTTGTTATAGATCACCGCACGTAGCCTGCTTTCCTGTTGGGTCTGCCATGCCCAATCGCGGTTCATATCGAAATAATAGTGGTTCAATCGACCTCCAGGCCATGGTTCCCGATGTTCCCGGGCATACAGTTCCGGGTTATACTGCGCGCCTACAACACCGTTATGCCAATTGTTATACCGTTCCGTCCCATCCGGATTCAGACAAGGATCGATGATGACCAAGGTGTTTTCCAACCAGCGCTTTGTCTCTTGATTCTTCGGGTTGAGCAATTCGAAAAGGGTCAGCATGGAAGCTTCAATAGATGAAGTTTCATTTCCATGGACGTTATTGCTCATCCAGATAATTGCAGGAATGTTACTGCTTCCCTCCCCTTCCAAAGCCTTGGCAAGTTTTAGGTTATTGTTCCTGATTTCCTCTAATTTCGAAATATGCTTTGCGGAAGAAACATAAAAAACCTGCAACGGCCTCCCTTCAATAGAAGAACCATAGGACTCTATTTTCACTTGGTTGGGGAATTCCTTGGCGATGTACGCATAATAGTCCAACACCTTCCAATAAGGCGTAACTTTGGTACCCACCTGATAACCGAGGAACTCGGAGGGCGATTTCACCTGTGCCATAACACAAATAGTGAAAAAACAGCCTATGATGCTGAGCAATCTTTTCATAATTTAGTAATACTGTTTAGATTAAAATATTATACATATTTAGGTCTTCAAATTAAGGATTTATAGGAATAATTTTTAATTTTTAGGCCTTTATTTTAAATCAACCTATTATGGCTCATTTAGAAACCGACCTCATTCACAAAGGAAGTGAATTCAATGAAAGTAAAGCTGTTGTTACACCAATTTACCAAACGTCCACATATATTGCAGATGAGGACCTAAAACAATACATTACCGCTGCATCGGAGACAAAACATCCTGGATTTTATCATAGGCATGGTAATCCGACCAACTCCCAGGCGGCCGCTGTATTAGCCTCTTTGGAGAAGACGGAAGATGCGCTGGTCTTGGCCACAGGCATGGCGGCGATCAGTACGGCAATTCTCACCGTGGTGAAAACTGGAGACCACATCATTACCCAGCATTCCCTTTACTCCGGCGCTATGCTCTTCTTTAAGGAATTCCTGTCGGATTTTGGGGTAGAGGTTACATATGTGGACCAAAAGGACAACCAGGCCTTTGAAAAGGCCATTCAGCCAAACACAAAACTGATCTATGTGGAAACCCCTTCCAATCCAAACCTTGACATTACAGACCTTGCATTCATTGCCGGACTGGGAAAGAAAGGACAGATCACCACGATGGTGGACAATACTTTCGCCTCTCCGATCAACCAGACGCCTGCTGATTTTGGTATAGATATTATCGTGCATTCCGCAACGAAATATCTTGGGGGGCATAGTGACCTTACTGCTGGAGCGGTGTGCGGTAGAAAATCTTACATAAACAAGGTATGGCGGAGATCCTTGGTCCTGGGGGGATCTTTAAGCCCATTTGATTCCTGGCTGTTGTTAAGGGGGATGAAGACACTCGCTATGAGGGTTAGACAGATCAATGAGAATGCCCTTGAATTGGCACAATGGCTGGATAAACATCCCCGCATCAAAAAAGTAGCCTATGTTGGGTTGAGTTCACATCCACAATATGCATTGGCACAAAAACAGATGAATGGAGGAACGGGCATGTTATGTGTGGAACTATCGGCTGATCATGATGAACAGGCATATTCCTATGCTCAAGAGGTTCTGAACAGATTGACCATTTTTGCCAATGCCGCAAGTCTGGGAGGAGTAGAATCCTTGGTGGTACATCCAGCAAGTATGTGGGGCGGCCACCATGATAAGGACCAAAAGCAGACATCTGGTATATATCCGGGACTTATACGTATTTCAGTGGGTATTGAAAACATAGAGGACCTTATTAAGGACTTTGAAACAGCACTGGGCTGATCCCTCTTCATGTCATTAAAGAAATGGAGGACTATTAACAGAATGTTAGCCAGAAAATAGTACAGTTAGCGTGTTCCAGGCTTCCTTTAAAAAGAATCCTAAATGGATTTTGAGCTACGAGCATTCCGGTGTACCTAAATCAAAGCTTGGGGATCGAGGAAAGGATCTATCCACAGAAAAAAATCTAGGATAGATCTTTATCATGGGAGCCTATTTGTCTGCCAAACCACTGCCAAAGGGCCTTTTTGCTGTAAAGTACAGGCAGGAGGGCATATAATAGGTCAAGTTTTCCCAATTTGGGGCACATTTGGAAATCCCACTCGCAGAACGGTGCCCTCTGCTGGTTTACTCTGTACCTCTACAGTTCCGTGGTTCCGTTCAATCAGGTCCTTGATCAACAGAAGTCCAATCCCCGATCCCCTTTCATCTGCAGTCCCTAATGAATTCCTCTGAACAGATTTGAATAGCGTGGACAAATCTTTCATACTTATCCCAATACCATGGTCGATTATAGATATATACGTCCTAGTCCCTTCAACCTTGACCGATAGTTTTATCTTCCCCCCAAAAAAACTGAATTTTATCGCATTGCTCAATATGTTCCTTATGATTATGCGAATGTGTTCCATATCCGCAACGACAGAATCCTCGGGTGAGATCTCCCAGGAAACATGGAGGCTCTTCCTTTTTATCTGTTCCTGAAAATTATTGATGGTATCATTTACAACTGGCAATAGGCAGACTTTCGTTTTTTCACCCGTGGCGCCCTTTACATTACTGCTACCCCATTTTAGAAGATCATCCAGGATCTGATTCTGCTTTAGGATGTGGGCATGGATATCGCTGATGAATTCGATGGATTTTTCCTGGTTGAAGATATGATGCTTCAAGGCAAGCACCAGGTTTTCAAGACTTGCCAAAGGGCTTTTCACATCATGGGCAATAATAGAAAACACTTTTTCCTTCTCTTGATTGGATTCCTTCAATGCTCTTTTCTGCTTCTGGATCTTGAGAAGGTTGTTCTTTATGATCTGGAGAAAAGAATTGGTTACCAAAATGATAAATCCTATTGAACTAATCATGTTGACCAGAACCCTTGCCTTTGGCAAAGGTTCAGTGATGTTCACCCTTTCGCCCAGGATAAATATGGCAACCATTGATACCGCTACCATTGCACCAAAGAAGATGTGAACCTTTCTTTGATCATAGAGCATCATAGAGGCCACGAGGATACTTATCAGAAAATATTCCGCACCATTCTTGAATAGGATAGCACCGGCAAGAAAAAATATAAAATTGAACCCAAGCAGAACAGCCTTCGCACTTTCAAACCTCCGATAGTGCAAGAGTACGAGAACAGTGGCGGAACTTAGGGAATTCAGGATATTTATGGATGCCAACAAGAACCTTTGATCTTCTAGGTTAACCAATGCGAAATATAATGTAGGGAATACGCACATCCAAGCAATTGTCCGGACCATCTGATTCCTTTTGTTCTGAATGTAGGGATTTTCCGAATATACTTTCCTATGGTACAGGACCAATCTGTAGAGACGGATTATTTTGATATAAATCTGCTTGATAAATAAAGGAAAACTTTTCACAAAAAAAAGAAATTAATCAGTATCATATTTTTTGAACAAGGATCTTTCCCAACAATCGCCCATGACCCAACGTTCTTGCGTTGTCAATACCAGCAAAATGGCACTGCGAATTTAAGGATATTTATATCATCTACAACTGGACCATGAAATACCCTTTGGTCCAAAGACCAAATCAACAACTTGTACGATTAGCGAAACTGGAATCAAGGATGTGTGGGATCCATCCTTTGGAAGATTTAGTATATATTAGATCAAATGGATTTTACTATTCAAAAACCAAGATACCCAGTTCTCCCAGGTCATTCCAGTCCACATTCTACCGAATTGCCTACCTCCCCGAAAAAAACTCCCTTTTCTCTTTTCAACTCCCCCCTAATTGGGACCATCGTCTGGAACAGCCCGATTTATATTCCTCGTAGACCGAATTTATTCTGGTTTATTTTTAAGGTACCTTTTCCTGTACCATTCAGGAATGGTAAAAATCAATGATCTCCCTCCCTAAAACAAAATTTTCAAACAGAATTACTATTACTAAGGCCGATGAGGGATTAGTCAATACCTGATCCACACTCTTAATTCCCCATGGATTTTTGGACATTTCAAAAAATTACTCCTGGGCCAATCCGGGTATTTCCAGTGGTCATCTTTTTACGATGGAAATGGAACAAAATACAGCTCCGGTTTTCACAGGATATCCCGGGCGGGGTGCGTTGAATTTAAGTATATTATGGATTGCTATAATCCCTGTCCTAGAAATTCCCTATATTCTGTTGGCGATTTTCCATAAAGTTTTTTGAAGTACATGCTGAACCCGTTTGCAGATCTAAAACCCAATGAATAGGAAACTTCCTTGATTGAAAGTCCTGTGTCCTCCAGCATTTTTTGTCCAAGCTCAATGAGGTAACTATCTATTATTTCCTTAGGCGATCTATCCATAACCTTTCTGGTTATGTTAGAAAGGGTCCTATTTGTAATATTTAGGGATTCAGCATAAAAAGTCACCCCTTTCTCCTTTACTGCATTTAATGCTACCAATCCTTTGAAGGCTTCTGCTGTGTTAAGATAAGTTATCGGGACATTATCAGAAACTGGACCATTCCTACCTAAATCCTTTGATTTTTCGAACACCTTTTTCAAATGGAGCACATTATTCTTCAAAAGATTCGAGATCAACAGTTCCTTTGATTCTTCCTCATCGTCATTCTGGTAGGTCTTAATCATATCGTTAATCACCTTCAAGTGTGCGGCCTCCTTCTTGGATATACGGAATTGATGGAAATCACTTTTCCTGTTTTTGAAGATTTCCGCTATATGGTTGTCATAGAATAGAACTGTATTAAAAAAAAAGTATTCAGATATGGGGCATATTTTTGCAATTTCCAAGGTCGGTGGAACAAAGATCCTTGAGTCCAATACAAAATGACCCGGAGCAGTTTCAATGATCTTCGATACTTCTAGGATCTCGAAGGAAGATAGTAATTCGGGCAGACTGTCCTTCCTTTCGAGCAATTCTTTACCATTTATGAGAAAACATAGGATCTTTCTATTCATACAATCGGATTAATTGGAAGATTAACAAAAATTTCACCAAAATATCTTTCTGAAACGAAAATTCATTATAGAGATCCATATGGTTGATTCCTATTATCGATTAAATATTGTTCTGAACCAAGATAATCCAACAAAATCGTATTGTCCTAAGGTTTTGGGAAAATACATCAACAATTCGGAAGGTTGGCAGAGTATATGGAAATTTATTGCTCGATAGGATTTTTAAATAAAATTTTTCGATTTTGAAAATAGGAATATGAACTGGATTCGGAATCTTATAAGAATAATTTTTACCACATATGATATTACCGATACAAAGAGTTTGCCTCCCCTTTTCCTCCTCAAATCGATGGCACGATTAAGAATCAAAAAAAATGAAGGTGTCTAAAAAGGCACC
>DCOH01000011.1 GCA_002322865.1 Sphingobacterium sp. UBA1575 | reverse complement strand
ACAATAGGATTGCTATCAATCATGGCATCTGCCAATCCAGTGACCAGGTTGGTTGCCCCTGGACCACTTGTTGCAAAAGCCACCCCCACACGTCCCGACGTACGTGCATAACCTTGGGCAGCATGAATTCCTCCTTGTTCGTGACGCACCAAAATATGCCTCAATTGATCATTGTAATCATACAATGCATCGTAGATCGGCATAATCGCCCCACCCGGATACCCGAATACGGTATCCACTCCTTCGTGGATTAAGGCCTCCAAAACCGCTTTCGAACCACTGATCTGTGTTGTCATTTTTTAGTATTTAGTAGTTAGTATTTAGTAGTTAGACCTATGGTCGCTACTGCTGTACTAATGTTTTTTTAGTATTTAGTAGTTAGTATTTAGTAGTTAGACCTATGGTCGCTACTGCTGTACTAATGTTTTTTTATTATTTAGTAGATAGATTTTAGTATTTAGTATTAAGTATTTAGTAGTTAGATCTTGGGCGCATAAATTCCGCTATAGGTCTTTATACTAAATACTAACTACTAAATACTCCCTACAAATCCGTCACACACCCTTTTGATGCGTTGGCGACTGTTTTGGCGTATTTGTAAAGGACGCCTTTGCTTACTTTGAGGGCAGGTTGTTGCCAAGCTGCTCTGCGGGAAGCGATCTCTTCGTCGGATACTTTCAGGTTGATCGTGTTGTTGACGGCGTCGATCTCGATGATGTCGTCGTCTTGTACCAATCCGATCAGGCCACCCTCGTAGGCTTCAGGGGTGATATGGCCCACAACGAATCCGTGGGTACCACCGGAGAAGCGACCGTCGGTAATCAAGGCCACGGAAGTTCCGAGGCCAGCACCGATGATCAAGGACGTTGGTTTCAACATTTCCGGCATGCCTGGTGCGCCTTTAGGACCTTCGTTTTTGATCACGACTACATCACCCGATTTGATACGTCCGGTTTCCAAGCCTTTTACCAGATCATGTTCCCCATCGAATACACGGGCAGGACCTGTGAATTTCTCGCCTTCTTTTCCAGAGATCTTAGCAACAGAGCCTTCTTCTGCCAAGTTTCCGTAAAGGATCTGTAAATGGCCGGTAGCTTTGATCGGGTCGTTCAATGCATGGATGATCGGCTGGTTGTAATCAATGATCGATTTAACATCCGCCAAGTTCTCCGCAACTGTTTTTCCGGTAACCGTTAGGCAGTCGCCATGCAATAAACCTTCGTCCAATAAGTATTTCATCACCGCAGGGATACCACCATATTGGTGTAGATCCTGCATCAGGAATTTACCGGAAGGTTTGAAATCTGCCAATACCGGAGTTTCGTCCGACATCCGTTGGAAATCATCCGGAGTAATTTCTACGCCTACTGCATGTCCCATGGCAATAAAGTGCAGCACGGCATTGGTAGAACCTCCTAAGATCACGATGATACGCATCGCATTCTCAAATGCTTTACGGGTCATGATATCGGTTGGTTTGATATCTTTTTCTAATAGTATGCGGATATATTTACCCACTTCCAAACATTCGTTCTGTTTCTCCGGAGAGGTTGCCGGGTTAGAAGAAGAGTAAGGCAAGCTCATCCCCATCGCTTCGATTGCCGATGCCATGGTATTAGCGGTATACATACCACCACATGCTCCTGCACCTGGACAGGTATGACGGATTACGCCATCATAATCCTCATCCGAGATCGTTCCGGCGATTTTTTTGCCCAATGCTTCAAATGCCGATACGATATTCAATTCTTCCCCTTTATAATGACCAGGAGCGATGGTTCCACCGTATACCATAATAGCTGGGCGATTCAGTCTTCCCATCGCCATAATAGCACCAGGCATGTTCTTATCACATCCCGGAATGGCCACAACGCCATCGTAGTATTGACCGCCACAGATCGTCTCGATACTATCCGCGATCACATCGCGTGATACCAGGGAATAGCGCATCCCATCCGTTCCATTACTCATCCCATCACTGACACCGATAGTGCCAAAAGTCAGACCGACCAGGTCATGGTTCCAAATACCTTTTTTTACCACGGCTGCCAGATCGTTCAGGTGCATGTTACAGGTGTTCCCATCATAACCCATGCTCGCAATACCGACCTGCGCTTTTTCCATATCCGCATCGGTCAGACCGATCCCATATAACATGGCTTTTGCTGCTGGTTGTGTCTCATCTTGTGTGAAGATGCGGCTGTACTTGTTGATTCCCTGCTGGTTATCAGATGATGACTTCATAATTCTCTTGCTCTAATACTAAGTTTTTATATTTTCGTTGGATAGATGATCCGATGCTGTCTTCCCACTCTTCCGGGAATACCACATCGTCTACTTGTTTAATTCCTATAATCCCTGCTGCGGTACCACTCAAAAAGGCACTGTCGGCCTCGTAAATGTCCTTTACCGACAATCTTTTTTCAATAATCTCAAAGCCTAGGCTTTTACAGATAGCAATGACCGTTTCTCGGGTAATTCCTGGGAAAATATTTCCCAAAGGAGGGGTGTATATTTTGAAATCCTTTTCGATGAATAGGTTTTCGCTGGATGCCTGTGCCACAAACCCATCCTGGTCTGTCAACAAAGCTTCATCAAAACCCTTTTGGATCGCATCGCTGGTTGCCAAAATGGAATTGATATATTGACCAGAAACCTTCGCGCTGGTCGGGAAAGACTTTGGATTTGGACGTTCGATCTTGGAGATGTTCACCTTGATCAGGTTTTGTCCAAGATAAGGTCCCCATTCCCAAGCCGCAATCATGATGTTGGCATGATCGGATGCCGTCAGGTGCATGTTCGATCCGGAATAGATCAATGGCCGTATATAGGCCGCTCTAAGGTTGTTTACTTCTAAAAGTTCATAAGTCTTTTCGATCAGCTCCCTATTGTCCCAGGTATAAGGTAGTCCGATGGCTTTACAGGATTGCTGTAAGCGTTCGAAATGCTCCTCAGCTTTGAAGATGCGGGTACCATTATGGGTACTATAGGCACGCAGTCCTTCAAAGGCGCCATAACCATAATGTAAAGACTGACCGAATAGATCAACTCCGGCATTATTTGCCTTTACGAATTGTCCATTTAAATAGATGAGTGTTTCCTGATTATAATACTGCATAATGCCTGCTTTCTTTTCCGATTGTTAATTTAGGTCGAATTAAAATTCTTTACAATAGCCAAACAAAGTATTTTGATAAAGTTTTTTATTTCGAATATTTTAATTCATTAAAATTTTATTTTGTAAAAATAGAAATTCTATCATTTTTAGTTTTGTGGTTAGTAGACTAATATTAAAATTGGTATACTTTTGATTTTTTTTAGTTTTTCCAAAATCTCGGAAAATTCTTCCTAAAACGGGGAAAAGCGAAGTAAAACACAAAAAAAATAGCCCTTAAAACTTGAAGTCTTAAGGGCTACATTATCTTGTGAATTTATCTATCTATTGCTCGGCTATTCCCTCCGCTAGAATGATGATATTGTTTTCCTTTACTTCGACCACACCACCTTTAATAATAATGACCTGCTCAATATTGTTGTTCTTAATAATGACCTTGCCATCTTCTAGCGTAGACACAATAGCCGCGTGGTCCTTCAAAATTTGAAAGGATCCCGCCGAACCAGGGACTGTAACGGCTGTTACGTCGCCTTCGAAAGCTAATCTGTCTGGAGTAATTACTGTTAATTTCATTGTTGCTTAGATAATAGATTTGAGATATAAGATAGTAGACCCTAAAAAAAATTTAAGACTCTACTCTTTTGAACAGAGTCTTAAATCTAATGTCTATTATCTAATATCTAGAACTAAACTGCTTCTGCTAATAGTTTTTTACCTTTTTCGATAGCATCTTCGATGGTACCTACTAAGTTGAAGGATGCTTCTGGGTATTCATCAACCTCACCAGCCATGATCATGTTGAATCCTTTGATGGTGTCTTTGATGTCTACTAAACAACCTTTCAAACCGGTGAACTGCTCCGCAACGTGGAACGGCTGAGATAAGAAACGTTGAACACGACGAGCACGGTGTACCGTTAATTTATCCTCCTCAGAAAGCTCATCCATACCTAAGATAGCGATGATATCCTGAAGTTCTTTGTAACGTTGAAGGATTTCCTTAACGCGTTGTGCTGTATTGTAGTGCTCATCACCTAATACTGCTGGAGAAAGGATACGAGAAGTTGAATCCAATGGGTCAACCGCTGGGTAGATACCTAACTCAGAGATCTTACGTGATAATACGGTAGTTGCATCTAAGTGGGCGAAAGTTGTCGCCGGTGCAGGGTCAGTCAAGTCATCCGCAGGAACGTAAACCGCTTGTACAGATGTGATGGAACCGTTTTTAGTGGAAGTAATACGCTCTTGCATTAAACCCATCTCGGTAGCAAGCGTTGGTTGGTAACCTACTGCTGAAGGCATACGACCTAATAGTGCCGATACTTCAGAACCTGCTTGTGTAAAACGGAAGATGTTATCGATGAAGAAAAGGATATCACGACCTTGACCTTCGCCATCTCCATCACGGAAATATTCCGCAACAGTAAGTCCAGATAAAGCAACACGCGCACGTGCACCTGGAGGCTCGTTCATCTGTCCGAATACGAACGTACATTTCGAATCCTTCATCAATTCCAAGTCAACAGTTTCCAAAGGCCATTCGCCTTTTTCCATGCCTTCCATGAAATGGTCACCATATTTAATAATGCCTGATTCCAACATCTCACGTAATAAGTCGTTACCCTCACGAGTACGCTCGCCTACTCCGGCAAATACCGAAAGACCACCGTGACCTTTTGCGATGTTGTTGATCAATTCTTGGATCAATACCGTTTTACCAACACCGGCACCACCGAACAATCCGATTTTACCACCTTTAGCATAAGGCTCTAACAAGTCGATAACTTTAATACCTGTGAAAAGTACTTCAGATTCTGTTGATAGATCTTCGAATTTAGGAGGTACGTTGTGGATAGGACGACCATTCTCTTTGTTCAATGCTTGGATACCATCAATTGGATCACCAACAACATTAAATACACGACCTTTGATTTCTTCACCAACAGGCATTTTGATCGGAGCGCCAGTATCAACTACTTTCATGCCACGAACTAAACCTTCGGTAGCATCCATTGCAATCGTACGAACACGTTCCTCACCTAAGTGCTGTTGAACCTCTAATACAATACGTTGTCCATTGTCTTTTTCAATGTACAATGCATCGTAAATCTTAGGAAGATTTTCATTGTCGGCAAAGTTGACGTCAACTACTGGGCCGATAATCTGCGCTATTTTACCAATATTGGGCATATTATAGGGACTAAAATTTATTAATCAATTTAATTACAGCGTTTTTACGCACTGTATTTTGGAATGCAAAAATAAGTTTTATCTCCTTAAAACAAAAGGGATATGCATAATAAATTATTATTTTTTTTCTCAGCCTAAATTTCATCCTGTAAATCCCTTTTGAAATAGGCTAATTTCTTGATTTACTGCAAGCATTTATTAAAAAAATCACATAACAAATAAGTTACCCCGGCAAATTTGTCGAATTACGGAAAATCATTAGTTTTATGAAGAACTAACACCTAAATATTATGAAATATTGGTTTCTAAGACTTTGTCTTGCCTGTATTCCTTTGGGAGCTAGCGCACAATGGAATTACCCAAGTTACGATGCGCTCAAAGGACAAATCCAATCCATCAGTTCCAATAAGCTTGTCGAACAGGGCAGTATTGGAAAGTCCTTTTCCGGAGAACAGATCCCTATATTAAAGATCCAATCCAGCAAGGAGGCAAAACCTACTTTGCTGATCGTAGCAGGGGTAGACGGTAAACATTTGGCTGGATCTATTAATGCCTTATCGGTTGCTAAGCATATTCTTGCGCAACCTGCTGCTGAATTGCAGGCGCTTTTATCGGAGAAATCCATTTGGATTGTACCGGTGTTGAATGTGGATGCGTATAAAAGGAATAGCCAGTCGTTGGATTGGGCTTCCGGCAATGGCAGACAGATCGATAACGATCGTGATGGTCGAATAGATGAAAATCCGAATGTAGACCTGAATAAGGATGGGGTCATCTCGCAGATGCGTATCAAAGTACCTGCTGGTCCATATCGGGCACATGCTGAACATTCGGACCTCATGGTCCTTGCTGACCGTACGAAATCCGAATCGGGGTCTTATGAGCTTTTCAAAGAAGGCTTGGATACGGATCAAGATGGTCTATTTGGAGAAGATGGACTTGGAGGGGTCAATATCGATCGTAATTTTACCTTTGAATACCCTTTCTTCGAGCATGAAACCGGCGATTATGCCGCTTCAGAGCCGGAAACCCGCGCTATCATCGACCTGATATTTGAGCATCCGCAGATCGCAACGGTTCTACATTTTGGGCTGCAGAACAACCTTTCTGTTCCGGAACAGTTCGATCCCCGTAAAGCGGGCGAAAGGATCACCAAATCCTGGACGAGCAATGATACTCAGATTTCGGCCATCATCAGCCAACTCTATAATAAGGATATGAAGGGCTTGGGCGAGGCGCCTAAAATGCCAGCAGGAAGAGGCAACTTTTCCAGTACGGTATATTACCATACCGGTAAATTCAGTTTTGTAACACCATCTTGGTGGATTCCAAGTCAAGCCGACACCAGTAAAAAAGCGCCACCTAACCAAGGGTTAAAGGATGAGGATAGGTTTGCCAATTGGGTTCGTGCTAAGCAGATCCAAGGGGCAATTCTTCCTTGGACAAAAATAGATCATCCTGATTTTCCGGGACAGGAAGTAGAAGTTGGGGGAGTGGTCGATAAATTCAGACAGAATCCTCCGATCGAGCATTTGGAAGAGTCTGGACGCTTGCATGCTGACTTTATCATCAAACTGACCAAAGCGATGGCCAAATTGGAGTTCAGTGCACCAAAAGTGACCAACCTGGGCGATGATGTGTACCGTATAGAAATACGGCTATTCAATACCGGTGCCATGCCCGTTTATCCGGAGATTGCGGATAGGATCAAGCATGTATCCAAGATGAAATCCATTCTGGAGATCCAGAAATCGCAGAAATTCCTAAGTGGCAAACGCTTGCTGCTGTATCCTACATTGGCTGCAGGAGGTTCGACCAATTTTTCCTGGTTGGTTAAGGGCAAAGGAAAGGTACAATTGACCGTTGGCTGTCCATCTGCCGGAGAGAAAACCATTGATATAACCCTATAAGCTAGAAATTCCATGAAATTAAGATATAACATACTGACCCTGGCGATGACTTTGAGCTTAAGCCTAGGGATGGCACAACAGAAAACCGAGGAAGGTCAGAAAGAAATTGCTGGTCTTCGTGCGGTCGGCTCGCCTTCGAACCCAAAGGTTCCGATGAATTGGAACCGATACCACGATCTGAAACAGATGGAACAGTTCTATAAGGATCTTCAGAAGGCTTACCCAAACCTGGTCAAATACGAATCCATTGGAAAAAGCTATGAAGGCAGGGATATCTTTGTGTTGACCGTTACAGATTTTAAGGAGGGCGATGCGAAGCGCAAACCGGCCATGTGGATCGATGGGAATATCCATGCCAATGAACTGCAAGGGTCCGAAATATCCATGTATACCGCCTGGTATCTGGCCGAGAATTACCATGCAGTACCTTTCATCAAAGAATTATTAAAGGATAAGGTCTTTTATATAGCACCGACCATCAATCCAGATTCCAGAGAATATTTTATCTATGAGCCTAATACCATGCATTCCTCCCGGACGGGCCGGAGACCATTTGATAACGATGGCGATGGCTTAGTGGCGGAAGATCTGTATGATGATCTGGATGGCGATGGACACATTGTGATGATGCGCCGAAAGTCCAAGACTGGTCGCTATAAGGTGGATCCAGACAATCCGAACCGGATGATCACCGTGAAGCCCGGAGAGGTAGGCGATTATGAGCTGCTGGGATTTGAGGGTATAGATAACGATGGGGACGGATTGGTGAACGAAGATATTACCGGCACCTATGACCCGAACAGGGATTGGGGATGGAACTGGCAACCAAACTATGTGCAGGGAGGTGCTTTGTACTATCCGGGCACTTTGCCTGAAACGCAAGCGGTAAAGAATTTTATCTATGCCCATCCGAATATTGCCGGCGCCCAATCTTACCATAATTATGGCGGGATGATCCTTCGCGGTCCGGGTGCTGCAGAAGACGAGCGTTTCTATTCGAGAAAGGATGTTCAGGTGTATGATGCCCTGGGAACCACGGGTGCTAAGATGCTGCCTGGATACAATTATATCGTCATCCATAAGGATCTATACACTGTTTTTGGTGGCGAGATCGATTTTCTTGCCCTGACACGTGGAATTTTTACCTTTTCCAATGAATTGATGACCAATTATAAATTGTTCAATGAAAAAGCGGAGGGGATGCGGCAGAGTGATGAATACTATGAGTTTGATAAGCTGTTGATGTTTGGCGATGCCTATGTGCCCTGGAAGGAATATGATCATCCGCAGTACGGAAAGATTGAGATCGGTGGGGCAAAGAAGAACTATACCAGGAACCATCCAGGGTTTTTATTGATGGAGGATGCGCATCGGAATGCTGCTTTTACCATCTATCATGCCTATCATATGCCAAAATTGGAAGTCTTGGAAACCGATGTGAAACCGTTGGGTGGCAATCTTTATGAAGTGAATGCAACAGTTTGGAACAGCCGGATCATTCCGACGCATTCAGACCATGATGTGCGGTATCGGATTGAAAGGCCAAACCATATCCGATTGGAAGGAGCGAAGGTGGTGACGGGAATGCGTGTGATGAATGCGGATTTTAATGAGACCATCGAGCAGAAATTTAAACCGGAACAGATTGAGGTACCGACCATTGAAGGGACTTCAGCAGTGAAGGTAAGATGGATTGTTAGAGGAAATCCGAATGCAGCAAAGATTGTTGTGGATAGCCCAAAAGGGGGGTATCTGGAGCATGATTTAAAACAGCAAGGAAATAAAGGTTAATTAAGGTTTTTGTTTAAAAAAGAACTTAGACAAAAGCTCATAAACAAATTTTGTCTTCTTACTGCAAGTGAGGTGTAAGTGATATGTAAGTGAGTTGTAAGTGACTTTAGGCACTTACAACTCACTTTTACGCTACTTGCCCTGTGCTTTCACATCGGACCAAATAGTTAAAACAAATACTGTATTGCTTATTTTAGCAGAGGGAAAATTGTACTTTCCACATGTTCCGTTTCGATGAGCTTAAGCAATTTCTTGCTTAGCTTATCATTCTTGATCGGATTTTTCTCTTGAGGGTCCTTTTCCAGGTCATAGAGTTCAAAATAACTGTTCTTAGGATCCTTCACCTTAAATTTGATCAGTTTATAGTTCTTATACCGAACGGCCTGTCTACCGCCATCTTCGTGGAATTCCCAATACAATTGATCATGTTGTTGCTGTTTACCTTTGCCCAATAGGGTCGGTAACATCGAAATTCCATCCGTGTTTTCTGTTTTTTTATCACCTACGATCGCCTGAACGGTTGGTAAAATATCCCAAAAAGCGGATACATGATCGGAGGTACTGTTCGCTGCCACTTTACCCTGCCATTTCACGATCATGGGCGTACGGATCCCACCTTCGTAAAGATCTCGCTTAAACCCTTTCAATCCCGCCGTACTGTTGAAAAATACCGGATCGGCCCCCCCTTCGCGGTGGGCACCATTATCGCTGGTAAAAATAATGATGGTGTTTTCACTCAATCCCAATTGGGCTAATTTGTCCCTGATCTCGCCCACATAATGATCCATTCTGCTTACCATGGCCGCGAATGTTGCTCTTGGTTTTGCTACAGATGCATATCCTGGAACCGTTGCATTTGGTCCATAATCATTTCCTTTATGCGGTTTTTCTGCAAAAGCATGTTCATATTTCTTAAAGAATTCATCTTCAGGACCGGTTAACTCGGCATGAGGAAGAACCGTTGGTACGAAAAGAAAGAAAGGTTGGTCTTTGTTTTTATCTAGGAATGCTAATGTTTGTTCTTGTATCAATTCAGGCGCATAGGTAGCCATCTTGGTCAAGTCATTACCTTCCAGTTCGACACGCTTATCATTATGCCATAGATGCGTAGGGAAATAACGATGGGACTGCCGTTGGCAATTATAGCCGTAAAATTCATCAAAACCCTTTCTGTTCGGATCTCCGGAGGTGCCTACCATGCCTAATCCCCATTTTCCGAATGCTCCGGTTTTGTAGCCGTGTTCTTGGAGGATCATGGCAAATGTGCGGATGGAATCTGCCAAAGGTTCTTGCCCTTCGGGCTCGATCTCTTTGTTTCCACGCACATAGGTATGGCCGGTATGCTGCCCTGTCATGAGGGATGATCTTGAAGGCGCACATACGGAGGTTCCGGCATAGAAGTTACTGAACTTCATTCCTGCAGCGGCTAGTTTATCCAGGTTTGGGGTGCTGATCTTTTGTTGGCCGTAAGGACCGATATCCCCAATTCCAAGATCATCGGCTAGGATAAGAACGATGTTGGGTTTCTGTTGTGCCTGGACTTGGATAATAGTGGTCAATAGCAAAAATAGTAAGAGCTTTTTCATACGGTATTCTCGGATTTAAAATTGTTTTGAAGGAATCTTGGTTTTAGATGCCTTTCGGGTTTAAGTTTAACCGCTAAATTATCAATAAATTTTGATTAAGGGAATTTAATACCGTTGAAGTTTTTCCTGAATTAAAACAGTTAATAAATTTACTCTTATGGTAAATAATTTGTATTTTTAATTGCAATCTCTTCCAATCATAGTTATCGGTAGATTACCAAAGAGGTATTTCATTGAATTTAATAAGGGAATATTATGAGTAATAAGAGAAAAAAGGTAATGGGAGGTATAGATTTTTCAAAGTTTACTTCAGAACTTGCGGATGCTTTCATGTTTCCCGTAGAAGGTAAAATGACTAATGAAGAAAGGGATTTTTTGGAGCAAAGGCGTAAAGCATTTTTAAATTTGTCGCCAGAACAGAAAATATATTCCAAATTACTACAGTTAAAATTTCATTTGGAAGTTTATATCAAAAAGGAAGATTTTGATGAAAAATATAATTTTGGATGTTTTCTGAGGGAGTATGTAGAAAGGCTAAATAAAAAGGATAAAGATTTTGCAGATGAAGTAGGGGTTACGTCTTCGGTTTTAAGTCAATATATCAACAATCACCGAAAACCAAAAGATGAATTTGTAATACGATTAGAACTTCATTCTAACGGCCTTCTTTCTGCAATAGATTGGTTTAGGTTAATTCAAAAAGATAAGGAACACGAAATTATGACCAACATGGCATTAAGACAGAAAGAAAAAAAGTACGTAAAAATACCTTTCAAATTTGCTTACAGCCAATAAAAAAATAATACATGCATCAAATTAAAATCTTAATTTTTTTATTTCTGTTATCAGGATGTTCGACATATAATCGATCCAAAATAGATGGAGCTATTGTCGGAAGACATAAAATGGTTTACCGGTTTGATAAGCAGGTTTCAAATGNNTGATAGTACGCTTTTAATTATCGAACTCTTCGACTTCAACACTGATACAGCAATTGCATTTCATAAGCCCCTATTCTCCCTGAATTCTTATCAAAATAAGACTATCGAAGGCAATACCTGCACAGCAAAATTTAGTAAAACGGATGTTCCAAAGCAAATAACTCTTGAATTACCATCTCTCAAAAAACATCCTTACTTCTTTCGAATTGATCCCAGTAAACTTAAGAACAATAATAAAATTTCTGTAAAAATCTATCTTGCCGAAGACCAACGCATCAATATCTAATAACAAAAAAATAATAACAATAAAAAAGCCCCCGAAAAGGGGGCTCCATATCTAAATACTAAATACTCACT
>DCOH01000010.1 GCA_002322865.1 Sphingobacterium sp. UBA1575 | reverse complement strand
TTAGTATACTTTCAGTATGGTATTACTTCGAACCTATCTATAAAAACAAGCTGCCTCTATAAACAAGCTGCATAAATATACAACTATAATTCTTTTAACCTTAAATTCCGGAATCCTACGGAATCTGTATGGTTCTGGAAGGCGATTTTTCCCTTTCTAAACGTTCCAAAGCTTGGGTAATTCTTCATGTTCGTCGTAGCAACCTTCTCTTTAAACGCCTCTGTTGTCACGTTTTCCTGAAAAGTAATCTTATCGTTCAGCCAGAAAGTAACCTCGCCATCCTTCTGTCTGATCTTACCCTTATTCCATTCTCCGAAAGGCTTTGGCTTGGAGTTACTGCCGATACATTCCACGGCATATAAACATCCTGCCCAATGCGTAGAATCCACTTGATGCCTAGGCTCCGCATTCGCATTATCCAGCAGTTGCATTTCCAATCCTGTAGCAAAGGTGGCTGCAAAGCTTGAATCTTCCTTTACATTGATGAATACACCGGAATTCCCGCCTTTTCCAACCTTCCACTCAAAATCCAGTTCAAAATTTTCATATTCCTTATCCGTGATCAGATCGCCGAAAACACCCGACCCCTTAGGGTCGCAAATGATCTCCCCATTCACCACCTTCCATTTGGATGGTTCATTGCCCTGATTGAACACATGAAACCCGCTCAGATCCTTCCCAGTGAAGAAGCTGTTGTCCGATTGGGCATTTGGACCAGATTGGCATCCCGTAAATACGGCCAAAGCAAGTATTCCTAGTGATTGTAAAAGCTTCATAAACTTAGATTTTTTTAAACCATTTCAGGCTTAGTGTTTAATAACCCTAAAGGCTTAGTATTTAATGATCTCATCCAGCTGTTCGTTGATGAACTTTAAGGTCAAGGGATCATGGAAATTCAATTGCTCATCCAATTCAGATTGGATATGGGGGATATGGATCTTCAGAGGCAATACATGCATGCGCAGGTAATTGCAAACCCCCGTAAAATGATCTACACCACGGATGTTTCCATATTTCCCGGAAGAAACCCCTACCAATACCGCTTTCTTATGGTAAAAACTACTTGGAAAAGCGCAGGCATCAATGAATAATTTCAGCACGCCCGGGTAGCTTCCATTGTACTCAGGGATGATAAATATAAATTTATCCGCATCAAAAACCTGCTGCTGTATAGCTGCAAATTCCTCCGAACGTTTCCCGAAAAGATCCGTCTCCATCAGGTTGCCGGGTAGCTCTTCCATCGACAGGATTTGGAACTCTTCGCCGCGGTTTGCGAGCTCTTTTTGGTAAAATTTTGCCACCTTAAGGGAGTTGGCATGTTTTCTATTCGTTCCGGATATAATTAAATTCATTGTTTATATGTTACTTATAAAAAGCATGTTAGATAGATATCCTTACCTAAATCTATTTTTTGTATCTTAGCATCCTGAGCGTTATGTGCAGGATAAGTCCAAAAGTAGCAAATTTAACATCATTTAATTATCATATATCGATGCAGTATGTTATTTTGCGATGGACGTCCATCAGGACGCTTCAAAATTAGTTTTCATAATCGAGGAATTACACAATGGGAAAAGTTATTGCCATAGCCAATCAAAAAGGGGGAGTAGGTAAAACGACAACTTCTATCAATCTTGCAGCAAGTTTAGCCGTTCTAGAATACAAGACGTTGCTAGTGGATGCAGATCCTCAGGCAAACTCTACTTCGGGGATTGGTTTTGATCCGCGTGGCATCAAAGCAAGCATCTACGAATGCTTGATCAATGACTTAGATCCAAAAGAAGCCGTTCAACATACCGACACGCCAAATCTGGACCTTCTTCCGGCGCATATCGACCTGGTCGGTGCGGAGATCGAGATGATCAACCTGGAAGAGCGGGAGTATAAGATGAAACGTGTGTTAGATAGCCTGAAAGATGAATACGATTTTATCATCATCGACTGTTCACCATCGTTAGGTTTGATCACCATCAATGCCCTAACCGCTTCTGATTCGGTGATTATCCCTGTTCAATGTGAGTATTTTGCCTTGGAAGGATTGGGTAAACTATTGAATACGATCAAAATCGTTCAGAATAGGTTGAATACGTCGTTGGAGATCGAAGGAATCCTATTGACCATGTATGATGTGCGTCTGCGCCTATCCAACCAAGTGGTGGAAGAGGTAAGGACACATTTCCATGATCTGGTATTCGATACGATCATTCAACGTAACACCCGATTGAGTGAAGCACCAAGCTTCGGTATTTCGGTTATCATGCACGATGCTTCCTGCAAAGGAGCGATCAATTACCTGAACCTTGCTCGGGAAATATTAGAGAAAAACGGATTATTAAAAGAAAATACGCAAACAGTAACAGCATAATATGGCAGCATTACAGCGGAAAACAGGATTGGGAAAAGGATTAGGCGCTTTATTGCAGCAAGATGATATCGGAATTGCAAAGAATACGCCTGCTGAAGTTCCTGCAGCGAAACCGTCTACCAGTCCGGCTGGTAGTATCAATTTTATCAAAGTAGACCAAATATCCATCAACCCTTTTCAGCCACGTACTGATTTTGATGAGCAAGCGCTGAGGGAATTGTCGGAATCCATAGAAGTTCAAGGGCTTATTCAGCCAATCACCGTACGCCAAGTCGCGAAAAACGAATACCAATTGATCAGTGGAGAGCGTAGATTACGTGCTTCCAAACTGGCGGGTATCACGGAGATCCCTGCTTACGTACGTACTGCCAATGACCAACAGATGTTGGAGATGGCCTTGATCGAAAATATACAACGGGAAAACCTGAATGCGATTGAGATTGCGTTGAGTTTCCAGCGGATGATCGAGGAATGCAGCCTTAAACAGGAAGAACTGGGCGACCGTGTTTCCAAAAACAGGTCAACAGTAACCAACTACCTGCGTCTGTTGAAATTACCTCCGGTGATTCAGGCAGCCATCCGCGATGGTGATCTGACTATGGGTCATGCCCGCGCATTGATCAATGTTGGCGAAGTGGACAAACAGCTGTATATCTTTAAGGAGATTGTAGAGAAAGGTCTTTCTGTACGTACCGCCGAACAATTGGTTCGTGAAGTGCAACAAGCCAAGGATAAAAAACAGAAGGGTAAGAAAGAAAAAGCATTGACATTCCAATACCAAAAAATTGAGGATGATCTGGCTTCCAAATTCGCTACCCGCGTTAAACTGAATGTGAAATCTACCAAAGGAAAAGGAGCCATTGAAATTCCTTTTGATTCCGAAGATGATTTAAGCCGTATTTTAGAATTACTTGATTGGTAATGCAAAGGATTATCTTGCTATTGGGATTGTTGTTGGCTATAAACCTGGTTTATGGACAGAAAAGAGACAGCATTCCGGCTACCAAAAAGGTCGTTTTACAGGATACAACGAAAAAGATCGATCCGCAGGACACGCTAAAATCGGTTGCTCAACAGGATACGACCAAAAAAGAAACCCGAGCAGAGCGTAAGGCGCGAGAAAAGGCGGAAAAGGAACGCGCGAAATATTATTACAAGGATATTTTAAAGGATTCGGCCCGTTTGGAGATCGAACGTCTGACCCGTGTTGCCTGGAAGAGATCCATGATCCTACCCGGTTGGGGACAATATACCAACCAAGGGTTATGGTGGATCAAGGTCCCGGTGATCTATGGGGGTTTTGTAGCTTCCTATTTCGTGTTTGATTACTGGCAATGGTATTATAAGCTATTCCTGGATGAACTACAGTATAGGGCAAAAGAAGGACAACCATCGAATGGGGTCTTAGGGCTAGAAAGCAACTGGGATGTTGCGGGTTTGGTCAAATTCAAGGACTATGGCCGCCGAAACCGAGACCTTACGGTATTGGTTACCTTGGGCTGGTACGGTTTGAATATCGTGGAAGCCTATGTAGACTCCATCCTTAAGAACCGTTGGAACGTGAGTGACGACCTTTCCTTTAAAATGTCACCAACCTTTATGCCGACCAATTCCTATGCCCTGGGCATGAATGGTTTTTCTGGAAAGAGCATGTTCGCTCCGGGTATCAAGATGACTTTTACGTTAAAATAAAATATTAACCAATTTAAATATGAAAATCGTTTTATTGGGTTACGGAAAAATGGGGCAACTGATCGAACGCTTCGCGCTCAAAAGAGGCCATGAAGTCGTGTTGATCGTTGATGAGCAAAATCGCGAATCCATCGAGCTGGAAGATATTGAGGATGCTGATGTGGCTATTGATTTCAGTACTCCGCATGCGGCCCTGGATAACATCAGTTTATGCTTTGAAGCCAACCTTCCAATCGTCGTGGGGACAACGGGTTGGTATGAAAATTTAGAAGAAGTGAAACAAATTACACTTTCTAGCGACCAATCCCTATTATATGGTTCTAATTTTAGTATTGGGGTGAATGTTTTCTTCCATATCAATAAGATGTTGGCGAAGGCGATCAATCCTTACAAACAATATGATGTTCAGGTAGAGGAGATCCACCACATCCATAAATTGGATGCTCCTAGCGGAACTGCTATCACCATTGCCGAGGGGATCCTTGGCGAAGTGGACCAGAAGAACTCCTGGGTAAACTCGGTGGAAGGTTCTGGCGAGGAAGTGATCGCCAAGCCTGATGAGTTGTTGATCGAAAGTTTACGCATCGAAGAGGTTCCAGGAACGCATACCGTGTTGTATAGTTCGGAAGTGGATCAGATCGAGTTTAAACATACGGCGCATAGCCGTGAAGGATTTGCCCTCGGTGCAGTGATTGCTGCCGAGTGGCTACAAGGGAAAAAAGGGTTTTTCCAGGTTACAGAAATGTTTGATTTTAACAGTTAATATATGTGGTATATATTCTTAGCCATTTTTGTTATCGGGTCTTTATACGGCCTATATCTGCTTTATAGAAAGGCAGGAAAACAGGGATGGGAAGCTATTGTTCCTATTTATGGGCAATACGTCATGGCGCAACTGGTCGGTAGACCTACTTGGTGGATCATCTGGTTGTTTGTGCCGATCGTGAATGTGTTCATCTTTTACGATCTTTTCCTGAATTTTATTAAGGCTTTCGGTAAGAGAAGGTTCTGGGAAAATGCAGCGGCTGTATTGGTGCCGTTCATTGTGCTTCCGATGTGGGGAAGAGATCCAAATACGAAATATTTAGGCTTATCCACTACCGAAGAATTCAAGAAGAAATATCCCTATAAGAAATCTACGGGTAGGGAATGGGCAGATGCGATCATTTTTGCTACGGTTGCCGCTACGTTGATCCGTGGTTTCTTGATCGAAGCGTACATGATCCCTTCGGGATCTATGGAGAGAAGCCTATTGGTAGGTGATTTTTTGTTCGTGAGTAAGTTGAATTATGGGCCTCGTGTGCCAATGACGCCGATTGCTTTTCCTTTCGCGCATCATACCATGCCGATTACAGGTGGCAAGGCATATTCGGAGTTGATTAAGGTCCCTTACAAACGTCTTCCTGGTTTTCAGGAAATCAAGCGTAATGATGTGGTGGTTTTCAACTACCCGGAAGAAACGCATAGGCCAATCGATAAAAGAGAGAATTACATCAAACGTTGTGTGGGATTGCCTGGAGATGCCATCTCCATGGAAGATGCGACCTTATTTGTGAATGGGGAGAAGGCTTATACTTCGCCTGAGTTTCAG
This sequence comes from Sphingobacterium sp. UBA1575, assembly GCA_002322865.1. Classification (GTDB taxonomy): domain Bacteria; phylum Bacteroidota; class Bacteroidia; order Sphingobacteriales; family Sphingobacteriaceae; genus Sphingobacterium. Next base: position 65,527 of record DCOH01000010.1, on the reverse strand, counting down.
ACCAATTATATTATTCAGACAGATCCTAATGGATTGAATTTAAATAAGTTGGTGGATTTGCGATTGGAGTTGGATATGAATTATACCAATCCTGATCAAGGCTTGTATGTGATCCACATGACTAAAGAAGAGGCAGAGCAGGTGAGAACCTGGCCACAGGTGAAGCGTTTTGAGGAGTTGATCTATCCGAAGGGAACGACGGACGCGTTGAGTGATGCTTTCCCGCATTATCAGAATGGTCCGGTTTGGAACTATGATAATTTTGGCCCGATCACGGTGCCTAAGAAGGGGGCTTCTGTGAAGTTGGATAGCCTTTCAGCGCCTATTTATGAAAGAGTGATTACGGTGTATGAAGGGAATCAATTGGAGAAACGTGCGGATGGGTATTATATTAATGGACAGAAATCGGATATTTATACCTTTAAGATGGATTATTACTGGATGATGGGGGATAATAGACATAATTCAGCTGATTCTAGGGGATGGGGATTTGTGCCGGAGGATCATATTGTTGGAAAGGCGTTGTTTACCTGGATGAGCTGGGATAAGGATGGATCTTTCTTGAGTAAGATCAGGTGGAACCGGATTTTTAAAGGGATAGAATAGGGGGTACTACGTCATTGCGAGAGATACGTCATTGCGAGCCCTGCGTCATTGCGAGGAACGAAGCAATCTTTGGATTAGGTTAAAGATTGCTTCGTCGTACCTCCTCGCAATGACGGAATCTACCCCTTCAGCGCCGCCAAATATCTCTTTATCGTTTCTTCCAAGCCCAAGTAAATCGCATCCGCGATCAAAGCATGGCCAATACTCACCTCCAACAATTCCGGAATATGCTGATTAAAATAAGCCAGATTATTCAAATCCAAATCATGCCCAGCATTTAATCCCAAACCTACTTCCCTTGCCTTCACGGCTGCCTTAAAATACGGCTCAATCGCCTTTTCTTTATCAAACCCAAACTCTGCTGCATAAGCCTCCGTATAAAGCTCAATACGATCTGTTCCTGTCTCCGCCGCAGCTTCCACCATTTCCTCCACCGGATCCACAAAAATAGAAACCCGAATCCCCTGATCCTTGAACATTTTCACCATCTCCATAAGATAATCCTTATTCGCAATGGTATCCCAACCATGGTTCGACGTCAACTGATTCAGCGCATCCGGCACCAAGGTCACCTGCGTAGGCTTATTCGCCAACACCAGATCCACAAATTTTTGCTCCTGACAATTCCCCTCGATATTGAACTCGGTCTTGATGTTCGCTTTCAGATCATATACATCCTGATAGCGGATATGTCTTTCATCCGGACGAGGATGTACAGTAATCCCTTCAGCACCAAAACGTTCACAGGCCAATGCTGCGGATAGTACATTTGGAACATTCCCTCCGCGAGAATTACGTAGGGTAGCAATCTTGTTGATATTGACGGATAGTTTAGTCATGATTTATCTGTTTTTACAAATTTAATGTTTTAGCATTCCTTTTACTATGTAATAACGCTAAATCAATGGATAAATTTTTTTAAATTGCATAACATATGGATGGACTAGATTTCAACCTCTTAAGTGGCTTCAGGCTCAAGGATTTTATCGATATCATACTCGTAGCAATCATTATCTACTATATCTATAGTTTGATCAAGGGTACGATTGCGGTAAATATCCTGATAGGAGTTGGTCTGTTCTACGGGATCTACCTGGTCGTTAAGCAGATGGAAATGCGTTTGCTGACCGAAATATTCGGTGGTTTTATATCCGTGGGGTCCATCGCCTTGATTGTCGTCTTCCAGCAGGAGATCCGGCGATTCCTGCTCCATATCGGTAAGAACATCTCCCTCCGACGGAAAAAGTTCTTCTGGAATATTTTCGGCACGAAAAAGAGCAGCCATGCGGATAACTCCGAATATATCCGTCCGATCGTAGAAGCGTGCCAGAATATGTCGCGCGCAAAGACCGGGGCACTATTGGTCTTTTCCAGGTACTTCGATGAAGAATATTACCAGACCAGTGGAACCGTGATCGACGCGCCGATTTCCAAAAGATTACTGGAATCCATTTTCTTCAAAAATTCCCCTTTACACGATGGTGCTGTTATCATCGTCGATTTCCGCATCATGACCGCAAGCTCGGTACTTCCTTTATCAGACTCCGAAGACCTTCCGCCACAATTCGGTTTGAGACACCGCGCAGCCATTGGGGTAACCGAGGTTTCGGAAGCCGTTGCTGTCATCGTTTCGGAAGAAACAGGGGAGATTTCCTTTGCCAAGGATGGAAACATCAACATGAACCTCACTGCCGACGAGTTGGAGAAGATTCTTATGGAAGAACTATAATCCGCTGAATAATATTTTCATTATTTAATATTTTACTGAATAATTGTTTTTGTTTGTCAATTTTTCGATAACTTTATTCTAATTGTAAATTTAAATTTTTTGAGATGCATTTTGATGAAAATAAACCTGTTGATTTTGTTCTGAATGACCTGTTCGAACATTATCGCAAGAATGTCGCTGATGTCGATAAAATAACCAAAGCTCTTTTGGACCGTCAGGTTGTACAATCCCAAGATGATATAGTAAACGACCATATTGCTTTTAGAACATTGGGTGTTCCGCATCTGGGAATCCAATCCTTTGAAAAAATATTCCTGGCTTTTGGATACACGAAGAAGGATTATTTCCATTTTGAGGGGAAGAAATTGAATGCCTATTGGTATGCGCCAGCGGTTGAAGGCTATCCGAGAATCTTTGTTTCGGAACTGAGGGTGCATGAATTGAGTCAGGCCGCTCAGGATATCATCTATAAATACACCTCGCAGATTACCTCAGACCCGGTAGATGATCTGGATCTGAACAATGGTCCGGAGGTTGCTGCCTTTTTACAGCAGCCACTTTGGGGGCTGCCAACTTCGGAAGAATATGAAACCTTATTGGCGGAAAGTGAATATGCCGCTTGGGTGATCTACAACAGGTATTACCTGAACCACTATACGATCAGTATCCATGAATTAAAGGATGGTTACAATACCTTGGAAGAATTTAATGCTTTTCTGGAAAGTATCGGTGTGAAGTTGAATACTTCCGGCGGGAAGATCAAGACCAGTGAAGACGGATTGCTTCGTCAGAGCAGCACGGTTTCTGCCTTGTATGACGCGAAGTTTGCGGATGATAAAACCATTCAGATCGCTGGTAGCTATGTGGAATTTGCGGAGCGAAGCGTACTTCCTCAATTCAAGGATCTACCGAAGGAAGAGATTGAATCTAAGCATCGCAGGGATGGTTTTGAAACCAATAATGCGGATAAGATTTTCGAAAGTACCTATACCACACAAATAAAAGGATAAGACCATGATGGAAGAGCAGCTTTCTTTGCTTGCTCAGCAGTTGGAGGGTGAGCTATTTTGGGATGAGAAGATGCGGGTGCTCTATGCCACCGACGCATCGGCTTATCGTGAAATGCCCTTGGCCGTTGCCTATCCGAAAAACAAAACGGATATCACACAGCTGATCCGATTTGCCGAGGATCATAAAACTTCCTTGATCCCAAGAACGGCGGGGACTTCCCTGGCCGGTCAGGTGGTAGGATCGGGTATTGTCGTGGATGTATCCCGATATTTCACGGAGATCTTGGAGCTGAATAGGGAAGAATCCTGGGTGAGGGTGCAGCCTGGCGTGATCCGGGATGAACTGAACCTTTTTCTAAAACCACATAAATTATATTTTGGACCAGAAACCTCTACCGCCAACCGGGCGATGATAGGTGGTATGGTCGGCAATAATTCCTGCGGATCCAATTCCTTGATCTACGGAAGTGCAAGGGAGCATACGCTGGAGATCGAAGCCCTTTTGAGCGATGGCTCGGAGGTATGTTTTAAGGCGTTGTCTTTTGATGAGTTTATCGAGAAGTGTAACCTTCCGACCTTGGAAGGAGCTCTATATGCACAAATGAGGAGCATGTTGGGGAATTATGAGAATCAGGAACAGATACGTGCGAACTTCCCTAAAGCTTCGATTTTGAGACGCAATACGGGTTATGCGGTCGATCTATTATTGGATTCCGATCCATTTGTGGCAGATGCCCAACCTTTTAATTTCTGTAAACTGATCTGTGGTTCGGAAGGAACCTTAGCCTTTATCACTTCGATAAAGGTACATGTTGATCCTTTGCCCGAGAATCCATCCGGATTATTATGTGTACACTTCCATTCTTTAAAGGATGCCTTAAAGGGGAATCTTATTGCCCTGAAACATCATCCATTGGTGAGCGAATTGATGGATGCCTACATCCTGGAATGCACGAAGGGTAATCTGGAGCAGTTTCAGAACCGCTTTTTTGTGGAAGGGGATCCGGCGGCTATATTGATCGTGGAGTATGATGGAAAGGATGAGGCGGAGATTCTGCAAAAGGTGCTGGCGGTGGAAGCAGAAATGCGATTGAATGGTTTGGGGTATCATTTTCCCTTGATCCTAGGTGCTGATAAAAAACGGGTATGGAACCTTCGAAAGGCAGGATTGGGTTTGCTGAGCAATGTGCCGGGCGATGAAAAGCCAGTGGCTGTGATCGAGGATACGGCCGTTGATGTGGAGGATCTTCCGGCTTATATTGAAGAGTTCAATACAATATTGGAGAAATATGGCTTGTATGCGGTGCATTATGCGCATGCAGCTACCGGGGAACTGCATTTAAGACCCATCATCAACCTAAAAACGGAGGAAGGTAATGCCTTATTTCGGACTATAGCCTTGGAGATTGCCCATCTGGTGAAAAAATACCAGGGTTCGTTGAGTGGGGAACATGGTGATGGCAGGTTACGCGGGGAGTTTATCCCTTTGATGATCGGGGACCATAATTACCGGTTATTGAAGGAAATCAAAAAGGCTTGGGATCCGCATGGAATCTTCAATCCGGGGAAGATAGTGGATACCCCATCCATGAACAGTTTTCTGCGCCATGAGCCAGGCCAGCAGGACAGGAAAATAAAGACGGTGTTCCGTTATGGACCACAAACGATACAGCAACATGCCGAACAATGTAACGGCTCGGGGGATTGCAGGAAAACTCATCTATCCGGTGGAACCATGTGTCCATCGTATATGGCGACCAAGGAGGAAAAGGATACCACCAGGGCCAGGGCGAATATGCTGCGTGAGATGTTGACCCATTCGACCAAGGCGAACCCCTTCGATCATCCGGAACTGAAGGAGGTGATGGATCTTTGTTTGAGCTGTAAGGCCTGCAAATCGGAATGTCCGAGCAGTGTGGATATGGCGAAGTTGAAGGCAGAATTCCTGCAGGCGTATTATGATACGAATGGCGTGCCATTAAGGGCAAGGATGGTTGGGCATGTGGATACCCTGACCAAGCTGATGCAGCCCATAGCGGGTCTTTATAATGCGGTTGCTGGAAATGCCCTTACCGGAAATCTGGTGAAGAAGATGGTAGGTTTTTCCTCCAAAAGGCATATCCCTAAAATTGCTTCCAGGACATTGCGGTCTTGGTATGAGAAGAAGGATAAGCTGTATACGGCAGGTTCGAGTCCCATCAAATCGGTTTATTTCTTTTTTGATGAGTTTACGAATTATAACGATGTGGAGATTGGGAAGAAGGCCATTCTGTTATTGGAAAGGTTGGGCTATCAGGTGTTGATGGTCCCGCATGCATTTTCTGGAAGGGCATTGTTGTCGAAAGGATTGTTGCGGGAGGCGAGGAAATTGGCGAATAGGAATGTGGAGGTGTTTCGGGGGAGATTGTCGACAGAGGTGAAACTTGTGGCTGTTGAGCCATCGACGATTCTGACTTTTCGGGATGAGTATGTGGATTTGGTGGATGAGAAACTGATGGAAGATGCGGTAAGGATTGCGCCATTGGCATTGACGATAGAAGAATTTTTGTTGGAGGAGTTTTTGGTGGGGAATATTAGGCAGGAGCAGTTTACGGAAGAAAGCTCGGAGATTTTGTTGCATGGTCATTGTCAGCAGAAGGCTTGGGGATTGTTGCCTATTGTGCAAGGGGTGTTGGGTATTCCGAAGAATTTTAAGGTGAAGAATATACCTTCAGGATGTTGTGGGATGGCCGGTTCTTTTGGCTATGAAAAGGAACATTATGAGGTGTCGATGAAGATCGGGGAGTTGGTGTTGTTTCCAGCTGTTCGGGAGAAGAAAGGTGGGGAGGTTGTTGCTGCGCCGGGGGCGAGCTGTAGGCATCAGATCATGGATGGAACAAAGGAAGTGGCGCTGCATCCGGTGGAGATATTGTTTAAGGCGCTGAGGTAGGGTACCACGTCATTGCGAGGAGGCAAATTACCTCCTCGCAATGACGTAACCCTATTATTTCTTCTGCGCAGCTTGCAAAGCTTGCGTATTCAACTTAATATACTCCGGATTCTTATCTCTTTTCGCCATTTCCAAGCCTTCCTGTGCAGCTTTAACCGCACCAGCCTTATCACCAGCTTTGGCAAGAATCAACGATTTCCAATACTTAATATGAGGAGCCTTGGTATTCCCTTTATCCGCTTCTACCATCCATTCCGCAGCTTTCTTCACATCTACATTATGCGTAAAATAATACTGCGCAGCTTGGAAATAAGGTTTCTTTTCGCCTTTCATAGCCGAATCAATGCTCGCTAAGATCTCCGCTTTCTGATCAACCTCAATCAAGAACGAAACCTTGGTATTTTCCCAAGCCAATGAAGTTTTCATGTGCTGATCATTCACATCATCAAAACTGATGGTAAAGGACTCTACCTTATCTTTTAATTGGATAGGTTTCACTTTCACACGTAACACATCATCTGCCTTATCATAGGTGTAAGCGCCCCATTGTTTGGCATTGCTGTTAAAGATAATGGTCCATTCTTTTTCCGTAGGAATAGTGAACATGGCATAGGTTCCTGCCGCTAAAGTCTGGCCCTCAATCTTAACCTCATCCTGAAAGGTAATATTGGTGGCATTGTTTGCTCCAGTACGCCAGATTTGATTATAAGGCACTAGATCACCAAATACTTTCCGGCCTTTGATATTAGGTCTTTGGTAGATGATACTTACCTGGCTAATTCCAAGATCCTGGATAATAAATTGCGTGCTACTTGCTGGAGGGAGTTTTATCTGTGCATCAGCATGTTGAGCATTGAACAATAGACCCGTTGCAAGCAATAGGGTGAATGCTAATTTTTTCATAATCATAAATGTTCTATTCTTCGAAGATACTAATACCTAATAAAAAAACAAACGGAGATAGGTTAATATCTCCGTTTGCTTTATGTCATTTTAATTAATAATAATGCTCGATTAATATTATTTCTCGCTTAATATTAGTGCTTGCGAACTTTGTGACCCGCAATGGCATAGTACAAAATAAACAGGTAACAAGGCAATGCGATCCAATACGCTTGGTGCGAATTGGTGAAATGTGCCAATTGTCCGTAAAGCAATGGGATTACCGCTCCACCGGCGATACCCATAACCAGAATGCCGGAAGCGGCACTTGTAAATTTACCTACACCTTTCAATGCCAAAGGCCAAATTGCCGGCCATACCAAGGAGTTGGCCAAACCTAATAAAGCGACCATCGTAAGGGATACAATACCGTCGGTCATAACGATACCTACCGTAAGGATAATACCTAAGATCGCACAAAGCTTTAATGCAGTCTCTTGAGAAAGGTATTTAGGAATGGCCACAATACCGATCAAATAACCAACCACCATCGCACCCATGGTAAACGAGGTGAAGAATTTTGCGGTATCCAATGGAATACCTAAATAAGTACCGTAGGCAATAATGGTATCACCAGCCAATACTTCCACACCTACGTATGCGAATAAAGCGATGAATCCTAACAATACGTGTGGGAAATCAAAGATACTCTGTTTTCCTTCGGTGATGTTATGATGAGCAGCATCTTCCTCTTCATCTCCTGCCACTTCCGGTAGGTTCGCTCTGGAAATCCAGAATGCCAATACCAAAAGGACAATTACGATACCGATATACGGGTTAACCACCTGAAGGGCGATTTTATCCAACGCTGCAGCCGACTCTTCAGGGCTCATGGTCGCTAAGGAATTTTTAACCTTATCGGCCTCGCTCAGGTTCAGGAAAAAACCTAAAATGATTGGAGCTAATGCGCCCGCAAATTTATTACAGATACCCATGATACTGATACGGCGCGCCGCAGTTTCCACAGGACCAATAATGGTGATATAAGGATTGGAGGCTGTCTGAAGGATTGCCAGACCACCACCCATGATGAATAATCCGGTTAAAAATAACAGATATGTACGGGAATATGCTGCTGGAATGAATAATAAAGCACCCACAGCCATAATTCCTAATGAAATGGCCATTCCTTTCTTAAATCCGAATTTGTTCAGTACCCAAGTAGATACCGGAGCCATGACCAAATAAGCGATATAAAAAGCGAAGGTTACAAAGTAGGATTGAACTTCGGAAAGCTCACNNAATCCGTAAGTAGGGTATTAATAAGGAGTTTAGCCAGGTGGCAAATCCGAAAATAAAGAACAACGAACCGATGATGATCATGGGTCCGACGGTAGATTGATTTTGTTGGTTACTCATAAATTCGATTTATGGATTTAATAATTTTAGCTAACCACAAGGCTAATAAAATAAATTGGAAAAATAAAATGAAATTTAATAAGCAAACGATTGCGTTCTGATAAAATATGAAGAGACATCGAATGGGCGATGTCTCTTCAAAACCTAAACCGTATCATAAAACCAAAATGGTATTATTATCGGATGAACAAACAGATTGACGGTTTGTTTTTAGATCGAAGGTTTTTTTATGACTGCAATGGTCAGCCTTGAAATACAGACCAATGCGCCTCTTTCATTGTTGATTTTGATGTCCCAAACATGGGTTGTTTTGCCGATATGTAATGGTTTACAGATGGCAGTAACTTTACCTTTGGTGACTGGGCGGATGTGGTTGGCATTGATCTCCAAACCCACACCGGCATACACATTGGCATCAACCACCATATTGGAAGCAATGCTGCCTACCGATTCTGCCAGTACACAGGATGCTCCACCATGCAATAGGCCGTAAGGTTGTTTTACTTTTTCGTTGACCGGCATCTCGGCAATGATTTCATCCTCGGAAATGGAGGTTGCCTTAATGTCCAAGAAGCCTGTCATGTTGATGGCGAACAGTTCATTCACCTCTTCCAAGCTGTATTCCCTATGCCAAATCATTGTTGATGTTTTGATCTTTAAGGTATCGTGATTTTAAGATTAACACATGGTGGTTCAAGTGGCCAGCGATAATGTACAGAAATGCGCGTACAGAGATCAATCGGTCTGAAGCCATCCCTTTTCTTGCTAATTCTGTCTCATCGAAAGAATTGAAAAGATAGAGGTTTGCTTTGCGAAGGTGATAGAATTCCTGCGCAAGATCTTCCATTTTTCGTTCGTTATGGCGACCATTGGCTACAAATTCGTCCTGTTCAAAAGAAGCTAATGCGGTCATGTCATTCCGGCCAAACCTTAATGCACGATAGGTCATGATGCGTTCGGCATCGATGATGTGATTCAATACCTCTTTGATGGACCATTTGTCTTCCGCATATTTATAGCTACCCAAATCCTCAGGGATGCTGGCAATAAATTCGGGAAAGGTGGTCAGTTGGTCGTTCAGTTCTTCATATACATCGCCTGTAACAGTTTCGATATAATCGTTGAAGATTGCTGGATACTCATCAGATTTGAGTGGGCTCATATCGTAGATTGCTTTTTAATACTATTCTAAATGTGGTACCTTTTCCTATTTCGGAGTCCTTCACAAAGATCTGGCCTCGGTGGTAGTAAACCATACGTTTCGTTAGGCTTAAGCCCAAACCCCACCCTCGCTGTCTTGTCGTGAATCCTGGAAGGAAAATCGTTTCCCAGTTGGACCGGGGAATGCCTTTCCCCGTATCGCTAATGTCTATAAAAATTTCCTCTTTTGCAATGTTTTCAGAAATGTTAACAGTGATCTTCCCTTCACCTTCGATGGCATTCACTGCATTTTTGAGTAGGTTTTCAATGATCCAATCGAAAACCTGTACATTCAGTTTAGCCTCTACATGTTGGTCGCCGGTAAGTTCGAAAGTGATCCGCTTACTGGTCCTGATTTTAAAATAATTGACATAATCTTCTACAATTCCGTAAACCACATGATTGGATAGGGAAGGTGTAGAACCTATTTTTGAAAACCGATCGGCCACGATTTCCAAGCGCTTTACATCCCTTTCCATCTCGTTCAGCAGACTGTCGTCCTGGGATTCATACGTAACACGTGCCAATTCTACCCAACCCATCAAAGAGGAGATGGGGGTTCCCAATTGGTGGGCAGCTTCCTTGGCCATTCCCACCCAGACCAAATTCTGTTCGGAGTCCCTAATGGAATTGAATACGGTATAGGCAATGGCCAAAAAGAATGCAATGAGCGATAGTTGGATATAAGGGAATATGCGGAGTTGTTTTAAGGCTTTGGAATCATGGTAATAGACGAACCATTTTTCGTTCGTATCCAGCGATAGTTCAATGGCTGGATGCGCTTTTTTCATCTGGTTCAGTTGTTTTTCAAAATAAACCGGATCGTATTCCAAGCTGGATGTAGAATCTTTTAAGGCTGTTTTGGTACTGTCTAAATCTCGCCAAAGGATTATTTTTTCGTTCTGGTCGGTAATAATGGCGGGCAAACTCAAGCTGTCCCGAACTGCAAAGATGAAACTGATGAATTCATCATCCACATCGGGCATACTGACCACACTTTTGGTACTCATTGCCCAAACCTGCGCTTTGGTACGTTCGGATAGGGATAGGCTTTTCACCAAATAATTACTGTACAGCAGGGAAGCTGCAGCGATCAGAGCCGCAAAAATAAACAGTAAAAATTTCCACTGTTGTTTATTGTAACGATAAGGATGTTGCTTCATAGCCTAAAAAGTGATTCCAAAATAATCATTTTCCAATAGCTTCGAGAAAGAAATTTAGAAATGCTTAATTTTGCGGTTATGAGTTCACAAAAACAAGTAAGGGTGCGTTTTGCCCCAAGCCCAACCGGCGGATTACATTTAGGTGGTGTGCGCACTGCCTTGTTCAACTATTTATTTGCTAAGCATCATGGCGGAGAATTTATCCTTAGGATAGAGGATACCGATCAGACCCGTTTTGTTCCAGGTGCAGAGGAATATATTATGGAATGTTTGGCTTGGTGTGGATTGAATCCGGATGAAAGCCCCGCTAAGGAAGGGAAATTTGGACCTTACCGTCAGAGTGAACGAAAGCCTTCTTATCGTCAATATGCAGAGCAATTGGTGGCAGCAGGTAAAGCATACTATGCGTTTGATACGGCAGAGGAGTTGGATCAACAACGTCAATTGCAACCTAATTTCCGCTATTCTCATGAGAACAGGTTGGATCTGAGGAACTCCCTCAGCCTTTCTGATGAGGAAACGGCGAAGTTGTTGGCTGAAGGTGCTCCACATACCATCCGTATCAAAATGCCGGAAGATGAGCATGTGTCTTTCGAGGATATGATCCGCGGGCGTGTAACTTTTGAGACCAAATTAGTAGATGATAAAGTATTGTTGAAAGCGGATGGCATGCCGACCTATCATTTGGCCGTTGTTGTGGATGATCATGCCATGGAAATATCCCATGTTTTCCGTGGGGAAGAATGGTTGCCTTCAGCACCTGTACATATCTTGCTTTGGGAATACCTTGGTTGGAAGGATGAGATGCCTGAATGGGCGCATTTACCACTGATTCTGAAACCTGATGGGAATGGTAAATTGAGTAAACGTGATGGTGATCGTTTGGGATTCCCGGTTTATGCCATGAATTGGACAGATCCAAAGACAGGGGATCTAACTGTTGGATTCCGTGAGCGTGGGTTCCTTCCTGAAGCATTTGTGAACATGTTGGCTTTATTGGGATGGAACGACGGGACGGATCAGGAATTGTTTAACATGGCGGAATTGATCGAGAAATTCAGTGTGGATCGGATCAGTAAGGCTGGTGCCAAATTTGATTTTGAAAAGGCAAAATGGTACAACCAAGAATGGATCAAACAGACCTCAAATGCCGAGTTGTTGCCAAAGGTGACTGCTGTTCTTAAGGAGCATGGGGTGGAAGCGGATGAGAATTTTACAAATAGTATTCTTGATTTGGTGAAAGAAAGGTTAATTTACATCGAAGATTTCTGGGAACAGGCTTCCTTCTTTTACCTAAAACCTGCCCAATACGATGTTGATGCAGTAAAACCGAAATGGAATGCAGATAAAACTGCTTTCTTCCAAGATGTGGCGAAGACTTTTGCTGAACAGGATACTTGGACCGCTGAGGCCTTGGAACCTTTGTTCAAAGAGAAGATAGCGGCGTCGGGAATGAAGATGGGCGAATTAATGATGCCCTTTCGGATTATGTTGGTAGGAGGGAAATTTGGTCCTGATGTTTTCAAGATCACTGAACTATTGGGTAAAGAGGCGGTATTGGATAGGATCCAAGCAGCTTTGCCTCAATTTGAAGGATAATCCGCATCAAAATAAATTTATATATGAAAACTTTTAAACAACTCCTTTGGGGCTGTGTAGCTGCTACTGCTCTTTTTATTTCAGCTTGTGCTACATCGCGTAATGTAGTTCAAAATGGGAATAAGGCCACTTATCCGGAAGAGAAACTGGGTTGGCATTTGGGCTCGCAAGCCTATACCTTTCGCTTATTTACGTTTGAAGAGGCGCTGAATAAGATCGATAGCGCAGGATTGCGTTATGTGGAAGCCTTTCCTGGACAGAAAATCGGTGCTGGGAGTACGGAGGCAATGACGTATGAGCTTTCTCAGGAAGGAAGAGCCTTGGTGAAGAAATTGTTGAAGGATAAAGGGATTACGGTTTGGGCATACGGAGTTGTAGGTGCTAAAGATGAGGCGGAATGGGAGAAGGTTTTTCAGTTTGCCAAGGATTTAGGGATAAAAGTGATCAATAGCGAGCCTGGGGAAAAGCAATTGGATTTTCTGTCGAAGCTTTGTGATAAATATGATATTAAATTGGCGATCCATAACCATCCGGAGCCTTCGCATTATTGGAATCCGGATGTTATTCTGAAAGCCATTGAAGGTAAGAGTGCACGAATTGGTGCTGCTGCAGATGTAGGGCATTGGATGCGGTCGGGTTTGGATCCTGTTGCGTCTTTGAAGAAGTTGGAAGGGAGGATTTTTCACCTGCATTTTAAGGATTTGAATGAGTTTGGGAGTAAGAAGGCGCATGATGTGCACTGGGGGACGGGAAAGCTGGGAATGGAGGCTGTACAAGCTGAATTGAAGAGACAGGGTTTTAAGGGGATGATTTCTGCAGAGTATGAGTATAACTGGAAAAACAATATGAATGATGTGAAGGTGAGCGCGGAGAATTTCAGGAAGGCTTTAGGGTTATTGGGGAGATAAAGATTCTGCGTCATTGCGAGTAGGTACCACGAAGCAATCTTTCCTTTACTGGAAAGATTGCTTCGTTCCTCGCAATGACGCGGTTGCCCAATCCTCAACCTACCTAAACAACTCATTGGTATCCTCTTTTGTAAGGGATTTCACAAAAGACTCCTCGGTATTGATCAGCGAGGTCGCTAAAGATTTCTTCATACCCTGCAAAGCCAGTATCTTTTCCTCAATACTATCCTTCGCAATAAATTTATAAATAAACACATTCTTTTTCTGTCCGATCCGATGGCTACGATCAATGGCCTGCTGTTCTACCGCTGGATTCCACCACGGATCTAAAATAAACACATAATCCGCTTCCGTTAAATTCAATCCAGTTCCACCAGCTTTGATGGAAATCAAGAAGACCTGAACATCATCCTGTTCCTTAAATTTCCGAACTGCCTCATTTCGATCACTGGTTCCCCCATCCAGATAAGCATATTTTATCCTGTTCTTATCAAAATAATCCCTGAAAATCTGAAGATGCTTCACAAACTGTGAAAATATCAACACCTTATTACCTTCTTTCAGAATGGAATCCATCGTTTCAATAGCAGCATCAAATTTCCCGGAACCATCCTTATAATTCGCATCGATCATCAATGGATGGTTGGCCAATTGCCTTAATTTGGTCAAGCCCTGCAACAACGCGATCTGTGATGCTTTTCCCGAAAACGCCCCATCCAATAACGCATTTCTATACTCCGATTTTACTGTTTCGTAGTATTCCTGTTGTTCTTCGGTCATGCTGCAATAAAAGATCTGTTCGGATTTTGGGGGCAATTCGGTTGCTACCTGCGCTTTAGTCCTGCGTAAAACAAAAGGCTTGATTATCGCCTGTAATTTCTTCGCTTTGGCCTCATCCTTCTTTTTCTCAATCGCCAGCACAAATTCGTTCTGAAAATAAGAGAAGCTGCCTAATAGACCTGGATTGACGAAATGCATCTGTGACCAGATATCTGCTACGGAATTCTCGATCGGGGTTCCACTCAATGCCAATTTATTTCGGCCTTTAAAATGCTTGATTGCAGTAAAGGACTTAGACCTTGGATTCTTTATGTTCTGACTTTCATCCAGGATGATGTAGTTGAAATAATAATTGCTAAAAAGTTCCTCATCGATCCGCGCAATGCCGTAGGTACTGATCACCAGATCAAAATGTGAAAAAGCAAAGCTATCGCGACTTCTTGTTCCACCTGTGTGCAACAATACCCGGAGTTTGGGAACAAATTTCTCCGCTTCCTTTTGCCAATTGAAAATCAATGAGGTAGGGACAATCAACAGGGATGTTTTAGGAAGGTCGATTCCCACATTGGCCTCTTTCTGTTTCTGTAACATCGCTAGGGTCTGTACTGTTTTCCCCAAGCCCATATCATCAGCCAACAAACCTCCAAAACGGTATTCATCCAAGAAATGGAACCAATTATATCCCGCTTTTTGGTAGGGTCTCAATTCTCCCTTAAAATATGCTGGTGCCGCCTGGTCAACAATTTCATCAAATTCACCCAGTTTATTGAGTTTTCGCTGCAGACTTACCTGAGTATGTTCGCTTATCTCGTTCAGTAGGCCAATATGCGTTTTGTTTAATCGCAGTTCTTCTTTATGAGCAGAGAACTGGAAGAGATGTTCGTATTGGGAGAACCATTCCTGCGGAATGATGGCAATTTCGCCATTTGGCAATTCAAATTCCTGTATTTTCTGAAGAATGTGCTGCCGCAATTGCATGAAAGGGATTTCATAATCCCCAAATCGAACTACCGCTTTAATATCAAACCAGTCATTCTTTTCCTCAATTTCAATGCTGATGCTGGTTTTTCCGATCAAGAAGCGTTTGTCACTTTCAGATTGAATAACCTCAAAACCTTTTTCCTGGAGTTCGGTCAAATGTTCATTGACCCATTCAATGGCCGACATCCGAAGGCCTATGGCATTGCTGCTGGCAGCATAAGTGCCAAATAGAGGGTCTATCTTTTCCAGTCCCAAATCCAAAAGATACTTCGATCGGTTTTCCTCCCAAGCCATGGATCTTTTGATGCGATAGAACTGGTGCTTATCCAGTTCCCGGTTATAGACATATTTTACGGTTACTGCATGCTGCCCACCCGCAGGGAAAGTAAAATCGCCATATTGGAAGTTGAGTTGGAGTTGGGTTTCCTGTTCTGGCGAATGTATGATCCGTAACTGGGGTTTGGCATTTTCCTTATATACGATGATATCAAATCCTTCGGCATAAACATGATGCTTCTCGATCAGGGAAGTGACAAATGTTTCAAAATACCTTTTTTCGGTATTTCTTGGGATGGAAATAAAGCGTTTATTTAAAAATGGCGTTAGTTTTTTGCCCTCTAGTTCTTCATCAAAATGATATAAGGTGTTGTCCAATAATAACCAAGCCTGTTGATTGACGATGACTTCGGCGTTTTTGAACATGAATTCCATCCGAAAACCATCATATTTTAAAGTTGGAAAATATCGAGTCTCCACTTCATTCCTTCTAAAATGAAAAAGGATGGATGTTGGTTTTTCAGCTATTTTAAGTTCTTGTTCGGCCGGATATCCATCTTTGCTCATTAAAAATAACGGTTTATCACCAATTATTTTAAGGATGGCCAACAATCCTTTTTCAATCTTCGGGCGAATGGAATCATAGATTTGTTGATTGAATATCTTGCTGAAATAAGTGATTGGACGAATGGCTTTTTTATGAAATCTTTTGATGATCTGTGTCTGCTCCATTTCATCGCAGAGTTGGATCAATTTTGCATCCACTTCATCTATTGCCTGTGCATATTCATCCACGGTGTTACTAAAAACCCGTTTATAGGAAAGGGAATAAGATCCATTTTGATTTAGATACACGATATGTGGTTCGATGAGGTAACCCAGGTAAGGGTGTTTCCCCAAAGAATAAACCAAACGATAGGGTAAAGAAGTGTCTGTCTGCTGCATGATGGATCGTTCCTTCTCGAAAAAGCTACTAATATACAGTTATTCGCGCTTTTTCGCCTCCATATAGCAGATTAAATTATTGTGAAATATCTATTTTTCCTTGAAAGACTTGTTCTGCGGGACCAGATAAATAAACTTGACTGAAGCTATTGCCTTCTTTATGGAAGGAGATATACAATTGTCCTCCTAAAACACGGATAGGGATAGTAAAATCGCCGTCTTGTCCAGATTGAAGAGCAACGGCCATGGCTGAAGCAACAGCTCCTGTTCCACAGGCGTAGGTTTCATCTTCTACCCCACGTTCAAACGTGCGGACAAAATAACCGTCTTCTTCTTTTTCAATGAAATTAACATTGATGCCCTCAGTTTTGTAGGTTTCATTGTTTCGGATAGCATATCCTTCATGAAAAACATCCTTGTTTTTTAGGTTTTGCGTGAACTGCACGTAATGTGGAGAACCGGTATTCATCACAAAAGCTTCCCCGTCCTTATGATGCTCATGGACATCAATCATTCCCAAATTCACTTGATTACCGTCAATACTGGCATCATGTTTTCCATCTACTGCCAAAAAGACAGTTTCGGATTCCACAACTCCCAGATCTCTGGCAAACGCTACCAAACAACGCCCTCCATTGCCACACATACTCCCTTCTTTTCCATCTGCATTGAAGTAAAGCATTTGGAAATCATAATTATTTGTGTTTTGAAGTAGCATAAGGCCATCTCCGCCGATTCCAAATCGTCGATCGCAAAGTTTTTCGATCAAATCTTGGTTTTTAGCGTCGAAAATTAAGTTTCTGTTATCGATTAAGATGAAATCGTTGCCAGCACCTTGGTATTTGTAAAATGAAATTTGTTGTGCCATAAGGTTGAAAATGTGCTGTAAATTTAATATTCTTGTTACAATAAACCCAGTTTTTGTTAAATCATGTTAAATGGTTGACATACATTGCTTCCATTAACATTTTTTAACTGACAAAACCAATTAAGACAATTGTAATGGTATTACATTTGAATTAAGGAAAATGAAATTATAACAAAAATAGATAAATCAACAATAGTATATGAAAAAGATAGGAGCAACATTATTGGCGGCCATTGTTGGAGGAGCTGTAGCTGTAGGGGGTTTCAAGCTTCTTGAAAAGAAACAAATGGACGGCATGACGTTCGAAGAGCGTCAAAAAGTATATTACGCAAATAATCCGGGGGAGGAAATCATGTCCTCAACTGGAAATCCAGATTTTACCCAGGCAGCAGCTGCTGTGTCGCCTGGTGTAGTGCATATTCAAGTAACGGTATCGAGCCGTAACTCTGGTGGTGGCGGTGGTTCACCATTCGATATGTTCGAAGAATTCTTCGGAGTTCCCCAGCAAAGACGTGGTCAGGGTCGTCCGATGACAGCCTCAGGTTCTGGAGTGATCATCTCTCCTGATGGGTACATCGTGACCAATAACCACGTGGTTGAAGAAGCAGATAAAATTGAAGTGGTATTAACGGATAAAAGGTCCTATGAGGCCAAAGTAATCGGCCGTGACCCTAATTTTGATTTGGCTTTACTTAAAGTTAATGCTTCGGGATTACCTATGGTTAAATTGGGTAATTCAGATAATGTACAGATCGGTGAATGGGTGTTAGCAGTAGGATATCCGCTTGGATTACAATCAACGGTAACAGCTGGTATCATTTCAGCAAAAGGCCGTCAGATCGGTATTTTGGGAGAATCGCAGCAACCGCAGCGTCGATATGGACAAGGACAACAAGAGCAGATTATCAATACTGCTGTAGAATCCTTCTTACAGACTGATGCGGTAATCAATAAGGGAAATAGTGGCGGTGCATTGGTTAATGCTCGCGGTGAGTTGATTGGTATCAATTCAGCTATTGCTTCCCCAACAGGTACTTATGCAGGATATGGATTTGCTATCCCGATCAATCTTACCAAGAAGATCGTAGATGATTTCAAAGAATTCGGAAGTGTTAAGCGTGGATATATTGGAGTAACATTCAGTGAGATGAATGCGGATGTGAGAAAGCAATACGGAATTGATGATCTGAACGGACTTTACGTAAGTGATGTCGTAAAAGGTGGAGCTGCAGAAGCTGCAGGTATTAAATCTGGTGATATCTTGACCAAGGTTGAAGGAAAAACCATTTATGGTTCTCCAGATTTGCAAGAGCATGTGGCGAGATTACGTCCAGGTGATAAGGTTAAATTGACCTACAAGCGTGATGGTAAAGAAAAAGATGTTACGATTACCTTAAAAGGTGAGGATACAAGCAAAGCAAAATCCGCAGAGGAAGGCTCGAGCGCATCAGCTACAGAAATCTTTAATAAATTAGGAGCCAGCTTTGTTCCTGCAAATGCGCAGGTTAAAAAAGATTTGGGTATTAATTCAGGGGTGGTTGTTTCTCAAGTACACAGTGGTGGTATCTTCGAATACTTCGGTGTAGAAAGAGGATTGGTGATCACACATATTAATGGAAAATCTGTAAACAATGTGGATGATGTGGAATCTGCGTTAGGAGCTACACAACGAAATATTGTAAGGATAAAAGGAGTTCCTGAAAGAGGAAGCTCTGTAGAATTCAATGTTCCGTTGAAATATTAGGAAAAGATTATAGACGTTAGATTATAGACGTTAGACCTTTCCGTCATTGCGAGGAGGTACGACGAAGCAATCTTTGGGTTAGTGTAAAGATTGCTTCGTTCCTCGCAATGACGGTTTTTTATAACATTTAACATCTATCATCTATCGTCTCAAATCTATCATCTCAAATCTAACATCTCAAATCTCACATCTATAATCTAATTTACTATCTTTGAAACCATGAGAATTTTAATGGTGTGCCTGGGCAATATTTGTCGTTCTCCATTGGCACATGGGATTTTAGAACATAAGGTAAAAGAGGCGGGTTTAGATTGGGAGATTGATTCTGCTGGTACAGGTGATTGGCATATTGGACATGCCCCTGATAAAAGGTCGGTACAAGTTGCAAAAGACCATGGTATCGATATTTCCATGCAACGTGCGCAGTTCTTCATCCCTGATCTATTCGAAGCCTATGACCGTATTTTAGTGATGGACAGACAGAACTATAAAGATGTTGTTGCCCAGACTGAAAACCAGGAGCATAGAGATAAAGTCACTCTATTCTTGGACAATGACATCGTTCCGGATCCCTATTATGATTCCAACATGTTCAAGCCGGTCTTTGACCTGATCGAAAAACGCTGCCAACAGCTGGTTGCTGAATGGCGATAATTCGAATTATCATCAGCTAAAGGACTAAAAAGCGATTTTCATCAGCAAAAAACCATTTATATAAAGATTTCAAATGCAAGCAGCAGAAATAAATACCAAATGGAAACATCTTCAGCAAGTCATTGCTGATCGATTTGAAATGGATACCCCCGACATCAAGATCATGTTGTTCTTGATTGGTGTGCAGGAATTGGGAAAAGGACCTCAGGCCTTTTCAAAAAGAGAAAAAGAGGAATTGATGCATATCGCCAATTGCCGTTTGTTCAGTAGTTTGGGCTTTTATGAACTGGAAGGTTCAGATGAACAAGGTTGGCCGCATTGGAAATTGATAAAACCCATTCCAAATTATACCCTAATGGAACAAGAAATGATCATCAAATCCTTGGTCATCGACTATTTTGAAGAACAAAACATTATCTAAACAAGAACAAGATATTAACAAAAGAAAAGCAAAATATTATCCAAAAAATATATGAAGAGATTACTGTTTTTTTGCGCATTATTCTTAGGGATTTCCTTTGCGCAGGCACAAACGCCTCAATTTTATTATGTGGAAATCAAGACCAATAAAGGCGATGCGCTTTTAAAACTCTATAATGAGACCCGAAAACATCGGGACAATTTCGTGAAATTGGTTAGGGAGGGGTATTATGATTCCCTCATGTTTCATCGCGTAATCAACAACTTCATGATTCAAGGTGGAGATCCGGACTCCCGTTATGCAGCCAGCAGACAGAAATTAGGCGAAGGTGGCCCAGATTATAAGATCCCTGCAGAAATCCAACCAGAATTGATCCATAAAAAGGGAACCATCGGAGCGGCGAGGGATAACAATCCAGCCAAAGAATCCGCAGCATCTCAGTTTTACCTGGTTCAGGGACGCGTGTTTTCACAAGCAGCCTTAGACTCCTTGGAAAAATTTAGATTAAAGGGGGTAAAACTTACGCCATTACAACGCCAGACCTATTCCACCATTGGTGGTACGCCACATCTGGATGGAAACTATACTGTTTTCGGCGAATTATTGCGCGGAATAGATATGGTAGACAAAGTGGCTATCGTAAAAACCGATAGTAATGATCGTCCTCTGGATGATGTTCGTTTTGCGATGCGCGTGTTGAACAAAAGAGAAGCGCAGGATCTAGAGCGCGAATTACAGGGATTGCCACCTAAAAAAGGCTTGTTCAGAAAAATATTCGGTTCCAAAGGACCTTATAAACTTCCGTAAAATGAAGATATTAACCTATAATGTAAACGGTATCCGCGCAGCGCTTAAAAAAGGCTGGTTGGAATGGTTAAAACTCGAGAATCCTGATGTCATCTGTATCCAGGAGATCAAAGCAAGCCCTGATCAGGTGCCAGAGATCGTATTACTGGAGGAAATGGGCTATGAACATTACTGGTATCCGGCGCAGAAAAAGGGCTATAGTGGAACAGCCATTTTCACCAAAATAACACCTAAGCATATTGAATACGGCTGTGGACATGAAGATTATGATTTTGAGGGAAGAGTGATCCGTGCCGATTTTGATAAGGCATCAGTAATGAGCGTTTATTTCCCATCAGGGACTACTGGGGATGTTAGACAGGATTTTAAATACAAATTCTTGGATGATTTTCAGCTGTATTCGAACGAGCTATTGAAAGAGAAACCAAACTTGGTGGTTTGTGGCGATTTTAATATCTGTCACCGGGCCATCGATATTCACAATCCAAAATCCAATGCCAATAGTTCGGGCTTCCTTCCTGCCGAAAGGGAATGGATGGAGAACTTTATCAATTCGGGATATATAGATTCTTTCAGGCACCTAAATCCTGATCCGCATCATTATACCTGGTGGTCTTATCGTGCGGGAGCCAGAGGTAAAAACCTGGGCTGGCGTATCGATTACAATATGGTCTCCAATGGATTAAAAGATAGTATCGTTTCTTCAAGGATCCTTCCTTCCGCGGTTCATTCCGACCATTGTCCGGTAGAATTGGTATTGGCTTAATCCGATTGCCGAAGAGCGGAATCCAAAAGATATTTAAACAGACCTCAGGGTCTGTTTTTTGTTTTTAAGGATTTTTCTCGTTAAATTAGTTTTTATGAACAAATCCTTCATCCTGATTTGCTTAGGGTTAGCCGTGTTTCTGCTGCTGCTTTCAGGCTTCCAATTATACGCCCAGTATAAAGGAGGTGAGGGTTTGTCATTTTCTGATTTTCTTGTCCCCAGCTCGCTGCTGCTCTCTTGTATTGTTTTTATCAATCTCTGGAGAACCTATAAGCAGCAATCTGCTGGTTAAGCTATGCTTTTCTAAAAATCAACCCTAAATTTTATTCATGAAAAAGCCAATTTTAGTCATAAAATTTGGTTCGGCTTCCATTACCAATCAAGGTGAGGTGGATGATCGGATCGTGTTGGAGATTGCCCGACAATGTGCGCAACTTCAATCAACCTATAATATTGTTTTAGTTTCATCGGGTGCGGTTGCTGCCGGCAAGCGATTTATCCCGAAATATACCGGCACTTTATCGCAGCGGAAAGCCGCAGCAGCCATTGGAAACCCCTTATTGGTCATGACCTATGCCTCCTTTTTCCGGCCCTATAAAATAGCCTTGGCTCAGAGTCTATGCGAAAGACATCATTTTTCTAATCGTAGTCAATTCCTGCAATTGAAAAGCACCTACGAAACCCTATGGAAAAATAATGTCATCCCCATCGCCAATGAGAACGATGTGGTGAGCAATAAGGAATTGAAATTCTCCGACAATGATGAACTGGCTACCCTTATCGCATTAGGATTTGGGGCAGAAAAGCTGCTTTTCAGCACTTCCGTACCAGGGGTTCTAAATGAAAGCGGTGAGGTTATCCCGCAGATCGATAAGATTGACAAGTCTATACTGGCTTTGCCAAGCAAGGGAGTTTCTGATGTCGGTTTGGGAGGTATGGTATCCAAACTGAACTTTTCCCGGATGGCTACGCAGATGGGAATTGAAGTGGTTATTTTTTCAATGGAATCGGATAATGGGCTGCTGAAGGCCGTTCGGGGTGAAAACGGTACGGTGTGCTTAGCCCAGAAAAAACAATTATCCTCCAAGAAAAAATGGTTGGCAAGTGGAAGTTTGATCTCCGGTTTGATCCAGGTCGATGATGGCGCTATTGAAGCGATCCTGAAAAGGAAAAGTTTATTGGCTGTTGGGATAAAGAAAGTTGTTCAGGATTTTGTGGTAGGGGAGGTTTTTCAGATTATGGATGAACAGCAGGTGGTCCATGCGGTGGGGAAATCCAGAATTGATTCTGTTAGCCTGATGCAGGAGGATGGATTGAAATCAAGAGTGGGACTTAGGAATCTGGAAATTGCTCATGCAGACGATATTGTCCTGTTATAGGCAGCATAATTTCTGTCAAAAAAGAGAAAAGATGAAAAACTTAGAAAAAGAAGATAAAGTAGGCATCCAAGTGGAGCTGGAACAGGCTAGGCAAGCTAAATTCAGCATGGCCAGCCTGTCAAATACGGATAGACAGGAGGTTTTGAAAAAAATTGCTTCAAGTCTTTTAATAAACAAACAGCGAATCATCCAGGAAAATCAGAAGGACTTGGCAAAATTGGATGTTAAAGATCCAAAGCGCGACAGGTTATTATTGGATGAGGCCCGAATAGAACAGATGGCAAGTAGCGTTTTGGAAGTGTCCGAATTGGAGGATCCAACAAATCAGCTACTCTTGGAAAGGAAGCTTCCGAATGGATTGTTGGTCCGTAAAGAAACAGTTGCGCTTGGGGTCATCGCGGTGATTTATGAATCCAGGCCAAATGTGACCATTGATGTGGCCAGCCTCTGTTTGAGGTCTGGGAATGTCTGTTTATTACGGGGTGGTTCAGATGCTTGGTATAGTAACTGCTGTTTGGTTAATATCCTTAAGGATGTACTGATAAATGCTAGCTTTGATCCTAATTTCGTTCAATTGCTTCCCGTGGAACGTGAATACGTAGAAGAACTATTGCATGCCCGATCATATGTCGATCTGATTATCCCAAGAGGGTCGCAAAGTCTTATCAATTATGTAAGGGAGCATGCTAAGGTGCCTGTGATTGAAACTGGGGCAGGTGTATGTCATACCTATGTGGATGAGACTGCTGACCTGGACATGGCGGCCAATATCATTGCTAATGCTAAAATATCTAGACCTTCTGTTTGTAATGCCTTAGATACCATTTTAGTGGATACACTCGTCTTGAATGGCTTACTGGAACGGTTGGCCCCAAAATTTGAAAGTGCGAAGGTCGAAGTATTGGCAGATGAAATATCCTATCCGGTTTGGCAATCCTTTGCCTACCAACACCTAGGAAAAGCTATGGAAGCCGATTTTGGAAGAGAATTTCTTGACCTGATCTGTTCCATGAAAGTAGTGAATGGGCTTGAAGAGGCATTAGACCATATTGCACACCATTCATCCAAGCATTCGGAATGCATTGTCTCCCAAAATCCCAAAAATATTGCGACATTTATGAAGATGGTCGATGCATCAGCAGTATATGCCAACGCTTCCACTAGATTTACGGATGGGGGAGTGTTCGGATTGGGGGCTGAAATTGGTATATCTACGCAGAAACTGCATGCCAGGGGACCATTTGCACTGGAAAAACTAGTATGTGAAAAATGGTTAATTAATGGAGAGGGACAAATTAGATAATTATGGGAATACGATATGAAAAGGATACGATTCTGAATTGGATCAATGAGATGGGTAAATTTTTACGCTTATTGGTAGATAAGAATGAACAATTGCAATTCTTGTCGACAGAGGAGTTCAACAATGAAGGATATTTACATTTTTTTAATAAGGATAGGTCTTTTTTTGTAGAAAATGACCTAAAAACTATATCGGATTTTGTTGCTGCCTTGGAGATTGAGCAGATTAGACCCCTTGCACAGCTATTAATGTATGATGGATTGATGTCTGATGATCTGGATCTCTTGAAAAAATCAAAGTTTTTATTCGAATTGAACATGAAAAAGTCCGGAGCTTTTTCATTTGATGATTATAATTATTTGGGTATCATCGAGAATCGGTTGAAATAATGTGTTTTAACATCAATTTGAATAACCTCGAGAAATCGAGGTTATTTTTTTTGTTAATATTCGATAAAACCTTAATAATTTGAAATATTATTATTTAAATCAGCCAAAAATTTTACAAACTGTGAGATATGTGATAATTTTTTTATCAATATATTGTCATAATATTAAAGAAAATAACAAAGAAACCCAATTGAAACTATGTTTTTAATAAAAAAGTGAGAGATTATTAAAAGTTATAAAGAATTGTTAAGCGTTTGTTAAAAAAAACCTTTATGTTTGAAATGTGGAAATTATGCTAATTATGATAAGTCAGGCTTAACCAATCCGACTAAACAAAAAGGCAATTATTTAACAAACTCAAACAATTATTTATGAAACAAAAATTACTCAGTTTTATGCTGTTGTGCTCCCTATTTATTGGGCTGGCACATGCGCAGAATCGTCAGGTGAGTGGGAAAGTCATTTCTCAAGCTGATGGTAAACCTATCCAGAGTGTATCTGTATTAGTGCAGGGAACAAATTCTGGAACTCAAACAGGTAGTGATGGTACTTATTCTATTCAAGTATCAGATGGAGCTACATTAGTATTTAAATATGTTGGTTTTGTAGAGAGAACTGTTAAAGTAGGTACTTCTAACATTATTAACATTCAATTGGAGCCAGAGGAAGGCGCTATTGATGAGGTGGTAGTTGTCGGATATGGTACTGGAACTAATTTATCAACTGTAGTTGGATCGGTTGCTAAGGTTAGTAGCAAGGACATTAAAAATAGACCAACAGCTAATATGCTAGAATCTATGCAAGGTAAAGTCCCTGGATTACAAGTTTTCACAGGGAGTGGAGAGCCTTCGGCTACTCAGAGTATCCGTTTAAGAGGTGTAGGCTCCTTAGGAGCGAGTTCTACTCCTTTGTTGGTTGTAGATGGAGTACCAGTAGAACAAAGTTCAATTGTTTCAATGAACCCTGCAGATTTTGAAAGTATTACTGTATTGAAGGATGCATCAGCAACTTCAATTTACGGATCACGTGCTGCAAATGGTGTAATTTATTTTACAACAAGAAAAGGTGTTTCAGGCGAATCAGCCACAATTACACTCTCAGCTCAAGCAGGTGTATCAAATCTTGCACAAACTAAAATGCAGGAAAATATGATGAGTGCAGATGAGCTATTAAATTTTTGGTTAGAAACTGGAAACAGATCTCAAGCTCAAATCGATCAGTTGCGAAAAGATTATCCAAATGATTTTGATTGGTTTAGATATTACTATAAAGAGGACAGACCAGTTCAACAATACGATTTGAATATTTCAGGAGGATCACCGAAAACTACTTATTTTATTTCAGGAAGTTATTTTGACCAAGAGGGTTTAATGTATAGATCAGGTTATGATCGTGCTACAGTTAGAGCAAATATTGATTCCAGATTAAATGATTGGCTAAGAATTGGGTTAAATTTAGCAGGTGGATATGATACTAGAGAATCAAATGGTTGGGGGTCTAATAACACAAACGGAGGTTTAGCTCTTTTAGCACCTTCATTTTATACCCCATATGATGCGGATGGAAATGAATATTATGGCGTAACAATTCCTGGTCTAGGTCGTTTATCACCAAAATATTTAGCGGATAAACAACCAAGTATTTTTAAAAGGCAATCATTCAATCCGACAGGATATTTACAAATTCAGCCTATTGAGGGTTTAACCTTTAGATCCCAGATAGGTTTAGACCACTATATTAGAAGACAAACTACAAATAGACTTCCATCATATGTTTCAAGTTTGAACAATGGTTCAACAGAGGAAGGGTATGTTGGTTCTACATTAACTACGTGGACCAATACATTAGAATATGCATTCAATTTAGAGGAAATACATAATTTTAAGGTTCTTGCAGGACAAGAATATGTAAATTCTAATTATAGTGCTTTTGGAGCAAGTTCGACTGGGCAAGTTGACGATAAATTGATTTTGTTAGGTGCTGGCCCTTCAAATCGTTCAGTTTCTCAGAGTGCTGATGCATATGCATTTAGTTCGTTTTTCGGTCGTGCAAGCTATAATTTTGCTTCCAAATATTATTTTGATGTAACCGTACGTCAAGATCGTTCATCAAGGTTTGGTAGAGATAAAGATGCGGCTTTGTTTTACTCAGTAGGTGGAATGTGGGATATGAAACAAGAAGATTTCTTATCCAATACTGATTGGTTATCTGGCTTAAAACTACGTGCTAGTTACGGAACAACTGGTAATGCTGAAATTGGTAATTATCGCCACTTAGCACTTGCAGGAACTTCTATTTATAATGGAGCAAATGCTTGGGGAATGTCTCAACCAGGTAATCCTTCTCTAGGTTGGGAAAAGCAAGCTATGTTTTCGGTAGGTGTCAATGCTGAGTTATTCAATAAATTTGATTTAGGTGTAGAATATTATAATAGAACTACAAAAGATATGTTAGTTCTAGTCCCTTATGCATATACTACAGGTTGGTCAGATATTTATAACAATGTAGGTTCTTTGAATAATAAAGGAGTAGATATATCTGCATCTTATAGATTTAATTGGGATAATGGGTTATTTATAACACCTTATATTTCTTACAATTATAATACCGATAAAGTAACAGAATTATTCCAAGGCAAAGATTATTGGAATGTGCCAAATACAGGAGTAACATGGGTAGTTGGTCAACCAGTTATGTTTTTCTATCCTATTCATGCCGGAGTTAATCCTGAAACTGGTTTAAATCAATGGTATGTTCCAGGTGAAGATCCAATGGTAAACACTCAGGATCCATCTAAAGTTACAAGCTCCTTTAGTGCGGCGGCATTACAACAAAATACAGGTTTAAGAAGATATCCACCTCACAACGGCGGTTTTGGATTAGATGCTGGTTATAAAGGTTTTACTTTAACTGCTAATTTTGCGTTCTCAAAAGGTAAATATCTAATTAATAATGATCGTTATTTTTATGAAAACCCTTATAATTTCAGTTCTTTCAATCAATCACGTGATGTATTAGATTATTGGAAGAAACCTGGCGATCAGACTCAATTTGCTAAATGGGGAACCATTAATCAGTTTGATACGAGTCTTTTGGAAGATGCTTCTTTCCTAAGGTTAAAAACACTTACTCTTGCTTATAATTTACCTAGATCCATTTTAGGAAGAACTAATTTCTTTAAAGGTGCTAGAGTTTTCTATACAGGTAGGAATGTATTTACAGTTACTAAATACTTAGGTCCAGATCCAGAGGTAGACTCTAATTTAGCATTAGGTATCAACCCTAACACTAAACAATCAACATTTGGTCTTGAAATTCAGTTTTAAATTAGATTACTATGAAATTAAAATATATAAAGATGCTCTTTGCTGCAGGAATTTTAACAGCAGCTACAACATCTTGTGATATCGAAAGAATCCCTGAAGGGACTTTGGAAACAAGATTTGGATTTGAAACAGTTACGCATGCAAGTTATTGGGATAATTATATTTATGCACAATTAAGGAGTCGGAATTCAAACATTTATCAATTTAGTACAGATGTTCAGGCTGATCAGTTGAATGCAACGCTAGAATATGGGAATAGAAATGGTAATCCACATCGTTGGAGTACCTTTTTAGACGATGATTATACCATTAGAGATGTGTGGGCGAATTATTATTCTGCTCTATACAACTTAAATTTAATGATTATTAAATTTGAAGATATTGTACCAGCTAATGATGCTGAAAAAGATAAATTAGATATTTATAAGGGCGATGCTCATTTAGCTCGTGCTTTTTATTACCACAATTTAGTAACTAGATATGCTAAAATGTATGATCCTGCAACTGCTGCGACAGACTTAGGAGTACCATTAGTATTAGAAGCTAGTGAAACTGATTTTTCTGCACTTCCCGCTAGAAGTACTGTTAAACAAGTTTATGATCAAATCTTATTAGATATCGCAGAGGCCAAAACTAAATTAGCTAAAGTTAATGGAGCAGCTGGATCAAATAAATTTACAATTGATGCTGTAACGGCACTTGAAGCCCGTGTTAAGTTGTACATGCAAGATTATGCTGGTGCAAAACTTGCTGCGGAATCGTTAATTTCAGGAGCTAAGTATAAATTATATACAACTGCAGATGGGGTTAAAAATATGTGGCATACTGATCAATCTGCAGAAGATATTTTATTGACTGCAGTAAATAAGCCTGATGAATTGCCTCCTGTAAATAGTATTTATTTAGGTTTTCAAGCAGCCAATGGCCGTTTTATGCCCGATTTTATTCCAACGCAATGGGTAATTGATTCTTATTCGACTGGTGATTTTAGAAAAGCGGCATATTTTAGAGGTGGAACGATGCAACTAGGTGGTGTCCTATATACTAATGGCCAAATGGTTAATAAATATCCAGGAAATCCAGCCTATTTTACCACTAATGCAACTAATTATGTGCACAGACAGAAAATTTTCAGAATTGCAGAAATGTATATGATTGCTGCTGAAGGCGCTTTAAAGTCATCTACTCCGAATGAAGCTGCTGCATTGTCGCATATTAATGCTATTCGTGTTGCTAGAGGTTTAACAGCTTTAGTTGGTGTTTCAGGAAATGCTTTGTGGGAAGAATTTAAGGCAGAGCGGACCCGTGAATTAGCATTTGAAGGATTTAGATTGGATGATTTAAGAAGATGGAAATTAGGTTTCCAGAGACATGATCCTCAAAATCCAGCGTTTATTCAAAAGGGTGCAGATTTTGATCAGAAAAAGGTGGATGCTAATGATCCTAAATTTACTTGGGGAATTCCTTCTCGAGATAGGACAATAAATCCTAATATTATTCAAAATACCGGTTGGTAATTTATTAATTAATATAAATATTTAAAGGCTCCTGATTTTTTTTCAGGAGCCTTTTTTGTACTTTATTCCACCCCCCTAATCCTTCAACACCTCCCTAGCAATAACCAACCTTTGTATCTCCGAAGTCCCCTCATAGATCTGCGTAATCTTCGCATCCCGCATCAACCTTTCCACATGATACTCCTTCACATACCCATAACCACCATGAATCTGCACGGCCTCCACGGTATGCTTCATCGCCACTTCCGATGCATGCAATTTCGCCATGGCCGCCACCTTTCCATACGCTAAACCCTGATCCTTCGTCCAGGCAGCCTTATAAGTCAACAATCTGGCCGCTTCAATATCCACCTCCATATCCGCTAATTTAAACTGTATCGCTTGATGGTTGGAGATCGGCTTGCCAAAGGTCTTTCTTTCCTTGGAATAGGCCAGAGCCAGATCATAAGCCCCAGCAGCAATACCCAAGGCCTGTGCCGCAATCCCAATCCTTCCACCATCCAAGGTCTTCATGGCGAATTTGAAACCAAACCCATCCTCCCCAATCCGGTTCTCCTTTGGCACCCGCACATCAGAAAACATCAAGGAATGCGTATCCGAGCTTCTGATACCCAATTTATTCTCTTTAGGACCAATACTGAATCCCTTCATTCCCTTTTCAACGATCAAGACATTAATACCCCGATGTCCTTTCTCGGGATCAGTCTGCGCAATAACCAAGTAGATATCCGCATTCCCACCATTCGTAATCCAGTTTTTGGTGCCGTTCAAGAGGTAATGATCACCCTTATCCTCCGCCATGGTATGTTGCGAGGACGCATCCGATCCAGCCTCTGGCTCGGAAAGCGCAAAGGCACCCAATTTCTCCCCAGAAGCCAAGGGCTTCAAATATTTCTGTTTCTGCTCTTCCGAGCCGTATTCATTCAATCCATAACATACCAACGAATTATGCGCCGACATGATCACTGCTGCAGAAGCATCGATCTTTGCGATCTCTTCCAACGCCAGTACATAGGCCAAGGTGTCCATTCCTGCGCCGCCATAAGCTTCCGGGACCATGATCCCCATAAAGCCCAGGGAACCCATCTGTTTTACAAAATCGTAGGGGAATTTCGCCGCTTCATCTCTTTCAATTACCCCTGCTTTTAGTTCCTGTGCAAATTCGCGAGCGGCATCACGAATCATTTTATGCTCTTCGGATAGTTCAAAATTCATATCGTTTGTTTATATGGTATACCCAAATATACATAATATTACTATGCAAGCATAATAATAATCCGATCAATTTTATCCTTTCTCCTTCACATAGCTCCTCCTGAACTCCAACATTTGTCATCTTTAACTTTTCTCAAAACTTTATGAAAGAGCTAGTTGTTAAGTAGATAGTTTTAATTTACAAAATATTGACCATCATACAATACTAGAATTTTGGAATTAAAAATAAATACTACTATATTGGTAGAGTATTATGAGAAACGATTTAAACGTTAAAAGTAAAACAATTAAAATATTAATTATATGAGCTTAAGATTAGGAGACACAGCGCCAAACTTCCAGGCAAAGACATCTATTGGAGATATTGATTTCTACGATTATATCGATGGGAAATGGGCCGTATTATACTCGCATCCTGCAGACTTTACCCCGGTATGTACCACCGAGCTGGGCATGACCGCCAAATTAAAAGAAGAATTTGATAAGCGAAATGTGAAGGTATTGGCATTAAGTGTGGATTCCGTTCCGGAACATTTGGAATGGATCAAAGATATCAATGAAACCCAATCCACCAATGTAGATTTCCCTATTATTGCTGATGAAGACCGTAAGGTGGCAGAATTATACGATATGATTCACCCGAATGCCTCGGCAACAGCTACTGTTCGCTCCGTATTTGTAATCGGACCGGACAAAAAGGTCAAATTAACGTTAACCTATCCAGCTTCTACCGGTCGTAACTTCATCGAGATCCTTCGTGTCATCGATTCTTTGCAGTTAACAGATGAATATCAGGTGGCAACTCCAGCGAACTGGGAGGATGGACAGGATGTGATCGTGGTACCGGCTATTAAGACGGAAGATATCCCAGGTAAATTCCCGAAAGGTTATACCGAGATCAAACCGTATTTGAGAACAACTCCTCAACCCAATAAATAAATCCCTCAACCCAATAAATAGATCAACTATTTATTTCGGGTAATTATTAAATACCCTAAAAAAAAAGGTTTTGCCACTGGCAAAACCTTTTTAACATACATAAGTCTTGTTATTGTTTAATATACCTTCACCATGTAGATAAAGTCCTGCAACTTTTTGATCTGCTCGGTGCGAGGTAGATTTGATAGGCTGTTTTTACTGCTCAGCACGATATTACCTTTTAGGGAATCCTTAGGGATTCTGTTCAGGGTTTCGATCAGCGCTTTGGTCTTAATGGCAAAAGCGGCGCCATCAATACCTTTTTGTTTTCCGGAGATAATACCGATAACATTTCCTTGTTTATCCAATACCGGACCACCACTGTTTCCAGGGTTTACAGGTACCGAGATCTGATAAGCGGTCGTATCACCACTATACCCGGTGGAGGAACTCAAATAACCTTCGCCATACACCGCTTCATCCCTAGGATATCCAATCGTGAAAATACCTTCGCCCAGATCCAAGCCTTGACGCTTGAACGTATAAGGGATGTTTTGGCTCATATTGAAACTGGTATCCGAAATATGAAGGATTGCCAAGTCTTTCTCCTCATCCACATGGATGACAGCAGCTCGGTAAATTTCGCCTTTGTTGTTCTGAAGGTGGATGGAATCAGCTCCATTTACCACGTGGAAGTTGGTCACCACATATCCATCTTTCGTCAACATGAATCCCGTTGCACCAAACTGTAAAGGGGTAGGGGCAGGGTTTTCTTTGCTGTTGATATTACGGATTGCATTATGGTGAGCATTGACATTGCGCTTTACATTGTTTATCTCGCGTTTAAGCGCGCTGTATTCTGTAGTGGTCTTGCGTATCGTCGAGAAGTATCCGGTTAAATAGAGCGTCGCTAAAGACGAAATGACAGCAACAGCCGCAGCTGCAACAGCATTGATCTTTAGTTTTCGCCACATTCTTAACACAATCGGCTCTGTGGAGGTATTCTTCACCACCTGATCCAGTGTAGCGATAAATTCTTTTCGGTTTTCATGCTTACGCATATCCGATACAAATTCCTTATGCGAAAGAAATTGTGAATTCCATTCAGCATCCTCACGGCAAAGGCTTTCGAATTCCAATCGCTCCTTTGCGGTCATCTCGCCGCCAAGGTATCGGTCTGCTAATGTTAAAAATTCTGTTTGATTCATGTTATCTTTCATCCTTTACCCATTGGTCAAAAAATAATTTTTTCAACCGTTGTAAACACTTGTATTTTTGGTTCTTCGCATTGTCAGCATTTGTGTATCCCAATTGATCACAAATTTCCTGCATGGATTTTTTCTTGATGTAGAATTCTTTCAGGATGCTGGCGCATGGCTCCCCTAAGTTGGCCATGGCGGCTTCCATCTGATTGAATTTTACTTCTTCGGCTTCATGGCTCTCCAAGGCTGAATCCATATCCGGAATATCCAAGTTCTCCTGGTCTATACTGTCCAGGGAAAGATTCCGTCGATTCAGCTGTTTTAACCACAACCGCCTACAAATCGCATATAAGAACGTGTTTAGTTTGCTGCTCAGCTCAAAACTTTCATCTTGAGTAATCTTATCATACAATACGATCATTGCTTCCTGAAAGATATCCTTTGCCTCATCCTCCGTGCCCTTGTTGTTCAGGATCATGTGCGACACAGATGGGTAACAGGATTTATAGATATCAGCAATCGCCGAATTCTCCCCTTTACGCATCCCTTCCAACAATTCCATGTCCGTGCGCGTCTTTACTAATATCTTTCTGATTTTACTCACTAATTAATACCCTTATTTTCAAATAGTAACCCATAATAATCAAAAAATTGAAATTATTATGAATTCTTTCCCAAACGTAAAAGAATTTTTATGTAATAACAATAACGTCTTCTAATCCTTATAAATTATTTAAAAAAAGAAACCATATCTTTTTGGATATGGTTTATCGATAGTATTTTAAAATACTATTTTTTTATGCTAAAAGCAGGTTTTCATGTTAAATCCGAGGTCAAACTATGGTTTTAGTATGGTTAAAGCATGTTTTCTTATGCCCCACATAGGAATTACATACTTTTACATTACTTTCACCCTGGTTTCGGTTCGAATCAAACCAGTTAAAACGACAACCTCAATTGCAGATCAGATCCCGGAAAAAATGCTGTTGAAATATTCCCCTAGAATGGGAACTGGTTTTTTATTGCCGTTCACAGCGTTCATTACCCCAGAGATCCAAAGAATTACCAATAAGACAAATCCTAAAATGGAGATGATCCAACCGATAAAGGGAAGATAACTGAGCATCCCAAAAATAAACATACTCAGAAAAATCCCCAAGGATTGCCTAATGTGATAAGTCGTGAAATCGTTCCGTTTTTCGTTGTTCAATACAAATGCAATGATCAGACCAATCGCGGTCAGGTAGGAAATAATGGCAAAATTCTTACCGTCCTCCATCATGTTATTGCCTCGCTGCTCAATTGGGGTAGATGAGTTTTTCATAAATAGTTTTAAAGTTGATTGGTTAGATGTAACATAAATATAACATAATTTTACTAAAATTGTTAAAACAGTAGAATCTTACGTACAAATACGTTTAAAGTATACTTATACCTGTTCGATATGTTCAAATCCTAATGAAAAACAATTATGGAAGAAAAAACAATTAGATATCCACATCCCAATGGGGAGATTACCGTTATCTGGAAACCTGAAAAATGTATACATGCAGGAATATGTGTAAAGACTTTGCCGCAGGTTTACGATCCGAAGGGGAGACCATGGATCACACCAGAAACTGCCAGCACGGAAGCATTGATTGATCAGATCAATCATTGTCCATCCGGTGCTTTGAGTTATGAACTCACGAAGGATTAGGAAAGGATTTAAAACAAAAAAGGTCGCATTTTATAAATGCGACCTTTTTATTGCGGTCTGGACGGGACTCGAACCCGCGACCCCATGCGTGACAGGCATGTATTCTAACCAGCTGAACTACCAGACCTCATGTTTGCAAAATGATTTCCAAGGTAAACTTGACCAATATTGGCGGTCTGGACGGGACTCGAACCCGCGACCCCATGCGTGACAGGCATGTATTCTAACCAGCTGAACTACCAGACCATTTTCCTTCTTTTCAGAAGGTGTGCAAATATAGTGTTTATTTCTAAATCTGCTAAATATTTTTGAAAAATATTAGTCTACAGCGCCCTCTTTCATCTTTTCGGCATTCTCTGCAAACTGTAGCTTGTC
This sequence comes from Sphingobacterium sp. UBA1575, assembly GCA_002322865.1. Classification (GTDB taxonomy): domain Bacteria; phylum Bacteroidota; class Bacteroidia; order Sphingobacteriales; family Sphingobacteriaceae; genus Sphingobacterium. The sequence goes on along the minus strand of DCOH01000010.1, from coordinate 30,517 downwards.
GATAATGTCTTGAATATCACCATCCATAATGGCAGGTAGATTATACATCGTCAAACCGATACGGTGCTCGGTTACACGACCTTGTGGATAGTTGTAGGTACGGATCTTTGCCGAACGGTCGCCGGTGGATACCATTGTCTTACGTTTTGCCGCTACATCACCATGTTTCTTCTGCACTTCAAGCTCGTAAAGTTTGTTACGTAGCATCTCCATGGCCAACTCGCGGTTTGCCAATTGCGAACGCTCTACCTGACAAACAACTACGATTCCAGAAGGTTTGTGAGTCAATTGAACCTTCGTCTCTACCTTGTTCACGTTCTGACCACCAGCACCTCCCGAACGGGAAGTCTGCATCTCGATATCGCCAGGATTGATTTCTACATCGACTTCCTCCGCTTCCGGTAAGACAGCTACGGAAGCTGCTGAAGTATGTACTCGTCCTTGCGTTTCCGTATCAGGGACACGTTGAACACGGTGAACACCTGATTCATATTTCAATTGGCCATACACATCATCGCCAATTACCTTTAGGATTACCTCTTTATAACCACCTGATGTTCCTTCCGTCACATCCATCACTTCGGTTCTCCAACCTTTGGTCTCGAAATAACGGGTGTACATACGGTATAGATCGCCTGCAAATAAGGCCGCCTCATCACCTCCTGTACCTCCACGGATCTCGATAATGGCGTTCTTGCCATCCTCTGGATCTTTAGGGATCAACATCAGACGGATCTCTTCTTCTTTTTCCTCCCGTTGGGTCCAAAGAATATCCAATTCCTCCTTCGCCATCTCCCTCAACTCCTGATCCTTCTCATTGGCAAGGATGTCTTTGTTGGTATCGATGTTGCTCACCATATTTTTATAGATATGGTATTGTTCTACAATCTTACCTAGGTCTTTATACTCCTTATTAAGTTTTGCAAAACGACTCATGTCGCTAATGGTATCAGGATTGGATAATTCCGCTTCTACTTCTTCCCAGCGCTCTTTTATCGCTTGTAATTTGTCTAACATAGTATTCCTCTGTTGAATAGTTCATTCCCAAATCGTTGGGAATGATAGTAATCGACAAAAATAAAGATTTTTGCGCTTTTTTTAAGGAACTAATGCGAAGAAACTGCTTTTAGCCCAACGATGGAGCCTATCAAGGTGATAATGAAGAAGATGCGCCAGAAATCTGTAGGTTCTTTAAAGAAGAAAATACCCATCAATACGGTACCTACCGCACCGATACCCGACCATACGGCGTAAGCAGTACCCAAGGGTAATGTACTGGTTGCTTTGATCAATAAGCCCATACTAACCGTTACACTAACCAAGAAACCCAGGTACCACAGGTACATTTCCGTTCCGGTGGCAAATTTTGCACGCCCGATACAATACGTGAAAGCGACTTCAAAAAGCCCGCCCAATACTAGAATAATCCAATTCATTTGCTGTATAATTTAATTACTGAGGCAAATTTCTGCTTTTACCTGCAATAAGCTTTTTACATTTGTTAAAAAAATCCCGAATGTTTTATTTTTTTGTTGCCCGGATGCGGCTCAAGGTAACCTGGCTTATCCCCAGGTAAGAGGCAATATATCCTAATTTGATGCGGTTCGTGATGTTTGGAGCCTTCTTCAATAGCTCTTCATAGGATTCCATGGAGGATTTAAACGGTCGGAACATCAATCTATCTTCAATTTTCAGGGATTCCAATTCAGCTAGTTTTCTTCCCCAATTGGCAATTCCGATAGATTTTAAGAAAAGATTTTGTAGGTCGATGCTTGAAATGCGGTATAAGCTGGAATCCTCTAGGCTTTGGATGGTTTCATATCCGCGTTGCACATGTATATAACTGTTCAAAGAGATCAAGGCATCTCCAGGAAAAGTAAACGCTAGAATAATCTCCTTTTCAGCTTTGTGGTAATAGATTCGGCAGATGCCGGATTTCTGAAAATAGATATAGGGGCTGATCTTCTCCGACTCGATAAGCTTGGTATTCTTAGGTACATGGACCTCTTCGACAATTTCCTCCAATAATTCCAGGTCGGAAGATGCTAATCGAAAAATAGAATCGGCTATTTCCCTGAACTCCATGTTTCCAATGTTAATTGTTCCCCATCCCAAACGGCATAGGTATTATAATTGATCCATTCGCCAAGGTTGACGATGGTGGATTGATTACCTATACTCCTTTCATAAGGAAGATGTCGGTGTCCAAAGATAAAATAATCGTAATGTTCGCCCTGTAGAATTTCCTTTGAATACACAATCAGCCATTCATTTTCTTCGCCAAGAAACTTTTCTTCGTTGTTGTTGGCGATTCGGCTGTGTTTCGACCATCGGGTTGCAATACCTATCCCCAGGTTAGGGTGTAAGCGGGCAAATAACCATTGGCAAAAACGCGATCTAAAAATTTTCTTTAAAAATTTATATTTCGCATCGCCAGGACCAAGGCCATCACCATGATGTATGTAAAAACGCTTCCCATCGATTTGAAGGACCTTTTCATTGGAGACGACTTCGGCCCCCAATTCCTGTTTGAGGTATCCAAACATCCACATGTCGTGGTTCCCTTTGAAGAGGGTGATCTTAACGCCTAAATCGGCCAATTCCGCCAGTTTGCCAAGAAATCGGATGTAGCCCTTGGGGACTACGGATGCGTATTCAAACCAGAAATCAAAGATGTCGCCTACGAGGTAAAGTTCTTTTGCATCGATTTTTATATGGTCTAACCAAGCAACGATTCGGCGCTCCCTTTCCAAGGAATGTGAAGTAGGATAAGATCCTAAATGAAAATCTGAAGCAAAATAAATCTTGTTGCGCATGCCCATGAGTTCAAAACTAGCAAATTAAATCATTAGTTTTGTTATAAACTAATTGTAATAGATATGAGGAAATACACCTGTTTGGGCATCATTGTCCTGGGCTTGGCGGCCTGTAATCAAGAAAAAGCTATTGAATCAAAAACCGATATTACATTGAAACCCTATCCTAAAACTGAAAAAGGAACACAAACCGATACTTATTTTGGTGTTACTGTGGAAGATCCCTACCGATGGTTGGAAGATGACCTATCTGCTGAAACCAAAGCTTGGGTAAAAGCTGAAAATGAAGTTACCGAAGATTACCTGAGCCAGATCCCTTTCCGCGAAAACATCCGTAAGCGTTTGGAGAACCTATGGAACTATGAAAAATTCTCAGCCCCTTTTACCGAAGGCGAGTACACCTATTTTTATAAGAATGATGGTCTACAGAACCAATCGGTTATTTACCGTAAAAAAGGAGATGATGGCAAAGAAGAAGTTTTCTTGGATCCCAATAAGTTTTCTAATGATGGAACGACCTCTTTGGCCGGATTATCTTTCAGTAAAGATGGTTCATTGGCGGCCTACCAGATTTCTGAAGGAGGTTCTGATTGGACGAAGGTCATTATCATCAATTCGAAAGATAAATCTATTGTAGGGGATACCCTGACCAATGTGAAGTTCAGTGGACTGGCCTGGCAGGGAAATGAAGGGATTTATTATTCCTCTTACGATAAACCAAAAGAAGGATCAGCTTTGTCGGCCATGACCGATCAACATAAGCTGTATTTCCATAAGCTGAACACAGCGCAATCGTCTGATGCCTTGATCTTTGGTGGTCCAACTACGCCACGTAGATACATCGGTGCCGGTTTGACCGAGGATGAAAGGTTCCTAATTGTTACAGCGGCAAATGCCACCTCGGGAAATGAGTTATACATCAAAGACCTGAAGAATCCGGGTTCAGATTTTGTTCCGATTGTGAACAACATGGAGTCCAATCATTATGTATTGGATAATGAAGGGGATAACCTGATCATCTACACCGAGTTGAATGCGCCGAATGGAAGATTGGTGCAGACCAGTTTTGCCAAACCTACGCAGGAAAATTGGAAAGATCTGATTCCGGAGACGGAACAGGTGTTAAGCCCATCGATTGGTGGAGGTAAAATCTTCGCTAATTATTTGAAGGATGCGACCACGCTTGTCAAACAATACGATAGACAAGGCAAATTAGAGCATGAGGTGGAATTACCGGGTGTAGGTACCGCTTCAGGATTTGGTGCCAAGAAGGATGAGAAATCCCTGTATTATTCTTTTACGAATTATGTAAATCCTGGAACCATCTATAAATATGATATTGCTTCAGGTAAATCCGAAGTGTATAAAGCTTCAGCGATTAAATTCGATCCTGCCAACTACGAATCGAAACAGGTTTTCTACACCTCTAAGGATGGAACAAAGATTCCGATGATCATTACCTATAAAAAAGGGATTAAATTGGATGGAACCAACCCGACGATGTTGTACGGCTATGGTGGTTTCAACATCAGTTTGACGCCTTCTTTCAGTACGAGTAATGTAATCCTGTTGGAACAGGGTGGTGTGTATGCGGTGGCTAACCTTCGTGGTGGTGGTGAATATGGGCAGACCTGGCACGTAGCAGGAACCAAATTGAATAAACAGAATGTATTTGATGATTTCATTGCCGCGGCAGAATACCTGATCAAAGAGAAATATACTTCTTCGGAGAAGTTGGCGATTTCTGGTGCTTCTAACGGTGGATTGTTGGTCGGAGCTGCGATGACCCAGCGTCCGGAATTATTTAAAGTAGCATTCCCCGGAGTAGGGGTGTTGGATATGTTGCGTTATCACAAATTTACGGCAGGTGCCGGCTGGGCATTTGATTATGGAACGGCAGATGATAATGCGGAAATGTTCAATTACCTGTATAAATATTCGCCTTACCATGCCTTGAAACAAGGGGTGGATTATCCAGCCACCATGGTTACTACGGCCGATCATGATGACCGTGTAGTACCAGCGCACTCCTTTAAATTCGCTGCGCGATTGCAAGAGTATAACAAGGGAACTAATCCGGTTCTGATCCGTATCGATACAAAAGCTGGACATGGTGCCGGAAAATCAACAGCCATGGTTATTGCAGAGCATACCGATAAATGGGCTTTCATGTTCCAGAATATGAAGGTGGGTTATAGGGATGTGAAGTAATTAAAACAGTGTAATAAGAAAAGGATTCTTGCTGTCCATCGATAAAGTTTTGGACAACAAGAATCCTTTTTTTTGGCAACTGTTATTAAAACAGCTCCATATTGGTGTGCCTTATTCGGTTTCCCAAGTAGGAAGACCTTTTTTCATTAAGGCAAGATTCGATTCATAATCTGCTTTTTCATCCGCAGCTGCTAAGCTGATCGCTTTTTCTTGCATAGCAATGGCTTCTTTAGTCTTGCCAGATTTATACAAAATATTTGCATAGGTATCCATATATTGCGGATTCTCTTTCTTTTCCAAAGATTTTTTGCTCCAGGCCAAGGCTGCTTCCAAACATACCGGATCGGTACAGTTTTCAAAGATCGTCCATGCAAAACTATTCAGCTGTGCCTCCGTAACGGTCGTTCCTGATGCAATTAATTGGTTTACAGCATCTCTATACTTAGTCCATTCCTTTTTAGATTTGTAATAATTAGGCTTAATGCTTGTGATCAATTCTTTCAATTTCATATCTGGATATGCCTTGATTACTTCCTCTGCAGCCTGATCAAAATTATCCGTTTCAGAAGCACGTAATTTCGGTGTAAGGACAGAATTGATTACTGCAGTACCTAATATCGCATCTGCTCTTCCTGACCCCATCAATTCATCTACCTTCGCTTTATTATTTCGGATCAATTCAAAAGCCTTACTGTTTACAGAAGTAGCAGCTGTACTCACCATCGGCAAAAATTCCTTTGTTAATAGTTCATCCTTAGAAGAATTTTCAATGACACTAGTCATCGCTTCTGCCGCTGTTTTTCTATCATAAGCCTTGTTTGCAGCTTTTGCCATCGCTATAGCTGTTTTCACATCTTTTGGATTCGCTTTGTATTTTTTTACGATGGTTTCATACTGCGTAGCTGGGTCAAAGCTTTCTTTTGCCATGGCAATAAACTGATCGGCTTCCCCACCACCTACAATACGGTGAACCAATTCGCCATTTGGATTAAAGATCAAAAAGGTAGGATAAGCGGCGATGGAATAATCTGTCGCGAATCGTTTGGCTTCGGTTCTCCAGGATTTCACGTCCTCATTATCGCCCGGGGTCTCATCCATTTGGATCTTCAGGTTCACAAATTTTTCATTGAAAAAAGTGCCCACTTTTTCCTGTGGGAAAATGTTTTCCGCCATGTATTTACAAGGACCACACCAGGTGGTAAAAGCATCCACAAATATGAATTTATTTTCCTTTTTTGCCTTTTCCTTAACTTTTGCCCAAGTCGTATTGTGCTCAAAGTGAATGCCTTTTTCCTGCGCAAAAACCAAGAAAGGTAGGGTGAATAAAATGAATAGTAACTTTTTCATAATTAACTTTATTATTCTAAATATTTAACTAAAGTAACCATTATTAACAAAAAAAGTCCTTGTAGAAACAAGGACTTTATAAGATTTAACATTTTTTAGATAGCTAATTGCTTCTGCATTTCTTTGGTTAATGCTTTTTTGTGCAATAACAAAGAGATTGTTTTATAACGAACAAATTCTTTCGTTGCATACATATAACCTTTATAATCGTTGGTAGCTCCCCAGGAGTTTTTAACGATATAATATTCTTTTCCATTCTGATCTTTCACCAAACCTACGATGTGCATACCGTGGTCATCGGTTGTGGAATAGTTGTCAAAAGCTTCCTGACGTTGTGCAGGAGTGATCTTAGCCTCTGGTTTTGGCCCATTGAACATATTGTCCAACTCTTCTTTGCTCATTTGCTCGATCGGTTTTTCTGGCACATAAGCTACGCCATTCTTCCAGCTGAAACTTTTTTCAGAAACATCTGTTGCCCATGCTACTGTAAATCCTTTTTCCAATGCTTGGTCGATGATATCTGTAAGATCATTGATCTTCACGTTATAGAAACTCTCAAAAGACCAGTTGTCAGGAATCAATAGCACAAATGGTTTATATAAGGCATGCTCCTCAAAAGAAGAGATCCCTACATAATCATCTGGATTGATACCCACTACTTGATCGGCAAATGTACGTGGGGTGTATGTTTTTCCTTTGTATTGGAAGGATTCAGGTACTTTTCCTAAATAAGAATCCATCGCCGCAGTGAATGAATTGATCCAGTTTGCACCTGGTTTCTTGCTTTTTGCCACGGATTCTGTGATGGATTGAAGAATTGGACTCATCTCTCCAAAGTTATTGCGTGTTTGCCCTTCTGGCAATCCTGTATATACTTCATAAGGTACAGCACCGTATTTTCTGAAAATGGTCAATACGTCATGCAACTGACCACCATCGCCTTGCGCTTGAACACCATGCAAACGAACAAAGTTCTTTGCTTTTTCAATATAGGTATTACGGGCGGTATAGATCTGGGAAATATTTACAGGTTCTTTGCCCATGCGGATCATTTCTGATTCCAAGAAGGAGTTCCCAGAATAAGACCAACAGGTGCCAGATGATCCTTGGTCTTTAATGGAAGTGTTTCCTAAATTGATCACTTCCGTGAATTTGAAACCTGCTTTACTGTTGTCGCTGGCATTGCCTTTTAAGGCATTTATAAGGTTGTCTTGTGCGAATGTTTGGGTTGCAGCAAATAAAGCTGCTGCAAAAAGAATAGATTTACTCCAATTCATGTTATTATAATATTAAAAAACTGTGTACGAATTTATAAAATAATAAAGAGTAGCTAGGCCACTCTTTGTAAAAATATTAGCACATACTAAAACAGGCCCCTTTTCGGAGCCTGTTTATATGATTAGGATTTTTCAAAATCTTGTTTTTTCGGAAACATCAGCGATGCGATGATACTCAGCGCTAGGATTCCCAGAATGACGATCAGGGAATGGGTGGTGGTAAAGCCCCATTCTTTCAAGTAGCTATGCAATAACATTTTCAGACCGATGAAGATCAATAAGAATGCTAAACCTACTTTTAGGTAATGGAATTTGTGGATGATGTTGATCAATAGGAAGAACATCGAACGTAATCCTAGGATCGCAAAAATATTCGAGAAGAATACGATATATGGATCTTTGGTTACCGAGAAGATCGCCGGGATGGAGTCCACCGCAAAGATCAAGTCGGTAAATTCAATAACCAATAACACCAAGAAAAGTGGGGTCATGTATTTCTCGCCATTTTCTATATGGAAAAATCTACCTTGATCCAATTTATGGGTTACTTTGAATCTTTTGGACATGAACTTAACCACAGGGTGGTTCTCCGGATCCACTTCCTCTTCTTTATTTCTGTTCATGTACATGGTAAACCCGGTGTACACTAAGAATGCACCGAAAACATAAAGGATCCATCCGAATTTGGTGATCAACGCGGCACCTACAAAAATGAAGATACAACGCATGATGATGGCACCTAAGATACCCCATACCAAAACTTTATGGTAATACTTTTCTGGGATACCAAAGGAACTGAAAAGCAATACCATGACGAAAATATTATCTACCGAAAGGGCATATTCTACCACATAACCGGTTAGGTATTCAAGGGTAAGGTTCTTATTATAAGCTTTAAGGCTTCCTACGAGATCATTTTCATTAATGGTAATATTATGCAGGTGCTTGGCAACGACCTCTTTAAGCCGTGCTATATCATGCACATTATGCAGTTCATTTCCCCAATAATAAAGTAATAGACCAAACAAGAGCGCAAAAGTAACCCAGATGGCACTCATAATGGCGGCCACTTTTAAGGATACAGGTTTATCGCTTTTGGAAAATAGTCCCAGGTCAATTGCTAACATCAGAATTATAAAAACTATAAATCCGATCATAAAGAGTGCTTCGTGGCTCATGTTAGATGTTTATTTCTTTCTTTCTGTAGTATACTTAACGAGTTGTTCTAATCCGGTTTTATATTCCCCACCGTTCGGGATTTCGGCTAATATGTCAAATGCTTCCTGTTGATACTGCATCATTTTTTCGGTTGCATATTCCATTCCACCATTGATCTTGACAAAATTGATTACCTCTGCCACCTTTTCCGGATCCTCATTATGGTTCTTCACCAAGTTGATGATCTTTCTTTTTTGACTTTTATCCACTGTAGATAACGCATATATCAAGGGTAGGGTCATTTTCTTTTCCTTGATGTCATTTCCAACGGGCTTGCCCACATCATCCAATCCAAAGTCGAAAAGGTCATCTTTTATTTGAAAGGCTATCCCCACTTTTTCGCCAAACAGCCTTAGTTTTTCTACGGTTTCTTCATCTGCTCCAGCAGAAGAGGCGCCACAGGCACAGCATGATGCAATCAGGGATGCTGTTTTTTTCCGGATCACCTCAAAATAGATGGATTCTTCAATATCCAGGTGCCTGGCTTTCTCAATCTGAAGGAGTTCTCCCTCCGACATTTGCTGAACAGCTTCGGAAACAATCCGCAATATATCAAATTCTTTGTGTTTCACGGATAACAATAATCCTTGGGAAAGCAGAAAATCGCCTACCAAAACCGCAACTTTGTTTTTCCAAAGCGCATTGATGGAAAAGAATCCTCTTCTTTCATTGGCATTGTCCACCACATCATCATGCACCAAAGAAGCCGTATGCAATAGCTCTACGAGGGATGCTCCATGATAGGTTGCCTCGGTAATTCCACCACATACGCCAGCAGAAAAGAAAACAAACATCGGACGCATCTGTTTTCCTTTTTGCTTAATTATATACCTGGTAATTTTATCTAATAAAGGAACGGAGCTACGCATCGAATCCTTAAAGGTTTTTTCGAAGCGCTTGAGGTGTTCTTTAATAGGAAGTTGTATTTCGTCTATTGTTAACATGAAAATGGTTTAAGACCATTAATAATCCCTGAAATTGACCATAAAAATAATAAAATTATGCTTGGGAAGCTAAGGTAATTTCAAGCTGTTTATACCAATCTTCACCATATTCTCGAATCAAAGGGTCTTTTAGGAATTTATAGACCGGGACCTTCAATTCTTGGCCGAATGTACAGGCATCTTTACAGATATACCAACGATCGTAATGCAGCACATCAAATTCAGGGTAGTGGGTAGCACGGATAGGGTAGAGGTGACAGGAAATTGGCTTTTTCCACTGCACATCGCCCATTTCATAGGCTTTCTCAATACCGCATTTGGTAATGCCATTTTCCCAGGTTACATAGGCACATTCTTTATTGCCATCTACACAGGTGGTGGTCAGATCGCCATCGGAATCTACCACATATTTTCCTTGGTCCTCAATGGCTTTTATGCCTTTTTCGGTTAGATAAGGCTTTACTTTAGGATAAATTTCTTCCAGGATGGTTGTTTCCGCCTCCGTCAATGGTGCACCAGAATCGCCTTCAATACAGCAAACCCCTTTACATTTGCTCAGGTTACAAACAAAATCGTTGTTCACGATATCCTCGTGAACAAGTACATTTCCTACTTCAATCATTTTTATTTTGAATAACTAACCCGTTGGCCTAACGGGAATTTTAAGCCATCTGCACTTACCAGATCCATCGTTACAGAGCCAATTAGAATATCTACTTGCGCCTTAACGGGGATTCTGTTGCCATCATTCGTAACCCAAAGATACAAACGACTGTTCTTTTTAAAGATTCTTCCAGGAGAAATTTCCGGACTCAGCTTGATACACTCTAATGTTCCAAGAACAGATTTCACTTTTTCAACACCGATATATTCCACACCCAATTGGGCAACCTCATCATTCAAGAAATAAGTAATCTTGAATTTATCCCCTTTTTTCAAGGTAGAGAAATCAAGGTTTCTGGAGAAGTAATAGGCAGATACCAAGTCGAAAGTTTGCTGGGTCGGACTGGTGAAAGTCCCTTTTTTGCCATTCACTTTCTTGGTTTTATGATCGAATGTAGCATACTCCACCCGACGGTAATTATTCTCCCGTATATTTTCAGTATAGAGGATGGGTAAAAAGTTCTTCGGATCTATATAAGAATCATATTGATTCTTTACGGTATAGAATTTTGAAAAAGCCCCTGATGTTTGACCAAATGCAGATAAATGCACCGCGTCCATATTACCAAAATTGTATTTGGACTGTTGTACGGATAGGGTACCTGTAGCCGCTGACATAAAGCCATAACGCAGTTTGTATTTCAATACCTCGCCGGCTTTGAAAGTGGGTTCTGATAAGTATGGTAATGTTTGTGCCTGACCAATAGTGGTCAGCGCAATTAACAAGACTAGGGCTGAAATAATTCTTTTCATATAACTAAGACCGTGGGTTGAATAAATAGTTTAAGTTTTACGCTTGAACACAGGTACAGTGGAGCAAGGCTCGCCATACATGATGCTTTTGGCTACTTTACTTAATTGGGCAGTAAAGGTTACGAAAGCCGATTCTGGAACATAGATATCTCCACATCCCTTTACGACGATACGCTCATCCTGGTATACACTATAATCTAATCTTCCTAATTCTTGCTCAAATAAATCCTGACGCACACTATCCTCATCACCAAAGTGTACGGATAGAGCATGCTCTACCAATTTGTTCGTCAAGAGCATGTAGGCCCATGTAGGAACAATCGCATCGGCAGAACAAACAATACCGATGTGCTTGCCTGCATATTGCGACCAATCATGTGTTTTAATGAATTCCCGGAAATCCTTTTCCTTCAGGATCAATCCATGAAAGAGATTCTCCTTGATATCGTAGATGATAATAGGAGCTGTAGGGGCATATTTAGCCAAATCAATGGTCACTAAACCACTTTGGGCTACTTTATTTACAATGTTCTCTTGAATATCCATTTCTCTAAAAATAAAAAAAGCTGGGCAACTTTGGGTTACCCAGCAACAAATTTAACTATTCTTTACTAATAGAATTTAATACGATTGTCAACAATCTTGGCGTTGTCTTGCAAAGCTTGGAAAATTACGTTCTGATCACGTTGAGCTTTAGACGCTGTAATTTGCTTTTGTTGAGCGGTTAATTCTTCACCAGCCAATGCTTTAGGATTTACGAATCCTAAAACCTGAACAGCATATACTCCTTGAGAACCTTCAATTGATTTTGATGGCTTGTTAGGTTGTAATCCGAATACGGTACCTACAACTGCATTTTCAACAGCTACTCCAGGAATAACTGGGTTTGCTAGAACAACATTCTCAACGGTTTGAGCGTTCTTGCCTAATTTTTGAGCCACTTGGTCGATAGAAGTTGAACCATTCAATGCATTGTTCATTTTCTCTTTCAACATACGGGCTTTAACCAAGTTCTTCACAACCGGTTCGATCAATTTCTTAACCGACTCCAATGGTTGGATTCCTTTAGGTTGGATATCTGTAACACGAGCAACGATAAAGTTATCTGAAGTTTCGAATACTTTATCTCCATTTGTTCCAGCTTTTGCTTCAAATGCCCAACGGCTTAATTCACGAGGGATTTCAACCGCGCCGAAGCTGTTGTCCATTGCTTTGGTACCTTCGTTTTTAAGGATGGTCAAGTTTTGTTGTTTCGCCACTTCCTCAAAATTGGTTCCGTTCAATGCGGAGAAGAATTTGTTGGCTTTAGAATATGCTGCATCCGTTGTTTCTTTTCCAGAAACAATGGATTTATCAACGATAGCTAACTTGGCAATTTTTGAACTACCGATCTGTCTGTTCACTTTTACAATGTGAACACCATTGTTGGTAGGAACCACTTTAACATCACCGGTTTTGCCATCAAATAGGATAGCGTCCAATTCTGGGATCTGACCTCTTACCAATGTTCCGATCTCACCACCAGTAGTTTTCGTGTTCGGATCAGCACTGAATTCCAATGCCAAGGTAGAGAAGTTTCCGCCAGCTGTGATTAAGTTTTTGATGGAATCTGCTTTGGCAATCGCTTTATCCACACCGCCTTCTGTTGCTGGGTTGATAACGATCGTGCTAGCATTAACAGAGTCAGGACTCATTTTCACGTTGATTACCTTAGCGATTTCATATACGTTCTGTGTTAGGTAAGGACCAACTACGGTGCCTGGAGCTGCATTGAAAACCACAGAATCCAAAGCTGCGCTTAATTGGTTCTTTCCGTAATACGTTACTGGGTATTTTCTTTCTGAGTTTACAGTTACAAATGAAGAGTCATTGGTTGATGCCTGTAAATCTGTTTTTAACTTTTGGATAGCTGCGGTTGCTAAAGCTGTATCGGCTTGGTTTGGACGTGCGTCAAAAAGTACGTATTCAATGTTACGGGATTCCTCTTGGTTCTTGAATGCGTTCTTGTTTTTGTCGTAATATTCCTTGTAATCAGCATCTGTCAATTTTACTTGTGCATCGACGATGGAAGCATAATCCAACATCACGTATTTGAAGTTTGCCAATTTATTACGGGAATTGTAATCGTATTGCGCTTCCAAAGCGGTTGTATATACGCTATTGTTCACCAATGTGCTGTATTTTTGGAATAAACGATCCGTTTTGATGTTTTCCAATAAAGCTTCCCATTCTCTTTTCGTGTTAGGATCTTGTTTTGCTTGTTGCATCACCGCGTTGATGGATGCTTTGTCGATCTGACCAGTTTGGGGATTGGTAAAATACTGTGCGATCAACATGGACGGATTGTTTCCAGTCACTAGGTTGTTCAATTCTTCTTTACCTACTTCGATACCGATTTTCTCGATCTCTTGTTTGATCAACTCTTGGGTCAAATATTGGTTCCACACTTGCTGAACAGCATAACTGTGCATCTGAGGGGTGTTTTGACCACCCATTTGCTGTGCGAATCTCGCTGCAGTCTGTTCAACTTGTTGGTTGAATTCGTTGTAATCTATACCTTCACCATTCACATTTCCTACTTCAGATTGACTAGCACGCCAAAATGGAGTACCCATGTTGATGATGTCTCCTAATAAAAACGCGATAATTGCTAAACCGATCACGAAAATGACTAGCCCCGCACGGTTCCGCAAATAGCTCATTAATCCCATAACTGTATTCTATATTTTTGTTATAAATGCTTGATTTGTTTACTTAATTGTGTTTGTTAAAAAACAAGGCGCAAGATACAACTTTTATGAAAAAAAGTGTAAAAATTTATTTTAGTTCCCTAAACCCGGAAATCCCGAGCTGTTCTGCATATAAATTAAGCCTGTTCCATTGGTCCATTCGATCATGTTAAAGTCCAGATCGGAGGTAAAGGAAGTTCCTTGCATATTCCCGCGGCCATCTGTAAATATGGCCGATATAGGTTGACTTCCATAGTATTTTTTCTGTTTATCGTCATGGATCAATTCCTCGGTATTCAGAATGGAACCATTCGCCAAGGTGATTACCACATTCTTGCGGAATTCCGTAATCCCTTCCTGTTGTTTTAGGATACCATAATTGGAGGTGATGCGCTGCGATTCTTTCCCGTCCGGCCCATAGAAAATCAAGAGCAATCCTTTTTGGAACTCCATATTTCCTACACGTGCGGAATCGTGGTATTGACGCATTTCCGGAGCTTTCAACTCTGCTTTCACTTTTGCAGAGTCGCTGTAAATCACGGTAACATGCTTGGAAATATCAACAGCCTCTTCTGCTTTGATATTGGCCAATCGATCGATATCTTTTTGGTCATTTTCGCAGGCAATTGACAAGATTGCCCCTAACAATAAGATTGATAGGGGCAAAATTGATGATATTTTCAATGAATTAATTTTCATGTTAATCGTAACTTCTTCTCTGGAACCAAGCATCATTGATGGTAAACCCTAAGTTGATGTTGATATAACGCTCTCTAACCAGATTATTATTCATGGTGCCTTGTTGACCAAACTCTGCTGAAACATTCACATTGGAGAATGTTCTACCAAAATTGGTCTCTGGTAATGGGAATCCCATACCTACGGTAATCGCCATATCGGAAATACGGTGGTTATCCACCGAAATATGTGTTTTGTTATACCTGAATCCTAAACGATAGTCTACCAGGTTCAAATATTTTAAGGAGGTAGCATCTGGTTTGAACTGTCCACCAATTGCGATTCCGATGTTTTTGCCCAATGGTGGTTCACCCACTTCGGTATGGTATTTTGACCAATCGGCATATTTAAAATCAGCTCCAATACTCCAGTTGATACCTTTGCTCAAGGTAAATCCAACACTGTGTTTTAAAGGTAGATTTAAGTTTCTGTTTGAAAGTGGTTCAAAGGAGGAAGTATCGATAGCTACTTGTTCGCCATCCGGATTTGTTGCATCCGTTTGGGTCAGGGTAACTAAAGATGTGGTCTTACTATTTACGGTATTGTTCAATGAACCGGAATAACCTATGGTAAAATTGACTTTGTTGCCCAATGCTTTGAAATATTGTGCTCCGTAGTCAAAAGTAGCCCCTCTTACTTGTTGGGTAATGGTTTCTACGGTATTATACATCCCTGCTTCATAAGGGAATTGGATCATAGCTTTATCGAAAAGGTTTCCGAAAAGGAAACCGGCATTTGCGCCAATGCTGAAACCAGCAAATGGAGAAACCCCATATCCTACATAGGCTTTGTTAATACCACCTTCACCGACCAAACTGGTTTGATAAGGGATATTATCGATCTGACGTAAAGATTTTACATTATAACCTACATCCGAATAAGGCATCAAACCGAAGGACACCCCACCTACTTTAGGTCCATTCTGTTTGTTCAAGGAAAAACCAAAGGCAAAATGGCTGAATGCAAAGTCTGCTGTTTTACCAGTAGCGCCAGATTTAGCCAATTGGGTGAAGTTGCCGTATAGACCAGCATCCAAGATCGTTCTGTTTAATGCAGAATAACTGGCCGGGTTTGCTATATTTAAGATCGGTAGACCACCTTGATAACGAACACCACTGGAAATTCCGCCCATTGCGCGAGTTTGAGGCAATAGATCCTCCCTCATCTGTCCCAAACCATATTGTGAGTAAGGTGAGTGTGAAGTAGATGACTGTGCTTTAACCTCCGTAAAGCCCAACATCAGTACCCCAATACCCAATGCTGTAAGCAGGTTTTTGTGTGTAAATATTCGTCTCAATTGTATCAAATTAAAATAATAATGGCCCTGTTTAGGCTAAAATTTCGCTACAAAACTATCTAATTTTTAATAACCACGTAAGATTTTGTTGTTAAAAAAGGTTAAACAGCTAACTGTCAGTTTTTTAGAAAAACTGAAAATAGATTATGGTGGCCAATATAATCACGTACAAGGTTTCATAAAACCATTTTATCTTCGCATAGGTAAAGAAGTAGGCGAGGTAAATGGAAAGCGCTGGTATGGTCAATAGAAAATGGTTTACCGATTTATCCGGGTTAAGATAGAATGATCCAAAGATGAGGATCAGCATCACGAACAATAGTTGGAAACTCTTGCGGACCTGGACCACGCTCTTGAAAAAATTATCCTTTAATATAAACAAGAACCCTCCAATAGCCACTACGATTGGAATAAGTACAAAATAATCATGTACATCCATGTTCAATCGGGTTGGAAGGGCATAGGTGAATGGTCTAAAAATTTCATAGAATTCATCCATTCTTTCCAACCAATAATAACAAACGGCCAGCAGGAAATAAACAACGGTTACACCCAATAAAGGCGTAATCCATTCTCTCCAGGAGAATGCCCTAAAAATCACTAAGCTTGCCCAAATGAGCAAGAGCATCACGATGAATGGAAAATAGATCAGGCTTCCCAATGCAACCAATAAGCCTAGATCAAACATGATCCCCTTTACATCTGCATGTTTATAGATGTTGAACAACTTTTGCACCATCCAAATGGTGATAAAGTTACAGATAAGGGTAGGGGATAGTACCAAAAATGGGATGAACACACTGACCAAGGTCATGAACATCAAGGCGGTCAGGAAATTTGGTTTTCCAAGGAGGTTGAAATGATTGACGACCCTATTCAGATAGAAAGCTTGGAGTATGGTGAAGATTAATGTGATGAACACATTGGATTGGGGGGATAATTCCGCCCCGATCTGAAAGCCTAAAAGGTTACTGATGCCGGGTTCAAAAAGCACGGGGGTAAGTTTCTCCGGCAAGTGCAGATATACCCCAAGGCATAGTACCGTCCCAACAAGAATAACCAGGAACACATTCAGCCCTGATAATGTCCGATGTTGGTTGATTAACATAGGCTATATGCTATTTATCTTTTTCTAATTTGCTGACTTTACGGTCGATGGTAAACAGGTAGATAGCCACCACCGAGAAAATCACCAACATTACCAAAACAACCACATAGATTTTTCCTTCAGAACGAAGGCCTTCGGCCATCGGTACTTTTTCTTGAGCGAACGCTGTCCCAAAGCTAAAAAGTAGCGCAAAAAGGGTGTATAAGAAATTTCTCATTGTATTAAAAACTATTTCTTTTATCTTCTATTAAACGAATTCTATAACGTAGGGTGGCAATCCAGGTGCCGATCAAAATCCAACCGATTACCGCCGTGTAAAATACTGGACGCATATAATTGTCCATATCCAGATCCCCGAAAGAGGAGTTTCCACCACTGCCTGGGTGAAGGGAATCATTCATTTTTGGGAGAATATAGATCAGCACGAACATGATCGGAAAGGCGAAAATATTATAGATGGCTGATATTTTGGCGCGTTTCTGTTCTTCTTCCAGGGCATTCCTTAAAACCAGGTAGGCCAGATACATCAAGGTGGCAATGGCAGCTCCATTCAATTGGGGGTCATTCGTCCAAGGGGTTCCCCAGGTGAAATTTGCCCAAAGCATACCTGTCAATAATCCACAGAAACAGAAGATAACACCTGTATTTACAGCTTCTACCGCCATAAAATCATGCTCTCTTTTTCCGGTATTCAGGTATTTAATGCTATAAATTAAGGAGATCAGGTATAAAATCATCATGGTAAACCACATAGGTACATGGAAATACACATTTCTGATGGTCTCATTCAAGATGTACAAAACAGGTACTGGACCTAATAAACCAGCAACTACGGTACTTGCAACCATGACAACTGCAAGAATTTTCCACCAACTTTTTCTCATAAGAACAAAAAAATCAATCTCGCCAAAGGTAAGGAAATAACAGCAAAGAAATGGCAATAGTAACTATATTAATTGCCAATAATACAGCAATATCTCCCCAACTATCTGCGATCATACCACCTGTGGCAGCCGCTTTTGATAATTTGATGAGGACGATCAATAGGGGGATAATGACCGGGAAACTGAGAATGGCCATGATGGTACTGTTGTTCCCAGCCTTCGCACTGATGCCTGCTACCATGGTAAATACCGTAGCAAAGGAAATGCTTCCTAAAAATATACTCAATAAATATACGGGTAGATTGCCGATCGGGGTTCTAAAAATCAGGTTGTAAACAATAAAAGCGATCCCCGTCATTAAGATCATGATCAAGGAATTATAGATGATCTTTGCCAAAATTATTGCTTTTGGGCTTACCATGCTGTAATAATAAAGTTGTCTATTCCCGGTTTCCTGAAGGAAGGAGCGGCTCATGGCATTGATGGCTGCGAAAAGAAGAATGATCCAGAACAAGGTGTTCCAAACAGAAGTATCCACGGATTGGAATGATTGATAACAAACAAATACCGTGGATACTACATAAAGAAGAATGCTATTGATTGCGTATTTAGAACGCCATTCCAATAAAACATCCTTATATATTAAAGTCTTGACTTGTGTTAAAAGATCCATGATATGCAAAGATACAAATCAATCTGTCTAGCCAAGACGGATGTCTAGAAATTAAGCGTTTTTAATTTCTGATTTCGCTTTATCAGCAACATCGTTTGCTTTGTCAGCCATGCCTTGTGCAGCGTCTGATGCACGGCCAGCCCATTCGTTAGCTTTTGAAGAAGCTTTATCTAATGCTTCTCTACCTGCGTTTTTAGCGCGGTCTTTTAAGTTTTCTAAATCTTCTTTTGCGGATTTTGCAAATTTAGATGCACGTTTAGCTTCTTTTTTAGAAAGATCTTTAATGGATTTTGTTAAGCTCTTAATTCCGTCGTTTGCACGGTCTAATTGCTTTTTACCATCTTCTGTTCCTAATAAATAATATGCAGCAGTTCCGACAGCTAATCCTAGTAGGGCGAATGCCACTAATCCATTTCTATTCTTTTCCATGATTATAATTTTTTATCCTATTTTGTAATTACATGTTATTGTATAATGGAAACAAGCAATACGCCAAAATGTTTGTGGGTTTTAGAAATTAACAAAAATTAACTTTCGAAAACCTGAAGAGACTGTAATTGATAGAGATGTTGGTATAATCCCCCGCCCTTATTCATCAATTCCTGATGGGTTCCAACATCGGATATGAAGCCATTCTCTACGACGATAATCATATCAGCGTCTCGAATGGTAGACAATCTGTGGGCAATGATCACAGAAGTTCTGTTCTTCATCAATTCTTCCAAAGCCAATTGTACCAAACGTTCAGATTCGGAGTCGAGGGAAGAGGTCGCTTCATCTAAGATCAATATGGCTGGGTCTTTCAACAAGGCACGTGCAATAGCGATCCGCTGTCTTTGTCCACCCGATAATTTAACTCCCCTTTCGCCAACAATGGTATCATATCCATCCGGAAAGTCCATAATGAAGTTATGCGCATTGGCCCGTTTTGCTGCTGTGATGATTTCCTCCGCATCAGCTTGAAGGTTTCCATAGCTGATATTCTCCCGAATCGTTCCTCCGAAAAGAAGCACATCCTGGGGAACCACAGCTACTTGGTTTCGGATATCGGTCAATGCCAATTCTGAAGCAGGGATGCCATCATAGTAGATGGTACCATCCGTAGGTTGGTAAAACTGCAATATGAGCGAAGCAATGGTCGACTTTCCAGTGCCGCTTGGCCCTACAATGGCCAATTTCTTCCCGGCTTGGATCTGGAAGGAAATATCCTTAAGAATTTGTATGTCTGGTCGGGTTGGATAGGAGAATCGAACATGGTCAAATGCAATAGCTCCTGTAAGAGGTTGTTTGATGTTTTTGTCGGTCTCATCCACTTTGATATCTTCCTGGTCTTCGTCAAGGATTTCCAATACGCGCTCACTTGCTCCCAAGGAACGCTGGATGCTGGCGTAGAGTTCAGGGAAACTTCCCATAGAACCTGCCACAAACATGGAATACAAGATATACATAGTCAGGTCGCCTACTGATATCTCATTAATGGAAACCAGGGAGGCGCCATACCAAATTACGACGATCGCTGCTCCGAAAATGGCAAAGATGATAAAAGAGGCAAATAACCCGCGGTAAGTGGCTCCCTTTACGGCAAGATTCACCGCTTTGCCTAATTTGGAAGCATAGCGTTTGGATTCAAAATATTCATTGACGAATGCCTTTACATTGCTGATCCCCAATAAAGTTTCTTGGACAATCGCATTGGAATCAGCCAACTGATCTTGGGATTCTTTGGATAGTTTGCGGATAAATCGGCCGAAAATAAGCGCTACAACTATGATGATCGGTAATACACTCAAATTCATGAGCGCTAATTTTGGAGAAACCAAGACCAAAAGGAATACTCCAACGCCCAAACTGATGGTCTGTCTTAAGATTTCCGCCAAGGTCGTTGTCATGGTGTCCTGGATCTGGGAAAGATCGGCAGAAAGCCTACTGTTCAGTTCGCCTACCCTGCGGTTGGCAAAGAAATCAATTGGCAAGGTGATCAAGCGGTGATACGTATCTTTCCGAATGTTGGCCAGGGATTTTTCTGCAATCTCCACAAATAAGCGGATCCGGAAAAAGGAAATCGTGGATTGTACCGCCAATATTGAAATACTCAGCAAACCTATATACATCACATCGGCAGGAAGCCAATCGAACTTTTGTTTTCCTTGTGCTGCATCAATCATCGCGCCCATCAAGGCCGGAAAGGTAAGCATGGTCAAGCTCGAAAGAATAAGGAATACCATCCCAATTACGAACTTCCATTTGAAAGGTCGGATGTAAGAAAAAATCTTTAAGGCTTTCTTTAGGGTCTCCTTGTTAATTTTCGGCTTCGGTAAATCTTCCGAATGCGAATCTCCACTGTTCAATCTCGGTCTGGCCATGAATTAAAATTATCAAATCGAGCAAAAGTACTCATATATATAGCTCTTCGTATCACTATACAGTCAATTTTTTAGACTTCTGCTTTAAATAAAGATAAATAACCGAAATTACCAATCCCAAAATGATAAGTATGGCGATGAACAATTTATTGTCATTTCCTTGGTCGCTGTTCTCCAGATTGCTGATATCCCCACGGAGCTTATCATTCTCTTGCTGCAGTTTATTGATGGTTTTCATGTAGGCAGAAATCTGTTGATCGTATTCCGCTGCCAGTTTCTGATACCTTTCGCTTTGGGCATCTTTTAGATCCAATAACTTGCGCGTCTCGATAAAGATATGGTTATCATTGATCACGATGTTCCGAAGGATATCGATGGATTTCTGCATATCACCTTTGGTTTTAAACAGGCCAAAGACACCCGTCTTTTTAGTCAGCGAACTGTCGTAATCACCAAATTTTACACTTCTTTCATTCAATAACCTATTTACTCGAGCACGTTGGGATTCAAAGGTGATGGAATCTGATTTCATTGCCGTACTGTCTTGGGCCTTCAGTATAATCGTTCCTGATATGAGCATGAAACAGGCAAATAAAAATCTAAAATATTTATAATTCATTTTTCTTTTCTGTTTAAGAATGTTCCACATGAAAAACTTACTTTTTTTAATAAACACTGTAGCAAAATATAATTTTTTAACGTAAGAATTGAAAAACATGACAACTAATTATTAATCAGGATGAAAAGAACCAACTATTTCAGGTCAAGAGGTCTAATAGGCCTTCTTACGGGATTATTATTCCTATCTGTATCTTGCGATAGAATTACCAATGAGCAAGAGGTGATGGCCAAAGTGGCTGTATTCAAAACTATGGCCGAAATTCGAAAGGAATTTGTCGGAACCAAGGATGGGGTAGCACTTCAGTCTACCGGAAAAATCTATATCTATAAAGATTATTTGTTGATCAATGAACCTCTTAAAGGAATTCACTTTTACAACAATACAAATCCAGCAAAACCGGAAAAAATTACTTTCCTGGCGGTTGAAGGTACTTCTGATTTCGCCATAAAAGATGATGTCTTATATACGGATAATTATGCCGATTTATTACTTTTCGATCTTAAAAACATCGCACAACCTACATTGATGAAAAGGGTAGTGGATGTCTTTAAAACGGTGAATACAGTTTGGGGTTGGAAGCCTATGAATGGTACAAAGGTAGTGGTAGGCTGGAAAGATTCCTTGATCAACTATAAACACACTAGGGAACACACGCCTTTTGTAAAATATGATACAAATATCAATTACGATGGGAATTCCGGTGGCACTGGACAAGGTGGGTCACTTGCGCGCTTTACCATATCCAAAAACCATTTATACACCGTAGATATTTCCGACTTAAATTGGTTTGATATCAGCAATAAGAATACAGCAACCTATGTGAATACAATGAAGTTACCAGGTCTATTGGAAACAATCTTCCCTTATAAAGATAATCTGTTCATTGGTACTACCCAAGGAATGCACGTCATCAATCTGGAAAACCCTGCCTCACCGACAAAGACTTCCACATTTGCCCACTTCCGTGCCTGCGATCCTGTGGTTGTAAACGACAAATATGCGTTTGTCACTCTGAGGAGTGGGATTGAATGCGGAGGAGGAAGTAATGAATTACAAGTCATCGATATTTCAGACTTGAGCAATCCTAAACTGAAACTTACCCAAGCACTAAAGTCTCCTTATGGTTTAGGCTTATCTGGAAATATGGTTTACCTCACGGAAGGAATGAATGGCTTTAGGAGTTTCGCATTTGAAGAGGGGCAGCAGCTTTCTTTAAAAGAAGTGCAAAATTTACCAAACATGAAAAGTTATGATGTAATTCCAGGTCCTAAATCCATGATTGTTATTGGTCCTGAAAAGATTTGTCAATATGATTATCAAGACAAATCAAATATTAAGGAATTAGGATGTATCAATATAACTCCAGGCTTGTAAGATGAAGAAATTTATAGTTATCCTCGCATTAATTTTGGTAGGGAATGGATTTTCCTTACATGCCCAAATGGGTAAAAAAACCTATGTAAATCAAACGGAAATTGGTTTGATGAACTATGGATTTATTCCTATTCAGAACAGTTATAGTTTTTTGACCATGCATGGACTGAAATTGACCGACTCTTGGGAAATAGGCTTATCAACTGGGCTGGAGAAATACACAGCCGATGAAGATGAAAAGTTCTGGGTATTGCCGGTCAATGTTGCTGGTCGATTTATCTTAAATCCCCATAAACGAATCGAATTCTATTCAGGATTGGATGCGGGTTATGGCTTCGCAGGGATAAACTCCACAGCAGATAAAGTCTGGAACAACACAGTAACCGAAAAGGATAGGTCTTTTGAAGGAGGTTTGAGGTTTCATCCACATGTGGGTTGGAGATGGAAAGTAGGTGCAGAAAGAACCTTCATTTCACTGAGCATAGGCTATCAATTCCAACAAATAAAACTTGAAAGATCAAGGTTAAGACATGTTTATGATGAATTTATGAATAATAAAATAGACAATTATTTGCACGAGCGGGTCACTTATAATATGAATAGAGCCGTTATCAAAGTCGGGATGGGATTCTAATGGTCAAAAAACTCGACCAAAATGGTTTCATCCTGATATAAACCCAACAATTGACTGGCATTACCTTTATTAATAGCTATTTCCAAGAAATTACTGATCCCAAATAGACAAAGTTTCTCCCCTTCAGATACCTCATTGTAATGCCAGCTCAATTTTGAAATCGTCTCATTTCTCTTAAACCGCAAAACGAAATCCCTTCCATTCTGGATCTTATTGAACAATTCCTTGCTGATATTACTGATGACATTTCCGAAAGAATCAATAAATGTTACATGACCTTTGATGCTGTTCTGATTATAAACAGGTTGAAATAAAACCTTTTGTACAGGGTTTTCTATTGGGAAACCAATGTCAGAAAATTTGCCTCCGTTGGCAATATGGCAGGCGGCTTTGGTCAAGATATCCGCTAAGGGAAAATGCAGATACCTCAGATCCTGCATGATATTGATCTCGATCATTTCCGTAGGACGATCTTCCCCAAGAATGATACTAAAGATCCCATTATCCGCTCCAACAAAATATTGCCCCTGGTAAGACATGGCCAAATAGCGAGAGTCCTCCTGAAAAACAGTGTCAATACCGATCAGATGTACGGTCTTCGCTGGGAAATAAGGGTAGGCATTATTGATGACAAAAGCGGCATGCTGAATGCTGAAAGAAGGGATATCATGGGATATGTCTACCAGACGTACATTCGGCAATTGCGAAATAATACTGCCCTTTAATGCGGCCTGATAAAAATCGCGATGACCTAAGTCTGTGGTTAACGTTATTACTCCCATACTATCCAAATGCCCGTAGCAAAAAATTTAACTGTTGTTTTTGATAAGCGAACTACAAAAATAGAAAAAGTAAATTGTATTTTTGAATCAAGAAAAATTAATCGATCAAAATTTGAGTGAATTAGAAATCAATTTGGACACAGTCAATCTGATAACCCTATGGGGTGCTCAGAATGAGAATTATGAGTTTATCAAACGCGCTTTTCCCAAGTTGCGCTTGGTAGCCAGAGGAAGTCAACTAAAGGTGTTGGGTGAAGAAGGAGAAAGGAACCGCTTTCAGCAAGTATTTGACCAAATTCTTGGCCATGTCAACCAGTTTCAGACACTATCGTTACTTGAGCTCGAGGGACTTTTAAGTTCGGTTACCGACCTAAAAGCACCTGCTGCCACACCAAAGGATGAGGCGGATGCAAAAGCTGCTGCGATGAAAGGAGAGCCTATTGTTTATGGCCCTAATGGAATCGTGGTTCGCGCAAGAACGGCAAATCAACGTCGAATGGTCGATAGCATCAACAAGAATGACATCCTGTTTGCGATAGGCCCTGCTGGTACAGGAAAGACCTATACAGCAGTTGCATTAGCGGTACGTGCCTTAAGAAACAAGGAAATCAAACGCATTATCCTGACGCGGCCTGCCGTAGAAGCGGGCGAAAACCTTGGTTTTTTACCTGGTGATCTTAAAGAGAAAGTGGATCCATATCTAAGACCGCTATACGATGCCTTGGACGATATGATTCCGGCAGAAAAACTAAAAGGATACCTAGAGAACAGGACCATTGAGGTGGCGCCTCTAGCGTTCATGCGGGGTAGAACTTTGGATAATTGTTTTGTCATCCTGGATGAGGCCCAAAACGCGACCGATATGCAGTTGAAGATGTTCCTTACACGTATGGGACCAACCGCAAAATTCATCGTAACTGGCGACATGACCCAAGTGGATCTTCCAAAAAAGACCCAATCTGGTCTGGTGAATGCCGTCAAGATATTAGAGGGAATCGAAGGGATTGATATGATTTACCTAAGTGGGGCAGACGTTGTTCGCCATAAATTGGTGAAACGTATCCTAGAAGCCTATGGCGATATTTAATAGCAATTAAACGCGTGGAAACGCAACATATATGAGTACAATAAAAGAAACAAATTTCAATTTCAAAAACCAGACGGCATTTTATAGGGGTAAAGTTAGGGATGTCTATACCATTGCAAACGATTACTTGGTGATGGTGGCTTCCGATCGTATTTCTGCATTTGATGTCGTTTTACCTCGTGCAATCCCTTATAAAGGTCAAGTGCTGAACCAGATCGCTTCCAAGTTCTTGAAGGCTACTGCCGATATTCTACCGAATTGGGTGGTATCTGTTCCAGATCCGAACGTAACGATCGGGAAAAGCTGTGAACCTTTTAAAGTAGAAATGGTTATTCGTGGCTATGTATCCGGTCATTTATGGCGTACTTACCGTGATGGCGGACGTGAGCTTTGCGGCGAGATCCTTCCTGAAGGGCTGAAAGAAAATGATAAGCTTCCGGAACCGATCATTACTCCAACCACCAAGGCGGCGGTCGGTCATGATATGGATATCTCCCGAGCAGAAATCATCAGCCAAGGGATTGTCTCTGAAGAAGATTATACCCAATTGGAAAAATATGCAAAAGCGCTTTTCCAAAGAGGAACTGAAATCGCAGCAGAAAGAGGATTGATCCTAGTGGATACCAAATACGAGTTTGGAAAACGCGATGGCATCATCTACCTGATCGATGAGATCCATACACCAGATTCTTCGCGCTACTTCTACGCGGATGGTTATGAGGAACGTCAGCAAAATGGCGAACCGCAGAAGCAACTGTCCAAGGAATTTGTCAGACAATGGTTAATTGAAAATGGTTTTCAAGGGAAAGATGGTCAAGAAGTGCCTGAAATGACCGATGCTATTGTAAATTCAATTTCTGAACGCTATATTGAGCTTTTCGAACACATCACGGGCGATAAGTTCGAATATCCAGAAGATGGAGATGTGCTGAACCGTGTTGAACGCAATGTGAGCGAAGAATTAGCGAAACTATAATACATTAATCCTTAAAACTAACATTTATGAAATTTACGGTAGATAAATACGATCGATTTGTGGTGATTGAACCCCTCCAAGAAAAATTAGATGGAGATGCTGCCGCAAGTTTAAAGGGCGAATTTATGCTCCGCAATACCGGCGGACAGCGAAACATCGTCTTGGATATGAATAAAGTGTTAGAAACCGATGAAACAGGTATCCGTACCGGTTTATTAGCACGTAGGTTATGTAAATCCTTAGGCGGGTTGTTTATTATCACCAACCTGAACGAAGGGGTGAAAAAATATATCAGCTCCTTAGGACTGGATAGTTACCTGATCATTACCAAAGACGTAGAAAAAGCAAAAGACCTGATCTTCGGAAATGAAATCCGTTTGGATTTAAAAGAAGGGCAGGCATAAGATGATTCGATTTGAAGTATTGGTATTGGGTAATAGCTCAGCGACACCCATTTTTGAACGCCACCCTACTTCTCAGGTCATCAATTATAACGAACAATTATTCTTGATCGATTGTGGCGAAGGTAC
The DNA here is from genome assembly GCA_002322865.1 of Sphingobacterium sp. UBA1575. GTDB lineage: Bacteria > Bacteroidota > Bacteroidia > Sphingobacteriales > Sphingobacteriaceae > Sphingobacterium. The sequence goes on along the minus strand of DCOH01000010.1, from coordinate 3,491 downwards.
GCAGATGCAACTTTCACGCTATGGTATCAAAAGCAATCGCATCGATCATATTTTTATCTCTCATCTGCATGGAGACCACTATTTAGGTCTTGTAGGCTTGGTGTCCTCCATGCACTTGGTAGGTAGAAGGGCAGATCTCCATATCTATGGCCCAGCACCTTTGCAGGAGATTCTGGAATTACATTTCAAGTATTCCGAAACAGTCATCCGGTACAACATCATTTTCCATCCGACCAATCCAGAAAGGGAAGAGGTTATTTTTTCATCCAGGATGATGACCGTAAAATCTTTTCCTTTGATTCATCGTATCCCATGTACTGGATTTCGATTTGATGAAGGAAAGCGTTCTGCCAGTATTTTAGCCGATAAGGTGGAACCTCTAAATATTCCAAAACCCTATTATTCGCTTTTGAAAAAAGGGATAGATTACGTGGATCCTCAGGGCAATGTGCATCAAGCGGCAGCATTGACAATCCCTGGACCTGCATCCAGGTCGTATGCCTATTGTTCGGATACCGTAAGGCATCCGATCTATTTACCATCCATCCAAGGAGCAGATCTTTTATACCATGAGTCCACTTTTTTGGATGAAATGCGGGACAGAGCCAAAGAAACTTTCCATACCACCTGTTTGGAAGCTGCTGAAATCGCTAAGGAAAGCCAGGTGAAAAAATTACTCTTGGGCCATTATTCCGCAAGGTATAAAACCCTCGGACCTTTGTTGGAGGAAGCTCAGACTGTTTTCCCTAATACCGAGCTATCAATTGAGGGGAAATGGTATTTAGTTTAGCCTTTTTTGTGAATTTTTGCCCATATTTACAGCTCGAAAAAAATAGTCTAAAATAATGTCCTTCAACTTAAACGCCTTATTACGAGAGAACATTAGAAATCTCGTGCCATATTCATCCGCAAGGGATGAATTCAAAGGGGAAGCATCTGTTTTTTTGGATGCCAATGAAAACGCTTTTGGCTCCCCACTTCCTCATGACTATAACCGATACCCTGACCCCCTCCAACATCAAGTAAAACATAAATTATCCAGCATAAAAGGTGTGCCTGCCGAGAACATGTTCTTAGGTAATGGTTCAGACGAAGCGATCGATATCCTTTATCGTGCTTTCTGTACGCCAAAAATCGATAATGTGATCCTGGTTCCACCTACTTACGGAATGTATGAGGTGTCTGCCAACATCAATGATGTGGAGGTCCGTAAAGTAAACTTGACGGCAGATTATCAATTGGATCTAGATGGTATCGCAGAGGCATTAGACACCCATACCAAACTTATTTTTATATGCTCGCCCAATAACCCAACCGGTAATAGCATCAATCCATTGGATATTGAAACGCTTTTGGTCAATTTCAAAGGTATTGTCGTAGTGGATGAAGCATATATCAACTATTCCAAACAGAAATCCTTCACCTATTCCTTGCCGGAATTCCCGAACCTGGTTGTGCTACAAACCCTATCCAAAGCTTGGGGATTGGCTGCATTACGCTTGGGCTTAGCATTTGCGAGTAAAGAAATCATTGAAGTATTCAATAAAATAAAACCACCCTATAACATCAATCAGGCCACCCAAGATCTGGTATTGGAAGCCTTGAATAATTATGAGGTGGTGAACGAATGGATTCGGGAAACCATCAAAGAGAGGGAAACATTGGTTGCCCAATTGGATGGTTTGCAACAAGTAGAGAAAATCACCCCATCGGATGCCAACTTTATTTTGGTCAAACTTCAGGATCCTAGATCCCTGTATGATTTTCTGGTGGACAAGGGGATCATTGTTCGCGACCGCTCAAAAGTGGCATTATGCGATGGTTGCCTGCGTATTACCGTGGGGACAAAGTTGGAAAATGAACGTTTAATAAACGAAATTCAAGAGTTTTATAAATAATATCCCATGTCTGACCAATTAATTCGTGTGCTTTTTATCGATAGAGACGGCACATTAATTCAAGAACCGGCAGATGAGCAGGTAGACTCATTCGCCAAATTGAAATTTTATCCTGGCGCCTTGCAATACTTACCAAGAATCGCCAAAGAATTGGATTTTGAACTGGTCTTGGTCACCAACCAAGACGGTTTAGGAACTTCTTCCCATCCGGATGAGAATTTTTGGCCTGTCCATCACTTGGTGATGGATACCTTCGCCGGGGAAGGCGTAAATTTTGCCCGCGAGCATGTGGATAGGACCTTCCCGCATGAAAATGCAGATACCCGGAAACCGGGTGTAGGGATGCTGAAAGAATATTTTGATCCTCAAAAATATGACCTGGCCAATTCCTTTGTGATTGGCGACCGCGTCAATGATGTGCGATTGGCACAGAACTTAGGCGCAAAAGCCATCTGGCTCCGCAACAACGATGATCTGGGAAAATTCGAAGGTGTTGAAATCAGCAACGATGTGGTTGCTTTGGAGACCTCCGATTGGAAAGCGATCTATGAATTCCTAAAATTAGGAACCCGTGTAGCCGAGCATCACCGTAAAACCAATGAAACGGATATCTATATCAAATTGAACCTGGATGGAAGCGGTAAATCGGATATTGATACTGGGCTACCCTTCTTCGATCACATGCTTGACCAATTGGCCCGTCATGGTGCTTTGGATCTAACGATCAAAGCCAAAGGCGATCTGCATATTGATGAACACCATACCATTGAAGATACCGGTATTGCATTGGGTGAAATCTTCCTAACTGCCCTTGGAAACAAACGCGGCATCGATCGATACGCTTTTACTCTTCCGATGGACGACTGTCTGGCGCAGGTAGCGATAGATTTTGGAGGAAGAAACTGGCTGGTATGGGATGCTGATTTTAAAAGAGAAAAAATAGGAGAAATGCCTACAGAAATGTTTTATCATTTCTTCAAATCTTTCACCGACGGAGCTAGAGCTAACCTAAACATTAAAGCGGAAGGACAAAATGAGCACCACAAAATAGAAGCTATTTTCAAGGCTTTTGCTAAAGCTATAAAATCTGCTGTAAAACGTGATCCAGAAAAAATGATACTTCCCTCTACCAAAGGAATGTTATAAAATTAGGAGTAAGCCTTGTCAAGGTTTAAAACCTTGCCAAGGCTATAAAGAATCAGATATTGCAAAGCAATTCACGTCTTAGACAATATTCAAAAAATAAAAACCACTTGTGCCTTAGTATTAAATATAATTTCCAAACCGATTAAACACATTTACGCTTTTGCAACTAACATTTATAACTTCATAACATATATAACCTCTATAACCTACTTATTCAAACAAAAAAAAGCCCCGAACATCCGAGGCTTTCATTATATATCTGGTTAAATATTAACCTAAATAAGGGTATTTGTAGTCTTTTGCCGGAACAAAAGTTTCCTTAATACTTCTTGCAGATACCCAACGAAGAAGGTTCATTTTAGATCCTGCTTTATCGTTAGTACCAGATGCACGGCTACCACCGAAAGGTTGCTGACCTACTACAGCACCTGTTGGTTTATCGTTGAT
>DCOH01000053.1:1590-20861 GCA_002322865.1 Sphingobacterium sp. UBA1575 | reverse complement strand
CTGAGCGAAGTCGAAGCATCTCCAACCTCGTCAACCATCCTTCCCTAAAACTAGTGGAAATCCAGAACCAACGCCTGCATCATGAATACAAACAACTTCTTGGCCCCATGCTACCCAAGCTAGGACTCTCCTATTCTTACGGCACATTCTACTCCAATAAAATCCAAGATATTTTTGATACTTCCCTTCAGTTTGGGAACCAATTGCGCAATAATAAAAACCAATTCCTGGGCTTGAACCTCAGTGTTCCTATCTTTTCTAGAGGCGATCGTATGCGATCAAGAACATTAAAACAGATTGAAATCCAAGAAAATCAAGCACAGCTTAATAAAACCCGACAAGATCTGGAAAACCAATTTTCTCTCGAACAGCAAAAACACAAACAATTTGCCGACCTGGAGCCAGTTTTATCTGAACATCTGGAGCTTGCCAATAAATCCTTAGAAACCACCAAGTCTAAATTCGAATTTGGCAGAGTGGATATTTCCGCTTACAAAGCCGCGAAAAATCAGGTTTTATCGGCCAATTATGAGCTTTTAAAGAACCGTTTTTTCAAAGACATGTCCCAAGAGGTCATGGAATCTTTGTTGAAGTAACCCAATAAAAACATCACAAATTAACCCAATCTTAAAATACAAAAACTATTTCCGTAACATTCCCCACCTACATTTGCTGCATACTATAACTATTTATATGCAAAAAATCTACACACTTAAACTATTCCTCCTTATTTCCTGCATCTGTCTAAACCTATTTGGCCATGTACATGCGCAAGGAACCCAGGCATCCATTACAGGATCGGTGAAGGACGAATCCGGAAATCCCGTGACCGAAGCAACCATTCGCGTCCGTAACAATTCCACAGGCTTTACCACCACCTCGGTAACCAATGAACGAANNCTTTAGGCGGCCCTTATACGGTCACTGCCGAACACCTTTCCCAAGGTAAAGGCTCCACCGCAGGGATCATGCTGAACCAAGGGGATGTGGCCCGAGTGAGCATCAAAATGATCGCCGCATCTACCAACATCGATGCGATCGAGGTAACGGGAAATGCCCTCAAAAACTCCAAGGATTACTTTGGCGCTGCTACAGCTTTCTCCTCCAAGGATATCAATTCCTTGCCGGTCAATGGCCGTAACTTCAGTACATTGACAGACCTATCGCCATTGGCGGCTGGAGGTTCCCTTTCTGGGCAGTTAGGCTCTTCCACCAATTTCACCATTGATGGTATGAACGCTAAAAACCCTACCTCCGCAGGTTCTACCACCTCCAGGAGTGGTGCACCCTATTCCCTATCCATGGAAGCAGTTCGCGAGTTCAAGGTCGTGACCAACCAATACGATGTAACCTTCGGCCGCAGTGGCGGTGGTACCATCTCGGCAGCTACCAAATCAGGAACCAACCAAACCACAGGTTCTGCCTTCGTATTCGGTCGTGCAGGTTGGTTGGCAAGTAAATACGATAACCGCGGAAACAAAAGATTGGGCGATTATAACACCTACCAGTTTGGTTTCTCCTTAGGTGGACCGATCATCAAGGATAAACTGCATTATTTCCTGGTATGGGATAGGCAACAGGACAACCGCTCTTTATTGATCGCCGATGTGCGTTCGGATGAGGATGCATTGTTCTTCAAGATCACCAAACCACAGGTGGATAAATTTGTGGAGATCGCGCAGAATAAGTACGGCGTAGCAAAGATCCCTCAAGTCGGTTCCATCCCGAAAAGAAGAACTTCGGATGCGGCCTTTTTGCGTTTGGATTATCAGATCAACGAGAAAAACCTCTTGACCATCCGCAATAACCTGACCCACGATTACAATCCATTGGGTTTGGCAGACAATACCAGCATCACCTTGTTGGAATCCTACGGAAATGACAAGAATTTCGATAATAGCCTACTGGCAACCTTACGTACCGCCGTTTCTTCACGTATTACCAACGAGCTGAAATTACAGCACCTGTATGTCTATCAGAACTCCACCCAAGGCGATCAGATCGGCAAGAACTACATCCCTCGTGCGGTGGTAGAAAATGTGGCCTCCAGTATCGATAAGACCAACCTTTCGACCAACCTACAGATCGGTGGACACCGCTTTGCACAGGAAAGCTTCAAGAATAATGTACTTCAGCTGACCGACAACTTCTATTACGATACGGATTTCGCGAAATACACCTTCGGATTTGATATCATGGCGACCAATTCCAAATCCATTTATGGATCAGAAGTGAATGGCCGTTTCTTCTTCGCTCCAGATAAGAACGCAACGCCGCCACAGACTTCCCTCGAGAATTTCGAAAACCTGAAACCTTATCGTTTCTACCGTGAAGTTCCACTAAAGGACGATATCGCCGTTCGCGGAACGATCATGAATTATGGGCTTTACGGACAGATGCGTAAGAATATCGCACCAGGATTGGAAATGACTGCCGGACTTCGTTTCGACTATGCTTCCTATCCGCAAGCAACCTTCAACCAATTGGTTTTTGACGAACTGAAATTGCGTACCGACAATAAATTGAGTTCTTTTATTATCCAACCGAGGTTGCAGTTCACCTATGATATCAACGAAAACCAGACCGATTACCTGCGCGCAGGTGCCGGAATCTTTGCTTCGGATATCAACAACTACATGCTGATCAACAACCTTACTTTCGACGGTTCCAATTTGGCGACCTTGGATGTACGCGGAGCACAGGTGCCGACACCTGATTTCGAGAGCTATCGAAAAGATCCAAGCACCATCCCTTCCCTAAAAGCCTTTCAGGTACCTACCATCAACTTCACCGGAGCGGATGCGAAAGTCCCTACGGTCTATAAGGCCAACCTTTCCTATACCAAGTTGATCAATGATAAATTACGTCTGGGAATCACGGGTTATATGACCTTAGCGAGAAATAACTACACTTATGTAGACCGCAATATGGTGAGCGATCCATTCTTCCGTTTGGCGAATGAGGCGAACCGTGGCGTTTTTGTACCTGCAGAGAAAATCCCTTCCAATGGTGCGCCAGACTGGAAAGACAGCCGTATCTCCAATAAATTGGGTCGTGTATTGGAATTGACCAGCCTGGGCAAGGTCAACCAATTTGCCTTTGTGCTTGATGGTTCCTACCAATACTTCAAAGATGGAGTGATCAGTGCCAGCTACACCTGGAACGATACGAAGGACAACACCTCCTACAATGGAAACGTGGCGAATACCGCGACCTTGGTACAACCGGTAGTGGATGATCCAAGAAACCTATCAGCCATCACCTATTCGGACAACCAGTTCCGTCATAAATTGGTGGTCTATGGTACAGCGCCTTCGGTATACGGCTTCCAATTCAGCTTCCGCTTTACCGGAGCCGCAGGATCCCGTTTCACGCTGCGTTCTGGTGGTAATACCAATGGCGATTTTGTGTCTTCAGATAATGATCTGGCGTATATCTTCGATATCAACGATGCGAAGACCCCAGAAAACATCAAAACAGGATTGCAGAAGATATTGGATAATCCAGATGCATCAGAAGCCTTTAAAGAAGTATTGCGTAAATATTCTGGCCGTATCGCTGAGCGTAATGCGGGTATCAATGATTTCTTCGGAACGGTAGACCTTCGATTGACGAAAAGCGTGCGGATGTATAAAACGCATAAGGTGGAACTTTCCTTGGATGTATTCAATTTTGCGAATATGCTGAACAAGGAAAAGGGAATCAACCGTTCCTTAGGAAACCAAGGACTTTACGCAGTTACAGGATTTAACCAAACCGCAAAAGAGTATACCTATAATGTGAACAGTGTTGGTGCCAAGGGTATCTCCGGAAATCCATTCCAAGCACAGTTCGGCGTGAGGTACTCTTTCTAAGCGTCATTGCACCAGCGTCATTGCGGCCCAGCGTCATTGCGAGGAGGNNGTCATTGCGAGGAGGTACGACGAAGCAATCTTCCAGCGTCATTGCCACCACTCCGTCATTGCGAGGAGGTACGACGAAGCAATCTTTTTACTATTCGAAAGATTGCTTCGTACCTCGCAATGACGCTGGATCGCAATGACGTTGGGTCGCAATGACGTTTTTAACCAAAAACCTCCTTCCTAACCCTTTCCATCGGGAAAAAATCATTCGGATCCACCTTCCTATCCGGCGAAATATCCCTATGCCCTAAAATCATCTTAATAGTAGGATAAGCTTTCAACAAAGCCCTACATACCCCGATCAAGCGTTCCACTTGAACCTCCGGATATTCCTCAAAACCCGTATTCTGTAATTCTATCCCAATACTCCACCAATTAAAATCGCTCCTTCCCCCATAATTGGAAACCCCCGCATGATAGGCCCGTTTATTGAATTCCACCAATTGAACTATATTTCCATTTCTAGCAATATGTACATGCGCAGAAACCCGGCTTTGCCGATCCAACATCCAGGAAATCGCCCCTTCTTCCGTTCTTGAACCCGTATCATGGATGATGATATATTCCGGAAAAATATCACCCGACTGATTGGGCGATGGGCGAAAAGTCACGCCTCGCAGTTTGTGGTCTAAAATCTTAAGCTTCTTCATCATCATTAAGGTTTTTTATTAAAATCAATTTTTTCCATTAGCAGTTGGATCCTGCTCACCATCATGGCCAATTCATAAGCTTTCATGATCTCGCTATAAAAACTATTGGAGGAGATCTTGTAGATAAATTCCTTATTATGACTGATCAGTAACTTCAACCCCACCCGAAAGTGGTTTGATAAGATCCGGTATTGTTGGAAAGTGGGCTCATCCAAACCCGCTTCCATGGAACTGTATAATTTATAACTGACTTGGATTTTCTGTGCGGTATGCTTCTTGGTCAAGCCCCGCATAAGGCGGAAATAATATAGGCCTTTCAACTCTTTCATATGGGTTAAATTTTTATATCACTAATTTATCCAACCTATTTTTAAATACTCATTATCAGATTGTTATTAAACTTTTAATGATAAGCAATAAAGTATGTCAAAAAAAACATATTATTAAAATTATTAATAAATTAAATATGATACTTATTAATTTAATTTCGATATCATTACTTCATTGTACTATATTAGTATAGCCAATATATTAATAACCAATATGTTAAATATTTAATCTGAAGTAGCGTATGGATATCCATATCCAATTAAAAACTGAAAACCGAGTAAGAATCGTACTTGCCCAGCGAAAACTGAGTTGTGAATTTAGTCCAAACCAAGCGGTGTATACCGAATACATCGAAGGAAAAATCCGTTATTACCAGCATGTCCAAGAGGAAGGATTCTGCCGTTTGGAGCATCATTTGTTTAAAACCCAAAGCATTGGAAAGAAATCAAAAACCGTACAGTTTAACCTATCTATGCCGTCTGATAAGCTCCTCCTGCTGATCTGCCTGCAGGGGCATCTCCAAATTAGAAAAAAAAGAAGGCATGAGCAAGAGCTGCACTTCAAGGCAGAACAATTTACCTTGATCAATGCTGGCTGTGGTGAATACCAGCTCAGCATGTCCTCCTCCTTCACGGAGTTCCTGTGCGTCGGTATAGCACAAGAAGCCTTCTATTACCACGCACCTGGCAAGATCAACAGACTATCCTTGCTCCATAGAAACGCCAAAAGACCCTTTCAATTAGCTTCCAGCTGTTTGTTCAACCGGAAGATCATGAAAATCCTGAAAAATATGGCCAAGAGGATGAGCAGTCATCCTTTAGGAAAACTCAAAGAATTGACCTTGAAACTTTATTGCATGAAGATTATTTTTGCCTACTATGAATTGTTGGATACAGATCAGAATATAGACTTCTTGGAAAGCCTGGTCGATCGGGCTGTACAGAACATGCGTTCAGATCTCAAAACGAAAGTAGAAACGGATATTGACAAATTGGCCAATGAAATTGGCTGCGCGCCTGAGCTGCTGACGAATGCTTTCAAACAGGTCAAAAACTTCACTCCTAAGCAATATATCCGAGAGATCGTGTTGGAGAATGCAACCGAACAATTGGTCAGTACCAATTTGACCTGTAAGGAAATATTTGCAAACACCAACTACATTGATATAAATTCTTTCAATAGAACTTTCAAGAAAAAATATGGCTGTACGATGATGGAATACCGGAAAAAGTTCAGCCAATAAGCCATTTTAAATTAAAAAGTCAAAAAAGAAAATTAAAATAGTATATTCTGTAGGAAATACCTGCTGTAATTTTGGGTTAACCAATTCATTAACAGCATGTTTATCGCAGAGTTATTCCCCAATAGGCTTACTGTCTTTCGAAATAAGCCCCTTCCGATGGATCAAGGATCCGGAATGGCCTATGGTTTTATAGAAAGAATTTATAATATAAAATTTTAAATTATGACAATGAATATGAAGAACTGGCTACGTGCCGGTGCCGCCTTATTGGCTTGTGTTTTTGGATTAATGGCCTTTTATGCTTTTCAGAAAGCGGAAGTGAAAAGTGAAACTGAACTTGAGTTTTTAACTTGGTATTATACTGGCGACCCTACTGAAAGAATGGATCCAGCAAAATATACTTTAGTTGATACAAATCAATCTCTTTGTGGTTATGATAATAAAGAAATCTGTTCCATTTTGGCACCAAATAATGGTTTTGATGTTCCAGATTTTACTGCTCAGGTTCCGGGAACCGATAAAACAGTAGGAGAACAAATTAACTTAGCTATAGCAGACCCAAATGCCTTGGTTACTAATACAACTGTTAATTCATTAAGAGCTTTAATTCCTTAAAAATTAATCGTTAAAATTTTGGGCAGGAAATCCTGCCCAAATATTTTATCTTTTGTTCTGAATAATTTTAGGATTAAAATCTATTACTTTATTGGGTATTAAGTAAGTATATGTTAAATCATTTGGTGGCAATATTGCTCTCAACACCTGTCCATCTTTCCCAATAAACTTCCTTTCAAGAGTTATTGCAAATCTTGGATCTCTATTTAAACGACGTAAATCAGTCCACCTAATCCCACGAAATGGTAATTCCTTTCTACGTTCTTCAAGAACAATTTTTAATGCTTCAAAGTTATCAGTAGCATGCCACGGTTTAAAAGTTTTGCGATCATATCGGTTTACCAATAAATGATTAAGTGTTTTCATTCCTTCATTTATTTCTCCTAATCGGATTAAAGCTTCAGATTTTATCAGGTAGATTTCATTATTAGAATATCCAGCATACATTGTAATTCCTCTCTCTGCATAATTTCCCTTAAATCTAAATCTACCATTTCCTCGATCAACAAAAAAAGCAGTTTTTCTAAGATCATTTTTATGGTACAAATTGAGCAGGGACTCTGAAATTTCTGCAACATTTGGAGAAAGTAGGTCAGAAAAATTTATTCCTATTCCAAAATATACAACTTCCTTATTATCAATAGGAAACGGAAAGTTTTTCTGAATATCCATTGAATTAAAATCCATAAGTTCATTAGAATATTCCAAAAAATTATTTGCTTGCAAAAGTGCATTTTCATCATCTCCAATTATCAAATATATCCTAGCTAATAAAGCTCGTGCAGCTGATTTGGTTGGAGTAACAAGATTATTAGTTTTTTCTGGCAACCTTTCTATTGCCAATAATAGGTCGTCAATAACCTGCTTATAACTCGCTTTAATAGATGAACGGTTAGTACCTATTTCTACATTAGTGTTTAATCGAATGGGGATACCGAATGGATGGTCTGCATCGTTAAAATGGTAAGGAGGAGAATAAATCTGAAGTAATTGGTAAAACCTAGAAGAACGAAGAAATAACGCTTCCCCAATTAAAGAGGATTTTAAACCCTCATCAGCGTCTTTAATCCCATCCAATGATTCTAAAGCGAGATTTGCATATAAAATTGTGCTATAATTTTCAGTCCAGGTTTGCAACAATATATTATTAGCCAAATACGCATCTAAATCCCAGATATAAAGTTTCTGGTAAACTTCAGCTCTTGATAGATAAATGGTAGGATCAATAATAAAATCATCCGAACCGACTTCTAACAATGTATTATGGTTGTTCAATGTCACTGCCTGGTAATTCAACAGGTATTCAACATCTTGAAATGTATCAATATGCCTCGTATTTTCTGATGGTTTAAGATCAAGAAACTTATTACATGATAATAATAAACTCATTGAGATGATTATAATATAAATTCGTTTTTTCATAATTTATGGAGATTAAAATTCATTCCTAAAGCATAGGTTTTACTTCTTGGCATTTCTAAATTCTCTGGATCAACATTAAAACGGTTTGCACGCCAAATGATCCCCAAATTATTCATTGAAAAGAATAGCTGACCATTCACTTTAAAAAACTTCGATAAGGGTATAGAAAGATTCAAATCCTGCAATCTTATAAATCCAGCAGGTTGTATATTTCTTTCTGTTAAAGAATAAAATATTTCCCTACTTGAATTAAAAGGTATAATCACAGCAGGAACATCTGTCAATTTTTCATCCCCTGGATTTCTCCATCTATTTATTACATCTTTATGAACTCTATTATCCCTAAGAAAGGATTGATAATTAATGGAATTGTTTAAGAAATAATGTCCGAATTTGAATAACAGATTAACATGAACTGAAAAGCCTTTATAGGAGAAAGAATTTCTCAATGAACCATGAAATTTAGGCATTGCCGTACCAAAGAATTTTAGATACTGGAGTGAATCGTTAATTATCTTAGCATATTCTTTTCATTCTCTTCCTTTCAAGTAACCAATTGGATCGCCTTGACTATCCAACCCATTCCATTTAAGCCCATACAAAGGATACAATGGTTTTCCTTTAACGGGATATAAAGACCTCCCCTTATTTGTCAATATACCGGATCCCAATAAATTAGGTCTATAAACCTTTTCAACTTTATTAATGGCCATAGAAATAAAGGCCTGACTTTCCCAATTGAAGTTTCCTTGCATATTTTTACTTTTAATACTGAAATCAAACCCATTACCTCTCATATTTCCAGCATTAAAAGTCATCGTTGATACGCCTGAAGTTGGGTCTACTTCATCGATATCCATAATATCGGTATTAATTTTATTGAACATTTCAAGACTACCTGAAATTCTATTATTAAATAATCGATAATCCAATCCAATATTTAGCATATAAACTTTTTCCCATCTGAGATTGACATTAGGCAAGCTGCTTAAATAGGCTTGTTGATTGGTCAAAAGGCCAAAATTAATGTCTTGACGAATAGAAATAATAGAGCGTGGAGAATTTCCAGTACCTGATACCCCACTTTTTCCAAGTGTTACTCGCCATTTCAGAAAATCAATAAATGAAGGAAATTTGATAAATGTTTCATCAGTCATATTCCAGGATAGACCAGCTGACCATAATGGTGTCCATCGATCATTCACGGCAACACCAAAGGTATTAGCGGCGTCCCTACGCATTGAACCAGATAAAAAATACCTATTTTTTATAGAATAAGTCCCATTCGCAAACATGGATAGAATTCTTCGATTTATTAAATTCATGGCATCATGCCGTATTAATGCTCTAGTTCCAAACAACCCCTGAAAACTTGGAAATCTAGTAGTATTATCGACCACCTGACTAGACCTATATTTATCATTGAATCCATAATATTGGTAATTTTCAGTGGCAATTGGCTGATTTACACCTTCCACGCCTATTAATGAATAAAATTTATGATTGGAAAGAAAATCAAAGTCAAAATTTGCCTGTAATCGAAGTCGTTGTTCCTTCATAACACCTAAAGATTTTTGCAGAAGCCCCCCATCTGGAATATAAGAGGTTGGTATACCATTCACCAACCTTGAGTAGGAATTTTGCAATTCACGAACATGATACGATCTTTCTGAAAATAAAGTTCTATTACGAGTCAACTGATAATTTATACCATATTGAGCGGATAATTTGATGAAACTGAAGGGTTGATAGGAAACAATGAGATTATTCCTTGTTTGATCAACGAAGGAAGAATATTCAGAATCAAATAAATCCTTCAAGGGCACATAGGTCCAGTCTTTAGGATATTGCCCTAAATAATGATTTTTAAACCGATCTGGATAACTCTTTTCTATTGAAGTAGGATTTCCGGCATTGTCCATTAAACTTGCGTAAGGATAAAGTCCTCTTCCTCTACCTTGAATTATTGGATAATTTAATGAACCTCTTGTATCATAATTTTGATGAAAATTAAGGGATAAATTATAGTCAATTGTGATTTTAGATATAGGTTTATACACGCCAGACCATAATAAACCCTGTCTTTCAAATTTAGAGGTAACTGTACTCAGATTATTATGATCGTAGGTTAAGGAAATCCTGTTTTGGAAATTTTGGGCACCTCCATTTAAACTTAAATACATCTGTTTATTTAATTGGTTTCTGTAATATTGCTCCAACAAATCAGAACGATAATCCTTTCCTTTCCAAAAAGCAACCTTTTCGTCAAATTCAGATTCAGTAACCTTACCTAGCCTATGATCTTCCAAAAGGCGTACAAAAGGATTTATTAGATTTAATGAAGTTGGATTTTCATTAAGTAAGGATTTATAAATGCCTTTATGGTACAACTCCTCTTCCAATTCCAAAAATTCTTTCGTAGCTACTATAGGAAGGTCCATGATTCTGCTCTTTTCAGCTAAAAAGAAATTCAACTTAGATTCCACCTTCACTTTGCCGTCTTTTGATTTCTTCGTGTTAATTACGATGACTCCATTTCCTGCTCTAGATCTCCAAATGGAGGCAGCAGCTGCATCCTTTAGAATTGTAATTGATTCCACATCTTGTGGGTTAATGGAGTTAATATTTCCATCATATGGAAAATTATCGAGAATAATCAATGGGCCAGTAAATAAAGTACTAAAGGTGTTAATTCCCCTTATACTAATATCATCATCTCCATTTCTTCGATCAAACAAAACTCCTGGAACAAAACCTTCCATATTTTCCAAAATATTGGTTGTTACGCGTTGGTTGAGCTCCTTTTGACCCATAAACTCAAAACTACCGGTAGACCTTTCTTTGGCGATCTTTTGATAACCAGTATGTACTACCTGAACTTCTTCAATAGAAGTTGTTTTATGCTTTAAAATGATCTGTATAGGTTTTGATTTGTTTGTTATGAGCAAGGAATCATTTTGATAGAGCGCATGAGAGAACTTCAAGAGATTTTCCCCTCGAAATGGGATTTCAAATTTTCCTTCTTCATTTGTATAGAAGAATACTTTATCGTCTTTCCATTGGATCTTCACATGGGAAATGGGAGATCCATTTTGCTCCACTACTTTTCCGGATAATTTTTCCTGTGCATAACCAAGGCTCATATTCAATGATAAAGCCATTAGAAGTAAATGATGTATTATTTTCATTTTATTACAGGCTTGGTTATAAATGGAGCTGAAATCTCTTTATTTAGCAGGTTTTTATAGGATATAGTTTCCACCAAGCCATGCTTATTAATCCAGATGTACATGGGGAATCCTACGGGTAGAAACATATTCTGGAGATAGGAATCGAGGATAATGCTTTTTAGTCCATTTGGAAAATGTTTAGCATTCCTTTTTTCAAAATTCTGGATCACTAGCAGATCATCTTTGGTTCTGATTGGATTAACCATGATAATAGCCATTTCTTCTTTGTAATTATCCCGAAAATGGTTCATGGCTTTTTGATGGAAAATGCAATTACCACATCCTGCCGACCAAAAGTCAAGCACCAGTAGTTTTCCTTTATATTCTTTTAAGGTAATTTCTTTGGTCGTTCCATTTTCAAATAAAAGATGGGTTTGATCCCAAAAGTTTTTAGGGACAGGATTACCAACTCTTAGAGCCACAACATTTAAAGATTTAATCGGTGTAGGAATAATTGGGCTTTCCTGCGCAGAAAGGCAATATCCAACTAGAATGAATAAAAGAATGGAGGCTTGTTTTCTGGGCAGTCCTCTCCTGCCCCAAATAAATGTGTTCATTTTTTAGGTGTTTAATAATTGGTTTTTGAAAAATATTAAGCAATAACCGACCTTCCTCCCCATTTTTGGGGAGTTATTATCACTTAAGAAACTTTGGAAAGTGGATGAGAATAGTTAGTTTTATTTCGTCATAATAAAATTTAATATCCTTGTCCGATTGAATTTAGTTTCCAAGCTAAAACATGAAGGACGGCGTTCTTTTATTTTAATAATGTAATAAAATAAGACATTGATTTTTAACTAATCATATTAGCAAAATATACATTAATGATATATGATTCTCCTGAAAATAGGTCTATTGGTATTATAATAACTTTTGTGGACATGAAATGGTAGTCCTAGGATAATTTCTTGATCTTTTCTTTTTCGTATCATAATCTAAAAGGTTATAAAACGATGATCACAATTGAAGAGTGCAGATGATCCTAAAATAAATAGGACGAGCCCCATGTCTTCGATTGAGGCACCGCAAAGAGCCCATGACTTAAGTCATTTCCCCCGAAGAAACATGGGACTCGCCCTATTAGATTGATATCAAAGATAAAAAAATCTAATAATAAGCGATCCCAAGGTAACTCAAAGGGGATAATTTTGCGGTTTCCAATTTTGAGCAACATCGTATACGTGAAGTAATCTTCACTATTAATTTACTGTAACTATCTAATTCAAAGATAGTAATAACAATTTACATTTTACTATAGAGAAATAGAAAAGTTTTAAAATAATTTACAAATAGAGCAATAATGACAAAAAAAGAGGAAAAAATTAGAGTAATTGAATTGAACAAAGACTTAAATCAATTTATTAGGGAAAAATTTTTAAGTCCTTATAAGATTAATGGAAAAGCCGTAATGCAAAAAGATTATGCAAAAGCATGTGACCTTTCCAATTCAATATTCACAAAAATCAATGACTCTTCAAAAAATTATAATATTCCGTTATCAACAATATATTCCATTACAGAACTTGAAAAAATACCACTTGATAAGTTCTTCAAAGAATTTTTAAAGTATAGATCAAATAAAAATATAGAGAAATAGTTATCATTCGAAATAATCCAATTTATTGAAGTAATTTATTATATAGATTGTAGGTACTTCAAGAATTATTCTTCATATAATTTCTTATATTCTTTATAAAAAAGTTCTTCGTTTATACGCACATAAATACATGAAAGATTTCTGTCCGTAAAATCTTCATCTGGGTATAATGGTGGTCTACTAAACTTTATTTTTTTGGTAATTTCAAAAATATGATTGATAACTTCTAAGGAGTATGGGGCAATACCTCTTTTCATCTTGTTTATCTGGTCCTGTGTATAACCCACTGTATCTTTGTTCACGAAAGTAATATGATCACCTATTCCTATATTTTTGTATATTTTATTAAAAGAAATTGATTGGTATTCTGCTAATTTAATTTCAATTAGACTATCTCTTTTGTCAAATACTAATAACAAAAAAGCTTTAACTTTTAAATTTGGTTTATTCGGCAAGTCATATAAACCACTTGTATAATCAATAGGTCTATATAGAAAAGGAACCGATTCTCCCATATCTACATTATAATTAGAGGGTACCTTTTTATATAAACTCCACATCAATCTCGCAGTAGTATCTGTCCTGAAATAATTGGTGGTCTCTTCAAAAGGAGTTTGGGCTTTTAATAGTATTGTACTTGATACTAAAAAAAATAAGGCTAAAAATTTGATTGTTTTCATATAGTATAATGATATGGAAAGGAGTAATTTTCCATAAAATATTTATGGTTTTTTTCATCAATTATTAAAGAAAGTTGATTGAAGAATAAATATTTATTTTATGCCCTTTAAACAGAAGTGGTCAGATTTTCATCCGACCACATATGCCTTTAACCAAAAAAAAAAATTAGATTGCTTTTCTCACTTTATACAATTTGAGATTTGGTATTTTAATGGTCTTATTCGGATTGACCATATAGATATTTTCTGTCCACCAACTTTCCTCAGCAACAGTATAGATCAATGAATTTTTCTTTGCGTAATAATTCACGGATTTGACGTCCTTTTTACCTTTCAACTGCGTAAAATCTGTGAATGATTTAATATTACTATTAAATAAGAATACAGAATGGTGGGTTGAAATTAAAAAGTTATCATTATCAATACGGAACAGATCATGTCCACTTTCGTCTGGTAATTGCCAGGAAGATTCTAATTTTAAGCTTGGATTTTCAGAAGACCAGTTAACTAAGGAATAGGTTTTTAAATGTTGATAACCCAAAACGTATAATAATTTTTCTTTAGGGTTCCAGGCTACTCCATGACCAGAATATAGGGAATCCGTAAATAAAACCCTTTCATTTTTTTTAAGATCATATAGCTCAATAGAATTGCCTTTTGGATGCGTAGAATTTGCTACGACGATTCTGTTATTTGGCAAAATATCTACAGAATGGGCCATCGGTGTTTTGGCGTAAAATTCTACATCCATTGATGCGATGTCAACGAGTATGGTTGCTCCAGAGGAAGACGTGACTAGGATTTTTTTATTACCCATTACGGGTTTACACTCATCAAGACTTTTTAATAAGGGAATGTATTCGGTCGGCAATGATTTTGCATCAGCTACTGTCCATTTCCAGATGATTTCAGTATGGTTATCGTTCGATTTATCAGGGTCAATGATAAATAATTTATCATCTCCACATGCTACCAAGAAGCCTTTTTTCAACACTTGTTGTCCAAATGAAATATTAAAAGCTACCAATAATAGGGTTAAAACTATGCAGATTCTTTTCATGATTATTTGATTTTATCCCAACCTTCGTTTTGTTTTAATTTTGGATTAAGAGTAAGTTCTTCAATCGGAATGGGGTTCAAATATTCCCAATTTTCAAACGTTTTTTTAGCATTCTTATAGGGCATTAATCTTCCTGATTCACCCTCTGTTAAACCATTCACTGCTGACAATTTGAAATATTGTACCCCAGAGACTTTGTTAGTTGGAGCATTGTCAGTACTTTTAATTACATATAGATCTGGTTTACCATCATTGTCCAAGTCTATTAACTGGTTAAAACCCTTAATGTAAATGCCGGTATATTCCGTTCTAAATAAATGTCCTTCATTCCATCTAAGTAAATCATCCTTGCGTAATCCTTCAAAGGCAAGTTCAACGCGACGTTCTCGACAAATCTCCAAAACATTTGCATCACTTGTTCTTTTATATCTATTTAACTGAAGTTGATCGGTAGTCAAAGGCAAGATTAGTTGTTGAGTAATTCCTGCTCTTTTTCTCAAAGCATTTACTGTCAAGTTAAGATCCTCTTGATTTAATTCACCAAGGATTGCTCGGGCTTCTGCGTAATTTAATAATACTTCAGCATATCGAATTAAAATAGCATCACGGCTATCACTTCCTTGATCCTCAATTGGTGCTCCAACACGTTTTGTGACTTGATAACCCGTTCTGTTTTCTGCAAAATCATTTACTGCAATATTAGTCGTTCCAATTCGAATATATCCTGGGAAAACCACAGATTGTTTCAATCTGAGGTCTCTATTCTGAAATTCTTCAAAATAAGATTTGCTTCCTATGTTTCCTCCATTTGCACGATAATAGGAGTTTCCGTCGATCATTGCATAGTCGCTGACCAAAGAGTGAGTTGCACCATAATTACCATTGGAGGTAGACGTGAATTCCGGCGTGTAATAAATAAAGTTCTGACTTGAAGAGCGCGCTAATATTACTTCATTCGTTGGAGCTGCTGCCGCCTGAAACATACTTGCATAATCTGTTTCTGCTTTTCCAGTACTGTATAAACTATATTTTTTAGAATCTATTAATGCTTTTGCTGCATCCTTTGCTGCAATAATAAATTTGTCAGCATCAGGGAGATTCGCATAATTATGATATTTCCGGAAACTTCCTTCAAAAAGTGCAATCCTAGATTTAAGTGCTAAGGCAGTCCATTTTGTGACTCTATTTTTACTCATTCCATCGCCTAGATTCGCAATTGCAAAGTCTAAATCTTTCATAACGCTATCCATAACTAAGGTTCTAGGGTCACGACCTTTATATAATAATTCTTCATCTGATGTTTTTAGCGCTTCAGAATACCAAGGTACATCTCCAAAAGTTTTTACTTTTTTGAAATAAAACCAGGCTCTGAAAAACTTAGCTACTGCCAGGTTTTTGTTTTTTAACGCGACATCTTCTGTGTGAAGATTCACATTCTGGATAAAGTAATTGAGGTTTCTAAGCTCCCCCCAATTCCAACCACCACTCCCTAATGCGGTTGGCATAGTATAGATTGATGTGCGGATATTAGGAGGAGTTGTAATATGTTCCATGTTATCAGATATTTTATCTTCCTTGATAGCATTAAAATCAAGATTGTTATAAAAACCGTCAGTAAACGTTTTCAAACTTGCCTCATTTTTAAACAGTGCAGGGGATTCTGCAACTTGAGTTTCAGGATATTTGTCAAATTGAGATTCGCAGGAGCAAAAAACAAATATTAATAAGCTAAAAATTATATATGTAGTTTTCATATTTTTCAAATTTAAAATCCAAGTTCAATTCCAAATGCAAAGGTGCGCTGAATAGGATATGCTGTTCCCATTCCCACATTCCCTTGATCAGCATCAGGATCTTTCGCAAGACCCTCTGGATCTAATGTTTTATGTAACTTCGTCCATTCGAACAAATTCGTTCCTGCAGCATAAATTCTAAGATTAGAAATTTTGTTGTTAAATACTTTTGCAGGAATAGAATAACCAACTATCATATTGCTCAAACGAAGAAACGCTGCATTTTGTAAATACCGAGTTTGAGGAACTCCCAAGTCATTACTTCCTAAGGCAAGATAACCCTGTGGTTTTGGGAAATAAGCATTTGGATTTTCAGGAGTCCAACGATCTTTTACAGCATGCTCAAGTAAAACCTGATATTTTCTATTATAAGAACTCCAAAATTGAGAAGTTTCTGCAGATGGGTAGATGTCTCTTTTTCCAACGCCTTTAAAGAATGCACTTAAATCAAAACCACGGTATGCAAAATTCAAATTAATTCCATATTGATAACGTGGAGTATTATTACCAATGATTCTATAATCACCATGTTTTTCCAAAGTCCAATCCTCTCGGCTGATGACACCATCGTTATTAGAATCTTCAAATTTAATTGTTCCTGCACTTACAAATTGACGATAACCATTTGTTTGTAATATTGGGCTGTTTTTAGCCTCTTCATCTGTTTGAAAGAATCCTAAGGTGTTTAATCCCCAAATTTCACCAAGATTTTGACCGATGTAATAATCACCCAGATAATTGGTTGGGTTATAGTAATCCGTAATAACAGAATTGTAATCGGAAAGATTAAAGTTAATTCCGTATTGGAATGGGTTGTTGCCATTTATTTGATCTTGCCATCCTAGTGTTAGTTCCCAACCCCTATTACGCAAAGAGGCTATATTCTCTTTAGGAACTGCGGCACCATATACAGAAGGCAAAGAATGATATGGAGCCAACATATTATTCGTGTTCCTTTGATAATAATCGAAAACCAAATTCAGACGGTCTTTTAAAAAAGTTGCATCCAACCCCACATCTACTGTTTTTGAGGTTTCCCATGTAAAATTCTCAGATTTCGGACTAGGCACAGAAGTATAAGTATACTGTTCACCATCCAAAAGATAATTTGAACGGTTCATGCTTAGGATAGATAGGTAATCATATGATCCTATGTTTTGGTTACCTAAAGCTCCAAAAGACCCTCTGATTTTTAAAGAATTAACCACGGATTTTAACGGTTGGAAAAAGTTTTCTTCAGAAATCTTCCATGCAGCTGAAAATGACCCAAAAAATGCCCCTCTTCTGTCTTTACTAAACTTAGAGGTTAGATTATGCATGCCATTCAATTCCAAGAGATATTTTTCGTTGAAATTATAG
The DNA here is from genome assembly GCA_002322865.1 of Sphingobacterium sp. UBA1575. Lineage (GTDB taxonomy): Bacteria > Bacteroidota > Bacteroidia > Sphingobacteriales > Sphingobacteriaceae > Sphingobacterium. Next base: position 2,980 of record DCOH01000053.1, on the reverse strand, counting down.
TTAGTTCTTAAGAAAATACTCCTGTTAGCATATTTATCATCATCATCGCTAGCTTCAAATAATCCAGTAGCAAGGTTTATAGAATGTTCTTCTAAACCTAAAATTGGATTTTGATGGGCTACGGTTTCATAATGGTTGGTGTAATTTTCAAAAGTAAAACCAGAAGTGATATCAAAGTTATGTAACCCTACAGATTTCTTGTAGTTAGCATAAGCATTTACATTAAATGTTTCAGATTCTGTGTTACTTTTATATATTTTTGCCGGACCTGCATCAGCATAATGAGATAATATCGTATTCCTATTATTGAAAGAATGAGAAAGATAAGGTCCCGTATTATCCCACCACCGGTTTCTATACCAATGATAATACATATAGGATAAATCTGCGTGTAAAGTCAGACTATTTTCCAATAGTTTAATGTCAGTTCCAAATGTGTTTAAGAAACTAGAAGTATTCGTTTTGTATTCTGATTGTTTCTCAATGAATTGTCGGTAAAAACCTATATCTGTAGGGATGGTCTTTCCATTTACCTCAATAGTTTCTGGCAATAATGGGTTGGTGTTGTCTATAAAACGCCAAGGATTTGAACTAAAACCATATAAATAGGTGTTTGGAATATCATCTCTGCGCATGGTTGCCGAGGTTTTGCTGAAAATGGTTACAAATTCAGAAACCTGGTAACTATTATTTGAACGAATATTAAAGCGATTAATTTTTTCAGGTTTGAACTTCAAATTTCCTTCTTCGTGATTATAATCTCCACTTAAAAAATATTTGTATTTATCGGTTCCACCACGAATACTCAAGTTGTGATTTTGTTCAGGAGTAAATTCCCTAAACCATTCTTCATAATAATTGATCACAGGACCACCCAAAAGTAAAGTAGATTTACCTCCAATATTTTGTAAATCATATTGGGGTAGCGAAGGATTATTTGCTACATCATAAGGGTATTGTACTTGAGGTGCTGTATAATAAGTCTGACCAATATTTCCATTGAACTCCTTTTCTTGAATTTCTAGATAATCTAATCCCGTATATACTTTAGGAATCTTAGTGGCTTTACCCCATTTAAAGTTATTATTGTAGTTTATTTGCGTTTTTCCATCTTTTCCTTCTTTTGTGGTGATTAAAATAACCCCATAGGCAGCCCTCGCTCCATAAATAGCAGCTGATGAAGCATCCTTTAAAATGGATATGTTTTCAATACTTTGTGGAGAAATGTTATTTAATTCAAAGGAACTAATAGGAACACCGTCCAATAAAATTAATGGAGACCCCCCATTTATAGAAGTATTTCCTCGAATATTAAAGGAGGCTCCTCGACCTGGTTTCCCATCGCTAACCCCAATGTTTAAATTGGCAACTTGACCCGCCAGGGCTTCAC
>DCOH01000053.1:0-1585 GCA_002322865.1 Sphingobacterium sp. UBA1575 | reverse complement strand
CTTTTTCTGTGTACCATATCCTACAACAACAACTTCTTCAACTTCAGAAGCAGAAGAAACTAGTGTTACATTTAGGGTCCTATTTTGATTAATGACAAATTCTTGGTCGGTATAGCCCATATATCGAAATGTAAGAGTCGAATTCTGCGGAATTCGAATGCTATATTGTCCATTTTGATCAGTAACCGTATGAATATTTGGAGTTTGGATAACTGAAACTGTAACTCCTTGAAGAGGTCCATTAATGTCACTTACTATCCCTTTAACTTCATAATCTGTCTGTTCCTTTTCCGTGATTACAATAGTTCCATCAATGATTTTGAATGTTAGGTTCTTACCTTTCAAAGTTTTACTCAATACGGAAGATACCGAAGCGTTCTCAAAATTTACCTGTTTAATTCTAAGGTTTTTGAGAATTTGTTGGTCATAAAATAATCGTAATTTACTTTGTTTAGAAACTTCTTCTAAAATATGTTCTAAACTTTTGTTGTTTAATTTTAAATTGATGTTTTGCGCATTTCCAGTGGCATATGCACACACGGACATACAGGTCAAAAGAAACAAGGTTAGCTTCATTGTTAGCAAAATTTTTAAGGAAGGATTGGACAATAAATTGCCAACTCTATTTTTCCTCGAAAATGGAGAAAAATAAATCATAAATTTGTAATCGTTTAAGGTTAAATAAATTTGAATTTCAGTTCTAAAACACCTTGAATATGGGGGATGCGTCAACATCCCCTTTTTTCTTATTCTTAATAGGTTAGGTTGTTTAATTTCTTTGCATAGGCTATTTCATTAATGGATTATAATCGTTTTATTTTTTAATTCTATATTTTTTCCGGTAGCTAAGTTTAAGATCTTAAGCACACTGGAAAGATTTTGATTCTTGTCTATACTACCTTTAAAAGTAGATGTGTAATCTAGTTCCTCTAAGCCTTCCACCTCCACATTATACCATAGTTTTAATTGTTCCAGGATTTCATGGAGGTTATTTCCATCAAAGAAAAATTCGCCTCTTTGCCAAGCGATTTTGGTAAGCAAATTTGGTTCAGCGATCTTGATATCTCCTGAATTGGTTATGGCTTCTTGCCCAGGCTTAATGATGGAAGAACTATTCCCATTGGTGACTTTCAAGGAACCTTCAACTAATNNCTAATGTAGTTGAAACTGTTTTGCTATAGGCATTAACATTAAAAGAAGTTCCCAAAACCCGAATTTCTGTTCCATTGGCGTTAATAATAAATGGTCTATCCTTATCTTTAGCTACCTCAAAATAGGCCTCTCCCACTAAGGTTACTTTCCGGATATTTGAGTCAAATTTGCTGGGATAAGACAATTTTGAGGATGAATTTAACCAAACTTTAGTTCCGTCATTTAACGTTAGCGAGAAAGTCGAAGCAACAGGTACATCCATGGTTAAAAGTGTAGCGTTGTTCGATGAATACCTTTCCATAGTAGAATCTGGATTTTCATCAATTGTTCCATCTTGAAATTGCACTGTCGCAAATCTTTTTCCAGGTTGTAAATCAATGTTTGGTGAATCTAAACCTGCAATATTATTTTGATTGACATTAGAATTGGTATG
>DCOH01000020.1:53257-68026 GCA_002322865.1 Sphingobacterium sp. UBA1575 | reverse complement strand
CCGGAAATGGACATGTTCAAGGAGGGTTACCATGGGATTGCCAAGAACCCCATCTTTTTCGCTAAAAAGAGGTTTGAGCTGCTTACTGCTGGGGGATATTGGTTGTCCGAAACGCCATTGCAGGCAGGAAGTATATCTTGGGGATCTGCGCGCGCGCGGAATGCTACCTGGGTGAGGTTGCTGGATAAGAAAACCAACAAGGAGATAAGATTGATTAATCTTCATTTGGATCATGTTAGTAATGAAGCAAAGGAAAAACAGATGGATGTGGTGTTGAAGGACGCGGCACAATATCAACAAGATTTTGTACAGATACTTACAGGTGATTTTAATGTGGGGATGGATTCCAAAGTGTATGAAAATGTATTGAGGGCAGGGTGGGAAGATTGCTTCGTTCCTCGCAATGACGGTAAATCTTCCAATGACGGGCAATCTCGTAAGCACGGTCAATTTGGCCATGACGGGCAAAAGATAGAAGGAACTACTAATGGATTTAAACCCATAAACGATCCTCGACAGGCCAAAGCCAAAAAAATTGACTTCATTTTTATAAAAGGACCAGTCCAAGCAAGCAGTTCCCAGATCATCAAAGATAAATTAGGGGAAGTATATGCAAGTGACCATTATTTCGTGAATGCCGTTGTAAACTATTCCTAGATTAATATTTGCAACTTAATCTAAAGAGCTCCAAAAAAGAACAGCTCCAAAAAAAGAACAGCTACAAACTGTTCTTTTTTTATCATCAAAAACTTTAAAAATGTTTTTTTATATTAATTTTTATTTATTTTAGTGTAACCAATTCCTAAAATCTAAACAAAAAACTCAAATGGGAAAAGACAATTTATCCAATAAGCTTGGAATACCTGGGAACTTAACTTGGGGATATCTAGGTATTTTAATCTTTATGATGGGCGATGGGGTCGAACAGGGCTGGCTAAGTCCCTACCTGATCGAGCATGGCATGTCAATGGAACAATCAGCCAGCCTATTTACGGTATATGGCATTACCATTGCCATTTCCTCCTGGTTTTCCGGCGTACTGGCCGAAAGTTATGGGCCTAGGAAATCCATGGCTATGGGGCTCTTGCTGTATATCATCGGTACCATCGGGTTTATTTCCATGGGAATGGCAAAATTAGATTACTCCGCCATGTTGTTTTTTTACGCCATTAGAGGTTTTGGCTATCCCTTATTTGCCTATTCCTTCATGGTTTGGATCAATTATCGAACACCACAGAATATGCTGGGAAGAGCCGTGGGATGGTTCTGGTTCGTATTTACAGGCGGATTAAACGTCCTAGGCGCTTATTACTCCAGCTGGGCATTAGAACGCTTTGGCTACGAAAATACCCTTTGGAGTTCCATCTTCTGGGTATTGGTTGGCGCATTTTTCGCCCTAGTGCTAAACCGGGATAAGTTTGAGACCAAGGCATCCAAAGAATCCAAGGTCAAAGAGCTGGTTAACGGCCTAACCATTGTGAAAAAAGAACCTAAGGTAGTGATCGGAGGTATCGTACGGGTCATCAATACCACTGCCCAATTTGCATTTCCAGTTTTCCTTCCGCTCTATATGGCCGAACATGGTTTTGATACCAAGGAATGGCTGCAGATCTGGGGCACCATATTCACCAGTAACATTGCTTTCAACCTGATTTTTGGATTTGTAGGCGACCGTCTGGGCTGGCAAAACACCATCATGTGGTTTGGTGGAATCGGCTGTGCCATCAGTACGGTGCTGTTCTACTATTCGCCGGTTTGGTTCGATGGAAGTTATTGGGCCGTAATGGCTGCAGGTATTGCCTGGGGAGCCTTATTGGCAGGCTATGTGCCACTTTCCGCTTTAGTGCCTTCCTTGGTAAAAGAGGATAAAGGCGCCGCCATGGCAATCCTAAACCTAGGAGCGGGACTGCCGGTTTTTGTTGGTCCTGCCATCGTTGGCCTCCTGATCGGATCGATTGGATCCGAAGGCGTCATCTGGGTATTGGCAGGTCTCTATGTCATTTCAGCCATATTGACCAAGTTCATCAATATCCCGAAAGAAGAAATCTCCCCTTTAGGAGATCATAACAGTTTAAAAGAAAATAGTATTCAAGCATAATTATGAAAGTATTACTTACAGCACCTTACGAGAACGAAAAGGCATTGAATGAGTTGAAAGGTCTTTTTGATGAAGTTATCTATCGATCTTGGAAACCCCACGGCCGTGCCTATAACCCATCAGAATTAAGTGAATTATTAAAGGAAACAGGTGCTGAAGCATTAATTTCTGAACACGATGAAATTACAGCGGAAGTTTTGCGTGCGCATCCAGATCTCAAATTCGTTGGGATCTGCAGAGGCACACCATCGAATATCAACCTAGCCGTAGCTACCGAATTGGGCATTCCAGTGTTCAACACACCTGCCAGGAATGCCCAGGCGGTGGCAGAAATGTTCATCGCCAATGTAATTACCCTAATGCGTAATACCCTGCCGGCCATCAGCTGGTTAGAAGGGAAGCATTGGGGCGAGGGCGCCCATACGTCCTATTTGGAATTTAAGGGAAATGAACTGGCTGGGAAAAAGGTTGGAATGGTGGGCTTTGGAGCAGTAGGGCAACATATTGCCCGTATGCTACAAAATTTCCCTTCAGAAATCTATTATTACGATCCCTACTATACCGATGAAAACAAAGATTACAAGAAGGTGGAACTCCAGGAATTATTCGCCACATGCGATGTCGTTGGTATCCACCTTCCGGTAACTCCGGAAACAGAAGGGTTGATCGATAAAAAATACCTGGATCTCCTCAAGGAAGATGCTATTTTTGTGAATACCGCTCGCGCAGTTGTGGTCAATAAAGAGGATTTGTTGCACACCATTGAGAGCGGTAAAATTAGAGGAGCTGTACTGGATGTGTTCTACCATGAACCACCGGATGAAACAGATTATAAAATGATATTGAACAAACGCGTGCTGGCCACGCCACATATCGCCGGGGCAACCCACGAAGTGGAAGACCACCATGCCTTTATCATGAACAATAATCTCCGTGAATTTTTCCATCAAGGAAATACAGGCATTAAACAATTGGTGAACAAAAATGTATTGGAGAGAATTTCAATTGGCTAAACATGGCAAATAAAGAAGGTTATTTAATTGTTGATATCGGTACAGGAAATGCACGGGTTGCTGTTGCAGGAACAGACGGTAAATTATGGAGCATCAAACGCGAAAATGTACATTACGAAACAGATGCAAACTATGAAGAATCCATCTATTTCAATCCGGAGGAGCTTTGGCGCCAAATATTAAAATTGGCTAAGGAAGCCTTAGTAGAGGCTCCAGAAGTGACTATAAAAGCCATTACCGCCACCAGCCAACGCGAAGGCATCGTGATCATCGATCAATCCGGTAAATCCCTTTTGGGCATGCCGAATATTGACCACCGCGGAAGAAAATGGGAAAAAGATCTGTTGGATAAAGACCTGGTCTATAACCTTTCCGGAAGATACCCAACCTCGCTCTTCTCCGCTTTTAAACTGGTGGGAGTGCGAGAAGTGTATCCCGAGATGTATGCACAGATCGATAAGTTCATGAGCATCAGCGATTGGATCCAATATCAATTTTCAGGAGTTCCTTGTTATGAGCATTCCCAAGCATCGGAAACCCTGTTGTATGATGTGGAACATAAACAATGGTCTACACCATTAGCTGAACTGTTTAATATTCCTACTTCTATTTTTCCACCTTTATATCAAGCAACTGATGTATTAGGGAGTATAAATCCGGAAATAGCCCATGAACTAGGCATTAATCCGGAGGCGAAGATAGTTGTAGGCGGTGGAGATACCCAATTGGCTATCCGAAGCATGGAACCATCGGCCAACGATGTGGTCATTGTTTCCGGTACGACCACACCGATCATCAAGATTGTCGGACAATACGAAAAGGATGAGGACCAACGCACTTGGACAAGCCGGCATATCGATGAAAACAACTTTATCCTGGAAGCCAATGCAGGGGTTACTGGATTAAATTACCAACGGCTCAAGGAGATTTTCTATCCGAACGAGGGCTATGAAGTGATCGAAAAGGAATTGGAAGATGCTACCTATTCACAATGTGTGGCTTCTTTGGGTTCGCTTATTGCCGATGAGGATGAGCCGCTGACCAAAGGGGGCTTTATCTTCAATGCGCCGGTATCCCATCAATTGACCCGTGGAAGTTTTGTCTTTGCAATCCTTTGGGATATTGCCTGCAGTATTTACGAGAACTATAAATTTTTGGATGCGGTCTCGCCGCATACAGAATCCTATATCTGGGCATGTGGTGGTGGAGTGGAAAGCCGCAAATTGCGACAGTTCATTGCCAACCTGTTCGGGAAAAGCATCAAGATCCGCGATACCTTCCGCCAAGCTTCGGTCTTAGGTGGGGTATTTGTGTGTAATGATGCCCTAGGTGTCGAAAATAAAACCCCAGAACTACTGGAAGAGGTGTTTCCGAAAGACCACGAGGAGTTTGAAAAGTTATACCAGGAATGGAAGAACGCCAGAAAAACCTTTAAACAAGTAGCACATTGATGGATAACTATTTCATAGGTGTTGATGTGGGAACACAGGGGGCGCGAGTTGTACTGGTCGATCAAAAGGGAAATCTCCTGGCATCGGATTCCAGGAAGTTTGCCCTCGATGATCGTTTTCGGGAAGAGCAATCTCCGGCAATCTGGTGGAAGGATGTAGCCGAAATGCTGGAAAACCTTTTCCATCAGTTACCTGCTAGGATCCAGAAAGAGCATATCAGGGCTATTTCTGTTACTTCCACTTCTGGAACCGTTATCCCTTTAGATAAAAATAACAAACCCATCCATGAGGCGATCATGTACAGTGACCCTCGATCGGAAGAGCAGGGCAAACGCTGCCGCGAAATAGCCTTGCGTCATGTTAAGGATGGTTATACAGGTTTCAATGCATCCAGCGGCATCAGTAAGATGTTGTGGTTCATAGAAACCTATCCTGAAAAAGCCCAGCAATTGGCAACTTGGATACATGCCTCTGATTTTATGGTCGGTAAATTATCCGGAAATTACCATACAACAGATTATACCAACGTATTAAAATCAGGTTATGACCTCGATGCGTTAAACTGGCCAGCTTACATCAGCGAAGAAATAGGCATTAAAAAAGACTGGTTGCAGCAGGTGGTACCTTCAGGTACTGTTGTTGGAAAATTGAATGCCGATTTGGCGGCATCATGGGGCATTCCTCCCATCGATGTGGTGGTCGGTATGACCGATGGCTGTGCTACACAGATGGCTTCTGGTGCTGTGAAACCCGGCGACTGGAACACCACCATCGGAACCACCTTGGTCATCAAAGGCGTGACAAAAAACAAAGTAGTCGACCCATTGGGAAGACTATACAGCCATCGCCATCCCGAAGGTTATTGGATGCCAGGGGGAGCCAGCAATACCGGAGCCGATTGGATTTCCTTGGATTTCCAAGAGGATCTTCAAAAGCTCACCGCAGCGGCAGAGGAACTTATCCCAACAGGGGAATTGGCCTGGCCTTTGAAACAGATAGGCNNATGGCTCCGCAGGCTAAAGGCTTCGAACCTCAAACAACCGATCGGACAACCTTATTTGCTGCGAATCTGGAAGGGGTAGCCTTTATAGAGCGTTTGGCCTATGAGATCATCGAAGAATTATCCGGCGAGAAAATAGCGGCCATTTATTCGGCCGGAGGAGGAGCAAATTCCGATCTATGGCTAAAAATAAGGGCTTCGGTCATGAATGTGCCAACCTATAAATGCAAGGAAGCAAGTGGGGCTTTCGGAGCCGCTATAATGGCTGCATCCTATACCTATTATCGTTCCTTGCAGGAAGCCGCAGCCGAAATGGCTTCCATAGAAAAGAAAGTCATGCCCGATCCGCTACTCCAACAGGAATATGAGAAGCAATACAATGCCTTTAAACAAAAACTAAAAGATCTAAATTATATTTCATGATAACAATCTGTTTATTGCGACATGGTGAAACAGCCTATAATGCAGATGGAAATAAATACTGTGGTAGAACCGATATCCCCTTAACCGAAAAGGGAATGGCGCAGGCCAATAGAATGAAAGCATTATTGAAGGATTATTCCTTTGATCAGGTTTTCTCTTCTCCCTTGATCAGGGCAAGAACAACGGCAGGAATCGCTTCCGCAAATAAGGATTTGGTCCAGACTGATGATCGACTGATCGAGGTTGATTTTGGACAATGGGAGGGAAAGAGTTCGGAGGTGTTTAAAAAAGAAGATCCGGATTCCTGGAATAATTGGTTATCCGATCCTGCGGTATTCCGAGCAGGGAATACAGGTGAAAATGCTAGTCAGGTGTTGGAGCGTCTGAACGGTTTTTACCAGGAACTTATGGATAAATACGATGGACAAACCATCTTGGTTGTAGGGCATAACGGTGTCAACCGTTTATTCATGGCGAGCCAATTGGAAATGCCATTAAGGAACTATAGAAAGATCGTTCAGGAAAACTCCGCATTGACTTTGATAACATTAGATAAACATAATGGCTTTAATTTGTTAAAATTGAATGCCTAATTTCGAAACAATCTTATATTTCATGAAAAAATACGTTTCCCTAGCCATGCTATTCCTGTTGATTATGCCATTTTTTGTGCAGGCCCAACAGAAATCCAATTATCTTAATTTTCCAACCGTTCAGGATATGTATGCTTATTTCCGATATGTACCTGGGAAAAAGATCATCTCAGGCCATCGAGGTACCATGGAGCAGGGATTGCCCGAAAATTCCATTCCCGCTATGGCGGCAGTTTTGAAGCATACCCCGGCTATTTTTGAGGTAGATCCACGCTTGAGCAAGGATGGGGTCGCAGTCATGGTACATGATGCTACGCTGGATAGAACAACGACGGGTAGCGGGAAAGTTGCCGATTATACCTATAAAGAACTCCAAAAATTGAGATTGAAGGATAAACAGGGAAACAAGACAAAACATAAAATCAATACCTTGGAAGAAATGATCCTTTGGGCAAAGGGCAAAACCATACTCAATTTGGATAAAAAGGATCTTCCCATGGAAATGACTGCCGAAATTATCCGCAAGCATAATGCGTATGCATGGGTCTGGGTGACGGTGCATAACGTGGAGCAGGCCAGGTTTTACCTGGACAAAAATCCTCAACAGTATTTATCCATGCACATCAAAACCGCAAAGGACCTGGAAGCATTTAAGGCTTCGGGATTGCCCTACGACCGCATGATTGTGTACATTGGTCCAGAAATCAAGGAATCAAACCAAGCGATGTACGACTTCTTTAAAGAAAAAGGCGTGTTGTGCATGATTTCCACGGCGCCAACCTACGATAAACTGCAAAGCAAAGAAGAAAGGGCAGCGAAATATAGAGCCGTTTTTGCAGATGGTGCCACGGTTCTGGAGTCTGATCTTCCGATCGAGGTGAGCCAAGCCATTCGGTAATTTTATTTCCTACGATTTAAGATAAATTAATCAGTATATTCGTATACTGATTATTACAGATGAGACTACCAATTATTATCGCAATCTGCGCAGCTTGGCTGTGCAGCTATGTTACTGCATTTGCACAGACTCCGAAAATCCAAAAGGCTAATACCCCAAATTGGTTATTGCCCTCTAGCATTAAACCCCAAGTTGTAGATCTCGACGATATCAGTTTGGGTTATTATTATGAATCGACGATAGATCAGGTCCACCTAGGACAACAAACTTCCTATTATAAGGAAGTAAAAGTAATTACCGATGATTCGGGGATTGAATATGCCGGACAAGTGAATGTCAATTTTGATCCAACCTACCAACGGTTGGTTTTTCATGAAGTTCAGATCCTCAGGGGTAATCAGGTATTAGATCGCTTGGATATTTCCAGGTTCCGGGTCCTGGCTACCGAGACCGATTTAAGTCGATTTCTTTACAACGGTACCTATACTGCCCATCTTATTCTCGATGATTTAAGAAAGGGGGATAAGATCCAAATCGCTTATTCCTTGATCGGATTTAACCCTGTCTTTGGCGGTAAATATTCGGGTGAATATTATTTTACCTCCGGCGAGCCGATGGGTAAGGCGCAGGTGGTGTATATTGTGCCTGATTCCCGAAAACTTAATATCCGCCGGTTGAATGATGTTCCGGTGGAGAAAACTAAAAAGCAGGGCGGTCTCACCTATATCTATTGGGATTTTCACCCGAGCGTTTCCGCTGAATATATCCCAACGGCACCAAGTTGGTTTAGCCAATCGGGTAAATTGGAAATCTCCGAATTTTCCACTTGGCAAGAAGTATCAGATTGGGCCACGAAGGTCAATCCGATTCCAGCAATCAAAGCAGGATCACCCCTTGCCAAATTTGTGGATGAACAATGGGCGAAAGCCAAAGGGAAAAAAGAAACCTTTTTGGAGTACTGTTTGAATTTTGTGCAGGATGAAGTCAGGTATATGGGTATCGAAATGGGGGAGCATTCCCACCTTGCCCATGCTCCAGAAAAAGTATTTAATCAGCGGTATGGCGATTGTAAAGATAAATCCCTATTGCTGGCGGCCATGTTGAAATATAAAAACATCAAGTCTTCTCTAGTTTTAGCGAATACCTACCAGGATAAAGAATTGAACAAGCGCTTACCTAGTCCATACGCTTTCAACCATATGGTCATTCGCGTGGATATGGAGGGGCATAATAAATTCTTGGACCCCACCATTAGCCATCAGGGATCTTTGCCTTTAGATCGCTTCTTTCCCTATTATGGCGAAGTGTTGGTGCTTGACGAGGGGAACAAGTTAATGGAAGTCCCAAAACCAAACGGCCAAGAAATGATCGTAGAGGATATCATCCATATGATATCGGGTGATAAGGTTCGTCTGGATGTAAAGACAATCCATAAAGGTAGTCAGGCGGATGAGATGCGAGCTAACCTCAAACAATCTTCTAAAAATCAATTACAGAAGGATTACGAAAACTACTATGAGGAATTGTATCAGGATGTAAAACGGATAAAGCCTTTAGCCATCCAGAATGATAGGAAGAAAAATGAGATCACGGTGATGGAAAGTTACGAGATCGATGATTTCTTTATCCAGGAAGAAGGTAGTCAACGGAAAATGGTACCTGCCTATGCCAAGACTATTTATGATCGTTTGCCCCAAGTAGACAAAAAAGTGATAGCTCCAATCGCTGTCCCTTTTCCGATTAAAATTTCCCATACGGTGAAGGTCATCAACAAGGATAATAAACCATTAAGTTATTTTCAGGAAAAAATAAATGGATCCAGCGATTATTATCAGTTGGATCATGAGGTGTATACCCAAGGAGATACCTTAATTTCTACCAATATATTGGAATTCTATGATAGCTTTCTTCCTGCGGATGAAGCATTGATCTATGCTAAGGATTATGAAAACAGCAGTACACCACTATGGTATAATTTCTATTTAAACGACGATGGAAGTCTTTATGTGAATACTGTTTTAGAAGGATTAAATGTTAACTTTTGGGCGTTTGCTTATTTTTTCCTGATCATTCTCCTAACGATGGGATTTATCTACATAAAATACAATAAATCGAAACCTTTCCTTCGGAACAACGATCCTTCGTTGCCGATCTATACAGAAATTGGGGGTTGGTTGATCTTTGTTTCGATCGGGGTCATTCTAGCTCCGTTCCTTTCCCTATTTGCCCTTTTTTCGCACGATTCCATTCTTATGGAAAAATCCTGGGCAGCAATCGAATTTCAACCAAATACTAATCAATTACCTTTATGGTTATTTCAAGGATTTTCATTAACTTTTTTAGCCATAGCCCTTACCTTCAGTGTCTATCTTGTTATTGTCTTTTTCCAGAGACGGGATATATTTCCACAGACCTTTATAATTTTTAGAATTTCCATGTTGGTGTTTTTCATCATTCACCTACTCTTCTCGTATAAATTCAAATTAGATGATCAAACCAATGGTTCTAGATTTATTGGAGATATGCTAGTAACCTTGCTTATCGTGGCATACATCTATTTTTCCAATAGATCAAGAGGTACATTTGTCGTACCTTATCTAAAAAAAGAGAGCAAGTTTTAAAGCTTGCTCTCTTTTTTTATTTTTCTTTTTACCGTAGTCGGTTTTGCTAATTGTTTGGCTTCATACTGTCTTTCCAGATATTTAATAATCTCCGCAGCGATATCCTTTCCGGTGGCATTTTCAATACCTTCCAAACCAGGGGAGGAGTTTACCTCCAAGATCAACGGTCCACGTGCTGATGGCAACATATCCACCCCGGCAACGGTTAATCCCATGGCTTTTGCCGCAGCAATGGCAGTCTGTCTTTCTTTTAATGTTAATTTTACCACTTCGGCGGTACCACCTCGATGCAGGTTCGAACGGAATTCTCCTTCTTTGGCAGTACGCTTCATAGCGCCAACCACTTTACCATCCACCACAAATGCACGGATATCAGAGCCTTTCGCTTCTTTGATGTATTCCTGGATCAGGATGTTGTTTCCTAAACCATAGAACGCTTCGATCACCGAAGATGCGGCTTTCTTGGTCTCTGCCAATACCACACCGATCCCTTGGGTTCCTTCTAGCAATTTGATCACGAGTGGTGCACCACCAACCATGTTGATCAAATCGTCTACATTGGCGGCAGTCCTTGCAAATCCGGTAATCGGAAGTCCCAATCCAGCGCCGGAAAGGATCTGCATACAGCGCAGTTTATCCCTGGACCTGGTGATGGCCTGGCTCTGGTTGGCGGATATTACATCCATAACTTCGAACTGGCGGACGATCGCTGAACCGTAGAAGGTTACCGAATTACCGATACGTGGAATAATGGCATCTATGGCCGGCATATCCTGGCCTTTATAGTGCATGGTAGGTTCGCCTTGGCGAATCCCTACGTAACATTTGCTATGGTCTATGACTTCGCACTCATGTCCTCTGCTGATCGCAGCCTCTACGAGGCGTCGTGTAGAATATAACGACTTATTAGTCGATAAAACGGCTATTTTCACTGTTGCTTTTTGTATAAAACTTATAATGATTATATCATATTGGATGCCAAATTTTTCTTAGATACATCCACAAGAAATTTTCCTGTAATAAAGTTTCGACCTAATAACATGGGGTAGGACATGGCTGAACGGTCGCGAAAAGACAATTTAATGTCGTATAGCTCGTTAAACATGCGAACCTTGGTCAAGAAGATATAGCGGATCTCTGATTGCCCAAAAGAACTCTTTACGGTTCTCTCGCGGTGCACAGGGAATGTAAGTTTTAAAACCTGATCACTTTCCAGGTTCGGACGGATATGCCCGATGATATACAAGTGACCTTTTCGTTTTACCACCTCCATCTGTTCACAATGAAGGACAGAGGTTTCTGCTCCCGTATCCGTTTTCGCCTCGATATTGTAAAGGCCCAACTCGGGTAAATCGATGATTTCTGTTCTTCCGATGATCTTCTTGCCCTTCACGCACAAAGATTTTACTCGTAAATGAATTCTCCGTATGGGTCGCGAATCGTCACTTGCTTCTGCGCTGCTTCTTCCACACGGCCGATGATCTGGGCCGGAACACCAAAGGATTCAGAAATCTGGATGATATCAGCAGCAATTTCTTCCGGTACATAAAGTTCCATACGGTGCCCCATATTGAATACTTTGTACATCTCCTTCCAATCGGTATTGGATTCTTTCTGAATCAATTCGAACAGGGGAGGGATCGGAAATAGATTGTCCTTGATGACATGTACCTTATCCACGAAGTGCAACACTTTCGTCTGCGCACCTCCCGAACAATGCACCATCCCATCAATCTGCGAACGGTATTTATCCAAAATCTGTTTGATAACAGGGGCATAGGTCCGGGTAGCCGATAATACCAATTTTCCGGCGGTCACCTCTTCACCTGTTTCTACTTCAATTTTATCTGTTAAGGCTTTTCCACCAGCAAATACCAGATCGTATGGTACTGCCGGATCAAAACTTTCCGGGTATTTTTCTGCGATATATTTACTGAATACATCGTGGCGGGCAGATGTCAATCCGTTGGATCCCATTCCACCATTGTATTCTTTTTCGTAGGATGCCTTGCCATTTGATGCAAGCCCCACGATCACATTTCCTGCTTTGATGCGGTGATTGGAGATTACGTCCTCACGTTTCATTCTACAGGTCACGGTACTATCTACAATGATCGTACGAACGATATCGCCCACATCAGCTGTTTCACCACCGGTGGAATAGATACCAATTCCCATTTCACGCAATTCGGCCAAGATTTCTTCTGTTCCGTTGATGATCTCTGCGATCACCTCTCCTGGAATCAGGTTTTTGTTCCTACCGATGGTAGAAGATAATAAGATGTTGTCGATGGCTCCAACGCAAAGCAGGTCATCCAAATTCATGATGATGGCATCCTGCGCAATACCTTTCCATACCGAAAGATCACCGGTTTCCTTCCAGTAAACATACGCTAAGGAAGATTTTGTTCCAGCGCCATCCGCATGCATGATGTTGCACCAAGCTTCATCAGCACCCAATATATCCGGGATGATTTTACAGAAGGCCTGGGGATATAAACCTTTGTCAATATTTTTAATTGCATTGTGTACATCCTCTTTCCCTGCGGATACACCTCGTTGATTGTATTTTAAATCTGACATCTTGATGCAAAAATAAACAAACCAAGCGATTAAACCGAATGTTTTTCTATCCTGGCTTAGCGGGGATCAAAAGGGTCAAAATTAAGTAAATCGGATTCATCCCCATCGTAGTTCATCAATTGGAAGGAGAATGTATCACCCAAACTGATCAATTCGCTTATTTTGTTGATTTTAAGTTTTTTATAGATGGTTTTGCAATGCGTCTGCACGGTAGAGGTGGAAATAAACAAAAGATCAGCAATTTCTTTTTTACTGACACCATCAATCAGGAGTTTAGCAATCTCTTTTTCCCTGATCGTCAGTTGGTTGATCAGGTCTAGTTTGCTGGTGTCTCCTTTTACTGTACTTTCTTTCGCGACGGTAATCGCATATTTCGGTTTTCCATTCTCCGTTCTGATGATGGTTTTGGAAGTCCCGATCACCAGCCTAAATTCTTTGCTATGGTGCAGGAGTTTATAATCCAGGTTCAGGTAGGAGGGTTTATCCTTACGGAAGAAAGTCAGGGAATTCAATAAACTGTGGTACGTGCTGGTATGTATGGTCTGCAGATAATAAAGGTAATCCATGCCGGTCAACCAATTTTTTTGAAATCCATAGAACAGCCGCATGGCATCATTGATACCGATAGGCCGATAGAATTCCACATCATGAATCGTAATCAGATAGGGAGAGCTATTGATCAGCTCCATAAACTCCTGTGTTCTAACACTGGAAGTATTGGATAGATTTGCTGCTTTGATCTGAAGAAAAAGCTGCTCTAAGGCATTTTCTAATTCCTGAAATCTCATAATAATTGGATGTGTTAATAATGGTTTCTTGAAGTTACGTCATTATATCCTATTATGAAAAAGGTTTCCCGTAATTTTTTTGCTTTCTGCTCTAAAATCAATGGAAACCGAAGGCTTTTGACCAATAGCTATTTAATTTTTCCAGGTTATAGGCTGCATTTGCAGGGCTCGTACTCGGCAATTCATGATACTGAATGCCATCTATGCGTTCGAAAAAACGATCGTACAGATGCATCGCTTTTTTTCCATTAAAGAGTACATGTTCAATCCCCGGATATTGCTTAAGCAAATCCGGTATAGCATTAGGTACTACCTCCTGAATCGCTGTATCCATGCTCCCTACCCGGAATGCCGTCCCACAAACATCCCATACCGCGATATTATGCTTAAGAAGAAATCGTTTTTTATCGGCATATTCCAACATGATATCCTCCTGAAATATCATCCCCAATAATCTCCAAAACCTATTCTGCGGATGCCCATAATATTCCTGTTTCTCCAGCGAAAGATCCCCCGGCAACGAACCAAGAATCAGATACCTCGAACTCAAATCCACTATGGGCATAAAAGAACATTTTATAGCCATTTATTTTAGGAATTAGTTCGGTTGTGTTTTATAATTATTCGCCTTTATTTTCATAAACTTTTGAAACATGTCCAGGTTCACTTGTGCTCTATCCCTAGTTCCCGCCACATCCTCCTCTTGTTCTTTGGTCCCAATAAACTTAAAAAATTTCCCATCATAATAATAAAACCGATCCTCCCCAAACTTCTTGGTCTTATCCATATCAAATTCAGGCGCATACATATGACTATTATAATTATACCTTTCCTCAAAAACAAAGGAAACCTTATTATCCAATAAATAATACTTCGCCAAGGTATAGCCAGACTCCCCATAATAAGAAACATCCAACTTCTCCAACACCTTATTTTTGAAATAATAATAAACCATACCACCTTCCGTAGACTCAAAAATTTCCGTAGAATCAATCCTATCCCAATCCCTTATTCCCTGTATCCGATCATAATTTGCTCTCACCACCTTCAAACTATCCACATTCCCACCATCAGATAAGCCATCCCGCCCCAACACCGAATCCAACCCACTACCTGCACCTAATCCAACAGTATCACCCGAACCAACCGTATCACCAGGACCCATCTTATTCCCTCCTTGACATCCAACCAATCCCATAGACACGAACCCTAAAGCCACCAAGCCCAAAAACAACATTAAAAATATATTCTTCATACCATCCAAATTTCTAATATCTTTAATCTAACATCTAACATCTAAC
>DCOH01000020.1:0-53186 GCA_002322865.1 Sphingobacterium sp. UBA1575 | reverse complement strand
CTTAAACCACGATTTTAACCCAAAAACAAACATATTTTGAATACATAGGTTAAATACCACGAATCGAAAATGGATAATATTGGTTAAAAAAAAGCCGATTCAAAACATTCCTGTTCTGATTCGGCTTCTTAAGTTCTTTAAGCAGTGTCTAAATACTAACTACTCACTACTAAATACTCAAATTAGTGTTTGAAATGCCTAACTCCTGTAGTCACCATCGCCACACCTTTTTCATTGGCCATATCGATGGACAGTTGGTCTTTGATCGAACCACCTGGTTGCAATACAGCGGCAACACCCGCATTTCCTGCAATTTCCACACAGTCTGGGAAAGGGAAGAAGGCATCAGATGCCATGGAGCTACCTTTGATATCAAAACCGAAAGATTCCGCTTTTTCGATAGCCTGTTTCAGGGCATCCACGCGTGAAGTTTGGCCAACGCCAGAGGCGATCAAGGTATTATCCTTAGCAAATACAATCGTATTTGATTTGGTATGTTTTACAATTTTATTGGCAAAATATAGATCCTGCAATTGGGCTTCATTCGGTTTAACTGTAGTAACTGCCGTCATTAATTCCGGACCTTCCACCGTATTGTCCTTATCCTGCATGATCACACCATTCAACAACGTCTTGAATTGCTGTGTTGGAAGTTTCACTTCTTTACGGCGAAGGATAATTCTATTTTTCTTTGCAGTAAGAATAGCCAATGCATCTTCCGAATAAGCCGGTGCGATCAATACCTCAAAAAACAGGTTATTGATTTCTTCTGCTGTATCCTTATCCACTTCACGATTGCAAATCAAAACGCCACCAAAGGCAGATACCGGATCACAGGCCAATGCGGCCAACCAAGCATCTTTAACCGAAGGTCTCGACGCTACGCCACAGGCGTTGGTATGTTTTAGGATCGCAAAGGTAGGTTCTGTGAATTCATCAATGATGGCCACTGCTGCATCCACATCCACCAAGTTATTATAGGAAAGTTCCTTACCATTCAATTTATCGAACATGCTGTCCAAGTTTCCGAAGAAAACACCTTTTTGATGAGGGTTCTCGCCATAACGCAATACTTGTGCGGTTTGTTCCGACTGCTTGAAAACCTCCAAAGGTTCTTCTTGATTGAAGTAATTGAAGATCGCGGTATCGTAATGGGAAGAAGTATTGAATGCACGTTTTGCGAAGGATTTACGTTGCTCTAGGCTAGTGCTTCCTTCTTGCGCCGCTAGGATCGTTTCCAGCTCGGTATAATCATTCTTCGAAGAGATGATCACCACATCGTTAAAGTTCTTAGCTGCTGCGCGGATCAATGAAATTCCTCCGATATCGATTTTTTCGATGATATCTTGTTCAGATGCGCCTGACGCTACTGTTTCCTCAAATGGATAAAGGTCAACAATAACCAAGTCAATTTCTGGAATGTTGTAAGTTTCCAATTGGGCTTTATCATCAGCCAATGGACGGGGAGATAAGATTCCACCGAAAACATTAGGGTGTAATGTTTTTACACGTCCACCAAGGATGGATGGGTAACCGGTTAGGTCTTCTACACGTTCTACTGGGATGTTCAGGTCGCGGATAAAGGCTTCAGTTCCGCCTGTGGAATAAAAGGTTACTCCAAATTTGTTAAGTAACTGAATTAGAGGTGCAAGGTTGTCTTTGTAATATACAGAAACTAATGCATTTTTAATCTTTACAGGATGATTCATTGCGTATTGTTTGGAGCGGCAAAGGTAACTATATTTTTTTTATTTTTGATTAGGATTAACCGGATAAACATGAATAAAGCATATTACCTTCTTTTGGGATTATTTCTGGCCTGTACCTGCAAGCTTGCCGCCCAGCCAGCTGTTGGCGATTTTAAGTCTTCACAGCTTTATCTATACGATGCAGAAAAGAGGACCGCTGATGGGAAGTATCGGTTTGAGATTTTTGCGCCTAAGGCCAAGGATGTAAACCTATTTGCCCATTGGATAGAAAGCAATGATTTTGGAAAAAGGCTGATCAGGATGACTGCGGATCGTTCTGGAGAAAATTGGTCGGTTGAACTGGATAGTCTTCCTTCTGATCTGTTGCATTATTATTTTTTAGTGGATGGGGTTTCTGTTCTGGACATGAAAAATCCAAGGGTAATCCGAGATGGGAATAGTCTATATAGCTATATCATACCAAATGGAGGCGTTGGGGATTACTATAAGGCCCAAAAGGTTCCCCATGGAACGCTACTTCAGACCTGGTATCCTTCGAAAACTGAACATGGGGCGCGAAGGATGAATATTTATCTGCCTCCTGGTTATGAGAACAGCAAACAGAAATACCCGGTTTTATATCTTCTTCATGGCATGACGGGGGATGAGGGGGCATGGGTAGAACTTGGTAGGCTGCCTTTTATCATGGATAAGCTGATTGCTGAAGGCAAGGCTAAACCCATGATCGTGGTGATGCCCAATGGCCATCTTCCCAATGCGGCTGCTCCAGGATATAGCCCTAAGACCTATCAGATAAATATTCCAGGGAAAGATATTGGCTCTGGTTTGATGGAGAACTCCTTTCCGGAGATCATCCAATATATAGATCGTCATTTCCGAACCAAAAAGGATCGTGCTAATCGGGCCATTGCTGGGCTTTCCATGGGCGGCTCCCATACCCTGTTTATTTCTGCCAACTATCCAAAGACATTTGATTATATCGGTCTTTTCTCTGCGGCTTTCAAGATGGGGGATATGGCAGACCTGCCAGTTTATACCGATTTTGATCAGCATTTAGTATCCCAAAAGAATAACGGATATAAGCTTTACTGGATGGGAATGGGGAAACGGGACTTTCTGTACCAAGTAGGGGTAGATTATCGAAAGAAATTAGATTCCATACACATGCCATATACCTACCATGAATCCGAAGGAGGCCATAGTTGGTCCAATTGGCGGAAATACATGCTGGAATTTGTGCCTTTGTTATTTAAGGAGAAATAATCAACAATCCCTTTGAAAGACCGATTAATTGTATTTCTTCAATAGGTTTTCAATAACCTTTGGGTAGTGCAGGTGTTCCAATTGCTGTCCATTGAACTTGATGATCTCTAAGGTATCTCCAGGTTCCACACGGAATTTTGCCTGATAAATAACCTCACCTTCATCAAAATGCTCATTTACGAAATGGATGGTGATTCCATGCTCCTCTTCTCCGGCATCCAAAATAGCCTTATGAACCCGATCACCATACATGCCTTTACCACCGAATTTCGGTAAAAGGGCAGGGTGTATATTAATGATCTTATTCGGGAAAGCTTTCAGTAGGTTTTCAGGTACCAACCATAAAAATCCAGCCAGAACAACCAGATCAATATCCAAACGTTTTAAGAGGTTAACCACTTCATCTGTTTGATAGAAATCGTGCTTATCAAATACATGGGTTGGGATTTCGAAATTATCTGCGCGTTGAAGCACAAAAGCTTCGGGATTGTTGCTCAACACTAAGGCAACTTCTGCAGAGTCGGAGTATTTGAAATGCTCCATGATCTTTTGGGCATTGGACCCTGAACCGGAAGCAAATATGGCAATACGTTTTTTCACTCGTTTCGTTAATAGTAATGTTTAACCTGATAAAAATCAAATATAGCGTTTTTTTGTCAAGGGAATGCCTTTAATATGAATATTAGGTATTTCCGTAAGGATTTGTTAAATTGAGGTATGTTACAGAAAAAATCCTTTCTTTTTGCTATAATCCTGCTTTTAACGGTAAATCTTCAAGCACAAGTACCTGATAGCATTCCTCCATTCCATAAATTTAAAGATTACGAGCAAGGCGCTTTCTTTTCGCGAGACTCCTTGAATACAAACCATAAACAAGTGTTCATTCTCTATGATGCAGGTTGTGGCCACTGCCAGGAATTAGGGCATGAATTGGCCAAAGCTATTCCAGCATTGGACAGTTTAGTGGATTACTATTTTATCGCCATGCAGGAGAAACCTTTGGTTGAAGGCTATATCAACATGTTTGCTAAGGAATTGAAGAACTACGCCAATGTAAAGTTCCTCCACGATCCAGAAGGGGAGTTTATCCTGAAGTTCCATCCGAAGAATTTTCCAGCCACCTACATCTATGATCGGAAGACCTCCAAATTGCTGTTCCAAATCGATGGGGAGAGCAAAGTGGCAAAAATGTTACCATTTCTGAAAAAGCAAAAAGAGTAAATTTTTCAATTTACTTAAAAGGGCTTTTATTTTCCTAATATTAAAATTTAACATTTCATTAAACAAAAATTTCCGTAGCTTTAGCTTGTCAAAGGCGAGTAGTGGAAATTCTTGTGGGATTTCCTTATTCTTTTCATTTTAGTCTACCTAAAAATAGCATCATCCCCACCTATGAAAAGAACAATCTACCCTTAACAGCTGAGAACAGAGCTGTGAGGAATGCCTATGCGTAAAATTCAATTGATGCTATAGAATGATTAATATTTATAAAGATCTGAGTTATAGGGATGAACAGACTTTTAGAGAGATAGAAGCCTTGATCTTAAAAATAGAAGAGGGTAACAAAAAAAGGGTAGAACAATTACAAATTCCACATTGGGTAAATACAGCAAAAGAGTATCTTTTGGAGAACTGGAACAAAACAGTTGGTCTGGAAGAATTGGCCGCTTTATGCGGTGTCCATAAGGTCACCATTTCGAAATATTTCCCGAAATATGTAGGAAGTTCGCTACGGCTTTACCAAAGAAAAGTGCGGATAATTCGGGCGATCGAATTAATACGTTCGAAGAATTATTCCCTTACGGAAGTGGCTTTTTTGTGCGGTTTTGCCGATCAGAGCCATTTTACACGCTTCTTTAGACAGACTGTTGGCTGCTTGCCAAAAGAATTGCCCATAGAAGAAACTTAGCCCTTACGCTAATATCGTTCTATTTTAATTTTTAAGCATGAGGTTATTTTGTAAGGGGAATGATGAAAATAATTGTTGAACATGAAAATATTACAAGGTAGTCGGATACCTAAAGCCAATGGACACTATAGTACAGCCATAGTGTCCAACCATTTATTGTTTGTTTCTGGACAATTGCCCATCTCGAAAGAAGGAAAGGACTATGAAAATGCGGAATTTGAGGAACAGTTCAATGTGGTTTTCCATAATCTGGAAGACATCCTATTGGCCTCATCGACCAACTTTCAAAAAGTAGTAAAAGTGACGACTTACCTCTCCGATGTGCAATATTGGAAGCAGTTCAATGCTTTGTTTGCCGATTTTATCGGTAAACACAAACCTGTAAGAACGGTGATCATCGTGCCGGAGCTTCCGCAGGGATACAAGCTCGAGGTAGAGATCATCGCAGAGGTATAAAGCACACAAATAAACCCGTATATGCTCCTGACGTTTTAACAGATGGAGAAAAAAATAGCGGGAAGTCTGTAAAGGACTTTCCGCTATTGTTTTTTTATTTGAGGTATATTACTTAGTGGTCAATACCTTTTCAAGTAGCTGTATGCCTGTTTGGGTCACATCGATTTCCGAATTGGAGAGGATGATCACGACCGACTTCTCATCGGGCACAAAGCCAATAAAGGAACTGGAACCAGCTGTTCCACCATTATGCCAATAATAGGTCATGCCTTCCAACATGTTCATGTGCCAGGCCATACCGATATCCGAGTTTGGCGGCACGAAAAAAGTGAATTGCTTGGTGAGGTTCATCGCTTTTTGGATATCCGTTTCCGGATAGGTCAATTGTGCAATGGTATATCGCAACATATCGTTCAAGGAGGATTTCAAAGCTCCTGCACCTGCCATTGCTTGGAAATTCCAAAAAGGAACTTTTGTGCCTTCCTTATTATGGGGAGGGGCAATATTCTTATTTTTCGGATCGACTTTATCCGAAGTATTGGCCATTTCCAATGGAACAAGAATGGACTCCTTGACCAATTGCATATACGGTTTTTTCTGGATGATGGATATCAATTCGGCCAATAGACCAAAACCTAAATTGCTGTAGGCATATTCCGTCTCAGGATCTCCCTTTGCTTGGTAATTTTTTAAATAAGTAAAAAGTTGTTTTCGATCATAAAAAGCATAAGGGTCAACCATAGAGAATTTAGGGCCTTTATTCCAGTTATCTGCTAGCCTTGGAAGGCCGGAAGTATGGTTCACCAAAGATTTGAAGGTAATTTTTTGAATGTCAGGATTCTGGGCTATGGAATCNNCCTAAATTGATCAATCCTTTGTTTACCATATCCGCCAGTAGGGATGCCGTAAATGTTTTGCTGATGGATCCGATTTCAAATAGGGTGTTGGCATCCGGAAGCTTGTTGTTTCCTTTGTCGGTTTCCCCGTAAAAAAATGTATTGATCTTGTTTTTATGGATAATGGCTACCGCCAGACCTTGCGCATTTCCCTGCTTGGCATAATTCCTGGCAACCGAGTCCACGAAATTATCCAAGGGATTCGTAGCTTTTACATTGGAGATCACCTCCTTTTTAGCGCTTGCTGCCGAGTCGGCTTTCGCGTCGCCTTGGTAAGGTTGGAAGGCAAGCGTATGGTAATGCATGGTCGAATCAACCCCCAATAAAATGGTCATGGTCTCCTGTTCGAATTCCGTTTTGTAGCTGGCTACTCCACGGTTGTATTTGAAGACAGTGGCATTCTTTATTTTGCCCAAGACCGATAACTGGGTCAAGATGCCCGTTAATTGGGCCTTACTGATCTGCGATTGGAAATCTTTATTGGCTAATTGATAGATGGAATCGGGCTGTTGGGTATTGATGAAATATTCAATCCGGTTAAAAACAGCCCTATTGTTTTTTTCTTCCAAAGATTGTCCTTTGGAAAATGAGATGGTTAAAATAGAGATGAGGGTAAAAATGCCCAGTATTTTGGAATTCATATCCAAAAGTACAAAACAAATTACAAACCGATAATCTGTTTTAATCTGGCATAGCCTGATTTGGAGATATTTACTTTTCCTCCGCTCAATAGCGTGGCGATATAGCTGTCTTTTTCCATGGGTTCAATTTTCTGCAATTGATCCACTTTTACAATGAAGGAGCGATGCACCCTGACGAATTGCTTGCTGTCCAGTTGTTTTTCAAAAGAACTCATGGTTTTGTTCTTTAAGAACATGCCTTCGGAGGTATGGATTTTTACATAATCATCATAAGCCTCCAGAAACAGGATCTGTTGAACAGGAATGATTTTAATCTGGGTTCCATTCTTTACCACGATACGCTCCAAGGAGCTTTCCTCTTCCATGGACTCCTGAAGTTTTTCCGTGTCGATTTTAGGGCTGCTTTTCGTCTGGAAGGATGCTTTGAATTTATCAATAGCTTTCTGGAAACGATCTGGGCGAATAGGTTTTAATAAATAGTCGACCGCATTTTTCTCAAAGGCTTTCAAGGCATATTCATCAAAGGCGGTGGTAAAAATGATGTGGGGTTGGTTGTCCAATAATTCCAACATTTCAAATCCCGTTAATTTAGGCATCTGAATATCTAGGAAAACCAGGTCAGGTTGGTGCTGATGAATGGCTTTTACACCTTCAAATCCATCGTTACATTCTGCCAATACCTGAAATTCAGGATACTGCTGTAGGTATTCAAGCACCATGCTGCGTGCTAAAGGTTCGTCGTCAATTAAGATGGTCTTAATCATATTGTGGGATTCTTAAAATTGAAATAAATGTGTTTCCTTCTTTCTCCGTTTGTAGGAGATCCGTTCTGCCATATAGCAAATATAGCCGTCTTTGAATGCTGGAGAGACCGAAACCAGTCCCTTTTTTCTGTTCGTGCTGGTCAGCTTCAAAAGGATTGCTGATTTTTATGGTCAGCATTTGCTCTGCTAAAGTTAGGGAAATTTTGATCACTACTTCCGTAGTAACATTATATAAACCAAACTTAATGGCGTTTTCTACCAAGGGCTGTAGGATCATCACTGGGATTCTGCCTTGCAGCACATCCTCTTCATAATGGAATTCCGTTTCCAGGCGATGGCCAAACCTCACCTTTTCAATATCGAGGTATAAGCTGAGATGGGAGATTTCTTCTTCTACCGTGGTAAATTGGGCATCATCTTTCCGCATGGTCCCCCTAAGAAAGTCGGATAATTGAAAAGTCATGTTCCTGGCTTCCATCGGCTTGCTTCCGATCAGGGCAATGATCGAGTTTAGACTGTTGAACAGGAAATGGGGCTGTAATTGTTGGCGAAGGTTATATAACTCCGCATCACGGACCATTTTTTCGCTCTCCTCCTTACGTTTTTTATTCCCCATCGATTCTTCTTGGATATTCCAAAAGACATTGATGGTCATCACACAGGTGATGATCAGGAAGTTGATGACAAAACGGAAGGGTAGGCTGAAATTAAGGTATATCAATTCCTCGTCGGAAATAAACTGAACAATCAAAAAACGAGTTATTGTAATACTTATCAGGGAAAAAATGGCGGCTAAGGCAAATAATTTCCAATAATTCCTGTTATTCGGGATGTAATACTGTAAGGAACTGAACACCAGGTATGAAATACCGGTAATGGTCAGTGCACTGATCCCAGCATCGTATATAGCGACATCCCTAGCGATCTTTGACCACCATAAAAGGCCATACATGATGGCCAGGTATAAACCACAAATAATCCAAGAGGTACCATGGATTATCGATCGTTTGGATTGTTCGCTAATGGGTTTTGCCATGGCCTAGCTGTTTTTTATCGTGATGCTTCCAAAGATCGAGGTACCTGTGATGTAGATCTTCTTGTTGCTGTCGGTCGTGATCTCGAAATGCGGTCTACGATCGTCAACATCGCCAAAGATGGAAGATACGTTGGTGTGTACTCGCCAATGCATAGGCACGATGATCTTGGTGCTTCCGAACAACTGGAAGGTGTCGATGACAACCGGTTGGTTCAGGTCTGCCTGTAAGAAGTTCAGGTTGGTGCTTCCGAATATACTGGTGATGTTTCCGCCTAGAAAATTTTTGCTCAAAATGATCTTCTTGGTATCACTGAAGAAATTATCCACTTTGAGGTAGTTCTCAAACTCCGGCAGATAATTCTTAAAACCAGTCATCTTACGCTCCGCGTTTGGGCTTTGAGCGTAAGAATCTGATGATGTTTTTGTGGATGATTCACTGGAAGGGGTTCCTGTAAAGGTGCTGTCCACCCTTTTGTCCCAGTCAAATTCGTCATCCTTTGGCGGTGTAGGTGGCAATTGCGGTCTGGTTTTGTTACGATTAAGCAAATACAGACCTAAAATGATGGCTGCGGTAGGGATGATGAATTTACCGATATGTAAGCCCAATTCATTCCTTAAGAAGAATACCGATCCGATCACTATTAGTACGATGGATGATTTTTTCTCGAATTTGGAATTTACACCGATGACCAAACCAATGATGATTAAAATAGTCTCCCATCCAAATAACCAACCTGGGATGATATTACCCAAGTTCATCTGCTTCATCAATAAGGCAAAGCCTAAAAAAATGATGATAGCACCTACTATGGTTGAGGTATTGTTGTTTTTTGGAGGCCTCCCGTCGATCTCGTTTCTGTTTTGATTGTTCATTGTCATTTGTCTTTTGATTTAGTTTATTCAAAAGTATTGCGAATATAAGCATCAGCACATAGCAAATAGGTCTTTTGCCTCATTTTTTCGGTGAATGTGTGGAAATCTTCGGTGAAAATTCTATCCATGGATTTTACGATAACTGTAGAATGAGTGAATAATTTAATTAATATAATAAATAATTTTTACAAAAATTTGGATGTTTGAGTTTAATTATTATATATTTATGACTGAAAATAGAGGATTAAACTTAAATATTAACAAATCTAATGGGAGATTTTGATAACAAAGAGCGTGAAGAGGTATTTTCAAAAAAGGTGAGAGCGGGTAAACGTACTTATTTTTTTGATGTAAAAGCGACTCGTTCCAACGACTACTACGTAACGATTACGGAAAGCAAGAAACGTTTTGAAGACGGCCAATTTATTAAGCATAAGATTTTCCTTTATAAGGAGGATTTTGAGAAGTTTGCCGAAGGCCTTCAGGATGTGGTAGAATACATTAAGTCCAATCAAGAAGTCATTGAGAAAAGATATGAGCCTAACTCGGACGATTTAGGTTATGAGAATAATGGTCGTCTGGTAGAAAAAGATGATTATTCTTTTTAAGTAACAAAGATATACCGTATAGGGAGCCACTGTAAAAAGTGGCTTTTTTTTGTTAACTTCGACGTCCAATTGATAAAAAAAAATAATAGTAGACTTATGAATAAACTGTTCTCAGTTACCAGTGCCGTTTTCTTCATTGCGGTTTCACTGGCAAATGGTCAAACCAAGAAATTAAGCATCGCCCAAGCCAGAGGGCAGGAAGCATCATTAACGAAAAGTATTGCCCGTTATGATCGTTGGGCAGATGCCGAACATTATATCGAGAGAGGTAATGGCGAATATAAAGTCAATGTAAAAACAGGTAAAAAGGAGAAATATGATAATTCGCAAGCTGCGGTAAGTACAAATGTGAATGCACCATACTTGGTAACAATTGGGAAAGACCTTTACTTTAGGATAAATGGTGAGGAGGATAAGCAATTGACATTTACTCCGGAAGTTTCCGAGACCTTGGCGACCTTGTCTCCGGACAATAAATATGTGGCTTTCTTAAGGAAAAGAGATCTGTATACTGTTGAAGTTGCAACAGGAAAAGAGGTAAGACATACCAAAGATGCAACGGACGTCATCTATAATGGGTATGCATCTTGGGTTTATTATGAGGAAATCCTGGGCCGAGCTACCAATTATAAAGCTTATTGGTGGTCGCCGGACAGTAAAAAAGTAGCTTTTATGCGTTTCGATGATAGTAAAGTGCCAATGTTTCCAATTTATAATTCTAGTGGACAACATGGCTTTTTAGAAGAAACAAGATACCCGAAAGCGGGAGATCCAAACCCAGAGGTTAGGGTGGGTATTGCCCATGTCGATGGAAGCCCGGTAGTATGGGCGGATTTCAATGAAAAGGATGACCAATATTTTGGGGAGCCCTATTGGAGTTTCAACAGCAGTAACATTATGGTGCAATGGATGAACCGTGATCAGACTAATCTGAAATTCTATCAAGTAGATCCAAATAATGGTTCTAAAAAAGAAATTTATAACGAAGAGCAGCCTACCTGGATCAATCTTGACCACCCGGAACGCATTACCTACCTGAAGGATAATAAACATTATATCCTAAAATCAGATAAAACTGGTTGGGCGCATTATTACTTGTATACATTAGATGGGAAATTGGTTAATCCATTGACCTCAGGTGATTGGCAAGTAACCGAGATCAAAAAAATTGATGAAAAAGAGAAGGTGTTGTACTTCATGGCTCGTAAGGAAAATTCGGCAACGGTAGATTTTTACCGTGTTGATTTTTCTGGTAAGAACCTGAAACGCTTAACTTTCGGTGATTATACCCACAGTGTAAATATCAGCCCGGATTCAAAATATTTTATCACGACCTATTCCAATATCCATACGCCTACCAAAGTAGCCTTAGTGGATAATAAGGGTAAAATAATCAGGGAATTAGCAGACAGTAAGTCGGCGGATTTCGATAGCTATAAAGTTGCAAGAAGAGAGTTCATCCGTATTCCTTCGGATGATGGTAAATTCCAACTTCCAGCTATTATTACCTATCCAACCGATTTTGATGAAACCAAGGAGTATCCGGTTATCATGAGCATTTATGGTGGACCAGATGCTGGTACGGTTAGGAATACATGGAAGGGGATTCAGAATGAACTATGGGCACAGCAAGGGGTTATCTTCATTGAATGTGACCACCGTGCTTCCGGACAATTCGGAAAGCAGGGGGTAGCATGGATGCACCGTAACTTAGGAAACTGGGAATTGGTAGATTATATCACCTTTGTGAAGTACCTGAAAGCAAAACCTTATGTAGCTAAGAACAAACTGATGATCACTGGACATAGTTATGGTGGTTACATGACCTGTTTGGCATTGACCAAAGGAGCAGATTACTTTGATTATGGTATTGCAGGAGCACCGGTTACCAGCTGGGATCTATACGATACGCATTATACTGAGCGTTGGATGGATACGCCTAAAGATAATCCGGAAGGCTATAAAAATGGTTCTGTATTAACCTTTGCGGACAAATACAAAGGAAGATTAAGAATTATGCATGGCGATATGGATGATAATGTACATATACAGAATACCATTCAATTGGTAAGTGCATTAACAAGCAGATCGGTTCCTTTCGAGCTGATGATCTATCCAGGAAGCCGTCATGGTTTTGACCGCTCCAAATCCGCATACGATAATAAAGAGAGAACAAGGTTCATCTATCAATATCTGCTGGAGAAGCCAGTTCCTGATTATATGAACTAAGGATAAAGTTAAAAAAGGCTAAGAAAATTGATTCTTAGCCTTTTTTCATGGTGTAACATATGGTACAACCAAAAAAATTATCATATTTGCACTATTAATAACACCATGCTAAATTATTTAAAAGACATTACTTTTAAGGCGAACGACGTCTTTTTAAGGGCTATAGACATCCTGATGAGGAACTATGTTTCTATTGCAGGGCTATGTTTTCTTTTGTTTATAACTTCCAACCTGTCTACCTATTTATCCAGCTACTTATCCTTTTATTCGGATTCATATTTCATGGGCCTGAAAGTGCTTTTGTTATTGCTGTTTATAGGTTTATATTTTAGTCTGCAATTGGTACTGTTAAAAAATGCCATCGTATTGGCTAGGGGCGAAAAGAAACCGGGATTTTGGGGCTATGTGCCTTCCTTTTCCCAATTCGTGAACTACATCATCGGATTGTTGTTCTATTCCCTGATTGCTTTTGTGGTTTATTTGGTAATGTATGTGCTTTGCTTTCCTTTATTGTTTTTGGGGATAAGCATGGATACGGTGCGTTCGGAGGTCCATCCTTTTTTAACAGGGGTTATTATGTTGTTTGTATTGATAAGAACGACCTTCTATCCATTTTTCATTATCGAACATGGATTCAATACCTTCAAATCCTATAAATTCAGTTTGGCGATGACCAAAGGCAATGTATTCCGATTATTGATCGTTATATTCATTGTAGCCTCCACCCATTTATTGCAATTGGGCGCGGAATACTTTGGCTACACCTTGGTATCCCAAATTTTAGGTTTAGTGAATTCATTTGTTATCATCCCTATCGTGAGCATTGTGATGTCCATTGTGTATGTGGATATGATGAAGTCGTATAAAGGGGGAGCAGATCCTTCACTGATCGATAATATCATCTAATTAGTTCAACATTGAGTAGAAAGAGAATCGCCATATTAGGCTCAACAGGTAGCGTAGGAACTCAAGCATTAGAAGTTGTAGCCGCTTTTCCCGAACAATTTGAAGTAACCGTATTGACCATCGGTAGGAATGCCGATCTGTTGATCCAGCAGGCGAAAGCTTTTCATCCGAAGGTGGTGGTGGTCTGTGAAGAGCAGGCTTATCAAAAGGCAAAGGATGCGTTGGAACCGCTGGGCATTTCGGTGCTGAGTGGGGTGGAAGCCTTGGAAGAGGTTGTGCAACGGGATGATATTGATGTGGTGTTGACCGCTATTGTAGGTTCTGTTGGTTTGAAACCAACAGTTGCTGCTATCAAAAAAGGGAAGGATATTGCACTTGCCAATAAAGAAACCTTAGTGGTTGCTGGCGCATTGATCAATGAATTGGTGAAAGAACATCAGGTGCGGTTGTTACCGGTGGATTCTGAGCATTCGGCGATATTCCAGTGTTTGGTTGGAGAAGAAAGCAACCCAATAGAAAAAATAATATTGACGGCTTCTGGAGGACCTTTTAGAGGTAAAACTCGGGAAGATCTGTTTGCTGTAACGAAGGCGCAGGCCTTGAAACATCCAAATTGGGCAATGGGGGCAAAGATTACCATTGATTCGGCTTCTTTGATGAATAAGGGGTTGGAGGTGATCGAAGCCAAATGGTTGTTCGACCTATCTGCAGATCAGGTCGAGGTGATCATTCATCCGCAGTCTATCGTACATTCGCTGGTACAATTTCAGGATGGATCCATTAAAGCACAATTGGGTGTGCCCGATATGAAGTTGCCTATCCAATATGCCTTAACCTATCCAGACCGTTTGCAGAACGATTTCAAACGCTTCAGCTTTGTGGATTATCCAAATTTAACTTTTGAAGCGCCGGATATGGAGGCTTTTAGGAATCTGAAACTGGCTTATCAAGCATTGGAAAGAGGTGGGAACAGTCCTTGTATCTTAAATGGTGCGAACGAAATCGTAGTGGAAGCTTTCTTACAGGATCAGATCAGTTTTCTGGGGATGAGCGATGTCATTGAAGAGACATTGTGTCAGATTTCTTGGCAAGATGATTTGAAATTAGCGGATTATCTGCATTATGATGCCGAAAGTAGGAGAGTGGCACGGAGTTTAATACCTCGTTTCAGTAATAAATAGAATATATACAATTAATAAAAAATAAATGGGAATCGTCATTATGGTAGCTCAGGTGTTATTAGGCCTGTCGCTATTAATTATACTACACGAACTTGGTCACTTCTTGGCTGCACGTGCATTTGGGATCAAGGTGGAGAAATTTTACCTGTTCTTTGATGCCTGGGGGGTGAAATTGTTCAAGTTCAATTATAAAGGATGTGAATATGGTGTGGGTTGGCTACCATTGGGTGGTTATGTGAAGATTGCAGGGATGATCGATGAGTCGATGGATACCGAGCAGTTGAAAGGAGAACCACAGCCTTGGGAATTCCGCTCTAAACCAGCTTGGCAACGATTGATCGTGATGTTGGGCGGTATTATCGTGAATATCATCGTCGGTATTTTGGTGTTCTGGATGATCACTTTTAAGTATGGTACTACGGATATCGATAACAGCAAAATCTATGGTGTGAAGCCAGGGATTATTGGTGAAAAGGTAGGTTTGAAGGAAGGCGATAAGATCCTTGCGGTCAATGGAAATAAGGCGAATCTATTTTTTGAGGACCTGATGACGTCGGATGTTTTGATGGGTGATGCGGTATTGACGGTGGATCGTGGGGGTCAGGAAGTAAAGATTACCCTTCCTCCGGATATTCTGAACGATGTTTCTGATCATAAGAAAAACGAGTTTGTACAACCTATATTTAAGATGCTTCCGGTATCCAAGATTGAAAAGGATTCGAGAGCTGAACAGATGGGATTGCAGGTTGGGGATAGTATTGTTAGTATCAATGGCGTTGCGCCATTGCACNNGTTGGTACAGGCGAACAAAGGAAAAGATATCAATCTTGGTGTGATCCGTAATGGTGCTGCCATGAATTTGACTGCGAAAGCGGATACCACAACGGCCTTAGGATTTGGAAACTTACCAATGGTGGTTCATTCTTATGGCTTGATGGAATCATTACCTATCGGCGCGAGCAAAGCATTCTCTGTAATTACGGATAATATTAAAGGCTTTGGTAAGATGTTCAAAGGGGAGGTTCGTGCGGATAAGGCCTTATCTGGACCGGTGGGCATTGCTACCATGTTTGGAACGGAAGTGGATTGGTTGCGTTTTTGGAGTTTGGTAGGGATGTTGTCCATGGCTTTGGCGTTTATGAACTTATTGCCGATTCCGGCATTGGATGGTGGACATGTGGTGTTTTTGACGATTGAGATGATTCAAGGGAAGCCATTATCGGAGAAGTTCTTGGAAAGAGCACAGATGGTCGGGTTTTTTATTTTGATAGCCTTGATGATCTTTGTTTTCGGAAATGATATTTTTAAGTTGACGAAGTAAAAGCCGTCATTGCGAGGAACGAAGCAATCTTTCGATTAGTCCAAAGATTGCTTCGTCGTACCTCCTCGCAATGACGTAAGCTCGGAATGACGGGTATAATTCCTTTTTCTTTTTTCATTTTTTATTTCGGAATTTAAAATAATTTGTACCTTTGTCTCCCAATAAAATGAAAGAAACCTTCTACCCGATAGCATCACAAAAAGTTGTACAACTTTACATCAATACATAAATTGATAATATAGCCCATTTGGGCTTTTTTTGTGCACCTAGGCGAAGGTTAACTCATACCCACGGATATACTTAATAAAAGAAATAAGAATGACCAACTACAGCAAATTGCCAGCAATTTTAGTCCTTGAGGATGGAACAGTTTTTCATGGAAAGGCAGCCGGAAAGATCGGTACGACCACCGGAGAGATTTGTTTCAATACCGGTACGACAGGTTATCAGGAGATCTTCACCGATCCTTCTTATTATGCACAGATCATGGTGACCACCAATGCGCATATCGGAAACTATGGTATCGATAATGAGGATGAGGAATCCAAGAAAATCCAAATTGCAGGATTGGTTTGTAAAAACTATAACATCAATTATAGCCGCAAAATGGCTGATCAATCGATCCAGAATTACTTCGAAGAGGAGAATTTGGTGGGTATTTCAGACATTGATACGCGTTCATTGGTTCGTCATATCCGCAGCAAGGGTGCGATGAATGCGATCATCTCTTCCGAGAACCTGGATGTAGAATCCTTGAAAGCAGAATTGGCCAAAGTTCCTTCTATGGATGGTTTGGAATTGTCTTCCAAAGTATCGACGGAAGAACCTTATTTCTATGGTGATGAAGGTGCTCCAACCCGCGTCGCAGTTTTGGATTTAGGAATCAAGAAGAACATCCTTCGTAACTTTGATTCCCGTCAGGTTTATGCAAAGGTTTTCCCTGCAAAGACAAGTTTTGCGGAAATGGAAAAATGGAATCCTGATGGTTACTTTATTTCCAATGGCCCTGGTGATCCTGCAGCCATGGATTATGCCATCCAAACCGTAAAGGATATTTTGGCAGCAGACAAACCGATGTTCGGTATCTGTTTAGGTCATCAAATTTTGGCTTTGGCGAACGATATCCGCACCAGCAAAATGCACAATGGTCACCGTGGTATCAACCACCCAGTAAAAAACATCATTGCCAATAAATGTGAGATCACTTCCCAAAACCACGGTTTTGGTGTAGTAGCAGAAGATATCAAGAATTCGGATAAGGTAGAGATTACCCACGTAAACTTAAATGATGACTCGATTGAAGGTATCCGAATTAAAGGTAAGAAAGCCTTCTCGGTACAGTATCACCCGGAATCATCTCCAGGTCCACATGATTCAAGATACCTGTTCGATGATTTCATCGCGATGATAAAAGGTTAACATTTATAAAACATTTAATAAACCATGTATGCACCCATACATGGTTTTTTTTGTTAATTTTGAGATA
Source organism: Sphingobacterium sp. UBA1575 (assembly GCA_002322865.1). GTDB lineage: Bacteria > Bacteroidota > Bacteroidia > Sphingobacteriales > Sphingobacteriaceae > Sphingobacterium. The sequence continues at coordinate 35,908 of DCOH01000020.1, read as the reverse complement.
AGATATAATTATTGTTATATTAGTGTTATTAATACACTAAGTTATAGGAAAAGAAAATAAACCACATACAAAAATGAGCTTGATAATTGACGTACATGCGCGCCAGATTTTGGATTCGCGCGGAAATCCTACAATAGAGGTTGATGTGACCACACAGAATGGTTTCGTTGGTCGTGCAGCAGTTCCATCCGGAGCTTCTACAGGAGCACATGAAGCAGTTGAATTACGTGATGGTGACAAGAAGAAATACCTTGGAAAAGGTGTTTTGAAGGCTATTGAAAATGTAAACACAAAGATTGCGAAAGCTTTGGAAGGTGTTGATGTTTTCGAGCAGAATGCAATCGATAAAATCATGATTGATCTTGATGGAACCGAGAACAAAGGTAAATTAGGAGCAAACGCTATTTTAGGGGTTTCCTTGGCAGTTGCCAAAGCGGCAGCGCAGGAAAGTCGTCAACCATTATACCGTTATATCGGAGGAGTAAATGCGAATACTTTGCCATTGCCGATGATGAACATCATCAATGGTGGAGCGCACTCGGATGCTCCGATCGCATTCCAGGAGTTCATGATTATGCCGGTAGGTGCTGAATCATTCTCTGAAGCATTACGTTGGGGTGCTGAAGTTTTCCATAGCTTGAAGAAAATCCTTCATGATCGTAATCTTTCTACTGCAGTAGGCGATGAGGGTGGATTCGCTCCAACTTTCGAAGGTACAGAAGATGCGATCGAAACCATTTTGGAAGCGATCAAAAAAGCAGGATACAAACCAGGAAAGGATATCTGTTTAGCCCTTGACTGTGCTTCTACAGAATTCTTCGAAAAAGGGAAATATGATTATAAGAAATTCGAAGGTAAAGGCGGCGCAACGCGTACCATCGAAGAGCAGGTAGATTACTTGGCAGAATTATCGGCTAAATACCCGATCATCTCTATTGAAGATGGTATGGCTGAAGATGATTGGAAAGGTTGGAAATTGTTGACAGAGAAAATTGGAGACCGCGTACAGTTGGTTGGTGATGATTTATTTGTTACAAATACTAAACGTCTACAGGATGGTATTGATAAAGGTGTGGGTAACTCCATCTTGGTTAAAGTTAACCAGATCGGTTCCTTGACCGAAACGATCAATGCTGTTCAATTAGCTCAGACTAATGGTTATACATCGGTGATGTCCCACCGTTCTGGAGAAACAGAAGATTTCACGATTGCTGATTTAGCGGTGGCATTGAACTGTGGTCAGATCAAAACGGGATCTATCTCTCGTTCGGATAGGATCGCAAAATATAATCAATTATTACGTATTGAGGAAGAATTGGGAAGCAATGCGAAGTTCATAGGAAAGAACTTCAAATATGCGCCAAAGAAATAATTTTTTTTATTTTTTGTAAGGAAGAAGCCGTGTCAATTTGATACGGCTTCTTTTGTTAAAGAAGATAACTTTGCTTTGTTTTTTGCATTGTTGCCAAGTATATTTTATCTTTAACTGAATTTTTATTTCTTTGTTGAGCAGCTATGGAACGTTTTATCAAAACCATCAAAAATAAATACCTGATCGCAGGCATTGCCTTCGTCGTATGGATGTTGTTTTTTGATCGTTATGATGTGGCGACCCAGGTAAGTTTTCAGCAGGAGAAAGCAAAATTGGAAGCTGAAAAAGCTTATTATACGGCTGAGACCGAAAAGATTGGAGTATCTATTAAAGATGTTCAATTCAATCAGAGCGAAATCCAACGCATCGCTAGGGAAAAATATAAAATGAAAAAATCTTCGGAAGATATTTATATCATTACCGAAGTCGAAGCCCCAAAAACAGCAGAGTAATTTATTTAAGTCATTGCGAGGTTCCGAGTCGGAGCCACGTCCGCGTCATTACGAGGCTTACCGTCATTGCGAGGCCCTGCGTCATTGCGAGGAACGAAGCAATCTTCCCGCATGTCATGCTGAGCGTAGTCGAAGCATCTACATGTGGTGCCCCGTACAGATCCTTCGACTACGCTCAGGATGACGAAGTTCAAAGATTGCTTCGTCGTGCCTCCTCGCAATGACGGAGATATTACTTCAACATCATTCCCACCGTAATATGAAAACTCTGGTGTTGAAAATCCTTATTGAAAATATTCTTTGTCAACTGCTGATACCCATAAGTCAACGCTGCTGTAAACTTTGTTCTGGAATACCCATCGTGCAAATAAAAGAAGCCTGCTTTAAAAAGTGCGCCCTTATCATATGCAGGGCCAATGGCTGGTGCATATCCTGCATTGGCCATCAAACCAATCCTCGAAACATCATTAAAACTTCCGATCGGCAAGCGGCCATCTATAAATATCGGAAAGGTATTGAATTCATATTTATAAACTTTCTGATTCGCTTCATGTGGATCGTTCGTCTGATAATCCCCCTGAAATTTCTCGTTTCCAATCCCCAATCCCACATAGGCTCTTTCATTGAAATTCTTTCCGAAAATAAAATGGAGGTGATATCCATTGAATGCTCCTTTATAACCCTCATTGGCAAATCCTAAATTTGCCCCACCTTGGAAAATCGTATATCCCGAAGATTGTGCAAACGTAAAATGAACAAAGAAAAATAATAGGACGGTAAGTAATAAATGACGCATAAAAATATATTCTGTATTAATAAATTTGGATTTACTTCAAGTTTGGATTTAGTTCAAAATCTTAAAGATCAGTTCCGACAACAGATCTCCGCTACTGGTCAATGGTCCTACATGCATACCCTTAGATTTCAGATCAAATTCCTTGATCAGATGGATAATTTCAAAAGTCTTCCGGCGATTAAAATTTCGCGCTGCAAGTTCATATTCCTTCACAAAGAAAGGATGGACCCCTAAAGCCTTTGCCGCTGCTGCGGAGTTTTTTTCCGGAAGATAATGGTATTTCAATATTTTAGTGAAATAGGTTCCCAGAGTTCCGATCACCACTGGCATCGGGTTTGACTTCGGATTGGCCGCAAAATATTCCACGATCTGAAATGCTTTGAACGAATTACGTTTTGCCAAAGCGGTATTCAGTTCAAAGGAATTGAAGTCCTTACTGATACCAATATTCCGTTCGATATCCGCTGCTCCAATCTCTCGATCTGCAGGGACATTCAGCATCAATTTCTCGATCTCATTCGCCACCTTAGAAAGATCGGTTCCCAAAAATTCCGCCATCATGGCTGCAGCCTGCGGATGTATCTTTCGGTTAGCAGCAGTTAACTGTTCATTGATCCATCCCGCAACCTTATCATCATACAATTTGGCTGATTCCAAGACCACACCAGCTTTTTCAAAAAGCTTATAAGCCTTCTTGCGCTTATCAAATTTGCTGTATTTATGGGCAAACACCAGAACAGTAGATGGGGTAGGCTGTTCCAGGTATTTCTGAAGCAGATCATCATCCTTCCATTTCAGGTTCTGAGCTTCCTTGACCACGATAACCTGATGATCACTCATCATCGGATAGCGCTTGGCCATGCTGATGATGCTGCTGAAATCCGCATCCTTTCCATAGACCACCGTTTGGTCAAATCCTTTCTGGGCTTCGTCCAGCACTTGATGTTCGATCGCATCCGAAATTAAGTCAATAAAATAAGGTTCCTCCCCATGTAGGAGGTAAACCGGACTTAATTTCTTTTTCTTGATGTCGGATAAAATGGATTGGGTATTCATGCTTTACGAAAGTACGGATTTTGAGGCAATTTCCCAGATTTGGATTCGCTTGATATTTTCTTAATTTTGTAAATGTTTACACCGGTACCCTTAAATTTACCTACTTTTCCGGCGAAGATCAGCAAGAAGGCAGAACAGTATTTTATTTTTGACCAGTTGCGGAAAAAACACCTGGTTTTGACGCCTGAAGAATGGGTGAGGCAACATTGGGTAAGCCATCTGCACCAGCAATACCGGTATCCCATGTCGCTAATGCATATCGAAGGCGGGTTGAAGCTACATTCTTTGCAGAAAAGGCATGACCTGGTGATCTACAACCGATTGGGACAACGTATCCTTTTGGCAGAATTTAAAGCGCCGACTGTCAAAATTACCGAAAACACCTTCCATCAAATCGCAAATTACAACTCCCAATACAAAATCCCCTTACTTTTAGTCAGTAATGGAATTGAGCATTATTATTGTAGCATAAATTTCGAAGATGGGAGTTACCATTTTCTGAAGGATTTGCCTTCTTTTGAATAGGCAATCGTAAAAATTAAAATAAATATTATATTAGTAACATAATCTTAGGAGAACACATGGATATCAAAAAAGACGAATTCAGAAAATATGCGATCAAGCACCATAGAATAGGCTCACAACATGTCGATGGCTATATTTCTAGGTTACAGCAACAGATTCCAAGTAATTTAACACCATACATTATCGAGGAACGTCAGTTAAATGTGGCACAGATGGATGTGTTTTCACGTTTGATGATGGACCGTATCATCTTTTTAGGAGATGGAATCAACGACCAGGTAGCGAACATTGTTCAGGCTCAGTTGTTATTCTTACAATCGACTGATGCACAGCGTGATATTCAGATCTACATCAATTCTCCAGGTGGTAGTGTTTATGCAGGTTTGGGAATCTATGATACCATGCAATATATCAGCCCGGATGTAGCAACCATCTGTACCGGTATGGCAGCTTCAATGGGAGCGGTATTATTGGTAGCTGGAGCGAAAGGGAAACGTGCTGCCTTAAGGCATTCACGAGTGATGATTCACCAACCATCGGGTGGTGCACAAGGGGTGGCTTCTGATATGGAGATCAACCTTCGTGAAATGTTGAAATTGAAAGAAGAATTATATACGATCATTGCTGATCACTCTGGCCAAACTTACGAATGGGTAGAGAAGTCCTCTGACCGTGATTATTGGATGCGTGCCGAAGAAGCCAAAGCGTTTGGTATGATTGATGAGGTATTGCTTCCTAAAAAAGAAACAAAATAACAATGGGTAAATCGAACAATAGAGATATACATTGCTCATTTTGCGGCATCAGTAAGAATGAGGCGCAAATGCTTATTGCGGGTGATGGTGCGCATATCTGCGACAGATGTGTGCAACAGGCGGGTGAGATTTTGGCTGAAGAGCTTAAGCAACGCAAGAATAAATCTATTCAGACTGCTTTAAAACTAATACGTCCTATTGAAATCAAGGAGCATTTGGATCAATATGTTATTGGTCAGGATGATGCGAAGAAAGTGATTTCCGTAGCGGTGTATAACCATTACAAACGCTTGAACCAACGCGTGGAAACGGATGAGACGGAGATTGAAAAATCCAACTTGATCATTGTGGGGGAAACAGGTACCGGAAAGACCTTATTGGCAAAAACGGTAGCCAAGATCCTGAACGTTCCTTTCTGTATTGTGGATGCAACGGTATTGACCGAAGCTGGATATGTGGGAGAGGACGTGGAAAGTATTTTGACCCGTTTGTTACAGGCAGCAGATTACGATGTAGCAGCAGCGGAACGCGGTATTATTTACATTGATGAGATCGATAAGATTGCGCGTAAGAGCGATAATCCATCGATCACGAGAGATGTGTCGGGTGAAGGTGTTCAACAGGCTTTATTGAAGATCTTGGAAGGAACGAATGTAAATGTGCCACCTCAGGGCGGTCGTAAGCATCCGGATCAAAAGATGATCTCGGTAAATACCAGCAACATCCTGTTTATCTGTGGTGGTGCATTCGATGGTATCCAGAAGAAAATTGCCAACAGATTGCGTACGCAGACTGTAGGTTATAAAATGAAGGATGAAGATCAGGAAATCGACCTGAACAACCTGTATAAATACATTACACCTCAAGATCTGAAGAACTTTGGATTGATTCCGGAGTTGATCGGACGTTTACCGGTGTTAACACACTTGAATCCTTTGGATAAAGAAACTTTATTGAATATATTGACCAAACCAAAGAACGCGTTGGTAAAGCAATATGTTAAATTGTTTGATTACGAAGGGGTCAAATTAAGTTTTGAACCTGAAGTATTCGACTTTATCGTGGAGAAGGCTTGGGAATTCAAATTAGGTGCCCGTGGTCTACGCAGTATCTGCGAAGCCATTATGTTGGATGCCATGTTTGAAATACCATCCACGAAGGATGATATCGAAGACAACAGCTTACTGATTACGCTGGACTATGCGAAGAATAAATTTGCAAAAACAGATTTCAAAAAGCTTCAAGTTGCATAATATCTAAACCCTCGCCTGCCAGCGAGGGTTTTTTGTACCCAATCTATTTATTTAAATTAATTGAACATGACGAAGAAAATTAAAGAAGTAGACTCCCCGGTAACTCCGGGATTGAAGAGCAAAGAAGATATCGTAAATAATTGGTTGCCCCGTTATACGGGAAGGCCGTTGGATGAATTCGGGGAATATATCCTATTGACCAATTTCAGTAATTATGTGAAACTATTCTCGCAGATGCATGATGATGCGCCGATCTTGGGTGAAGATAAACCTATGCTTTCCTGTACAGCGGAAGGGATCACGATTATCAATTTCGGAATGGGAAGTCCCATGGCTGCTACCATCATGGATCTTTTATCAGCCATAGCGCCTAAAGCGGTTCTCTTTTTAGGGAAGACGGGAGGCTTGAAGAAAAAGATCGGGGTAGGCGAGTTGATTCTTCCGATCGCGGCCATTCGAGGGGAAGGAACATCCAATGATTATTTTCCACCAGAAGTTCCCTCACTACCTGCCTTTGCCATGCAGAAGGCGATTTCAACAACCATTAGGGACCATTCCAGAGATTATTGGACCGGAACGGTTTATACCACCAATAGAAGGGTTTGGGAGCATGATAAACAATTTAAGAAATACCTCAAATCTATCCGGGCGATGGCGGTGGATATGGAAACTGCGACCATCTTTTCGGTTGGTTTCGCCAATAAGATCCCTACCGGTGCTTTATTGTTGGTGTCGGATCAACCCATGGTTCCAGAAGGGGTAAAAACGGATGCTTCGGATGTAACGGTGACCAAATCGTATGTGGAAACCCACTTGAAGATCGGTATCGATGCGTTGAAACAGCTCATCAATAATGGCTTGACCGTGAAGCACCTGAAGTTCTAATTTCGGAGCTAGACCGCATGATTTCTAAAAATTGGCTACTTTTNNTTGTGCTAAACAAACAGAACAGAAACATCTATGTGGTATAATAATATTCTTGAAACCATTGGGAATACCCCTTTGGTCAAGCTCAATACGGTTACAAAAAAATTAAAGGGTACCATTCTAGCCAAAATCGAAACGACCAATCCAGGGAACTCGATCAAGGATAGAATGGCCTTAAAGATGATCGAGGATGCGGAAGCATCCGGCCTTTTGAAACCAGGAGGAACGATCATCGAAGGTACTTCCGGAAATACAGGTATGGGATTGGCCATGGCCTCTGTTGTAAAAGGATACCGCTGTATTTTTACCACCACCGATAAACAATCCAAAGAAAAGATAGATGCGCTCCGTGCCTTTGGCGCCGAAGTGATCGTTTGTCCGACCAACGTGGATCCAGAGGATCCTCGATCTTATTATTCGGTTTCCAGTAGGTTGGAGAAGGAAGTTCCCAATGCCTGGAAAGCCAACCAATACGATAACCTTTCGAATAGCAAAGCGCATTACGAACAGACCGGACCTGAAATCTGGGAGCAGACCGAAGGGAAGATCACGCACCTAGTGGTGGGGGTTGGTACCGGCGGAACCATCTCCGGAACGGCTAAATACCTGCGGGAAAAGAATCCGGATATCAAGGTCTGGGGGATCGATACATTCGGTTCGGTTTTTAAAAAATACAAAGAGACCGGGATCTTTGATAAAAATGAAATCTATCCATATATCACGGAAGGGATAGGTGAGGATTTTTTACCTCAGAACGTAGATTTTAATCAGATCGATCTTTTTGAAAAGGTTACGGATAAGGATGCTGCGCTGATGACGAGGGATCTTGCGCGCAAGGAGGGTATTTTCGCTGGGAATTCGGCGGGTGCTGCCGTGGCCGGTTTGTTACAATTAGGGGATTCGTTAAAAGAAGATGATGTGGTCGTGGTGATCTTCCATGATCATGGTTCTCGTTATATGGGTAAAATGTATAATGAGGACTGGCTGCGTGAAAGGGGCTTCCTGAAAGATGAAAAACTGACGGCAAAAACCATATTGAAAAGACGTGGTCAACAGGAGATTGTTACGGCAGATGTGAACCAATCGGTTCTGGAAACCTTCAACATCATGAAATCGTTGAACATCTCCCAAATACCACTTACCCAACAAGGTATGGTGATTGGGAAGGTGACGGAATCGGATATTCTCTCCGCACTTTTAGAAAATCCGACCTTAAAATCATCTCCGGTGGAAGGGATTTCTACCAAACCGTTTCCTTTTGTGGATATCAATGCATCTATCGACAAGATTTCGAGCTTGATCAATAAGGATTCCCAAGCGGTTCTGGTGGAGGATGAGTTCGGGAAAATAAATATCATCACGCAATATGATGTGATAAACGTGATATCTGAAGGTTAATTCTTTGTGATTTTGGTTATATTTATGATATCTACCGAAATCAAATGGAAAGAAACGATAAACTTAAGCGATTAGAATATTGGCTAAAGGCTAGAATCGGAAAGATTGCCTTCATAGATATAGAAGAAAAACGGGATAAGCAATGGTACGGAAATGGTTATGGTGGATTTTATGTGGATCCTTCCGCAGTTCCGGAGAACGCCATTGTTTATTCTTTTGGTATAGGAGAGGATATCTCTTTTGACCAGGCCATCATCGCCAAACACAATTGTGATGTGTATGGATTTGATCCAACCCCAAAATCCATAGCTTGGGTAAGTAATAATTCAGTACCAGAGAAGTTTCATTTCCATCCCTATGGAATCGGTGAAAAAACGGGAATAGTCACTTTTAATCTTCCGAAAAATAAAGAACATGTATCAGGTTCGGTCTATGATCATAGCTTGGTGGATGAACTGAACCCTGTAGAGGTGCTTTTAAAGGAGTTTACGGAGATTGTAAAGGAAAAGGGGCATAGGAGGATTGATGTCCTTAAAATGGATATAGAAGGCTCAGAATATGCGGTAATGAAAGGGATATTGGAAAGTGGTATTCCTATTAGACAAATCTTGGTAGAAACCCATGAACGATTCTTTCCCAACGGAAAAGAAAAAGGGAAGGAGTTTTTTAGTTTGTTGAAATCGCATGGCTACCGAATTTTTGCTATCTCGGATACGTATCAGGAAATTTCGCTTATTAGTATTAAGTAGTTAGTAGTTAGAATTAAGTATTTAGTATTAAGTATTTAGTATTGAGTAGTTAGTATTTAGACCTATGGGCGCTATAGGTATTGCGTCCTGCGTCATTGCGAGACCATCTCCGTCATTGCGAGGAACGAAGCAATCTTTACACTAATCGAAAGATTGCTTCGTCGTGCCTCCTCGCAATGACGTGACTCTCGCAATGACGTGGCCCTCGCAATGACGGAAAATTCCTCACAATGAAGGTAAAAGTTCGCCATTACGGTAGCCGCCATAGGTCTAACTACTAAATACTTACTACTAAATACTGTTTCAATTGGATGCCTTAAGCCTACGGCTTAAAACATCCAATTGAAACTAGTGCGCCGAGAGGCTTTTCTTCTTTTCTTCATCAAATGAAGCTTCCAGCTCCGCTAATTTTTTCTTGCCATATGCCAATCTGGTAATCACCACAAACAACACCGGCACAATAAATATCGCCAGGAAAGTTGCTGCAGTCATCCCACCGAATACCGTCCATCCGATTGTCTGACGCGAAACAGCACCTGCCCCAGTAGACAACATCAACGGAATAATACCCAAAATAAAGGCAAAGGAAGTCATGATGATCGGACGCAGACGAAGCTTAACGGCATCAATGGTTGCATCGATCAGGTTCATGCCAATATCCACCCTTTCCTTAGCAAATTCCACAATCAAGATCGCATTCTTCGCGGCAAGACCAATTATGGTTACCAAACCAATCTGCGCATAGATATTATTATCCAGGTTAGGTAATAAGGTAAGGGCTAATATCGCTCCAAATACCCCTAACGGTACAGATAATAGGATGGAGAATGGTACCGACCAACTCTCATACAAGGAAGCCAATAATAGGAATACGAATAGAATACATAGGGCGAAGATCTGAATGGTCTTACTACCGGATTGTTTTTCCTGCAAGGTCACTCCGGAGAATTCATAAGAATATCCATCCGATAAGGTCTGCGCCGCCACTTCTTCCAACGCTTTAATAGCATCACCCGAAGAATATCCTGGTGCTGCCTCTCCCGAGATCGATATCGATCGGAAGATGTTAAAGTGATTGACAATGGACGGATTGGTGGTCAATTCGTAACTAACCAAATTGCTTACCGGCACAGGTTGTCCCTGCACATTCTTTACATATAATTTATTGATATCCTCAATATGCATCCGATAGCTGGTATCTGCCTGAGTTACTACACGAAAGTTCCGTCCATATTTGGTGAAGTCATTTACATAACTCGAACCCAGGTAGGAGGAAATTGTACTGTAGATGTTGGATACCGGTACTCCCATTCTTTTCGCCATCTCACGATCTACATTTAATTTGTAGTTCGGCGATTTACTGTTGAAAAGGGTATAGGCCATTCCGATTTCAGGACGTTGGTTGGCAGCAGCCAAGAAACCACCCACAATACGTTCAAATTCTTTGATATCCACCGTCTGACGGTCTTGGATCTCCAGGGTAAAACCTCCGGATGAACCCAAACCTGGAATCGGTGGCGGCGTTGCGGCGATGACGGTTGCTTTTGAATAGCCACGGTATTTGCCCATAATGGCTCCCGTGATTTCCATAACCGTACGTTGTCTTTCTTCCCAAGGTTTCAACGATACAAATAAGGATGCACCATTCGGTTTTGCGGCCCTGTTCAATAAGTTCATACCATTGATGGAAGTCACATATTGAATTTCCGGGAAATCCTTACGCAGGTCGTTTGTCAGCTCGGTCAGCACTTCTTCCGTGCGGGCAGATGATGCTCCTTCTGGAAGGTTGACCCCCATGAAGAAGATCCCGCCATCCTCGTTCGGGATAAATCCGGATTTCTTGTTCATGAACATGAAACCTGTTCCAATGAAAATACAGATCAAAATGATCAATACCAGCGTAGCCGCCTTGATCGCTTTTTTCACCCCTTTGGAATAACGGTAGGTCACTTTATCGAACCAAACGTTGAATTTATAGAAGAACTTGTTCAATCCTTTCGCGTCCTTCGTCGTAGCGGAAGGTCTCAACATGATGGAACAAAGTGCTGGTGTCAAGGAAAGCGCGATAAATGAGNNCCGGAACGAATACGGCCGCTAGGATAAGCGCGATCGCAATAACCGGAGCGGTAATATCTTTCATGGCCCGTCGGGTTGCCTCTTTGGCATCCATCTGGTAATGGTCGATGTAATGCTGTACGGCTTCTACCACCACGATCGCATCATCCACCACAATACCAATAGCGAGGACGAAAGCCAACATGGTCAGGTTGTTCACCGAGAACCCAAATAGGGTAAAGAATATGAAGGTACCTACGATGGAAACTGGGATCGCCAATAAAGGGATCAAAGTTGCTCTCCAACTTTGTAGGAAGAAGAATACCACCAAGGTTACCAAGATCATCGCTTCAATTAAAGTATGGATTACGGAACTGATGGATGCATTGACTACGGAAACTGTTTCATAACCTACCACGTAATCCACGTCTGTAGGGAACGATTTTTTCAATTCTTCCAAAGCCAGGTAAATACCATCCGCTGTTTCCACGGCATTTCCACCTGGAGTCTGGGATATCATCATACCCGATGCGACCTGTCCATTTACTTTATTGGTTATACCGTAGTTGAACTGTCCCAATTCTACGCGGGCAACATCTTTCAATAATACGATGGAACCATCCATATTGGTTTTTACCACGATGTTTTCGAATTGATCGACTTCCTCCAGGTCGGAGTCCATCACGATCGGGTATTCAAAAACCTGTGCATTTTCCTGCGGACGGGCACCAACTGATCCACCAGGCATTCTGGAGTTCTGCTCGGCAATCGCTGCACTCACATCCGATGGCGACATGTTCAGGTTGGCCAATTTATTGGCATCCAACCAAACCCGCATCGCAAATGGTTGACCAAAAGCCTGCACATCACCCACCCCTTTAACACGCAACAAGGCATCTTTTAGGTAAAGGTTGACATAGTTTGCCAGGAAATTCTGGTCGCGGGTTCCGTTCGGAGAAACCAGGGAAACCATCATCAAGATATCCGTATTCATCTTACGGGTGGTTACACCTAAACGACGGACAGCCTCTGGGAGGACGGGTTCTGCAATACTCACCCTGTTCTGTACATCCAGCGTGGCGATATCGATATCTGTTCCCACCTCAAAAGTCACGGTGATCCGGGACGATCCATCCGAAGTACTGTTGGAACTCATATAGATCATTCCGGGCGTACCATTGATCTGACTCTCAATTGGCGTGGTTACTGTTTTTTCTACGGTTTGGGCATCGGCACCTGTATAGATCGCCGAAACGGAAACCGTCGGCGGCGCGATGTTGGGATATTGACTGACCGGCAGGGTAGTGACAGAAATGATACCAATAATGGAAATCAATATCGATATAACTATCGCGGTGACCGGTCTCTTTATAAATACTTCTGAAATCATGCTTTTTTATATTTGGGATTCGGCATTTACTATTGTTTTGCAGGACCTGCTGCTGGTTGTGCTTGTTCTTCTTTGTTCACTACTTTGGCACCAGGTTTCAAGGCGGTGATACCATCTGTTACCACGCGTTCGCCTGATTGAAGTCCTTGTGAAATAACCACGCGATCGCCAAGTTTATGGCCAAGGGTAACCGGCTTTAATTCCACAGTACTGCTATCTGTAACCGTATATACACTGAATGTTCCCAATTGCTCAAAAATTGCACGGTAAGGGATGACCAATTGTTGTTCTGTAGAGGTACTAACCACATTTAGGGTCAGGTTCATTCCTGCACGCAAGGCATTGTTAGGGTTCTGGAAAGTGGCTCTCACTTTCAAAGTACCTGTTTGCGGATCTACGGCACGATCGATCGTGGAGATTCTTCCGGTTGAAGCATAAGTGCTGGCATCCGGCAAGGTCAGGTTGATCTCCGTAGAAGATTTACCCGATTGCAGGTTTGCGAATTCGGTGATCTCTTTCTCGTTGATCTGGAACTCCACAGCGATAGGATTGGTAGAACTGATGGTATTCAATAAAGTAGTACCCGCAGATACCAAAGCTCCTGAACGTACTTGGGAGATTCCAACCGAGCCTGAGAATGGCGCATAAATGGTCGATCTATTCAAATTTGTTCTTGCAGCAGTAAGGGCCGCTTCGGCAGCTTGTACCTGTGCCTTTTGGTTATTTACATCGGTATACGCATAATCCAGGGTCTGTTTTGCGATCGCATCCTTGTCGGCCAAGGTCTGATAACGTTGAAGATCCTTTTCTACACGAGCAAGATTTGCTCTCGCAATTTCTAAGGTCGCTTTTGCCTGATCTACCGTTGCGGAATAACGAACGCGATCAATTTCATATAATTTCTGTCCTTTGCTTACATAAGCACCATCTGCCACATAAATATTGGTGATGTATCCTGAAACTTCTGCACGGATTTCTGTTTCCTGTAAAGGAACAACATTGGAAGGGTAGGAGCGTGTACCGGAAACGGTTTCCAGGTTCACCGTCGAAATGCTGACTGGGATAGCCTGCGCCTGCATTTGACCAGGACCTGCCTGCTTGGCCTTATCCTTATTGCCACATGAAGCCAGGATCAATCCAGAGCTTAATAATATTGCTGCTAATATGCGATTCGTGTTCATAACGTTAAATTTCTATGTAAGGGTTGTGCTGATTAATTGTTGATGTCTACGGTTCCCAATGCTTTTTGAATGTCCAGTTTGCTGGCCAAGACCGCATATAGGGAATTCAAATAGTTCAGTTGGCTCGTTTTAAGGTCTGTTTCTGCCGTCATGAGCTCCAAATAGGTTTTCAGTCCGGCATCGTATTGTAGTTTGATGGTGTTATACACTTCTTCGGAAAGATCCATGTTGTCCTTCGCGTTTCGCCATTCGATGGTATTTGCGCGGTAAGAAGCCATGGCTGCCGAGTATTGGGCACCGATCTGGTTTTCAAGGTTCTCCAGATCCATTTCCAATCGGGTTTCCTGCAATTCGGATTTCCTGATCTCCTGTACGCGTTTGGTACCTTGGAAAATTGGAATGGAAAGGGTCAAACCCACAGAAGATTGGGGGAAGTTATTTCCATAAAGATCGGCAAAAGCATTATTACGGTAGTTCAGACCATAATTTGCAAAAGCACTTAACCTAGGAAGGTAATTCCATTTCTGGTATTGGGTGTTCAATTTTTGGATCTCCTGCAGATTCTTCAACTGACGATATTCTACCCGGTTTGCGATCTGTACTAGTTCTGAAGTATCCAATAACACATTGGATTCCATATCCTGACCTACGAAGGAAAGGTTAAGACCATCGATAGGGTTTAATCCCAATAGGGTTTTTAGGTAATCGTACTTGTATTTTCTGATTTCCAATGCCGATTTCAGTTGTGCATTGGCATTGTTCAAGGAAATCTGCGCACGTTTATAGTCGATCTTGTCCACCAAACCGGTTTCATACCGGGCATTGGCATCGGTATATTGTCTCTGGATACGCGCAATATTTTCGTTGATGATATTGATCTGTTCCTCGCTGGTCAGAATATCATAATAAGCCTTGGAAACATCAACCACGGTATTGATCTTGGTGTTTTCCAGGTTTAGGGTATTCTGTTGTCTGATGAATTGTGCAGCCTTTGATGCTTGGAACAAGCCTGGGTTGATGATCGCCTGATCAGCTTGAAAAGTTAGGGAAGAGGTGTTTTTCTGCCCCATGGCAATATTCTGCCCGTTGATATAAGCTGTTGGCAATTGAATGAAATGAGAAAGATTTCCATTGGCATTGATCTGTGGAAACCATCCTGATAATGCGGAAGCGATTTCGCGTTCTGCGATCTCCTGATCGATTTTGGCTTGTTTAACCTCAATCTTGTTGGATAGGGCAAAGTTGATGAGCTCGTCTAATGTTGCATTGCTGGAAAGGTTCCTGTTGTCTTGTGCCATGGCCGACCCCAAGGAAACCGCCGCAATGGATGCGTAAATGAATAAGTCCTTAAAATTGAATTTCATATATATTATTTTTTAACCCCGTTCCAGATAATGTCGACCAATTGGTCCAATTGAGCTTCCTCAATCTTTGTTTTTTCGTATAAGCTGCTTCTAACAAGCGAAATAGCAGGCCCTAAATAGGCTGCTAATAGGATACGAACATGTAAGTCCTTTAAATGTTTCTCTTCCAGTCCTTGTTCCAGAAAGTGAAAGATTTTATTGCGTTCGCATTTATGTTGAAAAACGTTCTTGCGGATATCTTCGTAAAAGGGGGAACCATAGAACTGTTCCATAAAACTGAAGAGGTCTGCGTGGTCCTGATAGAATAGCACCACGTTTTTCCATACGGCTCGAAAGCGTTGATCGTATGGGAGGTTATCCTGTTCTTCGAGGAATACCTGATTATTGATGATTTCCTTGCAATACCAATACAGCTCAATGATAAGATCGTCCTTTGAAGAAAAGTAATGGTAGATGGAACCCACAGCTACTTCGGCCTCTTTGGCGATCTTGCTCATGGGCGATCCATGGAAGCCTCCAGCGTTGACTAGCTGAAGGGTACTCCGAAAGATCTGTTCTTTTTTTTCTGTCAATTGAATGTTCATTCGGTTGCAAAGGTAAGGAAAGATCTTTAGCAGTTATGTCAAATATTCGTTATAAAATGGGATTTGGGGCTGTTTTTTGGAAGATGGTTTTTTCGGAAGGGGTATTTGATGGCTGTGGTATTTTGTTGGGCAGACGAAGAATAGTTGCAATGTTAACAAATTGTTAATTTTTAAGATTGCTATTGACAGGTGTAGTAAATACACTTACCTTTGTAGTATCATAATTTAGGTTTATAATTGGTTATTAAAGGTTTTCATTCTCCCCGTTTGAAAACCTTTTTCTTTTGGTAGAAGATAGAAGTTTATAAACGCTAAGTCATTGTCCTTTCCGCCTTTATTGCACTTTCCGCCGTCATTGCGAGGTACGAAGCAATCTTTAAAAATGTTATATTGAACGGAGTCGAAATATATGATTGTTTTGTATCCGTACAGATCCTTCGACGCAGCTCAGGATGACAAAGGTTAAAGATTGCTTCGTCGTGCCTCCTCGCAATGACGGCAGAGATTACCTAAAATCTCTTAAGCTATTTACAATCCTTCAGCATCTGAATAACTTCTTCCTGGGTAAAATGAGTAGTACTATTTCCGAAATAGGTTGTAATATAAGTCAGCACATAAGCCACATCAATATTCGTCAAGCTTGGAACTCCTGGCATGGCCTGATTAAATTTCTCCCCATTTACCATAATCTCCCCGGCCATCCCATTCTTTACAATGCAAGCCAATTTATCTCTATTCTCTTCCAAAAACTTCTGATCGGTTAGTGGTGGATAGAGCTTACCCAATCCCTCGCCTTTGGCACCATGGCAATTTTGGCAATGTTGAACATATAGTTTCTGCCCAATCGTAGCATATTGCATAGTCTGAACGCTCAATTTATTATTACAGGAGAACAATAAATTAAGCGCTAGAACCAATGTCAATATACCTGTGAGGTATTTATAGATCATATTAACTACCTGTATTCATTAAGGATTACGTCCAGATCTTCCAATAGTTTAGTTACCTGTTCATCATTTGTCCCATCATATGCTCCACGAAGCCTACGTTCAGGATCGATGATCACCAAATATCCCGAATGGTCATAGCCTCCAGGTACATTTGCATCTTCCTTAGTATACACCAGATATTTTTCCGAAATACCATAAATATCTGCCTTGGATCCCATTACAAATTGCCATTGATCATTATCTATCCCTAATTTGTTCGCATAATCCTTTAAAACATGGGGTTGATCATACTTGAAATCAATACTATGGGATAAAAATGCAATTTTTGGGTTGTTCTTGTATTTTTCATAAGCCTTCAACAGATTTCGCTGCATGGTAGGGCAGATGCTTGGACAGTGGGTAAAAAAGAAGTTGGCCACATAGATCTTATCCTTGAAAAAATCCTGCGTGATATAAACGCTATCCTGATTCAAAAACTTAAAATCCGGAATGGTCGGGTAGATGGAGTCGATGACTTCCTTGCCATCAACCATTTTTTTCTCTACCGTGGCTTCGCCCAAGATGGGCAACTTTCTTTCCGTATTATCGCAGGATTGGAGTAAGAGCCCTGCAAACAAAGTGAAGGAGGCTAATCCAATTATCTTTTTCATGATTATTTATTAAATGGTGCCAAAGTTGTTTTTGATAAGGTAGCAGCATCCTCAAATTGCTTTTTCATTTCAACTACTCTATCCAACATTTTTTGCTGATATGCCTGGTCTTCATTTACCGGATCGTAATCCTTCATCCAAGTCATCATATTATCCGTCGCAGCTTCCAGATCACTTTTTAGTTTCACCAATTCGCTGCGGCTGTTCGTGGTATCCAATGCGGTATTGGCCGCCTTGATCTTATCCAGATTGGTCAAGATCGAATCGATAATCACCGTGTTCTTATCAAAGGTTGAAATTTGAGGCATGATCTCATCATGGATCTCTATAGCTTGCTGCGAGATCTTTTGGTCTTCCGTTTCTTTTGCAGCTTGATTATTCCCACAAGAGCTCAATAAAGCTGGGATGGCGACAATAAGTACTAACAGTTTTTTCATTTTAATAAAGTTTTGATTGTTTGTTTTCCACCTCTTCCGAAGTGCTTAATTTATTGTAGGTCTCAAAGTCAAAATCGAGATCCCGGATATAGATTTCATTGTGGGCTACGGCGCACAAGGTCCCTTTTTTATCAAATACCTGCGTCTGGAAGGTTTTCACCACCTTACCCTCATGCTTGATGGTATGCAAGGCTTCTTTTAGCACTTCCTCTTTCAAACGAAATGATACCAAGAGATCCATTCTACCAGGCTTAATGTAGTCAATATGTGCAGTCTTCAACCAGGCTACCGTCCTTAGGATTCCCTGATGTTTGAAATATTGATCCAAGAGGATGGGATAGAAAGGGTCAATGGCCGAGAATATGGTTCCTCCAAAAATAGTTCGATTGGAATTCATGTTCAATAAGGACTTATTAATCCTGACATCAGCGCCCAGGAAACTATCTAAAATGCTGATGACCCAAATCCGTTGAAAAAAGAATGGTGGATATAAGCGCAAGCCCCATTTCAAAGTGTTTGGAGAAACTCTCATGCCGGTAAAAATACGGCTAATTTCCAATATTCTATTGGTTACTGTTGTAATAAAAGAGGAACTGTATTAAATTAACGTCATATTTCTGATAAATGACTAACCATCAAACTTCAAGGAACATCTGGATACTGGTGTTCGTAGCGGCCTTAGGCTATTTTGTGGATATCTATGACCTGATCATTTTTTCCATCGTTCGGATAAAATCCTTCACAGATATTGGGGTTCCAGTAGCTAATATGCGAAGTGAAGGCGAATTTGTGCTCAATATGCAGATGGGTGGACTGTTGATCGGTGGAATTATCTGGGGAATCCTTGGCGATAAATATGGTCGTCTGAAGGTGCTCTTCGGTTCTATCCTTTTGTATTCATTGGCAAATATTGCCAACGGATTTGTGCAGGATGTAACAAGTTATGCCATTATCCGGTTTATTGCTGGCATCGGCTTGGCTGGAGAGCTGGGGGCAGGGATAACGCTGGTAAGTGAAACCATGGATCGAAAAAAGCGAGGTTACGGAACGATGATTGTCGCTGGTGTGGGAGTTCTGGGAGCTATTCTAGCATACTTTATTTCGGAATGGTTCAGTTGGCGGACCGCCTATTTTGTTGGTGGTGGAATGGGGCTCCTGCTTCTTCTGCTACGAGTAGGCGTATTTGAATCCGGCATGTTTGCCTCCATGGAAAAAACAGGGGTTCAAAAGGGTAGGATCATGATGCTCTTCGAAAATAAGGAAAGATTCTGGCGGTATTTGTACTGCCTTTGTATTGGTCTGCCTATTTGGTTTGTGGTAGGGGTACTGGTTACCCAAGCGCCAGAAATCGGCCAAGCCTTACAAGCTGAAACGGTGCTGAGTGCTGGAAAGGGAGTGATGTTTACTTATATAGGGATATCATTAGGCGATTTTTTGGCTGGTGTCTTAGCTCAAATCTTCAAATCAAGAAAGAAAGTTGTCTTGGTTTATCAATTGTTGATCCTCTTATTTTCCTGTATATACCTCACCAGAAAAGGCATCACAGAAACTGAATTCCTGTGGTTGGCTTTTTTGATGGGACTAGGTGTTGGATATTGGGCCACCTTCATCACCATTGCTGCAGAGCAGTTCGGTACCAATATCCGTGCTACCGTTACAACCACAGCTCCAAATTTTGTGAGAGGGGCATTAATTCCTTCTACGATCGTGTATGGGCTATTGGTAGGTTATGTGGGGATATTATGGGCTGCCATTATCATGCTTGTAATATTGACCGGAATAGCCATTTTTGCCTTAAGTAAATTAAAGGAAAGCTTTGATAGGGATTTAAACTTTATAGAAGAATAGAGCTGGGTTAATCAACCCTACCCGGACACTTTTTACAGCGTTTTCCTTTTTTATATTTCTTGCAACATTTTTTGAATACCACATCCCCATTATCTGAGAATGGAGAATGCCCTTTTTTATCCTCAAAAGGCATATTATCCAATATTTGCAACCTGATCATCGACTCGAACATGTTGCAAATATAGGTAATTTAGATTGATTAAAAATAACTAACCGATCCTTTTGCGTAATTCTTTTGCAATATCGTTGGTAAACGTCTGGATTACCAAGGGGTCATCCACATTGTTTCTGATCACTAAATCGCATTCTTCCCTGTGTGGGAGCAGGAATTCATTGTAGGATGGCACGACATGGTTAATCCATTTGTACATCACATCGTCCTCATCATATCCACGCTCAATCAAATCGCGTTTCAGTCTTCTGCGAAGTGCAATTGGTTCATCTGCATCCAAGAAAATCCGATAATCCAATAACTGGTTGATTTCTTCATAATGAAAGATAAATAGACCTTCTACCACTAGGATATGAGCAGGTTTGATCTCCAACATTTTTGGTTTCAAGTCGGGATTATTGAAAGTATATTCTTCCTTAAAAACCGTTCTGCCTTCAAAAAGGTCGTTGATATGTTTGTAGAATGTTGCTCTATCTATAGAAGTTGGAAGATCGAAATTATATAATCTGTTTTCTTCCCTTGTTTTTGTATTGGCGGGGATGTAATAATCGTCTTGGGAAATCAAGGTGATCTCTTCATCTGAAAAATGATCCAGAAAACTTTTTAGGAAAAATGTTTTCCCAGAACCACTACTCCCTGCTATTCCTATGACATAGGGTTTGTCTATTTCGCTCATTCGTTCGTGTAATCTAATTTATGGGGGCTCCATAGGTGATCTCGATCAGAAAGCGTTTGTCAAAGGCTCCAATATTCGAAGCGGCTGACTTAGATAGGATGACAATGGCATCCTGACTTTCTGCGGTATCGGAGAATTTTCCTACAACCTTGGCAAAGGTAATACTTTTTGTCAATGGGTTGGTAATTTTTAGGATGGTACCTACCGGTGCGGAACGATGCAGTGCAAGGTTGTTTTTGCCTCCTGATTCCAAGTCTTCCATCCAAACCGCAATACCCTTTTCTTTTTTCTCCATGATTCCATACCTATTGGCTTCAAAAGCGATCTCTTCCTTGGATGGTTCGGGAACAGGCAGCTTTGCCGTAGTAGATTCTACCGTTGGTTTTGGATCTGTAACAGCACCATCTGGAATTTTCAGGGTTTGACCCGGTTGTAAGGTATCTGAAGTTAGGCCGTTTAACTTTTTGATATTATCTACCGTGGTAGCAAATCTTCGCGCAATGGAATAAAGGGTTTCATTATCACCGACTTTATAAGCAGTAAGGATTTTTGCTGTAGCGGTATTTTCAGGTTGCCCTATGCCAATCACCTCCTGCGGCTTATTATTGTCATTTGTGGGAGCGACTAAGGCATTTTTTGAAGGAATATTTACCGTATCTCCAACCCTCAAGTTTTTCTTGTTATTGACATTCATGATATCCTGAACAGGAATTCCATAGGTTCTGCTCAATTGATAATACGTGTCTTTGGAGGATACTTGATGCACGATAAAAGTACGGCCATTGATAATGGTTGTTTTCTGGCTTTTCTCTGAAGTCTGGGCATAGGAAACTGCAGCGGTCCCCATTAAAATACAAGTAGTAAATATAGTAAGTGTCTTTTGGAAAGACTTTTTAATCATTCTTTTATTCATCATTTTTGCAATTATACTAAATAAGAGACAATTTCTCGCTTATTAAAAGTCATAAAGAAGACCTGTCTTTCTAATTGAAAGTAGGGTTGAGGAATCATTTTATTCATATTGTTTAATATGACTTGTTTATCCAGCAAACGGTTTAAATCGCTAATCGCTAAAATCAGGTCAAAGCCCGAAGCTGTTTTTTGGTGGTAGCACCAAAGGTAAATCTGTCCGCATTTGCTGAGCCATAATGGGCCAGTGCTATCCTCATTTTTTAGGAATTGAGGAATAGGGGAATAGGTGATGGGGTATTGGATTTTGTTGAGGCAGATTTCGAACTTATGCTCCAAAGCAGGACTGTATTTCCCGCTGTGGATATTGATGGCGATGGTTTCACCAGAGGAGATGGAACGATGTCGAGCATGCACAAAGCCACAATATACATCCAATAAAATAAATTCATATGAAGTAAATACCACCTCATTTCTTTCGATATTGATGATCTTGATCCCTTCTTGGATGGGGGTATGCTCGCCAATTCTTTTTAAAATCAATTGTCCATCCTGCACAGAATCTAAGGTCCATTCTTTACCGTCCGCCTGGCAGGGTGACATCAAGCAGTTGCCTGAAAGATCAAATGCATGGAAAGAAGCTTCTGTCGTATCCATATTTCGTGTTTCCACAGCGATGATAGGCTGGATAGAGTCAAGCTCGATTTTCCAGATATTCGATGGCAGGGCTTTCTCGAAAACTTTATTTATCGTATATTTAGTCATCCGAGTCGAATTTGATTTCGGTAAAAAAGACTACGTTTATGAACAAATTTACAAAATACATTTTAGGAATTGTCGTACTATGTATCTTGAATGTCTTTTCAAGCTCCGCACAAAGTGTGTATTCCGTTCAGATCAAAGAAGATATCGGTCCTAACTCCTGGCGGACATTAAAAAACGCCATTAGGGAAGCTAAAAAATCGGATGTTGATTATCTTTTTTTAGAATTAAATACATTTGGTGGAGCCTTAAACTTCGCAGATTCTATGCGCTCTAGTTTATTGAACGAAAATAAGTTCAAATCTATTGTGTTTGTCCATCATAATGCCGCCTCAGCGGGCGCATTGATTTCATTAGCAGCGGATTATATTTACATGAGTCCCGGTGGAAGCATCGGTGCTGCTTCGGTAGTCAACCAAAGTGGTGAGGTCTTGCCGGAGAAATATCAATCCTATATGCGTGGTTTGATGCGCGCAACGGCAGAAGCAAAAGGCCGTGACCCAAAGGTTGCTGAAGCTTTTGTGGATCCTTCCATCTCCATACCGGAATTAAAGGAAGATGGTAAATTGCTGACCCTGACAACAGCGGAGGCTGTTAAGATAGGATTGGCGAAGAAAGAGGCCAAAAGCGATGTGGATATATTTTCCGATCTGGGCATCATCAAACCGGCAGTCCAACATCATACCTTGACCTGGGTGGATCATCTGATTGCCTTTCTGATCAATCCATTGGTTAGTGGAATATTGATCATCGGAATCATTGCAGGTATTTATTTTGAGATGCAGACCCCAGGAATTGGATTTGCGCTGTTGGTGGCCATTGTTTGTGGCGCCTTGTTTTTCGCGCCTTTATACCTACAAGGATTGGCAGATCATTGGGAGATAGCAATTTTTATCCTTGGTGTGATTTTGATAGCCTTGGAAATCTTTGTGATTCCAGGATTTGGTGTTGCAGGGATTGCAGGGATTATTTTGATGTTATGTGGTTTGGCTTTCTCGATGGTAGCCAATGATTATTTAGATTTTAAACTTACTCAACCTGGATTATTAATGAATTCATTTATTATTGTGGTGGGTGCAATGGTTTTGGCCATTGTACTGATGGTTATTTTTGGTAAAAATCTGTTGGAGTCTTCTACCTTTAAGAAATTGGTGTTAGAAGATGAACAAAGAGCCGAAAGTGGATATACGTCTTCTGTGACCAAGACGAATATGATCGATAAGGTTGGCGTAGCGAAGACAGTTTTGCGACCTGCTGGGAAGATTGAGATCGATAATGTGTGGTATGATGCCGTGGCACTTGATGGTTTTATTGATGCTGGAGATGAAATCTATGTGGAGAAGCACGAGAATTATAATCTTTTTGTAAGAAGGACCTCGGAGAGAAAAGGGTAATTTCGCCATTGCGACACCACGTCATTGCGAGGAACGAAGCAATCTTTAAACTTGTCGAAAGATTGCTTCGTCGTGCCTCCTCGCAATGACGCGTCACCAAAACAACAAATCTAAAACTTCACCCCTAATGTCATTACCACATTAGTTCTACTATTCTTGATCTCTGCTTCCGGAGCAGGAGATTTCCAGATATCATCCAGTTTATACGTCACATCATAATAGGTCGAACTTTCATACTGCATGGCTGTTAAATCAATATACATCGCGTTAGGGAAAATATATCCCAATCCCAACGAACCAATATAACTGCCCTTGCTGGTATTCTCATAAGGCGAGCCCAAATAATTAAATCCAGCTCTACCAGTAAACCTATCCGTAAATACATATTCCGCACCAGCACGGAAATTAAAATTACTTTTGAAACTATTCTTCAGATCCCTATTAATGGCCAATTCATCCGCAGCATTCGCATTGTAGGCCTCATTTACATACTTCACATTATCATACCCCACAAACTCCAAATCCGCAGATATCAAGCCCCTTCCAAAGAATTTCGTTAATCCAATAGCTGTTTTCCATGGAGAGATAATTGAATAATCCCGACTTTCTCCGCCTACTTCAGAAATATATTTCGGACGGATCTGATTGGTCGATTTATCATCTTGATAATATTCCGCTTGGGTATCCAAATAATCATCAAATTTTATCGTGGTCCAAGTAGGAGAGGTAAATGTCAAACCAAAGTTCCAATCCCACGATGGCTTTATGATCATCCCGATATTAAAATTCGCTCCATATCCTGTAGATTCACTAGAATAACGATCGGTCAGTGCATAATTGATATCCGTATAGGAATTTTGAACAGATCCTGGCTTTAAGAACGGAGAATCTGGGTTAGCATCCGGCATGATCTCTTCTGCCGTCTTTGTCCAACCTCGCTCATACACATCTCTACTATAGGAATTCTTATAGGACAATAAACCAACACCCGCACCGATATAAAAATTATGGCTGTAATTTGCCCCAACAGAAAAGTTGCTTAGGTATTTATAGCCACCAGATAAAATATCCACCTGTTGCCCCTTCGGATCTCCTTCCAAAGCAATCGGAAAATACTCTTTTGGATTATCTCCGAAGGCTTCTACCAAGTAAGATTTTCTAAAATCATTGGTGAATGAGGGAGATCCAAACATTGCATCCGTAAGAGATTGTACTAAAGTGTTTTTCGAGTTAATTCCACTATATACCACCTTATCGTTATAGTTGTTTTGCCTATTGACACTTAGTCCGATGTTAAAGTTCTGCCAACCCACATCTTGATTATAAGCAGTAGGGAAGGCCAGAACAACACCTGCATTATCAATCCCAAATTTGGCGAAATTCTTATTTTGGTTCTGACCATAAAAACTGGTCTTGTTATTATTGTTCAACATGTTGAAGGATATCGACGCATCCGACTGTCCAAAAAAACCTAATCCAGCAGGGTTGCCAGATACGGAGCTGATGTCGCCACCTAGGGAAGTATTCACACCGCCCAATGCCTTGAAACGCGCTGTTCCATTGGATTCATCCAATGATAGAATTTTTGCATCATCATAAATAGATTGGCCAAAGGCCGACTGAACAGATAATAAAGTTAGAAAAGCGACTGGAAGTATATATTTTTTCATAGATATACAATATCGGTTTGATAAAATGAAAATTCGGGTTAATAGGATAAATATATAGCCAATATAAATCTATATTGGCTATATGTATATATGTTAAGTTTGATTAACGTCTGCTGCCTCCGCCGCTTCTTCCGCTACCTGAAGAGGATGAAGAAGAACCTCCACCACTTCGGCCGCTGCTCATGCTTGAGCCTGAAGAACCGCTGCCCATGCTGCTTCCTCTGTCAAAACTACCTGATGAACGAGATGGCTCTGAACTTCTGGAAGTAGGTTGAGACCTATTAGAGGTGCTCGGTGTTTGACGTACGCCTTGAGATCTACTGGTTGGCGTTCTATCTACTGTTCCTCTGGATGATGAAGGCTGTGTTCTGCCTACATTTCCTTCTGGTCTAGTAGTAGGGTTTGATCTATTGATCCCTTCCGATCTAGATGAAGTACCTCTGGTTGTAGTTCCTTGAGAACGTGTAGTCCCTTGTGTACGGGAAGTGGTTCCTTGAGAACGGTTGGTAGAAGTTGTACCTCTGATACCTTCTGAACGGGAAGATGTACCTCTATTGTTGTTGATTCTATCGTTGCTTCTGCTCACGGTACCTCTATCACCAGATCTTGATGTAGATCCTACGCGGGAGCTTCTATCTGTAGCCGCACGACCAGTTTGGATTCTTCCTGAACGGTCTCTTGTAATTACGGATGAACGACTTCCACCAGCATTGCTATAGATACGTTGGCTACGATCAGATGGCGTACGATAATTTCGGTTGCCATTGTTTCTTACGTTATAGTAAGGATTTCCCCATTGGCTGTAGTAGGAGTTGTATCCCCAGTATCCGCCTCCATAGTAAGAGCCGTAACCATACCAAGGGTTAGCCCATCCGCCATAATACGGATAGTCCCATCCATAACCATAGTAAGGTCTGTTCCATCCCCAGCCGTATCCATGCCAAGGATATCCCCATCCCCAGCCCATTCCAATGCTCCATCCGAAACCGGAGTTCCATCCGAAACCAAGGCCATAGCCATACCATGGGTCAAAGAAAGGATCATAATATCCCATTCCAGGCGTGTTATAATAGAATCTGTTGATGCGGTTTGCATATTCCAATTCTTCGAATTCGCCATCAGCGTAGGCTTCGTCAGAATATTCATCCGCATAGTATTCCGATTCAGCGATGGATTCTCCACCTACTTCATCGGTATAGTAGTAGTCTGGGCTCTGGTATACACCACGTGTATCCCGGTTATTATAAACATCGTCGCGATACACTGTCCGTTGGCTTGTCGAACAGGAGCTTAAGAAAGCAACGAATGCTAAAGCTAACCATCCCATTAATATCTTCTTGTTTTTCATGATGCTAAAACAGTTAAATTTCGAAAATACAGTACTTATTTATTATCTTAGACGCAAAATTAATTGCGGGGTTTAATCAAACACTCAAAAATACTAAATATTTTTATTTTTGTAAAAAATGCTGCTCAACAGCAATTTAACGCATATTTTGGTAATATAATTTTCAATTAAAGAATGAGTAAAGGAATTACAAGCCGTAGTGAGGATTATTCACAATGGTACAACGATCTAGTCATTAAGGCAGATCTTGCAGAGTATTCTGCAGTAAGGGGATGTATGGTCATCAAGCCATACGGATATGCGATTTGGGAGCGCATGCAAGCGATCCTGGATAAGCGTTTCAAAGAAACAGGCCACTCAAACGCCTATTTCCCCTTATTTATCCCCAAATCATTCTTTTCCAAAGAAGCTTCCCACGTCGAAGGTTTTGCTACCGAATGTGCTGTGGTAACCCATTACCGTCTTAAAAATGATGGCAATGGTAAGATAGTTGTTGATGAAGAAGCTAAACTGGAAGAAGAACTTATTGTTCGTCCAACTTCTGAAACTATTATCTGGAATACCTACAGAGGCTGGATCGAATCCTACCGTGACCTTCCTATTCTGGTCAACCAATGGGCCAATGTGGTTCGTTGGGAAATGCGTACGCGTTTATTCCTGAGAACTGCCGAATTTTTATGGCAAGAGGGACATACCGCACATGCGACCAAGGAAGAAGCGATCGCCGAAGCAGAACAAATGTTGGAAGTATACGCAGAATTCGCGGAAGGAACCTTAGCTGTGCCGGTGGTTCGCGGTCGTAAAACCGAGAACGAACGTTTTGCAGGAGCGCTTGATACGCTTTGTATCGAAGCGTTGATGCAGGATGGAAAAGCATTACAGGCAGGAACTTCCCATTTTCTAGGCCAAAACTTTGCAAAAGCTTTTGATGTGAAATTCACATCAAAAGAAGGCAAGTTGGATTATGTATGGGCAACTTCTTGGGGTGTTTCCACCCGATTGATGGGCGCATTGATCATGGCGCATTCCGATGACCAAGGTTTGGTATTGCCTCCTAAATTGGCACCTATCCAGGTTGTAATTGTACCTATCTTTAAAACAGAAGAGGAAAAAGCGAACATTGATGCCTTTGTGGATCAGTTGAACAATTCCCTTAAAGCGCAAGGTGTCTCTGTAAAATACGACGACCGTGATACCCAACGTCCAGGATTCAAATTTGCGGAATGGGAATTGAAAGGTGTTCCATTGCGCGTAGCCGTTGGTGCACGTGATATGCAGAATGGAACTGTAGAGCTAGCCCGTCGCGATACCCAGACCAAAGAAACAGTAGAACAGAATGGTTTGGCAGAACGAATCATCGGTTTACTGGATGAAATCCAAGATAATATTTACCAAAAAGCATTGAACTTCAGAGATACCCATATTACGGAGGTCAATTCATACGAGGAGTTCAAACAGGTTTTGGAAGAAAAAGGAGGCTTTATCTCCTGCCATTGGGATGGAACAGTAGAAACAGAGAAACGCGTAAAAGAGGAAACCAAAGCAACCATCCGTTGTATTCCTTTGGATGCGAAGGACGAAGAAGGGATTTGTATTTTTACCGGTAAACCTTCTAATAAAAGAGTGCTTTTCGCAAAGGCTTATTAATGAAAAGAATATTGATATTGGGCTGTGGATGGCTGGCTGAAGAGTTTGCCCATCAACAGCTCAAAAATAAGCATCAAGTCTGGGCGACCACGACTACTGAAGAAAAATACCATCGCCTTAAAAACGATGGTATTTTTGCCTATGTCCATAATTTTGATGGAACATTAAATAAAGCGTCCAATTCAATAGAATCCAATCCAGAAAATATTCTTGCGGAAAGCTTGAAAACTTCCGATCCCTTTGACCTGGTATTAACATCCATTCCAGCAACCAATAGAAATACAGTTGAAGAACTCCAAATCCGTTTTTCAAAGGTGTATTCCTTAATTAGTAAACTCCATTACAAACAACATATTTTTCTGAGTTCAGTAGGCATCTACCCCGATATGGATGGAATCTTTGATGAATCCTATAAAGAACTTTTGAATCCCAAATTACATTTGGCAGAAGAAGCATTGCTGGAATTACCTAACACCCATGTCTTCCGCTTAGGTGGCCTATTTGGCAAACAACGGATATTTGCCAAGTATTTTGAGGATAGAATTGTCCAGACAGGAGATCAACCCGCCAATTTTATTCATTTGGAGGATGTTTGTGGCATACTGGATCAGGCACTGAACAAGGGCTTAAAAGAAACCATATATAACCTGGTGACACCTGAACATCCTTTGAAAAAAGAAGTAATCCTTGCCTCGGCAGAAAAATACGGTTATAAAAAACCTCTCGGTATCCAACCGGAAAACAGTTTCCAGAAGATCGTTTCAGGTGATAAAATTGCGCAGGAGTTGAATTATGGATTTAAATATCCTTCTCCATTGGATTTTTAATAACTTAGTCAGATTAAAATTTACAGATATGAACTATAAGTTTGCAACCAAAGCAATTCATGCTGGTCAAGAATCAGACCCTACAACAGGGGCGGTAATGACTCCGATATACCAAACATCAACTTATCAACAAAAATCGCCAGGTGACCATAAAGGTTTTGAGTACTCCAGAGGTACCAACCCGACCCGAAAAGCATTGGAAGATTGCCTTGCGGCTTTAGAAAACGGAAAACATGGTCTGGCCTTTTCCAGTGGGATGGCGGCTACCGATTGCGTATTGCGTTTATTGAAACCGGGCGATGAAGTGGTAACCGGGGATGATCTATATGGTGGATCTNNTACCGTATTTTTACCAAGGTTTACGAGCCATTGGGAATCGTATTTAAATTTGTGAATACCTCCGATCCAGAAGCGGTAAAGGCAGCGGTAACCGATAAGACCAAGTTGATCTGGGTAGAAACACCAACCAATCCGACTTTAAAATTGGCAGATATTGCGGCTATTGCTGAAATCGCTAAAGCAAGCAATGCCTTATATGCAGTAGATAATACCTTTGCATCGCCTTACTTACAGAATCCATTGGATCTGGGAGCTGATATCGTTATGCATTCCGTAACCAAATATCTAGGCGGTCACTCCGATGTGGTTATGGGCGCCTTGATCGTCAATGATGATGAGCTATATAAACAATTGTGGTTTTATTATAATGCCTGTGGTGGAACTCCAGGTCCTCAGGATGCATTCTTAGTATTACGTGGTATAAAAACCTTACATCTTCGGATGAAAGCACATTGTGAAAATGGAAAGGCGGTTGCTGAGTACCTTAAAAACCATCCAAAGATTGAAAAGATCTACTGGCCGGGATTTACAGACCATCCAGGTCATGATGTAGCCAAAAAACAGATGAAGGACTTCGGTGGAATGGTATCCATTGTATTGAAAGGTGCAGATCTGCAGGAAACCTTCCGGATCGCTTCCCAATTTAAGGTATTTACATTGGCCGAATCGTTGGGTGGGGTAGAATCGCTTATCAATCATCCTGCAACCATGACACATGGGTCAATTCCCAAAGAAGCTCGTGAAAAAGTGGGTGTGGTAGATAATTTATTGCGATTGTCCGTTGGGGTAGAGGATGCAGAAGATTTAATCGCTGATCTGGAACAAGCCTTGGGAAAATAATTGATCAAGAAGGATCATATACCTCAATTTATTCTCATTATTATTTTTATTAGCTCACATACTTTTGTACATTTGTGCAGCTTTTATTAGGATTTAACAATTATGGAAAATACAACAGTAGAAAGACCAGCAAAACATACGGACAATAACGCAAACCGTACGGAATATTATGTTTCATTAACCATTGCTATCGTAATCGGTTTAGTAGGGGTATTCATTCGTTTTGTACCAGATGTAATCCCTGCTTTGGGACAGATGGGATCTATTTTCTCTTGGATTGCTAACATTGCTATTATTATTGCTTCTTTCTTAGCATTGAGAGTTGTTTTCGCAATCTTAGGTTTCGGAAAAAAATAAGGTTTATACCAAGAGGGTTTTATAATCCGAAAGTTTAAACAAAGGATATTTAAAAAAGGCCTTGAATCATTTGATCCAAGGCCTTTTTTATGGGCGATGTTTCCAGCGCCCAATTTATATTTTCAATTGGAAATTCTCCATCCCAATTAGTGTAATATCGACCAAGTAGCGTATGGAATTCTTGATAAGGCCAAAATCAAACCCAATACATAAAAAATCAAAACCGTTTGGTTTGCTTTTTTAGGATCCGCAATTTTCTTTGCTTTCGAATAGCCAATAGTAATCAATACAATGGCAAGAATCATCGCGATAGGATGTTCAACGGTGTACAACCTGGAAACACTATCCTTCATGGTATCGCCCGAAAGGTTCTCAAAACCTCTTGAGGACGTGAAGTATAGTATAAAACCAATAATCAATTGTAAGTGGGCACTGATCAATCCGATCAAAGCAATCTTACGGTTGAAAGGTTTGTTGCCCGCATAATTAGCTAAGGTGATCAAGATCGCGACCACTAAGGCAAGTAGCAATACAATTGCTAATGTGGAATGTAGATGTAGCATAGTTTCTATAAATTTCAATCACAAATATACTATTTTGAAAGTCGTTTGTCGCCTAATTCTTTAAACTCTGACTTAGCTTTGAAATTAGGGAAGGTATTTTCCATGGATAGGGTATAACCTATGTCAAAGAACAACCTGGTATCCGCGATGATCCCATCAAATTTCCAGTTTTCATCCAATTGATCGGTTACCGCATGGTATCTTCCAGCCAAGGCATTCCGACGGGTAGCTAAAGCAGCGGTATCCGTTTCTAAATAATCTCCCGCACTGCCCATATATAATCCTGGAATTCCCTGTTTCACAAAGTTGAAATGATCCGAACGGTAAAATCCTCCAGAGGTCGGACTCCCTTCAGGTTTTAAGGTTCTACCAAATTTCTCGCCAGATCGGATGGCATAATCCTCCAGTTCTGTCTGTCCGGTTCCTACCACCGAAAACCCATTTTGTGCCCCAACCGGATTAAAGGAATCCATGTTCAGGTTGGCAACTGTTTTGTTCAATGGGAAAATAGGATGCTCCGCATAATATTGTGAGCCCAATAATCCTTGTTCCTCCGCCGTTACAGCTAAAAATACGATCGTTCTTTCCGGTTTTACCTTTGCGGCTTTGAAAGCCTTTGCGATTTCAAACAAAGCGGCCACACCGGTCGCATTATCTATCGCACCATTGAATATGGAATCTCCGTTGGATACCTCTCCAATTCCTAAATGGTCCCAATGAGCGGTATAAATAATCGTTTCATCGGCACGCTTGCTTCCTTCGATCTTCGCCAGTACATTATTTGATTTCGATTCCCGGAAACTGTTCTTTAAGGCAACATTTGTTGTCAGGTTCATCGGAACGGCCTTAAATCCTTTTTTCTTGGCATCTTCCATAATCTTCGGATCCAAACCAGCAGCCTTAAATAATTTGTTTGCTGTCTCACCTGTTACCCAACCTTGAAAAGCCACTTGGTTCTTCCCTTTGTTTTCAGGAACCAAGGACAATTGCGGACCAGTCCAACCACCTCTTACCACATTCCAACCGTAGCTGGCAGCAGCCGTTTCATGGATGATTAGCACACCTGCAGCACCTTGTCTGGAGGCTTCCTCAAATTTATAGGTCCATCGACCATAATAGGTCATGGTATCTGCTTTAAACAGATTTTTATCATAGCGGCCAGGATCAGAAACCATCACCACAACCGTCTTTCCTTTCACATCCAAACCCTCGTAATCATTCCAATTGTATTCTGGGGCCACAATTCCAAATCCTGCAAAAACCAATTCTGAATTTTGAACCTGTATATTTTCTTCCATCCTTGGCGAACCGATCACATAATCATCCAAAAAATCAACCGTAACATCGGTATTTTTCCCCTTGAAAGTTAGGGTATTTTCCACGGGTTTCGCATCGATTTCCACCATCGGTACTTCTTGGAAATAAGAATCTCCGTTTCCTGGTGCTAAGCCCAAAGCCTTAAATTGCTCTTGAATATAATTTACCGTGAGGGTATCGCCTTTTGTAAAGGGTTTTCTGCCCAAAAATTCATCTGATGCTAAGGTGGCCACATAGTTTTTGAAGCCTTCCTCCGTGATGGCATGGATGGCCGTGGAATCCAGCTTCCTGCTATCAAAGCTTCCAGATTCGGAACCTGATTTACAGGATACCAAACCCAGTAAAGCCGCAGCAAAAAAATAGGTCGTTTTTTTCATTTTTAATGATTTTATGGTTTTTCTATCGGAAAAACTTCAGCAATTGGATGGAACAGGTAGATCCTTTGGGTAGAAACCTCCAGGCATTTATACCTTTTTCGAAGTTTCTCCTGTTTCTGGAATACCCTTCCGCTCTTGATACTGAAGTACTGTTGAAACTCCAGCGTGTCAATCGTTACGATCGCCTCCTGTTTGCGGTCATAGTTTTTCAACGTTTTGTATAGATTAAGATCGGTGCAGCTAGAAGCTGCCGGATTGTTCATATACTTGACCAAAGCGCTGGTCACATCTGCCGGAAAAAGGTTCAACCGGATGAATGGATCCATTAATCCCTTAAAGTTGTTTTTCCATTCCGTCCCATGTGGCCTAACCTTGTTCTTATGGTTTTGCCAGGTTTTCAGGTGGGCAAATTCATGTACCGTAGTGATGAGAAAAGAAAAAGGGTTCAGATCATGGTTTATCGTAATCTGATGGGGCTCATTTTTAAATGGCGACCGATAATCGCCGAGTTTTGAACTCCTGGATTTGGTCACTTTGAATCTACAGGCAGTATCATTGATCCATTGGGATATGATCGGCGCTGCTGCTTCTGGAATGTACTTGCTCAACTGTTTGCTAAAATCCGGCATGAACTACAAACATATTAGTTTAACATTAGAATTAATAATATAAAATATTCTAATTTCCCGTTGGAAACAGAATTAACTATATTTGAGGGTAAGTCAAAACATACATGTTAAGTAAACTGCTGATAAAAAACTATGCATTGATTGATGCATTGGATATTTCATTCGACCATAAACTCAATATCATTACCGGGGAAACTGGAGCTGGTAAATCCATTATCATGGGAGCATTGGGGCTTATCCTTGGCAACCGTGCCGAAAGCAAACATTTTTTTGATGAAAAATCAAAATGTATCATTGAAGGTCATTTTGATGTGCAGCATTATCAGTTGCAGGATCTCTTTCAGCAGCTTGATCTGGATTATGATGACTTATCCATTATCCGTCGCGAACTTCATGCGGATGGAAAATCCCGAGCCTTTGTGAATGATACACCCGTGACCTTGCAGACTTTGAAGGTGTTAGGCGAGCGATTGATCGATATCCATTCCCAACATGCCACTTTACAGATCAATACCGAAGCTTTTCAGTTGCTGGTATTGGATACCGTAGCCCAACATACGGACTTGTTGCAGGATTATAAACTACAATACCAACGCTATAAGAAGTCCGCTCAGGAGCTGAAGGATATGGAAGAAGACTTGGCAAAATCCATGGCGGAATACGATTATCAGCAATTTATTTTCAATGAATTGGAACAAGCGAATCTGCAGGAAGGGGAGCAGGCTGAAATGGAAGCTGAGCAGAGCCAATTGGAGAACGCGGAAGAGATCAAACGCCAATTCCATGCAGCAGGCCAAATACTTCAAGGGGAAGAGATCAATGTGTTGGATAGTCTGAAAGCTGCGGCGAATGCGGTGCAGCAAGGGATTCGTTATTTGCCTTCTGCTGAACATATTAATGAACGCATGCAATCGGTGATCATTGAATTGAAGGATATTGCAGCAGAAATAGAGCAGATCGCAGATGGGGTAAGCATGGATGAGGAACGTTTGAGTATGATTAATGAGCGTTTAACGGTGCTTTATGATCTTCAGAAAAAGCATCGGGTGGATCATGTGGAAGGGTTGATTCAACTACGCGAGGAGTTGGAAGGCAAAATGCAGTCTTCTTCGGATTTGGAAGAAAAGATCGAAGCGTTGAAGAAAAGTCTGGAAGTATTATTTGCAGGGCTTCAAACCAAAGCGGAAAAGATCAGCTTGAACCGGGAGAAGGCGACCAAGATATTGGAGAAGGAGGTGACACAGGTATTGGCGAGGGTGGGAATGCCACATGCGCAATTGAAGGTGGAACTGAAAAGATTAGATAAATTTAAATCGACGGGACAGGATGAAGTTTCCTTTCTGTTTTCGGCAAATAAGGGACAATCTTTGCAGCCTATTCATAAGGTGGCTTCGGGAGGGGAGTTGTCAAGGGTGATGTTGGCGATTAAGTCGCTGGTGGCAAAAACTTCGGCTCTGCCAACGATAATTTTTGATGAGATTGATACCGGGATATCGGGAGAGGTGGCTTTGCGGGTTGGGGAATTGATGGAGGAACTGGCGGAGAATATGCAGGTGATCAGTATTACCCATTTGCCTCAGATTGCTTCACAGGGAGATAGCCACTTTAAGGTGTATAAAGAAGATAAAGGCGAAAAAACAAAATCGAATATTGTGTTGATGGATAAGGAGGAGAGGGTTATGGAAATTGCGCAGATGTTAAGTGGTGCAAATCCGGAAGCCACGGCTGTACAACATGCACGGGAGATGTTGAAGTAA
This sequence comes from Sphingobacterium sp. UBA1575, assembly GCA_002322865.1. Lineage (GTDB taxonomy): Bacteria > Bacteroidota > Bacteroidia > Sphingobacteriales > Sphingobacteriaceae > Sphingobacterium. The sequence goes on along the minus strand of DCOH01000020.1, from coordinate 582 downwards.
AAAAAAACGTCATTGCGAGGAGGTAAGCCTCGCAATGACGAATATATTTAATTTCCTACCAAACCCTCCGTCAATCCAAGTTTGATCAACATTTTTTCAGGTTTTACAGGTGCTCCAGTACCTCTATATTCCGCATAAACAGCAATTGATCCAACAGCATAGTTCGCAGTGAAATGGTAATCACGAATGGTGCCAGGCAAAAGCTCATAAATATCCGGATGGCTCGCAAACAAAGCTGCTACAGTCACAACACCATCTTGAAAAATTCCATTATTTAAATCCGGCTCATCAATGATTAATTCATAAGTTGGACGGTCAGCTGTTATAGCTTTCCATGATGAAGATTCAATAGTATACACATACGTATAAGTCCTAGTAGAGTTCGGATCCATTACCTCTTTAGTACAAGAACTAAAGCTGACCAAACTTGCTGTTGCAATTGCAAAGGCTAATAAAAGTTTTTTCATGAGAAGAGTTATTATATTGTTATTAATCTGTTTCTTATGGGTTAAGACAACCCAAACCCCAAAAAGTTTAAACCTTTTTACAAATATTTTGTATAAAAAAGAAGGTGTCTAAAAA
>DCOH01000048.1:119549-153984 GCA_002322865.1 Sphingobacterium sp. UBA1575 | reverse complement strand
CGAATTTTCGGGAGGGTTACAAACTTTCATGGGATCATGAAGATGGGTCTGTGCGTTGACCTGTAGCCTTGCAAGTAAACAAATCAAAAAGATGACGAATAATGGAGGATTTTGAAAATATTGAATAGGTGAAAAAGTCCTCATAAAATAATGATAGTGTAGGACAAATTTAATCTTTTTCACGAGTAGTTTATTATTTGAGATATGCACTTAAAATAAAGGTTTTGTTAAATCATGTTAATTGTAAATATTGCTTATACCAATGGTACATAAATTGCGTTTATGTATGTAGTAAAGTAAAAAGTAAAATAATTTCATAATTTAGGTTAATAATTGGTTTGGTAAAATTCCTGAGATTCCCAGTCTCAGGAATTTTTATTGATTTTTTGCAATAGAATTTTAAAAATACAGAAAGAAATATGCCCAATAATTATCTAGGATTTTGTTCTATACCTAAAAAGTCTATCACCAGTTGGTCAACCAAAGGTTGATACCTCAAATCATTTGGAGCTAATTCAAACCTTATTTTATTACCCTTATTATCAAGTTCACGTATTAACGTCTTCTTATATCGCTCATCTCGATTTAATCTTTTCAAATCGGTAAACCTAACACCACGAAAATCAAGCTCTCTCCTCATCTCGATTGTAAAAATTAAAGGAGTTCCAATAGATCCCGATTTTCGAAGTGTTATTTATATCATGCAAGGCTTTGGAATATATTGATTACCAGAAATCCTTGAACCTGAAGGGCAATTGGCTCATGAAATATCCCATGCATTTCAAACTCAAGTATCAATTGGACCAGTACATAATTTTTTTCCCGAGAAAGAGTACCTGATGGAAGAGTAATTTATCATGATAGTATTATAAATATTGAGTTTTAAAGGATTATATTTATGGACTTAGCAAAAAAAAATAAATTCCCCAAACAGCGATGATTCTGTTTTTGGTGGGCAGTGCGGAAATAAAAATACAGATACTTTGCGTGTTTATCAGAATTTTAAGCATGAGATTTATAAACAAAGAAATAATCCAGGTTATTTTGAAACACATTAATTTAAAGAAAACTAATTTAATGAAATATATCGATGGAAAAGGAATACAAAATATAATTACCGTAAATCAAATGTAGTAGATACGCTTTTGCATAGAGGATTTAGAAAAATAATTAAATCTAGTATTGATTGTAAAAATTAAATTATGAAAAAAGTTTTAATTACAATTATTTTAATAATCACTGTCAAACTTTTATTAGGACAGGATAAAATTGTGCAAGGCACTTTTACACATGGGAATCTAACTTTCACTGTTTCAATTGCTTTAGATAATGGTTATAAAATACAATCTAATAAATGGAATAACCTTCCTAATAATCCAACAATAATTGATGGAATTGATTCAGAAATCATATTAGGTGCAACAAAAATAAGTAATATTAATAAATATAAAAGTTACATAAAATCTCTTCCTAATTTAAAACAACTTCAGGATAATAATGAAATAATAATATTATATTACAATATTGATGGAAAAGGAAATGTTCTTGATTTCGTAACTTATGTTTCAAAAAATACTAAACTAACAATTTCCAATATAAAGGGGCTTTATGATTACGTAATGACTAACGAAAAACCAACCATTAAAGGGTTTAAACATTATTCTCAATTATTAAAATCAATTATAATTTCTAATACATATGATTTGAATGAACATATTTTAACTAATCCATAATTAAATAACAAAAATAAATTTCATTCTTTTGAGACTACCCTAATTCCATTTTTTTGTAACACAGCTCTTTAACTTATTCGCTACAGGAGTTCCCTTCCCAGTTCTTCAAGGATGTTATCACGTTTATTCCGCGCCTCATGAGAATAAGCACAACAGTTAATTGATCAGGGATATCATCTTATAAGGGATGGTAAACCAGTTAATGTGAAATGCGACCTTTGGAAATACCTTGACTTGCTGAACGAGGAAGAGTATGTATGGGTATTGGATGAGCTTTTAGGCTTGACAGATGAAGAGCTTGCGAGAATGGAGAAAACATAACAGTGTGGTTAAAGTTTTAATTTAAAAGCTTTTAAGGCTAATCATCAAAGTTTATTTTTAGGAATACCATTATATAGCTTAAATTAATAGATGAAATAAACCCCTATTTAAGTTGTGATTTCAATTGTATGAACATTTAATCTTTTCGAAGCACCGAAAATAGTAAATTTTCCAAATTCTTTTCTTCCAACACAAAAACTACCATTATCATCGAATCCGTACGAATAGAAAAAGAGGTTAGAAGAAAAGCTGATTTGTTTTTAAGAAATCAAATATATGCTGCTTTGTGATATCAAATATATCCAATTCTCCAAGAATTGTTTTCCTCAATGTGTTTTAAATAGATCGAGCATTCCAACATACAATTTTTAGGATTTTGATTTGAGATCGGGGTTTACCGTACAAGATAATCATCTATACATTGGGAAAAGCAATATTTTTCTGGAGCTATGAAATACTGGAATTTTTTGAATGGATTGAGACCATTTTCAAAAAGATCCTTCATACAGTTGTAGGCAAGCCTAATTTGATTTCTTCTGGCTTTTACCGTCTTTAAAGTGTTGATAGATTCGAAGCTATTGGATTTTTTGTAGAGTGAGGTAGGCTTTTTGCATTTCTACCAGTTTTAAAAAATAGAAGGAGACATACCATTCTTTTGATAAATCTCCTTCTGCGTCGTGAATCTTAATGTTTTTTAACTTAACATAGCTGTCTGGAAATTGGCAGTTATGTTTCCACCTGACTGATCATCAGGGTTATACAAGCGGAGAGGGCGGGATTCGAACCCGCGGTACCGTTTCCAGTACGACAGTTTAGCAAACTGTTCCTTTCGGCCACTCAGGCACCTCTCCGGGTTTCGACAGTGCAAACATAAAGTAATTAATTCACTCTTCAAAGCCGTTTACACACATTTTTTAACTTTTTCCCCACCAAAATCCCAACCTTCTGAATCTCAATATATTTTTTCCACCTCCTTCTGATTCTCAAAATAAATAATCCACCTCCCCCAGAATCTCCATATATTTTTATCCCTCCTTCTTCTTCGTCAGATCATAATCAATCCGAACATGATAAATACTCTTCAACATCGCCTTAAAAATCTTCGATGCCTCCGTAATATCCCGCATTGTAATATTCGCATTCGCAAACTGCCTTTGCATCAACTTATGTTCGATAATCTTATCCACCAAATTATTGATAGACTCCTCCGTTGGCTCCTTTAATGCCCTGGAAGCCGCCTCCACCGAGTCCGCCATCATCAATACCGCCGTCTCCTTCGAAAAAGGAACCGGGCCAGGATACTTAAAGATAGACTCATCGATCACCTTATCCGGATTATCCTTCACCGCCAGATTATAGAAATAATCCACTTTCGTCGTACCATGGTGCGTACGGATAAAATCGATCACCACCTCCGGCATCTGATGCTTCCGCGCCATTTCGATCCCCTTCAGCACATGCGAGATAATGATCTGTGCCGATTGCTCCGGCGTCAGCTCCTCATGCGGATTATCATTCGTTTTCTGGTTCTCAATAAAATACAAGGGATTGATCATCTTCCCAATATCATGGTACAGAGCCCCCGCACGAACCAATAAAGGGTTCCCCCCTATCTTATAGATCGCTGCCTCCGCCAAATTCGCCACCTGCAAGGAATGCTGGAAAGTGCCCGGCGCTTTTAAGGAAAGCTCCCGCAACAAACGCGAATTCGAGTTCGTCAGCTCCATCAAGGTCAGATCCGACACAATGCCGAACAACTTCTCAAACGCATAGATCAACGGATAGGCCAATAAGGTCAAGCCCACACTCACCGCAAATGGAAGCAGATCCTGCCAATAGATGCTGCTGAAAGATCCGTTCCTGGTCAACACCAAGCCCACATAGGCCATGATGTAGGTCGCCAGGATAATCACCGAGGAAACCAAGAACTGCTNNGTAAACTGCAGGAACACAAAATCGAAACTATTCGGCACGAACAGCCCCGCCACCAGCACCATCAAAATATGTATATTCAATGCAATCCGCGTATCGAACAACAAACGGAAGATAATCGGTACACTACAATAAGGAATATAATACAGGCTTGGGATCTTCATCTTGATCGCCCAGCTCAATACCCCCAGCATCACCAGGATCACCAGAAAGATGATGAACAACAAGCGGTTATTATTAAAGATATCGATCCGGAAGAAATACAGGAACACCATCAATAAGGTCATCGCCAGGGAGATCAGGATAAAATGCCCGAAGGTTACCAGGTTCTGCTCCCCCGATATCCGCGATTCATCCTCAAAGACCTTCCGCAGCGATTCTAACTTCTGGTAACTGTCATTGTTCACGATCTTGCCCTGCTCCGCGATCAGCTCATCCTTCTGCACCATCCCCCGCGTGGTCGATATATTTGACAGCGCCGTCTGCTCCACCTTGTTCGTCTGGCTCTCGTTGAACACAAAATTGATCGTGATGTAACTCTTCAGGATCTCCGCCAGCCAAGGCTTAAAGCTTATCTCCGTATTCCGATCCAACGCACTCCGGATATATTGATTTGCCGTTTCGATCGTAAAACAATCCACCGTATTCTTCTGCTGCGCAATATTATCATGCACCAGCACAAAATTATATTCCATCGCCGTCGGATCATTCTTCAAGGAATCATCCCCCTTCACCTGAAACCGGTTGTTCAAGGAGATCACCCCCCGACCATAGACATAATCCAACAAGGCCGTCCCCACCGCTCGATATTTATTGATATCAGCTCCCTCCACAGAGTCCAGCTGACTGGATTGCCACTTCTCGTTCAGGTCCGTATTGAACTGGTCGATCTGCTCCTTGCTCACCACATCATTCAGGTTGTAGATCGGCTGTACCGTCTTCAGGATATACTGCTTATCCCGCGCCAACTCTTCCGGCGTCTTTAAGATCGCAAAGTTATAGGGAGATACCAGGTTCTCATGGTTCCAAGGCTTCCCCTTCTGGTACTCGTACCGAAATCGTGGTTGCTTAGGTAAAAATATACAGATCAGGATGATCGTCAATACCACCATCCCATACTTCCAAACCGTTGAATTGTTCTGTAATTTATCCTTAGGGTAATTTATCTTCAGTTTTGCCACGTTCCTTTTTGTTTTATCCTTCCTAACAAATGTAATTATTTTCTTCTTGTATATATTACTAATATTTCGTAGGTTTATTAAAAATTAATAAACCATGAAAAGATCGATCCTATTTTTTGCCGCTTTAGCCTTCAGCATAGGCCTTTCCGCACAGGAAAAACCAGTCGCCAAGGTGCATTACCAGTTCAAACATATCAACGACACCAACAAAAGGGACAATCCTCGATTGGATGAAGTCGTTACTTACCTTGGACAGAAAGGTTCTTATTATACCTCCTACTCTTCGGAGCGACTGAACCAGGATATTAAAAAACAGATGGAAAGCCCAGGTTTTGATGGTAACCTCGTGTTGAACAGAAGTTCAACGGCCATTGATCGCAACTACATCATCCAACCGGAAGAAAAGAAAATCTTGGAGATTGCCCGCTTTGGTGGGGATACCTTTTTGATGGATAATGCCTACGATGTACCGGAATGGGAGATCCATGATGAAACCAAGACCATCGGAGGCTATACCTGCCAAAAAGCAACCACGAATTACAAAGGCCGACAGTATACTGCTTGGTTTACCACCGACCTGCCTTTTTCCTTCGGGCCTTGGAAATTACATGGCCTTCCAGGCTTGATCCTTTCGGCAGAAGACCTCAAAAAAGAAGTAGTTTTTGAATATGCCGGGTTCGATAAATTGGATGAAACCAACAAGGTCTTGATCGAAGCTCCGGATTATGCGATCAAATCTACTCCGGAACAAGTTAAAAAACAGGAAGAAGGATACCGTGCTAATCCTATGGCCTATATTCAGGCAAAATCTGGAGGCAGTATCACATCAGCTGTCGGCGGTAGTGCGGGAGGAAGTGCTGGAGGAGGTGGCGGCATGACTATCGTTGTTGGAAGACCCTCAGGCTCTTCATCGGCTCTAGGAGGCACCTTGGATGTAAAAAAGATTAACTCTGTTAAGGTGAATAGTGCTAACAACAATTACAAACCATCGGCCATTGTGAATAATCCCATTGAATTAAAACCATAAGAAATCCACAAAACAGAAGATCAAAAACCTACCATGTTCCTACGTTATTTAACCTCGCTAATATTAGCCTGTTTGGCCTCCCTATGCTTTGCTCAAGGGCAAAGCATACAAGGCTACCTGATCGACAAGCAATCCGGAAAAGCCATTCCTTCCGCCAGTATCCTGCTGAAATCAGCAGAGAATAAGATCTTGGCCTTCAAACAGACCGATAGCAAGGGTTATTTTCAACTGCATAACAATGCTGCAACAAAAGCAAGCCGGTTAGAGATCAACCACCTGGGCTATAAAAAATTCAGTATGTCCCTGTCGGAAGATCAATCCAATGAACAATCAGCAGATCAATCCAAAAATCAATCTACCAACCTTAAGGATCTGAAAATAGAGCTGGAACAGAATACCACGCTCCTGGATTCCATCATGATCAAATCCCGACCGGCAATCCAGCGCATCGGAGATACCATCAGCTACAACGTGGATAGCTTTGCCAACGAAATGGACCGTTCCATTGGGGATGTGCTCAAGAAATTGCCCGGCATGGAGGTTTCCGAAAATGGAAACATCAAATTCCAGGGAAAATCCATCTCCCACCTGTATATCGATGGGGATGATCTCCTGGAAGATCGGTACAACATCGGAACACGCACCATCCCCTACAAAATGGTCAAGGACATCCAGGTATTGCAGAACCATGAACACCTCAAGGTCCTCAAGAACAAGAAATTTACGGATGCTGTCGCCCTTAACCTGGTCATTAAGGATGAAGCGAAAATGAAGATGACCGGCGAAGTGAAATTAGGAGCTGGAATTCCCAAACAATACGATGCCGAACTCAACAGCATCCTCTTCAACAAGAAATTCAAGGTGCTCAATGTTCTACAAGGGAACAATATAGGTCGCGATCTGGAGCAGGATTTCACAGGCTTCAACAGCAATTCCATTATGGGGAAACTTGGCCGTACCGCCATCAACAACCTCCTTTCCCTGGGAACTGTTGGTGGCCCGATGCTGGGAAAGGCCCATTACTTCCTGAACGATCATGCCAGCCTGAACGCGAATAACCTGGTCAACCTGAAAAACGAATGGCAGCTGAAATCCAATATCCAATTGATGTTGGGGCGTGATGAAAACCATTTCGAAGGAACCAACACCTACCTCACCGAAAATGAGCAGTTTATTCTTAAAGAGATCCAGGATAAGGAAAACGAACAATTTATCAGTTCCTTGAGATTTACTGCGGGCAAGAACAGTAAGGAAAAATACATCAACAACATCTTGGCCCTCGAATACAGACAGGATGAAGGCAAGGCAGATATCCTAACTAATACCACCAAAAACAGCGGAAGTCTGCAGGAAAAGATCAAAGGCTTTTCCAATCATTTCTTCTATATACCCCAAACAAAAAAAGCAAACCTCCTAGAACTGGAATGGTACCTGGATTATGGCAATAAACCGCAGACCCTTCGGTTACAGCCTGGAGTATTTGCCGACCGTTTAAACAACAACCTGCCCTACTATGCCAGCCTCCAATTTGTGGAAGTGCCCACCCTATTTTCCAGGGCAAACCTAGGCTACCGCATCCCAACCACCAGGATCAGACAAAGTTACAGACTGGGCGCTATCCTCGACAAACAGCAATTCAATAGCCGATTAGAAAAGGAAATTGAAGGCAGCAGCATGGCTTTCCCACAAGCTTCCTTAACTAACCAGATGGACTGGCAACGGTATAGCCTCTCCACAGAAGCGGGATACGATTGGGAAAAGAAACGCTTGGCAGTAACATTGAACTTACCGATTATGCTGCAGTTTACCCACTTTGCCGACCCGAATTTCGACATCAACAATAAACAACAACAGCTGCTTTTCCAGCCTACGCTGAATGCCAAACTGCGGGTGGCTTCCGAGGATGAGTTGAGCTTGGGGATCTACCGTAGCAAATCCTTTGGAAATATTGACAATGTGTATCGGGGGATTGTGCTCCGCAATTACCGCAGCCTTTCCAATAACTTGGCCGGACTCGCCGAATATGAATCCCGATCGGCCAATCTGAACTATAAATTCAACAGAACATTGCAGATGTTCTTCATGAACGCAGGTATCAGCTATTCACAGAACATCTCTTCCAACATGATCTCCACCGAAGTAGGGGAAAACAGTACCAATACCCAATTGTTGGACCGGGAGAACCAGGTCAATTCCCTATCCAGCAGCTTTGGAGTCGATAAATATATCTTCCAATGGGCAAGCTCCCTAAAACTTAATGCCAGTTGGAGTATGACGGATTATAACCAATTGTTCAACCAGGAGCTCCTCCCCTTCAAACAATACAGCTATAGCTTGCGTACGCAGGTAGAAACCAAGATCTGGAAGAACATGAACTTATCCTATTCAGGTTCTGCAAGTTGGTCGGATAACCAAGCCTTAACAGGAGATGAAAACCTCGATCGAACTTCCTTCAACTTTAACCAATCCCTAGGATTGCCAATCTACCTGTTCAGAGGTCTGACCCTTCGCTTTACTGCGCGGCACCTCTTTAACCAGCAGCAAGGCTTAAAAGATATCAATTATGTGTTTTTGGATGGATTTACAAGATATCGCTTTGCCAAATGGAAGACGGATCTGGAATTGAACATGACCAACCTGACCAATATCAAATCCTTTGAAACCTATTCCATCAGCGCAAATAGTCACAGCCATAACCTGTATCAGCTCCGGGGTAGAATGGCAGTACTCAAGGTCATCTTTAATTTTCTATAAAACCAAGTTGAGAGGACATTGCTTACTTTTTAAAGAAAAGCTTATTGATTCAAGAAAAGCTTATTGATTATTATTGGCCAAGAAGGAAATATCCTGAATTTCCAGCACATGTTTGTTATACCCATTCAACGATACGTTGACCATGGCACGCCCTACCTCGGCTAAAGTCAAAAAGTAGGTTTTATTAAATGGGCGCAGGAATGGATACAGGAATTCAATGACCTTAAAAGGGCCCTTTACATTTTTGGCCCCTCTGGTGGGGCCCATGATCCCGGGTCTGAAATTATATACCGCCCGAAAAGGCAAACGCATCAGGTCATTTTCGGTTTTCCCCTTCACATTCGCCCAATTCACTCGGCCATTCTCCGAACTAGCGGTACCTCGACCAGATACATAACAGAAAACCATCTCCGGATTGATCGCTACCAAATCCTTGGCAAAATTCAAGGTCAAGGTATAAGTCATGCGAAAATACTCCTCCTTGGACATGCCCACCGAGGAAACACCTGCACAAAAGAAGCAAGCATCATAACCCAACAATTCCTCCTTGATGCTGCTCAGATTATTAAAATCACGGTGAATCAACTCCTTCACCTGCGGATGATCGATACCATAAGGATTTCGGTTCAACAATAAAATTTGTTCTACATCCGGGTTCTGCAGACATTCCAGCAGTACTCCTTCTCCAACCATACCTGTTGAACCTGTTATAATTACCTTGATCTTCATGTAATCGCTTTAATCTTCATCAAATTTCCTTCTTCATCTACTTTTAGTTATACTACATAAATTGTTCCATTTATACGCCTAGCACCCTTTCCTTATAACATAAAACATTTCTCCATGGCGAGAAATCTGATTTAATATTTTAAGCCACAGCATAAGCCTTCCGAAAAATATATTCATAAGTTGGAAACCTAGGCATCATTTTTAATTTGCTGCAGGTAAATTAACAACCCTAAGTATTTTTTATAAATTATTTTTTTATTTTTCTATGATAATTTTAAGTAGACTTTATCTTTGCTGAAAATTAGTAACCGTAATTTTGGAATTTAAACGTAAAAGAGATAAAATAAGCGACAATGTGGGGAAAACCATCATGACGCTTTTTGTGCTAGTTATAGTGGGTTATATTCTCCCATTCCGATATGCCCTGTATTGCTTTCCTATCAGTATACTGATTATTTTTATCCGAAACAACCTCCGGTTTACCTTCTCCAACCAGATCTACGTTAAATTATTCAGCACCTTTGTCTTTGTTTACCTGCTCTTATACATGGCCCTCAGTGTGTCACCCTACTTGAATATTCAGGAATTCAAATGGTCACATCCTTCTTGGAAACCACAGCAAGCAGAGATATTGGATCTTGAACCCCACCACTTTGAAGGACTCAAAAGCGATGGCTTCTCCTATGTGGACATAGCCTATCAGACCGTAACCAATGGAAAGGAATATAACCATTCCCAGGAATTTAGTTTAAAACGCTATTTCCCCTGTTGGGAAAATAAAAATATCAACCAAAAAAAACAGGAAACTTTACTGATTGCCGAACAAATGTTGGTTTCTAATTCGGTCGTCACCTTAGTGAATGCTAAAAACCCCCAACAGGCCATCCTCTTTCTTCCCATTTCCTATTTCGACCTGCGCAGTTCTATTTTCTATCAGGTTCTGAGCAGCTTTACCATCCTCACCGCTTTTTGCTTTATCATCCTATTGATCCTGATCTATTTAATGACCAAAAGAATGGCCAAACGAAAAGCATCTGAAGAACTCTACAAAAAATTAATGCGAAATAAAAAAGAGGCTGCACCCTAAGGTGCAACCTCCAACCAATTAACCAAACCAATTCTTTATTTCCAACCGCCACCCAATGCTTTGTACACATTGACGACAGCGCTTAATTGTTGTTTTTTGATCTCTACTAGTTCCAATTTCGCATCCAGCACATCCCTTTGGGTCATCAGCACTTCCAGGTAATCTGCACGTGCCGAACGGAACAATTCCGTAGAAACATTCATGGAATTGTTCAGGGCATCCACTTCTTCATGCTTATATTGATAGCCCTTTTCCAGATTCTCAATATTGGAAAGCTGGGTGGATACCTCACTATAGGCGTTCAACAAGGATCGTTCGTAATTATAGATCGCCTGGATCTGCTTGGCATTTGCAGACCGGAACTCGGCCGTAATCGCATTCTTGTTCAATAATGGGGCTGCTAGATCTCCTGCCAGATTAAACAATAAGGATTCCGGCAAGCGGAATAGGTAGCTTGGTTTAAAGGCTTGCAGGCCTAATCCCGCCGTGATATCCAAGGAAGGATAAAACTCCTTACGGGCCACCTGAACATCCAGTTTTGCCGCTTTCAGCTCATATTCCGCTTGGAGGATATCGGGCCTATTGCTCAGCAATTGGCTCGGAATACCGACCTTCAACATCGCAGGAACCTGTTCCATAAAGCCTTCCGAGCTCCTTTGAATAGGCTGTGGATATCGTCCCAGCAAGAAATTGATCCGGTTTTCCGTTTCCTTGATCTGCTGTAGGCTGGAAAACTCTAATCCCTTGGTCTTAGCCAACTCCGCCTCGAATTTCTTCACGGCCAATTCCGTTACCCGGGAAGCTTCCTTTTGGGCTTTCACCACATCCAAGGCTTTTTGCTGCAATTGGATATTCTGTCGGATGATGTTCAACTGATAATCAAATCCCAACAGCTCATAATAGGAATTGGCGATTTCAGCGATCAGCGAACTGTACACGAAATTCTTTCCTTCTACCGTTGCCAAGTATCGATTAACCGCCGATTGCTCCGCATCCTTCAGCTTTTTCCAGATATCCACTTCCCAATGGGCATAGGCCCCTATATTCAGGTCGCCCAACGGATCGGGCATCTCATGGCCCGGGGTCATCTCTGTAGATGCATCCCCCGCTCCTTGTGAAGTATAACGCCCCACTTTTTCCAAGCCTCCGCCAGCACGTATACCTACGATCGGTTTCAGGGCCCCTTTCCGCAACAGGATATCATTCTTCGCGATTTCCAGTTCCTGCAGGGTGATGTTCAATTCCTGGTTGTTCTTTAATGCCGTATCGATCAATGAAACAAGGTTCGGATCGGTAAAAAACTGCTTCCAAGGAATGGAAGCCGAACTCACCGTATCCCTGCCTGCCTGTACATCTGAGAAATCAGCCGGCATTTGTTTATTTTCCTTCATTTGGGTAGCCTGTGGGACCTTACATCCCACAAGCGATAGGGCAAATAAGCCCATTCCCAACCAACTTATACGCTTATTATAATTAATGTCCATCGATTTCCTCCGTTAATGGTGAATCCTCTTCCTGTTTGATCAATTTCCGTTTAGATGCTATGGTACCGAAAATAAAGTACAGCCCCGGGATGATCACTACCCCGAACAGCGTTCCAAAGAGCATCCCTCCGGCCGCTGCCGTTCCGATGGTCCGGTTTCCGATAGCACCGGGGCCAGTTGCAAAGACCAAAGGCAATAAGCCGGCGATAAAGGCAAAGGAGGTCATCAGGATCGGTCGGAAACGAACCTGCGCACCTTCCATCGCTGCCTTGTAGATCGATAAGCCTTGACTGTGCCGCAGGGAGGCAAACTCCACGATCAGCACCGCATTCTTACCCAATAGCCCGATCAGCATCACCAGGGCAACCTGTGCATAGATATTGTTTTCTAGATGCAGCAGTTTCAATAATAGAAAGGCACCAAAGATTCCCACAGGTAAGGAAAGGATAACCGCAAATGGAAGCACAAAACTCTCATATTGCGCCGCTAGGATCAGGTACACAAATCCCAAACAGATCAGGAAGATGTACACCGCCTGATTTCCACGGGCAATCTCATCCTTGGAGATACCTGCCCAGTCAATCCCATAACCCTTCGGCAAGGATTTCTTGGCCACCTCGTTGATCACATTGATGGCCTCTCCACTACTGTAGCCCTGCGCAGCGGCACCAGAGATCTCCGAAGCCATGTACATATTGTGTCGGGTGATTTCCGATAGTCCATATACCTTTTCCATGTGCATGAATGCGGAAAATGGAACCATCTCCTCTTTATCATTCTTCACGTATAATTTCAGGATATCCTCCGGAAGTGCCCGGTATTGCGGCGAAGCCTGAACCATCACCTTGTACTGTCGGTCAAACTTGATGAAGTTTGTTTCGTAATTACTACCTACCAAGGTTGACAGGGTATTCATCGCATTTTCGATGGAAACCCCTTTCTGGTGGGCAATATCATTGTCGATGCGCAGCATGTATTGCGGGAAACTCGCCGAATAGAAAGTAAACACGGAAGATAGTTCCGGACGTTTGTTCAGTTCCTTCACAAAATCCTTGCTCACCTGCTCCATGCGTTGGAAATCGTTGCTTCCGGTCTTGTCGAGCAAACGCAGTTCAAATCCACCGGCAGCACCATAACCCGGAACGGCAGGAGGCTGGAAGAACTCAATGGAGGCACCAGGGATGTTCTTCGCGCTGGCTTCCAATTGTTCCATGATCTCATGTGCCGATTCCTTTCTTTCCGACCAGTCTTTCAGGTTGATCAATAACGTACCGGTATTCGCACCTGTACCTTCGGTCAGGATCTCATAACCTGCTAAAGAAGACACCGATTGGATACCATCAATACGCTCCGCCTCATCCTGCAGCTTGTTGGCCGCAAGGTTGGTCCGCTCCAAGGTCGATCCCGGAGGGGTTTGGATGATCGCATAGATCATCCCTTGGTCTTCACCAGGGATAAAGCCCGTAGGAACGGAATTATTCACGAAATAAGTACCTATACAGAAGGCGGTCAGGATCAGGAAAGTCAACAAACGCTTGTTCACGATCTTGTTCAGCACCTGCATGTACTTCACGGTTACCCCGTCAAATCCCCTATTGAAGGCTCCTAAAGCCTTATCCAACAGCGATTGCTTTTTCTTTTTACCATGATGGTTTTTCAGCATGATGGCACAGAGTGCTGGGGTTAAGGTCAAGGCCACAATTCCGGATAGGATAATAGAGGTGGCCATCGTAATGGCAAACTGACGGTAAAAGATGCCCACCGGGCCCGACATAAAGGCTACCGGTACAAATACCGCCGCCATCAAAAAGGTAATGGCTACGATGGCTCCTGCTATTTCGCCCATCGCTCTCTTGGTCGCTTTATAGGCGGATATATGGTCTTCCTCCATCTTCTTATGGACGGCCTCGATGACGACGATCGCATCATCGACCACCACCCCGATCGCCAGCACCAGCGCAAAAAGACTGATCAGGTTGATCGTGATTCCAAAAAACTGCATGAACAGGAAGGTACCTATGAGGGATACCGGAACGGCGATGGTCGGGATCAAGGTAGACCGCCAATCGCCCAGGAATACAAAGACCACAATGGCTACCAAAATAAAGGCTTCCACCAAGGTATGCACCACCTTTTCAATGGACGCATCCAAAAATCGCGATACGTCGTAGGAAATTTCATAATGCAATCCTTTCGGAAAATTAGCCGACAATTCTTCCATCTGTGCCTTTACATCCTTGATGACCTGGGAGGCATTACTACCATACGATTGTTTCAAGACGATCGCTGCGGAAGGTTTTCCATCCAAGGTCGAGTAGATATCGTACATGGCAGAACCAAAATGAATATCTGCCACATCCTTCAACCGGAGCATTTCCCCATTCGCACTTGCCCGCAGCACAATATTCCCATATTCGGCTTCTGTGGTATAACGGCCCGGATATTTAAGGATGTATTCAAAAGATTGGGACTTGATACCGGAGGATTCACCGGTACGACCTGGAGAAGCTTCCAAACTCTGTTCTTCCAAAGCTTTCATCACTTCTTCCGCAGAAATCTTATAGGCGGTCATCCGATCAGGCTTCAGCCAGATCCGCATCGCATAGGCCCTATTACCCAGGATATCGGCTACGCCGACACCTGGAACACGGCGCAATTCGGAAATAATATTGATATCCGCGAAATTGTACATGAAGTTTCCATCCAGATTTTTTTCATCTGAATACAGGTTGATGTACATCAACATATTGGACTCTTCACGGGTGATCTTCACCCCTTCACGAACGACGATCGGTGGCAGCTTATTCACTACGGAAGCCACCCTATTCTGCACATTGAGGGAAGCCTGGTTCGGGTCGGTCCCCAATTCAAATACCACCTGTATGGTGGCTTCACCATCATTTCCGGCATCCGAAGCCATATATTTCATGCCAGGTACCCCATTGATGGCCCGCTCCAAGGGGATGATCACCGATTTGATCATCAACTCATTGTTCGCTCCCGGATATTCCGCTGTGATGTTCACTTTTGGCGGCGAGATCGATGGAAACTGGGTAACAGGCAATTGGGACATCGCCAATAAACCCAGAAATACAATGATCAGGGAGATGACGATGGATAGTACCGGTCTATTTATAAAACGATTAAACATGTTTCTGTGGGTTAAGGTTATTCCGTTTTCATTTTCAAGTTGCCGATCGCATCTTTAGGTGCTACAAAGCTGTACTTGATCTTATCATCATCTTTTACTTTCTGTATACCCTCTAAAAGGATCTTATCGTTGCTGGATAGCCCTCCTGATACCACATAAATATCGGGTAATGTAGCACCAATCTGAATCATTTTGGAACTCACTTTTCCTTCCTTATCCACGAGGTAAACATATTTCTTGTCCTGGATTTCATAGGTAGCTTTTTGAGGGATCAACAGCGCATGTTTCATCGGAACGGTCATCTGCACCTTTCCGGTTTCCCCATTCCGAAGTAGGCTTTTCGGATTAGCAAACCTGGCACGGAATGCAATATTTCCGGTTTCATTATCAAATTCGCCCTCGATCGTTTCTACGATTCCCGTTGCGTCCAACAGTTCATTGTTCGCTAGGAGCAGCTTAACATGGTTATCGCCTCTGTTGGCGATATTCGCTTGATAATCCAAATATTCGGGTTCCGAGACATTGAAATAGGCGAACATTTGGCTGTTATCCGATAGGNNCCCGATAGGCTGGTCAACAGTTCACCTTCATCCACCAAGCTTCCTAATTTTAAAGGGATACGGTCAATGCGTCCATCAAACGGTGCCCGCACTTCGGTGAATTGTAGGTGTAATCGCGCAATGGCAGAAGTGGCTTTTGCCTGTTCCAATTTCGCCTTGGCCATCGCCAATTCGTTCATGGAAACAATCTCCTTATCGGCCAGGTTCTTGGAATTCTCCACTTCGATCTGCGCTACTTTTACTTCCGCCTCGGCCTTGGCCAATTCGGCTTGGTACATCCTTGGCATAATGCGGAACAGGAGCTGTCCCTTGCGGACAAACTGTCCTTCATCAACAAGGATCTGTTCCAAGTAACCTTTTTCCATGGCCCGGAGCTCGATGTTCCGGATGGATTTAATCTGGGAGACATACTCTTTGGTAAAAGAGGTGTCGATTTCTTCGGGAGAGGTGACGGTGTATTTCACTTCTTCCGCTTTCTCTTCTTTTTCGTGGTGGCATGCAAACTGTGTGAGGGTACCGAAAAGCCCCAAAAACACTAAAACTTTGTTCATGTGATTTGAAATTGATTTTGATTTGATATTGATTGTTATTTGATTTTTGGATTTTTGGATTTNNGATTTTTGGATTTTTGGATTTTTGGATTTTTTGCTGTGGGATTTTTAGGAGGTGAGTGAGGATTTTTGTATGTCATCTTGAGCGGAGTCTCCTTGTCATCCTGAGCGGAGTCGAAGGATCTGTACGCTTACTACACGAACAGATGCTTCGACGCTGCTCAGCATGACATTTGCTAGCTACACAAAGTCCAAAGACTTAACAAAGACTTAACAAAAACCTACCATAGACTATTCATAGCCATAAAAAGCCATTCAAAGTCATACAAAGTCACTCAAAGTCATACAAAGCCAATAAAGCTACATTCCATCTTTACGAAAAGGTTTCCTCTACGAAAAGATTTCACTTCACTCCATCACCAGCGATATACTCGCCTCCTAAAAAAGATGCTAAATCCTCAACGAACGTTGAGAAATAAAAATGGGTAGGGTTTTATGAAATTCAAACTTACCAGGAACCTCCGAGCGAAGATCTTCCGGCAAAACCCTCAAAAAATAAAAACAGATCAATCCGGCAAAGAAAGCCATTTGCAGGTGATAGTCTTTCCATAATTGGAAATCCTCTGCATCTTGACCCATAATGATGGGAGAATCCGAGCTATGCATGCCATTGGAATTCCCCTTCTCCATAAAACTGATACTAGGTCGGTGGTTATGGGACAATACCTCATGGCTATTCCCGCTTCGGATAAGCAGGAAACCTAAAAATAATATGCTCGCGATAAGGTATTTCATTTCGGCTCAAATATACAGCGAGAAATTAATTCTCAAATAGCTTTAACAGAATTTAACCGTAATATTTCTGTCATCCTTTCATTATCAACCAAATAATTTCTAATTCTTTAAAAATTATTTAATTAGTACCCCAATTGGAAATTGGAATTTCATAATAATACCATGGTTCTATTGAAAAAGAATTAAAACCCAAAGAATTGAATCCTCATTTCTTAACATACATCAATGTGCAGCTTTTTTTACTGCCCTATCTTTGTTGCAACAAACAAAATCAATAGAATATTATTTATATTATTTAAAAAAAGAAAATATTATGGCAACTTGGAACTTAGACCCAGCACACAGTGAAATTGAATTTAAAGTAAGACACATGATGATCTCTACCGTTAAAGGTCAGTTCACCAACTTCGACATTCAAGTGGAAAACGATGGTGAAGGACTTGAAAACGCAAAAATTTCAGTAGACATCAAAACGGATTCCGTAAGCACCAACAACGAACAACGTGATCAACACTTAAAAAGTGAAGATTTTTTCGGTGCTGCTTCCCACCCTTCCATCACTTTCGTTTCTACGAAAATCGTGAAAGAAGATGAAGAAGAATACAAATTAACTGGTGATTTGACCATCAAAGGAAACACCAAATCCGTAACATTTGATGTGGAATTCGGTGGAACAAGCCAAGATCCTTGGGGTAACCAAAAAGCGGGTTACACCGTAACTGGAAAGATCAATAGAAATGATTTCGGTTTGACTTGGAATGCAGCTTTGGAAACTGGTGGTGTGATGGTAAGTGATGAGGTGAAGTTCCAAGCAGAAGTACAATTTATTTTAGCTAATTAATGATTTAGAATTGGCTGATCGACAATATCTACCATTAGCTGATTAATATCATTCAAAACTAAAAAGAAGGGCTATCCGATATGGGTAGCCCTTTATTTTTTCGGGTTGGCTTCGGTCTGAAACCATAGTTAAAGTAATGTGAAAGTATGCTTTTCCTATGGTCTGCATATTAAAACATGCTTTAAGGTTGCATTAACCTTGTTTTTTGTTCGAATTTAACATATAAGGTGCTTGACTGTCTCATTTTTTTGATATCATACGTTTGTAAAGCTGATAAGTTGTTTTTATAGCTGCTATAAGTTTTTATCTCTGCCATGCGATCGTTTTACTTTAAAAAGAACCTACAACAATTGTTTAAACAACAAGTTAAATATAATACCACTTAAAGGAAATAAAATAACCCTTTATTTCCATTTTTTTATTAACATTGTACCATCTATTAATCGTACATTATGAAACTAAAATCAATTACCTTAGCCTTAGCTGCTCTTTGTTTGAGCAGTATGGCCTTTGCTCAGAATCCAAACACCCATGAAGTGGGTAAAAGAGCCCAAACTATTTATTTCGAAATTTTAGGTCCTGGTGTTACTTATTCGCTAAACTACGATACCCGTTTTCAAAACACCCGTAATGGTTTAGGTGGGCGTGTGGGTATCAGTTATATGAATATTGATGATGCGGGGATTTTTACATTGCCTGTAGGAGTAAATTACCTTTTAGGCAAGAATAAACATTATTTTGAGATGGGTGTAGGTGCTACTTACTATAATGTTTCTTGGGATGATCAGAATGATCCGAACAATGAGGTGTTATTTATTGAAGAAAACAATTCAAGTGTGGTTGGAAATTTAACTTTCGGTTATCGCCTACAACCGGTAGATGGCGGATTTAATTTCCGCGCAGGTTTTACCCCTGCCTTTGGTAAAGGTTTCTTTATGCCGTATTTTCCGCATTTGAGTTTAGGTTATACTTTTTAAAGGTAGTTTCTCTTTTTTTAGAGGAGAAACTATCACATCATTGCGAGGGGATTTCGTCATTGCGAGGAGTTTTTCGTCATTGCAAGGAGGTACGACGAAGCAATCTNNTTCCTCGCAATGACGTATGGCTAACAATGACGTATGGTCTATCGTCTATCATCTATCATCTATCATCTACAAACTAAAACCTCACACTATCCAAGCCCTTATCCACTAATATCCCATCAACCACCTTCAAATTAAATTTCACCGCACGTTTGGCTTTCAGTTTTATAACAAAAATATCCCCAGCATCCACCTTTAACGTCTCCTGATTTCCAACATTCACAAAGGTCGGATATAACGCCTTCTGACCATTCGTATGCAATCGATCATTCGTCATATTATCCATCTGCTTCACCAGCATATTCTCGATCCCCACAAACTCATAATCCTGCGGACTATAAGGCAGTGCAAAGCTCAACGCATTAACCCCAACAAGCTTATTCCCTTTCACATGGATTTCCACGATCTCATCCTTACCATAATTCACCTTATCCGTACTGATACTAATAGCACCACCTAATTTCTCATCCGAATCAATTTCCACTCCCCCATCTAAACGCGTTGCTACATTCGAAATATCATAAGCATCGATCAAACCGTTCTTATTGATATCCCCATTACTCACATAACCTTCAAAATCCGCATCGCCTTGTCTCAGACCTGTATAGTTAAGATAAGAAGTCAAATCATTCCGATCGATCAAACGGTCATTATTGATATCTCCCGGACGGTAACTCTCCGTTCCAGGAACTTTGAACACATACAATTCCCTACCGGACCCAAATCCGCCAACCGCATCGCTGATTGCCAATTTGATAAACCTTGCATTCGGTTTTTCCGAGAACATAAACTGCTTTTCGCTATCATTGTTTTCCCAGTTGATATCCCCTGCTTCCTTCCAATTCTTCTTATCCGAACTGTAATACACTTTTCCTTTCAACAGGATTCCATTTCCACGGCCAGATCTCGGCAGATAATGGAACTTATCTAATTGATTAAAGGAGTTCAGATCAATGATCATATCAAACGGAACCGCTTTCTGCCCCCACTTGGTATGCCACATGTTCCCCTCATCAAAGTCGAATAACCTGTTCACCCCTTCTGAACCCTGGTTAGGCACAGAAGTACTTGCCGTTATACCCGTAATCGCAAATTGCAATGGATTCGCTTTGGTTTTCTTCTGGAAATCCTTCCAATCCGAAACTCCATCCTTATTTACCGAACGGATCTTAAATTGATAATCCGTCTCTGCTTTCAGTCCATCGAACAACAAGGTACTATCCTGAATATGCGAATACAACATATCCTGGAAACTGATTTCGTAATAGTCCGCATTATTTACTTTATCCCAGGTTGGGCTAAGCGTATAGGCTTTCGTATTTGCCTCGCTGATCTGCACATTGGCTGGGGCAGCAACTGTACCGGTAGATTTCAGGAAAGTATTCGTAGGTTGATATTCATACCCTTGGATCTCTGTAGAAACTGCCTCCTCTTGCGTATTCACCTTCTCCACTTTCACATGGATCAATGGATTCTTGATGATGGCCACTTTTTCAAATTCACTTCCTTTGGTCGCAAATTGATTAAGATTCGGACGCTCCTCATAAAAATAAACATTCGTACCGCTATTGAAATCTTCCAAGCTGTTCACTTCCGTTAATTTCACCCTTTTCTTGCCAATAAAGGCCGATACCCTTTTCGGTTTAGCCGTAGCATTGATCCTAAATTCCGTGGATCTCTCTGCAACAAAGTCCGGATATTCACCAACCGTCGGGTGTACTGTGATCTTGGCCTTGCCCTTATCATCCAACTCCGAATCGATACAGGTGGTCACTCCTTGCCCATACAGATAGGCCTGCGTTGCCCCATCATCATCGTACTCGTTGAAAATGGTTTTGCCGAATGGATAGACCTCATAGATCCGATGATCTTTCTTGATCTCCTTGACATTATTGTTCGGGTTTGTCAATGGTAAAATGGCACCACGTTTTACAAAAACAGGCAATTTCCAGATCGGCGCCTGGTAATTGTTCACGATTCTGTTCCCTGCAAACGTTTCACCGGAGAAATAATCCACCCATTCCCCTTCCGGCAGGTAAATCCCGTTGCGGATATCATTCCCCAAGGTATCGGCCTTGGTCTCCTGATAGATCGGAGCCACCAAAATACTTGGCCCGTAAAGGAATTGATATTGGGTAGATGTTCCTAAGGTATATGGATTAGGATAATCCAGGAACATGGCGCGTATCATGGGCTTTCCGTCCAAAGCTTCTTTGGCAATGCTATACGCATAAGGCATAAGTTCCGATTTCCATTTCAGGTAATGCCTATTGATGGAAGCTACCGGTTCGCCCAAGGCATGCGGATATTTCTCATTGGAACCCCAACCGTCCATATTCAGTTCCATTGGAGTGAATGTTTTCCATTGGAAATCGCGGGTATTGACGGTTTTATTCTTCCCGCCAAAGATACCATCCATATCCGAAGTAATATTCGGCTGTCCGGACAAACCGGAACCAATATAGGTTGGAATATGGAAGCGAATATATTCCCAAACCCCACCTGTCTGGTCTCCAGACCAGATTCCGGCATAGCGTTGGGTTCCTGCCCAGCCATCCAAGGAGATGATAAATGGTCGTGCATCATTGCCATAATAAGGCATGATATGCCCCACATCGGCCACGCCGTTCAATCCGAAGGAATAACCTGCTCCAACCCAGGCCACATCCGTTTTCAGGACACGAACACCGGCATCGCGCACCTCTTTCACGATATCACGCTGCAATAAGGCCCCAATGGAATCCTTTGGATGTAGATCCGATTGCGTCCAAAGACCGATCTCCACCCCATGCTGACGTGCATAATCCCCAAATTCCTTCAGGTTTTGGATATTGCCATCCAAGGTTTCGGTCTGCCCATAGCCCGCTCCATAACCATCGTTCGGAAGTACCCAACCCAATGGCATATCGTGGTTCTTATAGCGATCAATCACCGCTCGCGCAGAAAATTGATAATTGTTCTTTTCTCCATTCAGAGACTCTTTTGTTCCGCCCTCATTCTTGGAACTCTCCTTATATCGTTTACCATCTTCAAAAAGAATCCCTTTTTCATCTTCCTTCCAAAAGTCTCGGTTATAGGCATTCAGATGCCCTTGGTAGAATCCAAACTTCGGAATCAAGACCGGATGCCCGGTCAATTGGTAGAAATCGTTCAATAGACCGATCGGCGAATCACTCACCGTGATGAAGGCATCCAGGTAATTGGTTTCATGGGATAGGTTGACAACGGCTTTCTCCTTGTTCCCGAAATCGTATTTTCCCTTTTTGAAGGTGTACCACATAAAGCCATAGCCTTTGGTCGACCAATAGAAAGGTGTTGGCGAAGCAACTCCACCATCGGTCCAGCTGTTGGTGTTTTCGATCAGAATGGCCTTCCCTTTATGGGAGAACCTGCCGTTCTGCACCCCACCCCCATAAAAATACTCATCCGGGTTTTCCTTGAATTTCAAGACCACTTGCTTCTTATCGAAGGCGAAAGCGGCAAGGGATTCCAAGACCAATTGGTTGTTCTTTTTATTATAAACTTTAAAGGTGGTTGTTTTTTTATCGACCTCAATCTTCAATTCTGCTGTTTCGATGCTGGCCAGGTTGGCATTGGATCCCACTTGGAGTTGGTTCACGGATTTCCTAGGATTATCGACCAGGATCTGGGCTTCAGGTTTTGCCTGCGGATCGCGAAGGATTCCGCCATGGTTGTCCTGGAAGATCCGAAAGATGTTGTTCCCATAAAAATCCAAGGCAATACGCTGCTTATTGGATAATAATAGCTCTACCGTGGTTGGGTTTATCTTACTGATGGAAACCACCGACACGCTATCCTGCTGTTGGAAATGCTGGGCAATAGGCTCAGGAAATGTCTTCGCCATGGATGGACCAGCAAAAAGCAAGGAGATTGCCAATGCCCAGTACATCTTTGAATGTTTGTTATGCATATAATACGATCAATATTTTAATTCTGTCTGCTGTTTTTGTTTTAATCGTATGTTTTAAAAAAGGTTTTTAAAGGTAGCAAATTCGGGATAAAAACAAATCAAGCCTATTAAGAAGTTACAAAAACTTTAGCCGAAAGGGATCGTGATGGGCTGTTAGGGTTAAAAGAGTTGATGAAAGTTTAATATCTTTGGGAGCATGAAGGAGAAGACCAGCTTCCGGGTTCCTATGGTATTGAGCATTGCAGGCTTTGACGGCTCCGCAGGTGCCGGCATACAGGCCGACAATAAAACCATCGGATCTTTGGGCTGTTATGCCGTCAATGTCCTATCGGCTTTACCCATACAGAATAGCCAAGGGGTGAAATCGGTCTTCGCCCTGCCCCCTGCTATTTTCCAACAACAGCTTATTTCCATATTTGAAGATTGCTATCCGGATGTGATAAAAATCGGGATGTTATATCAGGCAGAAGATGTTGCTTTCTTAGCGGGATTTTTACGGGATTATCGGGGGAAAGTGCTGATGGACCCGGTGATGATCAGCAGTAGTGGGCATAGGCTTATGGAGGAAGATTGTTTGATGCGTGTAAAGCAGGATCTTTTTCCTTTAGTGGATCTATTGACTCCGAACCTTCCTGAAATCTCCTTTTTGTTGGGTGAAACGGTTAAGGAGCTGTCCGACATGGAAAGGATAGCGGTTGCGGCCTTGGATTTGGGTACTAAAGCGGTGCTGTTGAAAGGTGGTCATCTGGATGCGGATGTTCTTAGCAGTATCTTGGTACAAAGGGATAAGGATCTGAAGGTTTTTGAAACGCAAAGGATAGATAGTCGGAATACACATGGTACGGGTTGCACGCTTTCATCGGCCATAGCCAGTTATTTAGCTTTGGGCGAAGATTTGGAAACGGCATGTGAAAAGGGAATTTTTTATACCCATCAAGCTANNATGGCCCATTGAACCATGCCTTTGATCCGCAAAAACTGCTAAAGATCTGATCCTTAACCAGATTGCACCAGGCAGTTTTTTTCTCTTTGTTAAGTAATCATTACATTTTTTATATTTTTTAAGTTTCATAATCTTTGTTACAATTGATTAATAAAAGAGTTTATATCGATAATTTTACAATTTTGAACTAATAACTAATTTAAAAGTCTAAGAATTGTTGTTTTGTGGCTTTTTCATTATACTATAAGAAAAATAATGTAACAAACTACTATATATTACACGTTAATCGAAGAATTTTAGTAAATTAGGTAAACTTTTAATAAAAGTATGAGAAACACATTTTTGGCAATGGGTGCGATTGCGTTGATTTCTTTTAGCGCATGTACCTCAAACAACAATAAGCAATTTGAAACGAAGGATACTTCGGAAATGGTAGCAACAGATACATCAGCGGCAGCTCAGGTGGATAAAGCACATAATTCACAGAACTCGGTGGATTGGAATGGGAATTATAAAGGGGTTGTTCCTTGTGCGGATTGTCCTGGTATTGAAACGACCATCGTGCTGAATAAAGATGAGACATTTAGTTATACGGGTGTTTATCAGGAAAGTGACACGAAGGTGGAAGATACGGGTAAGTTTATGTGGCNNCATTGCGAGGCACGAAGCAATGACGCACTCCCTATCCTCGTCTCTTCAAAATCCCTTTACAAATATCTCCTACCAATCCAGGTCCTTCATAAATAAACCCGGTATACACCTGAACCAAACACGCTCCGGCATCCAATTTATCCAACGCATCCTGCGCGGAATGAATACCTCCTACCCCAATAATCGGAAAAGCCTTCCCAGACTTCTGCGACAAATACCTAATCACCTCCGTAGAACGTTTCGTCAATGGCGCACCACTCACTCCCCCAGCCTCTTTAACCAATTCCGCATCACTTCTTAACCCTTCCCTAGAAATTGTCGTATTCGTAGCAATCACCCCTGCAATCTTCGTATCCATCACAATCTCCACAATATCATCCAACTGCGAATCCGTCAAATCCGGTGCAATCTTCAACAGAATCGGTTTCTGCGAAGCCTTCTCCGTATTCAATTGTTGCAAGGTATTCAGAATATGTTTCAATGGTTCTTTCTCCTGCAAATCTCGTAATCCAGGCGTATTTGGCGAACTTACATTCACCACAAAATAATCCACATGCTCATACAGCGCATGGAAACAATAGATATAATCATTGACCGCCTCTTCGTTTGGCGTTACTTTATTCTTCCCGATATTCCCCCCAATAATAAGCCCATTCCGATCCTTCAGATGCTTCAACCGTTCTGCCGCCACATCTGCGCCCTGATTATTGAAACCCATCCTATTGATCAAAGCCGAATCATTCACCAATCGGAACATCCGCGGTTTATCATTTCCCGGCTGTGGCTTTGGAGTAACCGTCCCGATCTCAATAAAACCAAACCCCAACTTCGACATGTCTTCAATATACTCCGCATTCTTATCGAATCCTGCAGCCAATCCCACCGGGTTCTTGAAGGTCAATCCGAATACTTTGGTCTCCAATCGCGGATCTTCCACGCTGTAAAGCGATTTCAACAAGGCTTTAGATCCCCAGATTTTATTGAATACATGAAGCCCTCCGGTCACTGTATGATGCGCCTTCTCCGGGTTCATTGAAAAGAAAAATGGTTTTACGAGCTTATACATACCTGCAAATGTAGCCAAAGATGGAGAAATATTCATTACTTTTGCATCCGAAATGATATCTATAAATAACTTAACATTCGAAATTGGAGCACGTGCATTGTATGATGAAGCAAATTGGCACATCAAACCGGGAGACAAAGCCGGTTTAATCGGTGCCAATGGGGCTGGAAAATCAACCTTGCTGAAACTCATCGTGGGCGATTATGCGCCGACCAGTGGTAGCATTTCCATGGCCAAGGACCTGAAGATCGGTTATCTGAACCAGGATCTTCTGTCTTACCACTCCGATAAGAGCATCCTGCATGTTGCCATGGAAGCCTTCGAGCGCCAGAACCAGCTGCACACCGAAATCGAAAAGTTATTGCAAAAACTAGAGACCGATTATTCCGATGATATCCTCAATAAACTGAGTGATAAACAGATGGAATTTGAGGCTTTGGATGGGTATAGCATTGAATTTCGCGCCCATGAGATCCTTGCCGGACTTGGATTTTCGGAAGAGGAACAGAAACGTCCATTGGCTACCTTTTCTGGAGGTTGGCGGATGCGCGTGATGCTTGCCCGAATCCTTTTACAAACTCCTGATATCCTATTACTGGATGAGCCTACCAACCACTTGGACCTTCCGTCCATCAAATGGCTGGAAACTTACCTGCAGGCTTTCGAGGGGGCAATCGTTATTGTATCCCACGACCGTTATTTCTTGGATAGGATCATCAATAAAACCGTGGAATCCCGAAAAGGAAAACTGACCATCTATGCGGGGAACTACACGTTCTACCTGGAAGAGAAATCCATGCGGGAAGAGATTCAGAGCAATCAGTTCAAAAACCAACAGGGCAAGATCAAGCAGGAAGAGCGTTTGATCGAGCGCTTTCGTTCAAAAGCCAGTAAGGCGAAAATGGTTCAATCGCGGATCAAAGCCTTGGATCGGATGGAGAAGGTGGACGAGGTGGATGATGACAACCCAGAAGTAAACTTCAGCTTTAAGTTTTCCAAACCCTCAGGTAGGCATGTCGTGACCATGGAAAACATTTCCAAATCATATCCTAATCTGGAGATCCTAAAGAATACCGATGCGCTGATCGAAAAAGGCGACAAGATTGCTTTGATCGGTGCCAATGGTAAAGGTAAATCCACCTTATTACGGATTGTAGCCGATGCGGACAACGATTATGAAGGTACTTCCACCAAGGGGCACAATGTTTCGCAGACCTTTTTTGCGCAGCATCAATTAGAGGCCCTGCACTTGGAAAACAGCATCCTACAAGAACTGGTGGCCTTTGCGCCAAAACATACCGAAACGGAATTGCGTTCCATTTTAGGTTGTTTCCTTTTTACGGGCGATGATGTGTTCAAGAAGATCAAGGTGCTTTCTGGAGGTGAAAAATCCAGGGTGGCCTTGGCAAAAGCCCTAACCGCAGATGCGAACTTCCTGGTGCTGGATGAGCCGACCAACCACTTGGATATGGCTTCGGTAAACATCCTGATCGAAGCGTTGCAACAATACGAAGGAACGTTCATTGTGGTTTCCCACGACCGTTATTTCCTGGAAAATGTTGCGAATAAAATCTGGTATATCGAGGACAAGAAGATCAAGGAATATCCGGGAACCTATCAGGAATATGAAGCTTGGTCTGCTAAGCGGGTCGTGAAAACCGAAGAACCTGCAGCAAAGAAAGTGAAAGAAGAGCCGAAGAAAGTAAAGCCTGCGCCTACTGAAGATAACAAGCGTTTATTGCAGAAAAAGAACAAGGAATTGGCTGCTTTAGAGGAAAAGATAGCACAACAGGAAATCTTGGTGAAGGATTTGGAGGTGGAACTGGCCAAAGAAGAAGTTTACAGCGATGCTGTTAAATTGCAGGAGCATACCCGTCGTTATAATTCCGAGAAAGCAAGCTTTGATAAACTCCAAGCCGATTGGGAGAATCTAGCGGAAGAGATCATGGAACTGGAAGGATAGTTTAAGAAGGATCATTTAAAAGGATACCTGGAAGGTTAATATAAAAGGATACCTGGAAGCTCCATTTTAAAAGAGAATTGGATGGATTTTTGATGTAGAAAATCAAAAATCCATTTATGACCGAATACATTCCCTATATATTATCGCTGTTTGTTGGTGTTGGCTTGGCCGCTGCAACTGGCTTCCGGATATTTCTACCCATCTTTTTCATCAGTCTGGGAACTTTCATGGGCTGGATCCCAGTGAATGATGCCTATGCATGGATCGGAGGTCTACCTGCAGTGATTGCCACTGGACTCGCCACTTTGATCGAAATTCTTGCCTATTATATCCCTTATGTCGACAACGCATTGGACAGTATCTCTGTTCCATTGGCCACAGTAGCCGGCTCGCTATTGGTAGCTTCCCAGTTTACGGAATTGAACGCCTGGACCCAATGGGCCTTGGCCATTATCGCCGGCGGTGGAACGGCAGCTACTATCAGTTCGGCCTTGGCCGGAACCCGTGCTGCATCTACTGGAACAACCGCAGGAATCGCCAATCCATTGATTTCTACCATAGAGACGATATTCTCCACCATCATGAGTATTTTCGCCGTTTTTCTGCCCATACTTGCAATTATCATCGTGCTTTTCCTGCTGTACTTGGCTTTTAAATTCGGCAAGAAACTGATGCAAAAATTAAGACCAGGTAAAAAGGCTATTTCCTAAGGGCATTCCCTCTTCCTTCCGGTACATATTCTTGTTTTTTTATGGGGCTGTAATTCACCCAGCAGTAAGAAAATATCGGCATTAGGATAAAGAACAGAAAACCTGTGGTGAAATTGAAGATATTTCCCAGGATGATGCTCAACAAGAAAATCAAGATCGGATAGGCGAACAGCAATACCCCAAAAAGAAGCGAATCATAAAATATGCTGCCTTCCGTCTTTTTCTTGATCTCTTTTTTCACCAATTGATAAAACCAATTATGGGTATAAAACCCGATCTGGGCAGGAATTTTCATCCATTCTTTCTGTTGCTTAGCTTGATTGGGCGTCAAGAATTCACCTGTCAGGTTAAATTCCAGCTTCTCCCGAAGATCCATCAAAATTTTCTCGGTTTCCACCTGGTTAGGTCCGGAAAGGTAATTGGTGGAGTCGATTGGCGACATGCCTTCAATGGACACCGCTTTTGGCACTTCATCAAAGGAACTATAACCCAATGCGTAAGGCTGAATCTGCAGGGGAATATCCCGCTGGATGGCCCTTTCGATCAACATGGTCATGCCTTTGAACATAAAGGGTTGCAAAGTCAATTGATTGCGGGATACGCCTTCCGGAAAGATCAGGATCTTGTTACCCTTGCTCAATTCCTTCACACATTCATCCATGGTAAAAGCATTCATGATATCCGCTTGCTCATCATCATTCTTTTTATAGATAGGCAGCATAAAGAAGGTACGCAAAGCCCAATTGGCGATCGGTTTTTTAAAGGCATCCCCACGTGCCAAAAAAAGGATTTCTGCTGGCGAATGTACAGCAATGACCAAGGCATCAAAAAAGGAATTGGGATGATTGGATACTAGCAATGCCGGATTCTTCTGGTCGACGAATTCCAGGTTCTTGATCTGCCATTCTGTGACATACCAGTTCAATCCAAACTTAACATAGGATTTTAATAGTGGGTATAGCATATAAATTTCCGTCTAACAATCTTTTTGTTGTTACACAAAAAACACGCCTAAAATTAATTTTATGCTGTAAAATATCTTGCTAGTCCTCTTTCATGGACTCCGTGATCTTATGGATGTTCAAGCTATTGGCCATCGCACTGAATATCTGATGGTAGGTTCCATGCTGATCGAACAGTTCCTCATGCGTTCCATCTTCCACAACCCTACCCTTTTCCATCACGATGATATGCTCGGAATCAATGATCTGCGAAATACTATGGGAAACAATGATCACTGTTCGACCGACCTTGATCGCATCCAAACTGTTCTTGATCTGCTCGGTGGCAATGGCATCCAGATTAGCCGTAGGTTCATCCAAAAAGATGATCGGGGGATTTTTAAGGAACATCCGGGCGATGGCAATTCGTTGCTGCTGCCCACCTGATAACAAATGTGCTTCTGAATCGTAACCATTTGGCAATTCCAGGATCTGCTGATGAATATAGGCCTTTTTTGCGGCTTCCTGAACTTCTTCAAAACTGGCTTCTGTTTTTCCATAGCGGATATTGTCGGCTATACTGCCTTTGAAAATGTGGTTTCGTTGCAAGACCAAGCCTACATTTTCCCTTAAAAAATCGGTATCATATTCTTTAAGATCGACCCCATCCAACAGGATCTGTCCGGAGGACGGCTCATAGAATTTATCCAAAAGGTTGATGATGGCTCTCTTTCCAGCACCTGATAAACCTACCAGCGCGGTATTTTGGTTCGGCTGTATGGTCATGTTGACATCTGTTAAGGCCTGATGCCCATTCGGATAAGAGAAGGTGACATCCTTAATCTCGATCAACCCACGGATATGGGCAGGTTTATAATTTCCGGAGGGTTCCTTTTGGCCTTCATCTTCCAAGATCTCGAAAAAGCTCTCGGAATAGATCAAGGCATCATTGACCTCATCATAAATCCGGTGCAACTGCCTGATCGGTGCTGATACGTTGTTGAACAACATGATATGGAACATGATGGCTCCGATGGACATCTGCTCGTTCAATACAAAATATGCCGTTAGGATGATCACGATAACCACACCGATCTGCTCGACAAATCCTTTGATGCTATCAAACAGGAAGCTGGTCTTACGGGTCGCCATCTGGTTCTCCGTCATTTCATATTGGATCTCCTTGTGCCTTTCTGCTTCGATATCCTCCCTAACGAAGGATTNNTAACAGTAATGGAATCGATCAGGTTGATGATCTGGTTACTTTTGTTTTCCCGATATTTCCGCATGTTCCTCCGAAAGCCTGATAGGCGGTTGGCCTGCATTTGGGAAACATAGAAATAGATGGGGATGATAAAAAGGCCCACCAAACCCACATAGAAATTGGCCAAGAACATACAGACCAAAGCCACAATCGCATTGGCGAACAAAGGCATGATATCGATGAAAAAGTTTTGGACCAATCTGGTTAGGGAGCTGATTCCAGCATCGATACGGGTCTGTAGCTTTCCGGATTCATTGATGCTGGAGGTGTAGAAAGCCATTTTATAGGTCAGGATTTTATTGACGATAGCTTGGGAAAAGTCGCGCGCAATCATGATCCGCAATTTCTCTCCGTAGAACTTCTGACCGAATTGCACGATGGAATAGATGATTTCCTTTCCTAGAAGGATGGCGGATATGACGCCGAGTAAGGATAATCCCTGTCGGAGTGGGGTTTTATTTACCAGAAGCTCACTGATGCTATCGACGGTATATTTAAGGATAAAGGCATTTACCTGTGCAGCAAACGATCCAACTACCGTTAATAAGAGGGTATAAAAAATGAGGTTCTTATACGGTTTGGCAAACGGAAGAATCTTTTTGAACAGTTGTTTGATGGTCATATCTCAATAAACCTAAATTGACCACAAAAGTTTAAACAAGGAAAAAAAACCTAGTATTTTACCGGGTAATTGCTCATAAATTCAAACTTATAGTCCTTATGTTGTTTCAAACTATCGATCAAACTGGTGAGCAAATGCTGTCCTTTCACATTTTGGAACATATCATCATGCATCAGCAACACCACATTATTGGGTTTTAAGGTTGATTTATTGCCCAACATATTTTTTATACGCGTATAGATCTCATTCACGGACTGAACAGGATTTCCAGAAAGCCCATTGATCTTCCATTCCACATCCCATCCGTAGATCTTATACCCATTGATGCCCAATAAATCAGCTGTCTGACCGCCTGATGCAAGGTCGATTCTCCTGGTGTCATCGAACAACCAGATGTTTCTTCCCGGCATGCGTACAATCTTATGGGTTAAACCCAAATCGGTTTCACACTTGGCAAAATCGGCATAGGCCATATCCGGATTGGAATAAAAGGCATGAAAACGGTTTGCTGCATGGGTATAGCTGTGGTTATAGACTTCCACCAAAGGGTTGTCTTTATACCGTTGAAGGTCATTCTTGAGGCGTTTGCTCATATTGGCATGTCTTCCGACCACAAATGCATTTACTTTGGCATGTTTGGAGGTAGCGATAGAATCAATTGCGCGAGAACCAATCAAAGGACCATCATCAAAAGTCAGGTAGATATGCTTCTCTTTTTTATTCAGCTCGCGATAGATGCTATCCCTGAATTTACGTTTGGCTACTTTGGGATCGATTTTATTGATAGAATCTATTGGTGGGAAGTTGATTTTTCCACGGTTTAAGGAGTCTAAGATATCCATTAATTTAACCGTATCTTTTTGTACAATCAACTCTTTTCCATCTTGATCTGTAGTTACAGAATCTTGCGGATCATCTTTTGTGGAGCCGATAATATTATGACAGGAAAACAGGGTTGTAAATACAGATATGGCGACTATACCAGCAAAATACTTCTTCAACATAGCCAATGAGTGTGTTTAATTTTCACAAAAGTACGAATTATCCAATACAACCTAAAACATGAAAATCCAAGGATTTAAAAAGTGGTTATTTCGCTACAACATAAAGAAAAACCGCCTCAAAACTCTCGTTGAGAAGCGGCTTTCCTACAATTAAACTTACACACTAATCTCTTCCTCTATGTTTTCTATAATGTTTGTCCATTTTTTTATAGTATTTATCACGTTCCTTATCCATTTTACGGTAATGCTTTTCGCGGTCTTTATAATATTTATTATTTCCACGGCCGTCCCTTAGGTTTACCTGCGAATAATTCCTGGAGTATCTATGATAACGATCGTAGTACGAGCGGTGGTTACGCCAAGGATTGGAATCATTGATCACCACTTTATAGGTGCGGTAAAGATCTACATGTCCATAACGTCCTGGCAAAGATCTGTGTCTGGCCCAGCGTCTACCGTCGTAATAATGATAGTACCTGTTGGAAACATCGTAATACACATCAATCTCGGGGATATAATAATACCTGGCATAATCGTAACCAACCGGACCCCAATTAGGTTGTACGCCAATATTGAAGCTTACATTGATTTGGGCATTTGCCGGATTAGCAAAAACGAAAGCTCCTAGAAATAACGCTGCGTAAAATAATTTTTTCATAATATCCTCCTTATCATTAAAGACCCTACGGTCTGTCTTATTTTAAAAGACCTTTCGGTCTGCTTTATTTTGATTCTATGACTTTGAAATGACCGCCAAGGATTAATCTTGGAAATGTTAAATTTTGTAAAATTTTAATAAAGGTCTGGTTTACGGAATAGTAAAATGACCTTCTAAATTGTGGCTTCATTTTCTTATCTTTGTCGCAATTTTAACATAAATTACTTATGGCATTACAATGTGGTATCGTAGGCCTACCAAATGTGGGCAAGTCAACCTTATTTAACTGTTTATCCAATGCGAAAGCACAGGCTGCAAACTTTCCGTTCTGTACAATTGAACCGAATGTGGGTGTGATCACTGTTCCGGATGAGCGTTTGAACAAATTAGCAGAATTGGTAAATCCTCAACGTATTGTTCCGAACAATATTGAGATTGTTGATATCGCTGGTTTGGTTAAGGGTGCTTCTAAAGGTGAGGGTCTAGGGAACCAGTTCCTAGGAAATATCCGTACTACGAATGCCATTATCCATGTTTTACGTTGTTTTGACGATGGGAATGTGATCCACGTGGACGGTTCGGTAGATCCTATCCGTGATAAGGAGATCATTGATACCGAATTGCAATTGAAGGATTTGGATACAGTTGTTAAGCGCATCCAAAAGGTAGAGAAGATGGCGAAGACAGGTGGAGATAAAGATGCGAAACGCACTTTTGAGATCCTTTCTGTGGTGAAGGAGCACTTGGAAGCTGGAAAATCTGCCCGTACTGCACCTATTTCAGCAGAAGATTTTGAGTTTATTGAGGATCTTACCTTATTGACCATCAAGCCGGTGCTATATGTATGTAATGTGGATGAAGCTTCCGTAAATACAGGAAATGCTTATGTGGAGCGTGTTAAAGAAGCTGTGAAGGATGAAAATGCGCAGGTATTGATCATTTCTGCACAGATTGAATCGGAGATTGCGCAGTTAGAAGATTATGAAGAGCGTAAGATGTTCTTGGAAGATCTTGGTCTGGAAGAATCTGGTGTTTATAAGTTGATCCGTGCAGCTTATTCGTTGTTGGACTTGGCGACTTATTTTACAGCAGGTGTGCAGGAAGTACGTGCATGGACGATTGAAAGAGGATTTACTGCGCCGCAAGCAGCAGGTGTGATTCATACGGATTTTGAAAAAGGGTTTATACGCGCGGAAGTGATTAAATACGCAGATTTCGTGAATTATGGATCGGAAGCAGCAGTTAAAGAAGCCGGAAAATTGGCAGTTGAAGGTAAGACTTATGTCGTTGAGGATGGTGATATTATGCACTTCAGATTTAATGTTTAAGTCGTTTTAACGATTATTTGATAAAGTTTTAAGCCGTCTTTGCGAGGAACATACCCTCATTGAGACAACCATAACGTCATTGCGAGGACTATACCGTCATTGCGACGACCATACCGTCATTGCGAG
>DCOH01000048.1:39980-119534 GCA_002322865.1 Sphingobacterium sp. UBA1575 | reverse complement strand
AATCGATTATACCAAACAGATCGTCACCAACATCCAACCATCCTTGGCATTGGTTACTGTTGTTCCACCAACATCCCCAACTGCTTATGGTGTAGACCCACTTTTAGGTCAGCAACCCATCATTGTTCCTGAAGTTTCTGAGATCCAACAACAGGCATCCCAAGACTATCTGAACAGAGTGGCAGATGAATTTCTGGACGCAAAAGAAACTTTTACATTTAACCGTGTGGGAGATATCAGGGATGAAATACTTAGTGTGGCAAAAGAATGGACTGCCGATTTAATAATCGTAGGCAACAATGGCCGAACAGGATTTGACCATTTCCTTTCCGGATCGGTATCTGAAGCCTTGATTCGCAAAGCAACAGTCCCAGTCTTGGTTATCCCATTAAACTGTGATTAATACTCTGATCGATCCTTAATTTAACCAAAAAAAAGAAATGCAATCAGCATTATAAAGAATTCAATCAAGAAGACTTTTTCAAGCGGGCAACGAACATGGAGTCCGCTTTTTTATTATACCCTGCAATGGTCCGCATTTCTTCCAGCTCCATACCAAACTCGGCAGCCAACTGATTCACCACTTCCTCATTTTCCTGTGCATACACCGAACAGGTAATATAAATCAATGGTTTACCCACTTTGAGATAAGGAATCACATTACTTGCTATACTCTTTTGAAGAGCTGAATAAGCATCAATATCCGACCTTTCAATTTTGGAAAGCATTTCAGGCGTTCTTCCCCAGGTTCCAGAACCAGAGCATGGCGCATCCAAAAGTATCCCATCAAAAGCCTCTCCGGACATCAGGTTTTCAACCGGTGTACTCAGATCCAAGATCTTTTTACGGAAATAGGTCTTCACCCCTGCCCTTTCAAAGCGCTCATCCAGGTTCCGAAGAATACTCAAACGAATATCCGAAACCATTAATTTAATATCTGGTTCCTTATCCAATAGCAAAAGGGATTTGCCACCAGAAGCTGCACAACAATCCCACCAAGCGCTTTTAGGTGCAATTTCTACCCCTTCTAAGGTCTGTTGGGAAGATAGATCCTGAACCTCATAGGCCCCTTCAATCTTTCTGAACTGCTGTAGATTGGTCCCATTGGCCAATGCCAAGGTCTGAGGAGCAATAACTTGATACTCCACACCCTGACGATCCAGTTCCTTCCTAACCAACTCCTCTTTGCCCTTCTGAAGTCGGATGTAAAGATCAGGTTGAACAAAATGGGAAATGATAAATTCTTCTTTATTAATTGCTGGAGAAAGATCATCCAACAATGGAAAGACATTGGCTAGGAAATCCCCATAGATACTGCTGATAAATGTAATCTTACTAGGAAGATCATCCGTAATCCTGGAAATCCAATCTGGTTGAAACAACGCCACAACGGCACTTTCACTTTCACATAAAAACTCGGCAACCACCAATCGCTCCTGCAGACTTAATGTCTTCAAGGCTTTTCCTAAACGGAAAAAATGGTAGCAATACCTGGAATTCATCCGTCTATCGGATGAACCCATCTGTTTATTACTTTTATAGAATTGTGTCAGGTAACGAGAGAAAGGCTCATTAAACGAGTAAGACGCCATGCATCTCTCAAAATTACG
Organism: Sphingobacterium sp. UBA1575; assembly: GCA_002322865.1. Lineage (GTDB taxonomy): Bacteria > Bacteroidota > Bacteroidia > Sphingobacteriales > Sphingobacteriaceae > Sphingobacterium. Next base: position 117,924 of record DCOH01000048.1, on the reverse strand, counting down.
AACCTGTCCCTGAACTCGTTTCGGATTAAACTCCAGCATGAACTAATTATTGAAAAGAACCGTTTCTATAGGTCCTAAAATTTACCGACTGGTTTACATAGCCCCATTGCGGATTATAGCTGAATTGGTAGTTGGAAAAGATCCCATTGTATTTTTCATCCACAATTTTTTCGGCATAATCCTGGCCATATTTATTCAACATCGTCGTAAAGAAGCGTCCTGCATCATAACCTTTATAGGCATAATCCGAAGGGTCAACTTTAAACTGCGCTTTATAGTTTCTTTGGAAATTCTGCACCTCGGAACTCCATACTTTCAAATGGCTCTCGGAAGTAATGGTTGGATCCATGCGGTAAAAATTATCGTATGGACTAAAATCGATCCTATCCCAAAGTGGATGGCCAAACAACTTAATGCTGTTTCCGTTGCTTACCAAATTATCCAAGGTACTTACAAAAGAGCGCAGTTGGGTTCTTTCGGTCGTTCCGCAAACCACAAAGGCATAGCCCACATCAGGCATCGCCGATCCCAATTGGGAAGTGGAAGCGATATGCTTGATAATAATATTTGGATTGAGCTTCTTGAGCTCAGCATCGAAGCCTTCAATAAATTGACGGTGATCATTATCACGCGCATCAAAAACAATAACCACATCACCTGCACGATATTTCGCATTGATCTCATTCGCTACGGCACGCATGTGGATGCGGATTGGTGGCGTAATGGAAACCAGGTTGCTGATATTGAATTCCGTTGGCATCGAAGCGGCCAATGGACTTACCTGAAGTACTTTTTTGTTGGTATTCGCACGAGCAAAAGAACGGATCTCTTTTGGATATACCGGACCAACGATTAAACTCGCCTCCGTTACATCCTTCGTTGCCGCCAAAGTCACATTGCGAATCTCCGAATCCTGGGAGTCCATCACATTTATTTTAATGTTCCCATTTTTCTTGGAAGCTTCATTTACGCCCAATTGAAAACCTTGATAAAAGTCCAAGGCTAAAGCCGAACGTTTCACATCGGCTTCCACCACATTGTGCCCTGCCACTTTATCCAATTGGAAAGGAAGTAATAAGGCAATGTTAGGGCTTAATTCCGCTTTTTTGGCTTCTTCTTTCTTTTTTTCTTCCGCTTTGGTGGTCGGTTTCGTGGTTTCTGATCCTACATTACCTCCGTGGACGGTAGGATTACGAAGTACACCGGTTGTTTTTGGCGTACATGAACTCACAGCAAGTACTGCCCCAAGGCATACTGCTGTGAATGCACGATTAGAAATATTTTTTAGTTTATTCCCACTCAATGGTAGCTGGTGGTTTTGAACTGATGTCATACACGACTCTGTTGATTCCTTTGACATGATTGATGATTTCATTTGAAATTTTAGCTAGCAAATCGTACGGTAAATGAATCCAATCAGCTGTCATGCCATCCAAAGAGCCTACTGCTCGAAGGGCAACAACATGTTCGTAAGTACGTTCATCGCCCATTACGCCCACTGATTGTACAGGCAAGAAAATTGTTCCTGCTTGCCAAACTTTATCGTACCATCCTGATTCTTTTAAATTGCGAATGTAGATGTCATCTGCCTCTTGCAAAATTCGTACCTTTTCTTCTGTAATATCTCCTAAAACTCGAATTGCTAGTCCAGGTCCTGGGAAAGGATGTCTTCCAAGGATGGCCGGATCAACTTCTAATGTTTTACCAACTCGACGAACCTCATCTTTGAAAAGTGTTTTTAAAGGCTCAATAACCTTTAATTTCATGTAATCAGGTAATCCACCCACATTGTGGTGAGACTTGATGGTTGCCGAAGGACCTTTGACAGAAATGGATTCAATGATATCGGGGTAAATAGTACCCTGACCCAACCATTTTGCCTCTGCGCCTTCAGGAAGTTCTTTTTGTATTTCTTTGGCAGCCTCATCGAACACATCGATAAAGGAAGCGCCAATAATTTTACGCTTTTGTTCAGGTTCTGATACACCTGCTAGTCTAGAAAAGAATAATTCTTTTGCATTTACACCCTTGATGTTCAATCCCATGTTCTTGTAGGAAGCCAAAACCTGCTCGTACTCATCCTTCCGAAGCAAACCGTGGTCTACAAAGAAACAGTGTAATTTACTGCCGATTGCATGGTGCAACAACACCGCTGCTACAGTGGAATCTACCCCTCCAGAAAGGGCCATGATTACATGGTCATCCCCTAACTGCGCTTTCAACTCCTGCACGGTAGTTTCAACGAAAGCATCTGGCGTCCAATCCTGATGACATCCACAGATATCGATCACAAAGTTTTTCAATAAAACCTGCCCATCTGTAGAGTGGGTAACTTCCGGATGGAATTGGATACCGTAGGTATTCGTTCCTTGTACATGGTAAGCTGCAACACGCACTTTATCGGTACTGGAAATGATGGTGAAATTACTTGGAACTTCTTTGATGGTATCGCCATGGCTCATCCATACTTGGGATTGCGTAGGGATACCTTTTAATAATGCATTCTCTTGGTCTACGAACTGTAAGTTAGCACGTCCATACTCACGTATTTCTGATGGTAAAACATCTCCTCCAGATTTCTGCGCAATATATTGCGCACCATAACAAACCCCCAATAAAGGGTATTTCGCTTGGATGGCTTGGAAATCGATTTGAGGTGCATCCTCCTGGCGAACAGAATAAGGACTACCTGAAAAGATCAATCCTTTTACCGTATCATCAAATGCTGGAAGGTTGTTGAAGGGATGAATTTCACAATAAACGTTAAGCTCTCTAACGCGACGTGCAATTAACTGCGTATACTGAGATCCAAAATCGAGAATGATTATTTTTTCTGACATGGCGCAAAGTTACAAATCACGGACGATTTTTAAGGAGATAAATTAATGAAAATTAAACATTATTAATGAAAATTTATCTTTCCTCCGGCAATTTTACGCTGTTTGGTTTGTGCAGGTTTGCCATACACTTCAATGGTCCCTCCCATCCTGGTTTCCACATCTGCCGATTCTGACGCATTGACTTCAATTTTTCCACCGGCATTCAGCCTGGCAAAGGCAGTTTTAACCTGCAGATCCTTCGCGAAAATGGAAGCTCCGGCAGTAGCTGTTGCGGATAGAGATTGGCTGGAACCTAATAAGTCGATGCTGGCTCCAGTTCCTGCAATGGCTTCGACAGCGTTACTGCCTACTTTAACGCGGATCTTAGCGCCTTCGAGCGAAGTAAAGAACAGGCTATCACCCTGTAATTCTTCCTGTTCCACATATAATTCGGAGCCTTTACGGGCGGTTAATCGGTTCAAGCTTGGCGAATAGACCATCACCTGTGCCTGATTTCCTTTCATCAGGAAACCTGCTTTCATTTTTAATCGAAGGCTGTTTCCTGCGATAATGATCTCCACTTTATCTGCCAATTCCCCTTTAATCTCTACCTGACTGCTATCACTTGGGATCACGGTAACCCATAATCGATCGGTAATATCGAGGGAAGTAACTTCAGGGATGACCTGTTTAATCTGTGCTAGGGCAAATTGAGCGCATAGGCTCAGGGCTACTACGAAAAGGAATCTAATGTTCATTGTGCTAATATACTTGATTATCTACCTAATAACGCTAATTCTTCGGTAGTATACATATTTGCACCCTTTAAATATTTGTAAATTTTTTCTTTCGTAAACTTATCATCCAATTTGTAGAGGTTGTTTTTGAGGTAATCCTTATCACCTTTGATGGCTTCGTGATAGCCTAAGTACTTGGGAATGTGGTACTGTATGCTGAGTCGGATAAAGCGAAGCTCTACATTGTTGGGATTGGCCTTTAACTCTTTTTCCAATCGGTCTCTCCCATCCTTAAAGAACCCCATTTTCTTGAAGGGATTGGTGGTATGTTTGGCCATGAACATATGAAAGGCAGCTGCATATCCGCGTTCGACCGGCGTGTCGGCTTGATCATCCAAAAGATCCAAATATCGTTTGCATAATTTCTCATCCTTTACCCCTTTATTGAAATCGTTCCGAACAGCATTCAAGTCCAATTTTTGCGCCTTAATATCATCTGTAATCAATAGCACAAACGCGATCAACAGTACTCTAATCATAATTCTTCCTTTGGTTTATAAATCTTAAAATACAAAAAATGTTTTGATTTTCCGTTAAGAGAACAATTTTTTAAGCAAATATGTTTTATATTTAGGGAGACAATTATTCAACCACTAAATCCACTAGTATTATGGAATCAAATGAAAATGAATTCAATCTGCAACAGCCAAATGAAAACAGACCGGATCAACATGAACAAAGATCAGATCAATCTTCTTATGGCCATTCCGATCAGCATGTAACAAATCCTTCTTTTAAATCCAAATTGGANNGAATTGACGATCTTTTCCATCGAGCATCTCCGTGAAATCGCCAAATGGAGTAGATTCTTGGCCATTATTGGATTTGTGGGAATTGGATTAAATGTTTTAGGGGTTGGATTTTTCTTTTTACTTGCTCCTAGCATGGCGCCTTTTGCTGCCGAAGGCTTTAATATGTTCGCTGGATTTGCGGGTTTTATTGTATTTGTATTTATCGCGGCGCTCTATTTCTTGCCAATTTTATGGCTTTATAGATTTGGGGACAACCTGAAGAAAGCGATCGATATGAATAATTCCGCGGAATTGGAGTCTGCTTTTGGTTTCCTGAAAAAACATTATAAGTATGTAGGTATTTTGGTCATCTGTTTGATTTTATTTTATGGCTTGATGATCGTATTTGGCATGCTTGGTGGAATTTTCGCCGCCATGGGAACTTTATAAGAATCTGCCCCAGCCGTCATTGCGAGGAGGCATCCCAGCGTCATTGCGAGGAGGNNGAGCGTAGTCGAAGGATCTGTTCGTTAGTAACCGTACAGATCCTTCGACTCCGCTCAGGATGACATAAACCTACTTACTCCCATTAAAATTATCCCCTTTCGAATACTTAAACATAAAATCATAAATCTTCTCTCCATGGAATAACCTTTCCACACTTCCATGCGTCCCACCAGGAATAATCGTCAAAGTAGCATCCGCATTCTTATTACACTTTTTGATCGCATTATAAATTTTCTTACTCTCCGAAGCCGGCACGGCCGTATCCGCACTTCCATGCTGAATCCAAACCGGCACCTGCGTTAAATTACAGGCATAGGAAACCGTCCCACCACCACAGATAGCCACCGCCGCAGCAAAACGATCAGGATACTTTCCTGCCACATCCAATGTCCCATATCCTCCCATACTCATCCCACACACATAAACACGATGCCTATCAGCTGGATAATCCTCCAAAACCTCATCCAACACGTTAATCACTTTATCCGGATCCCATCCATTGGAAGTTTGGGGAGCAACCACAATCGCATCCAAGTCCTTGCCCCGCTCAATTGCCCTTAAAACTCCATATCTTTTTACCCGATTCAAATCATGCCCCGATAAACTCCGACCATGCAAAAAAACAATAACCGGTAATTTCTCTTTTGCCTTGACATCCTTAGGAACTCTTACCCAATACGAATAACCGGACTTAGCTTTCACGGCCTTCAATTGAGCCTGTGCAGAAAATGCTGTAAACGATAAAATAACAGCTAAAACAATAACGATTCTTTTCATGTTTTTCAATAGGAAAACCCAAGGTTTTCAGGTGATTTATCTATAAAAATAGGGTCGCAAGATAACAACTCCAACTTTTATCGACAAACTAATCACGATAAAACCCTGTTTACCAACGGAATATAATTTTCTATGACATTGGTATTACATTTCTTTAAAATACTTAGTATATTGCATTACCTATCAAAAAAATTGCACATGAAAAGAACAATAATTACCCTGTTAGCTGTCTTCAGCATCGTAGTAGGATTAACAGCTTTTAATCAGGCAAAACAAGAAGAAAGACCTAAAAACCTTAAAGTATTACCGAAAAATATCTCCCACGAGGAGTTAGAGAACGTCATGAAATCATTCAATGTGGCCTTGGGCGTAAAATGTAACTTCTGCCATGCCCCGAAAGCCAACGGCGAACGCGGATTAGATTTTGCATCGGATGCGAACTCCCACAAAGACGTAGCAAGATACATGATCAAAATGACCAATCAGATCAATAAAAAGCATTTTAAGCATGAACATGAAGGCAAAATAATGAACATCAGTTGTAACACTTGCCATAATGGTAAGACAGAACCTTCTACGATCTTAAAAGAAAAATAAAAAAAAGACGCAGATAACACCCTAAAATACATCCTACTTCCCTCAGGAATAGGATTTTGATGTGGTCGGTTGTTCGGAACTAATCATTTAGTTCAGACCATCTGACCACATTTTCTTTTACACAAGCGGATAAGTTTTGACATTTCTTAACGCCTAAGCTGTTGAAAAAACTGTACTTTTAACCATCACCTTAACAAAAATTGATTCATGCGCATATTACATACTGGAGATTGGCATCTTGGCAAAAAGCTCGACTTCTTTTCCCGAATGGAGGAACAAAGGGAGGTCATGGAAGAGATTTGCGAGATCGCTGAACGTGAAGAAGTGGACTTGGTACTTGTGGCAGGCGATCTGTTCGATAACTTCAACCCTACCGTCGAAGCCACGGAATTATTATATAAAACCTTAAAAAGACTGACAAATGAAGGCAAACGTCCTGTCATTGCCATTGCAGGCAATCACGATTCGCCCGACCGCATAGATTCCCCGGATCCGTTGGCTAGAGCCTGTGGCATCTTCTTTTTCGGATACCCCCATATGGAAGTTAGGCCATTAACCGTGGAAAATGCTTTTGATATCATCAAAGTGGATAAGGGTTTTATGGAAATCAAACTCCCAAAATACTATTATCCTGCCCGGATTATAGCCACTCCATTTGCCAATGAAATCCGTTTAAAACATTTTTTGGGCTTTGAGGACAAGGCTGCACAATTGCAGGAAGCCCTTAAAGAGAGCTGGAGCACCCTAGCGCAGCAATATTGCGACGGCTATGGCGTTAATATCCTGACAACACACCTGTACATGTTAAAAAGAGGCGGGGAAATACTGGAAGAACCTGAAGGGGAAAAACCGATCAAATTAGGCTGTGCGGATCTGGTCTATTCAGACAGCATCCCCCAGCAGATCCAATACACCGCTTTGGGACATTTGCACCGCTATCATCAGATTGGTTCGGAAGATAGACCCGTGGTCTATCCAAGTAGCCCGTTGTGCTATTCCTTTTCTGAAAGCGGACAGGAAAAACAGGTGGTCATTGTAGATCTGGAACCTAATAAAAACGCATTGACAAGAACAATACCATTGACAAAAGGGCGATCCCTGTTCCGAAAAAGATTCACCTCCATTGATGAGGCAGTCGTTTGGTTGCATGAAAATCCAAATAGCTTGATCGAATTGACCATAGAGAGTGACACCTTCTTAACGGCACAGGATATGAAACGCCTGCATGAGGCCCATGATGGCATCATCCATATTATTCCGGTGGTTAAGCAGGCCAATCAACTTTCCGATACCTGTGAACATGTTAACCTGGAGCAGGATATGAAGGATCTGTTCATTGATTACTTCAAGTCGAAATACGGTCAGGAACCTAACGAAGAATTGATGTTATTATTTGATGAGGTATCTGCGAATACCCTAGAAAAGGAAGATTAACCTAGAAAAGGAAGATTAATTTATGCTGCCATTATCACTGAGCATTGAAGGGCTTTACTCCTATCAGGAAAAGCAAACCATAGATTTTACCCAATTAACGGATGCTGGATTATTCGGCATTTTTGGCGCCGTTGGCTCCGGAAAATCATCTATTTTGGAGGCCATCAGTTTTGCCTTATATGGCGATACGGAGCGGTTGAACAAAACCGACAAACGCGCCTACAACATGATGAACCTCAAATCCAATCAAACGCAGATTGTATTTGAATTCCTCAATTACGAAAACCGGAAGTTCCGCTTTGTTGCCCAATGGAAACGAAGGAAGAACTTCGAGGACACCACGCCTATCGAACGTACAGCCTACGAATGGAAAGAGGAAGCTTGGATCCCCATGGAATCAGCGGACGGTGCTTTGATCACCAACCTCTCCTACCCAAACTTTCGTCGTACGATCATCATACCACAAGGACAGTTCAAGGAGTTTTTGGAGCTGAAAGGAAAGGAACGCTCCGAAATGATGAAGGAAATCTTCTTCCTGAACAAATTTGATCTAGGTCCTAAGGTATCCCATCTTCAAGCGGCCAATAATCGCAAACTGGAGAACCTCAGAGGGGCACTCTCCGGGTTTGAAAGCATCTCCGCGGAAGCCTTGGAGCAGAAAAAACTGGAAGTGAAAGAAGCGAAGGAAACGCTCGTGCAGACCCGCGAAACCTACCAGGAGCTTTTGGAAAAAGTACAGCAGATCCAGGAATTCAAGGATAAGCAGATCGAATTGCAGCAAAAACAAGCGCAATTCGCCGAGCTCCAGCAGAGCAAGGACAAAATACAACAGCAGGAAAAAGAGCTGAACAAATATGAACAAACGGCAAACGCCTTTCGTGAGCCACTGAACAACCTGCAGGCATTGAACACGGAGCGGGAGACCCTGATTCATAAGATCGAGAACCTTCGTGCTACAAAAGACCGTCAATCCCATGAGATCGATGTAATCGATCGGGAAATCCAGACGATCCAATCCGATTACCTGAACCTGAACAATTTCAGGACACAGGTAGAAGATTACAAACTGATCCTACAGATAAAAGAGAATGAACGTAAGATCGAAGAATCGGAAGTACGTTTGGCAAAAGGCACCCCTTTTGTGGAAAGGACCAAGCAAGCTGAGCTGGAACTAGCAGCAAAAAGCCAGCAATTGGAAGAAGAGCTGGAAAAGCTGAAAGCCCAAAAAATAGACAGCAGCCAATTGATTGCCATGGAAAAATGGTACCAGCAACGGGAAAATTTCCAACAGCAGATCCAACACGTCAAACAACAGGCGGAACAGTGCAAGAACGATATTGCTAATGAGCTAAAGGCCTTCAGTCAGGAAGGCTACCATTTGGACAATTATGAGGATATGATTTCCAAAGAGCTGCAGTTGCTGGACAACCAGCTCTTACAACAAAGGGAACAGGAAACACAGCTTCAGGTACAGGCAAAGCTGAGTACATTTGCCAATGAACTGCAATCGGGGCAGGCTTGTCCGCTCTGTGGCGCATTGGACCATCCTCAACCCATGGTGGCGGAACATATCCAGGAAGAGCTTCAGAAAAGTAAAGACCTCCGGAAAAACCTGGAAGTAAGCCGTGCTGATTTCCAAACCTTAAGACAAAGACTGAGCTTGAATGCGCATTCCTTAGCTTCCCGTAAGGTGCAGGAGGAACGATTGGAGCTGGATCTTCAGCGATTGGATTCCCTGATNNATATCCAGCAGTTTAATTGGGAAGGATATTCTACAGAAGATCCGAATGCTTTTGAGGCGCAGAAACAGAAATTAAAACAGAATGAGCAGCAGATCCTTGATTTGGAAGCACATATAAAACAGACCCAATCCGAACTTTCGAAAACTCGCGATAATATCCAGAAATATGAAAAGGAGTTGGAAGTCATTCGCAATGAAATTTCGGTATTTCAGGGAGTCAATAAGCAGAACCAGGATAATCTGCAGAAATTCCAATTTTCGGAATTTGTCGCGCAGGGCTTGGATGAGGTAAAAAAGGCCAAATTGACCTTGGAGACTTCGGTTGTCCATATAGAAACAACCTATTTAAGCTTGAACCAAAAGGTAAACACCTTCCGCACAAAACTGGCGGAGGTGGTGGGTCAATACCAATCAGCCATTGATCAGTTGAGTGGTTTCAATCTTCAATTGAAAACCCGAAAAGAGCAGTTAACAAAATTATTGCAGGAGTTCAGGTTTAATGATATTATTGAGGTGCAACAGATCATCCAACGACCATTGGATGTAGAAAATATCCGCCAACGGATTCAACAATTCTATGTGCGTTTGGAGGTGTTGGAAACCCAGATCGCTTCTTTAAAAGATTTTCTGGCTCAAAAGACTTATTCGGAGGAAGAATTGGAGACCACCCATGCCCTGTTCAACCTGAAAAAAGAGGAGTTGGAACTTCAACTTTCCTTAACGGGCGGATTGGAAAAGGAATTGAACCATTTATCCGTAGAGTTTGATAAGAAGGAAAAATTATTGGAGGAATTTGATGCTCTGAGCAATCGTGGAAGCAATTTAAAGACCATGGAGAACCTATTCAAGGGTAATGGTTTTGTGAATTATGTTTCGGGAATTCATTTGAGGCAGATGTGTGAGATGGCGAATCATCGCTTCCATCGGTTGACCCGAAATCAATTGAGTCTGACGATCAATGAAAGCAATGAGTTTGAAGTGATCGATTATTTGAACAATGGTTACCGGAGATCGGTAAAAACCCTTTCAGGGGGGCAAGGATTCCAAGCATCCCTATGTTTGGCCTTGGCCTTGGCAGAAAACATCCAATCGTTGAACAAAGCGGATAGGAACTTCTTCTTTATCGATGAGGGTTTTGGAACGCAGGATGCGGATTCCATCAATACGGTTTTTGATACGCTGCAGTATTTGCAACAGGAAAACCGGGTGGTAGGGATTATTTCGCATGTGGAAGAACTGAAAGAAAGGATTCCAAGTTCTGTAACAGTGACCAAGGACCTGGAGGATGGTTCCAAGATCAATACTATGAATTCTTAATTCATGAATAAATCTCATGAATAAAACTCGTGAATAAAACTCATGAATAAAAAATCGTTTTTTATAAAAAAATAAAGAAAGGCCACGCATCGCTGCGGGGCCTTCTTCAATTAAACATATAACCACTAACTAATATTACTAACCTAATCAACCAATTAGAATTACTAACCTCTTTTTTATTATTTTGAACTAATCTTACTAACTATTTGAACTATTCTATTCTTATTAACTATTTGAACTATTCTTATTAACTATTTGAGCTATTCTCTTTAACCTCTTTTGTTTCCTTTTCTATAGGCATTTTACGGTCCATGCGTTTATGGCGCATTTCACGGGTTCTGAATTCTTTCCCTCCGCGTTCAAATCTTCCTCTTTTTCCATCTGCCAATTTATCTTTAAAAATTGCCAACTGTTCTGGTGTTAAAAGCTTTTGGAAAGCATCCTGCTCCGCTTTCATTTCTTTACGGTGGATTTCTCGCGCTGCAATCATCTCATTGCGTTTTGCTTCCATTTTTTTAGCTTTCTCCAATTGGAAAACATAAACTTCCTTTTTCTGCGCTTCGGTAAACTTCAACTCTTTATCCATATGATCGGTCTTCAGTTTCGCAATCTCTTCTGGAGATTTTGGCTTCATTTCCTTCCTGTCAATTTTCATACGACGTTCTTTTTTAACATCCTGACGTACTTCCTCTTTCTTTTCCTGTGAAAATGCGGAGAATGAAATCCCTGCGACCAATGCTGCTATAGTGAATATCTTTTTCATATGATTCTATTTTGTTATCGCTTTTTAATTTGTTTTATACTCTTTTAGAGGGAGGAAAAATCAAAACGTTTAATTGGAAGTGTGTTAATCAATGTTAACTTTTGTTAAGGTTTGGTTCGGGGTTGGTTCTGGTTTGGTTAAGGATTTTAAGTGAGGTGTAAGTGACTTGTAAGTGACTTGTAAGTGTCTTTTGGCACTTACAACACACTTACAATATACTTAGATTATGGATTATTCAATATGAATCAAGGATTAGTTCTTGAGGGATGTTTTGGATCCTATTGATATGTTTTTTTTGATCTGGTATTTAGGAGAAAGGAAAAGGAAAGGGTACTCTAAGCCTAGTTGGGCCTTATCTCCAAATCAATTAAGTTCATGAGAAAAGGCGAATTGAATAAATAGGAGATTTTATAGATAAATTGGAATTATATCTATTTTAAACTTGGATTATTCCAGCTTGAATGGAAGCTATCCCAACTTTAACTGAAAAAATAACTATAAAGGAAAAAAATAATAAGAACCCCTCCTATAAAATATAAGCGGTTGTAAAACCTGCCTGGCTTATTAGATTTTTGCATAATTACACCTGCAATGACACATATCGCAGCTAAGATTAAAAAGGCTAATTGTTCGGTTACCATGTTTACAAGATAGGGAAAAATTTAAGTAATGCAAGAGGGATTTCGTAGAATTTTACGCTTGTTTACCTATTAAAATCATTTATTATTTTAGAATCTGAGGCTTAAAATTCAACTACACAAAAATAAATAGGCTTAAAATCAATAAGTTTAGGGCATAGGATAAAATTATTTTTGGAGAATAAAGTAGAAGCCCTATATTTGCATCATTCCAAACGGAATATGCCCAGGTGGCGGAATTGGTAGACGCGTTGGTCTCAAACACCAATGAAGCAATTCGTGCCGGTTCGATCCCGGCCCTGGGTACTGTAGAGAAACGGGGATTTTAGGATCCCCGTTTTTTTTTGTCAAAAAGCGCGAATCTGCGCAATTACTTGTTGAAATATACTTATGTTAATCAATAAACTGTGTTTTGATTAAATTTATTATATCGATATTGAGTAATAACATTGCCCCATAAATACTTCCAAAAAATATTATAACCAATGTGATTATCCCTACAATATTAAATTTATTTTTCTTTTCACCAATCAAAGGAGATAGCAGACCTACCATACTTGTCCAAGAGAACAATAATAAAAGCATTGAAACCATGCACCGGTACCATGGGGCAGTTGAAAACCATGGCAAAATGATTATTGGGAATAAACTAATTGAGAAAATCACAATAATCAGGGATTCAATAAATCTATTGGTAGTTTTCCTATTTCTGTAAAAATAGGTCACATTTATATTTAAAACATTCGAATATGGTATAATAACAAGATTTCCAGAAACAACTTTTATTCTAACTCCTTTAAAATCTTTTCTCTTTGTAAAGCGCCTTGTTTCCATTAAGGAAATATATTCTAGAGAACCTTCTTTGTTAGTCTTATAATTATACAAGATGCCTGAATATATTAACGAATCTCCTGATGTCTCTTTAACAATTAGGTCAAGTTGAGCGGTGTCAAATATTCTGTACTTCAATACAGTGTCTTCATCAAAAATGCGCTTATCATCCCGAAATAAATATTTCCATTCTGAATCAAATCTTAGTATTGGAAAAATAACATCTAGTTTAAATTTACGAATTATATTAAATCCTATTAATCCTAATGCTGCAGCTAATATTAATGAACTTAGCATTTCAACCAAAATATACAATATCTGAGTTACTGAAATAATTGGTAAAGAATTATTAACCAATTTTTCATGAATGTTACTCACACGATTATAATAATCAATGAATTCTATGGTGGACACCTTGCTAGTCCATATAATCATTAACAACACTGTAATAATTTGGATAATGAATCCACAGAAAAGACTAGTTATTATTCGATCGGCGAAATTTCCAATCCCAGGTGATTTTTGAGGATTATTTTGAAAAAAAAAACGTTTGAAAACTATTCCCGGGACTATAAGGAAGAAAATATAGGTTAATGAAAGTATAGTTAACCCAAAACTCATGGAGAAAGATTTAGATGGAAAGCGTTATTTGGGTTTTATCTGATAGGGTTATTGTTTTAGAAATCTGTTTACTTCCTTTCTCTAATTCTGCTTTCAATTCATATATAGTATCTATATAGAGTTTTTTATCTATTGGATTATTAAACAGTCTTTTCGTATCAACACTAATCACGTCTATATCCGGAATAAAGAAGGATTTAAGTATAAATATGATATTGTCTTTAAGTTGTTTTAGAAAAAGCATTTCTTAAAAGTGTTAATTATGAATACTTTACAATAATAAAAACATTTTTTTAAACTTACAGCTAAGTAGTGTTAAATTTATTTTATTTTCATGAAATTGATTATTCTTCTAAGCAACCTTCACAATTAAAGATAGTGCCGAACTTTTTTAGGCCTATCTCTTAGTGGATTTAGAAATAATCTCCAACAATTCCTGCGCATGCTCATAATGCTTACTTTCACTCGATACCTTTTTCAAATACTCTACCGCTTCAGTATCCCTTTCCATCTCATGCAAAGAAACTCCCAGGTAATAACAAGCATCCTGCTGAAATACCGATTCACCATCCGCAATGGGCTTTAACTGATCAACAGCCATTAAAAAATCCTTTTTCCCCATCAAACTCAATCCCAAAAAGTAGCTATACTGCATCAATTCCGGCTCCTTCGCCGATAACTCCTCAAGAATTAGTGCACTTTTCTCATAATCCTTCCTATTATATGCCCTTACTGCTTCCTCATACCTATTTAATTCAGGATCCTCTTGCCCACGAACAATCTCGGAAGGCATATCCGGAAGTTCATAATGATAACCTGTAGGAAAGAAAAAGAATTTACCAATAAGTAGCAAACAGGCCGCGGCAACCAATGGAATAATCCATTTTTTCCACGATATCACCTTATTTTTCTCCGCGAATATTTCGCCATCATGTGCCTTGGCGTCCCTTTCCCCATCCCTTATTTCTCGTTCTACAGCCTTTAATGTAGCCCGCAAATCCTCTTCCTTCGACCCCAACCTATCCTTCAAAATCCCCTGCATCTCCGTCTGAAATTTCAGCTCCTCCCCAAATTCCACATCCTCCCTTAGCAAACGTTCAAATTCCAACCGATCTTCAGCCCGCAAAACCCCATCGATATAATCCTGAATTAATTCATCTCTTGTTTTCATGATCTTAAGCTTTTCATGATCTATTCATTTTAAAAAAGGGATGGTTCCGCAATTTTTCGCCCAATTTGGCCATACATTCACTTTTCTTCTTACGCAAATAGGCATAGCTAACACCCAACATTTCCGCAATCTTCTCCTGATTTTTAGAATTCATGCATTGCCTGATGATTTCCTGACATCGTTCGCCTAAGGTCATCAACTGCTCCATCAATAAGTTTTCCTTATCCACCTGCTGCAGATGGGCTTCATAAGCTTCCATCGAATCATCCACACTATTAGATAAACTTTCTTCTGCATTTGTTACCTCCAACCCCTTCCTTTTCTTCAATACATTCAACCATTTCCTTTTTGACACCAATAACATAAAGGACTCTATGGAAGTGCTCAGCTGAAAACCCCTATCCCTCGCCATATGGTAAACATCAACCAATGACTCCTGAAAAATATCATAAGCATCATCCTCCGACCCGGAATTGGCCAAAATCATATGTACCACTTTTGGGGTACAACGCTTATAGATGGTCTGTATCCCAGCATGATTGTTTTCCAAAAGAAATTGAATGAGCTGTTGGTCAGGATGCATAATAATGGTTAGTATTTCGTAAATTTAAAATTATTACTTAATAAACCTATATTATTCAGTAAAAAAACCACCAATTTTCAGCCATATGAAAAAATATTTCCTGCTTTTGCTCTGCCTTTTTTGCAGTATTTCAAGTTGGTCCCAAGATACCCTTTTGGTGAGGCAAGATACCTTTCCTTCCCGAATAGAAACCGTTTTCCTCGATTCAACCATCAAATTCAATCCCATTATTCGTCCATTAGTTCCGATTCCAGGAGGACGGCAGGCTTATTTTACCTATCTCTGGGATTTCGGAGATGGCAATTTCAGTACCAAAGAATCTCCTGAACATCAATATGCCAGACCTGGCGATTATGACGTTTCCTTATACATTGTCAATAATTACGACAACGGGCCGAGACCAAAAAAACCAAAGACAAAGGTCAAGGTGGAAAGCCGGTATGCGTCCAATTCCAAAGCACCAAACTCCTTTGAACAGCAATTCTTCAAGTCCAATGGGATCTTCCAGATTTTTAAGAATGCGAATGCGGTGCCTGGCGAAGATATGTCCTTGGTCGTTGGTGTAAAACCCACCACAAAAAAAGGAACCATCCTGATCCTGACTAATGAGAAATTGATCAATCCGAATGGATTTCTCTTGGCGAACCAATCCCAATACCATCAGGAAAGAATCATTACAACAGAAAAAAAACAAGAATTGGATCGGTTATGGGCGAATGTACAACGGACATCCATCACTCAAAGTGGAAGTCCGGATTATGGGCTTATCGAAGAAATTGAATTCAAGCCCAACGAAGCAAAGAAATACTTCCAGGAGTTGTTAGATGAATACAATACCGTTTCCCAATATGAGATTGATGCCACGATTGGAGAAACCCAATTTTCCATTCTGAACATGGATATCACCCCAGAGATGCTTGCAGATACAAATGCCATCATCACGGTTACCGGGATCTATCTAGCCGAGGGAAAAGACCCCATGATCCATAAATTGGATGTTCCCATTATTAAATCGCATGATCCCAACAAAATGTCCGTACGTCCCGCTTTCGTAGACTATAGACTGCAATTCAAGAAAAAGAAGCTGACCTATAAAGTGCAGTTCCAGAACGACGGCGAAGGAGATGCCAAAAACATCCGGTTAGAAATGTTCTTTCCCAAGCAGATTAATACTCGATCGTTTAAATTGCTGAACCTATACCCGGGCTGTGATACCTGCAAAACCGCCAATGACCTGGGTTGCTATACTTATGAATTTGTAAATGACGATAAGATCATCTTTCATTTCCGGGGTATCGCATTGCCCGGTACAGCCTCTCCTACCCTGACCGATCAGGACAGCAGTAAAGGATTTATCCGTTTCACTTTACAGACGCATAAAAAACTACAAAAACAGCCTCTAAGAAGCCATACTGATATCTATTTCGATAAAAATGAACCCATCCGGACAAACAATGCCAGTTTGCGGTTCAGACCAGGACTTTCGCCCATCCTGTTCCTTGGCTTAAATGCGCCAGCAAAACCTAAGGATGATGAAATTGGAAAGATGACCAAAGGATTGAGCCTTGGCGTTGGTTTGGCACCAATCGCACCGTATAAAAGGCCATATTGGCAGGTGGAGCTGTATGCCAGTACCTTCGGAACAGATCTTAATTTACAGGGAATTAATCGAAGAGGTGAAATCCAGATACCCGATGGCAAAGGAGGATTGGTTTATCGAACTTATGGCAGCTATGATTCCATCGCCAAAAAACAGTATCTTTCCTTACAGATACCCATTCAGGTTCGATACAACATCAGCAGGTATTTCTCAGCAGGTATTGGCGCCGCTGCAAAAACAACGATCAACTATAAAAACGATGGTCGAACTACTTATCATATCTTAAATGCCAATGGAGAAACCACCCCATTTGACCAGGAAAACATTCCAGAAAAGGAAAAACGATCCGCTTTATTGTTTTCGCCCTTGGTCGATCTAAATATCGGTAGAGCCTACCTTGGTCCGGCATTCGGCATCCGGTATCAATATGACAAGACTTATAAAAGTAATCTAAATTTCTATTTGATGTGGCGTTTGTAAGATTAACCTTTTTCCTGACGTTCATGGGGTTGCTAATTGCTTGCCAGACAAACAAGCAGGACCTTCCGATGACAACCGCATCAAAAGACAGTATCTCCAATCAGGAACTGGATTCCCTTGGGGAGATTGCGTACGATGGGTATGACTATTATGCGTCTGAACCGGAAGCATTTATTGCAAAAATATCAATGGAATCACTTCGTCCTGGACAGCAGGAAACCTATCGTTGGATTCTGTTGAACATGGCCTATAATTTCCTGGAACATAGCCGGTTTTTAGCATCTGCAACCTATTATGAAAGGGTTTTATTACTGGAAAACAAAAATCCAATCCTATCCTTGGAAGATAGGCTGAATTACCTATATAAACCCTTGGCCAACCTTTATAGTATTTTCGGAGAATTTGGAAAGTCGGAAAGATTACAATTACAGGCAATCCAAGAGTCGAACTCCGCAGAAATTAAAGTCGGATTTTATAACAACCTACTTTTGTTGTATCTCCATGATGGCGAATTATTGAAAGCGAACCAAGCTGGAAATAAAGGCTTGGAATTAATTGCCACAGGTAATCAAAATGATGATGTGCGGATGAACAACCTGAAGGTCTTGCTGTTGAACGGTCTATCCAAGGTGTTCCTTGCAGAGGAAAATCTCGCTTCAGCCATCCACTCCAATAAACAGGCACTGCAAATCAGTTCGAGCATTCCCTTACATACAGAGACCGCTGCTGGTCGTATTTCCGCTATTAGCCAACAAGCAGAACTGCTTCTCCAAAAAATGGAGATCGACAAGGCCTTTCCTTTGTTGAAGCAAGCCATCCAATTGGAAGATCAGTATTTCCCTACAGCGCGTTTTAGGGAAAAAGCAGTCTTACAGAACCATCTAGGGAATTATTACTTCCATAAAAACAAGCTGAACGCAGCCAAATCCAATTTCTTGAAAGCCAAGCAACTCCTGGAAAAACAATCCTCCGGAACTTCAGTGTCCAATTACAGTTTAGTGGAGACTTACCGAAATTTGGCCAAAGTTCAAGATAAAAGCCATATCGATTCCATGCTCTATTACTATAGCCAATCCATGGAAAAAGAATTCGCTTACCAACAGAATAGAAGTACGGATAAGGACCATTTTGCCGGCAATATCTGGAATCGAAAGCTGATGGAAGAGATTTTTAGCGAAATTGGTGATATCAGTAACCTTACGCAGAAACAGCAGGCTGAACTTTTATGGCTTACAGAAATGGCAAAAGGACGGCTGTTATGGAACGACATCAATCGATCGAATCATTGGGAGAACGATAGCACGGAATTGGCTGCCGCAGGAAAAGAATTACAAGAACTTTATGCCAAACGGGATATGATGCAGGATTCTTCGGAAATTAATGAAATCAATGTTGCGATTTCCAAATTAACTGCAGATTTCGAGCTGGAGGAAAAATATTTTGAACAACGTCGGAAAATCCCAAGTAAAGATTTCTTCCTTCAATCTTTAAAGGAGCCAAATGTTCAGAAATATGCCTATTATATCCATGAAAACGAGCATGTTTCCATTTTTCAGGTTGTTAATGGCCGTATTCATTACCAAAGGGTAAAAATGGAAAACCTGCTTGCCCAGATAGCAGCTTTTAAGGAGAAATATTTCAGCCAATCGCCACAGGCTTATAACCAAAACCCTAAAGAATATGTAGAACAGGCTGGATTATTGGGATCGGAACTATTACCTAATCTTCAGAAATCCATAAAAACAATCCAGCTATCCCTTGACAATGAATTGCATGTTCTACCTTTCGAAGCGCTTATGCCCAACAAGAAATTCCTAGTCATGGATCATGACGTACAATACCTGCATTCGCTCCTCACCTTTGAACTATTGAAGGAAAAAAATTTTCCAAAGCAAGAACTCCAAGTCCTTTACCGCCAAGAATACGACCCACCATTGGTAGACCTACCTTTTGTCGAGAAAGAAGTTCAATTTTTAAATCAGCATTTTAATGCCAACTCTTATCCTTTCAGCAAGCTGGATAAAATGACCTTGGAAAATATCTGGAAGCAAAAATCCATCGTGCATATTGCAGCACACACCGTTCTCCAACAAGATGGGAAGATTAAATTGATGCTGCAACAGCCCATTTCCACCGATCAACTTCGCTATTTCCAGATTTCTTCTTCTCTGGTGGTTCTTTCGGCCTGTAATACCGCTAGCGGTGAACTTCTTCCATCCGAAGGTTTGGCGAGTTTGAACAGAATGTTCATCAGCAAAGGGATCCCCGGCGTAGTCGCCACCCATTGGTATGCAAATGATGCTGCAACACTGGATCTGATGGCTAAATTCTATGATGAACTCAGCCAAAGTGGAAGTCCGGTTCTTGCTATAGCCGAGGCCAAACGATTGTACCTGTTGGAACAGGATGACATGGGCAAGAACCCTTGGTATTGGGCAAATATGTTCTATACTGGGGCTAATACAAAAATAAACCTGCAGCAAGCTGCAGGTCTACCACCAGTTTTTCGCTGGCTCGCAAGCATATTAACTATAATCCTTTTGTACCTGTTGTCCTATCGACTAAGGAAGACTGATCCGGATGAGGTACCAGAAGTAACCTATAATAAATAGGAACAGGGAGATTCTTTTGGGTTGCAGGTCATCGATCTGCAAGTCCTGATTTTCTACTTTTTCCATGATTTAGATTATTGATTAATATTAGTAATTAAGCACTTTGATTTCCGTTCTTCGGTTTTCCTGATGCTGTTCTTCAGAACAATCCACCCCATTTCCACAATGGTTCAATAACCTCGATTCCCCATAACCTTTGGCTACCAATCTTGAACGTTCAATTCCTTTGCTCATCAGATAAGCAACTGCAGCATCAGCACGTTGTTGAGATAAACGTTGGTTGTAGGCATCATTTCCACGACTATCGGTGTGGGAGGAAAGCTCGATCCGTAGCGTTGGATTCTGTTTCATCACGGATACGACATTGTCCAAAATCACTGCAGCATCCGGACGGATATTGGATTTATCAAAATCATAATGGATGTTCTTCAATACCCAATTACCACCTGCGACCAAATTGCATACGCCTAGTTTGAGGGTCACATAGAGCGTTTTGGAACGGTCAAGTCCTTGAGTGCTGACCAATTCGGTTTGGGAATAACGACCTGCCTGGTTGGCTACGATGGTATAGTCCGAACGTTGATCCAGTTGGTAGATGAATTTCCCTTCGCTATCCGAAGTCTGACTCAGATTCGATTTATTTGCAGCATTGGTCAACACGGTGGCAATATTGGGTAGATTTTGATTTTTATCACAATCTACAGTTTCCCCAATCAAGGTAAATCTAGGGTCGTCATGGTAGATTTCCCGGTAAATGACCGCCTCATTGCCTGCAAAATCAGCAGCGGACAAAGTTAATATTTCAGTTTTGATGCCATTCTTTTCGCCTAGGATACGATACGTTCCTGCTTGAGCTTCATTAATCTTGGATATCTCCCCATTTGCGTTGCTGATCTCCTTATTGGAATAATGGGCAGATTCCACTGAAACCGTAACTCCACTTAGGGCTATACCTGTCTGTTTATCTTTCACTACGATCTGAATGCTTTTTGACTGTGGCTGTTTAGTAGGTACTACAGTTTCCACTACTTTTGGTGCTTCGTATTTTTCCACGATTTTTTTTCCGAAAATATACTTGATTCCAGCACTTACATTCACACTTTTGTAAGGCGTTTGTCTTGGGGTAAATCCTTCTTCAAAATGATCTGTAAAACTTTTGATGGCGGTGTTTTCATCGATAGGTGTACCAGCAGGCATACGTTCTTCCAACATGAATTGGGAAGCCTTTCCTCCGAATTTATTTCCAAAGGACTGCATATAATCTGCTTGTGCGAATACCGCCCAATTAGAACTTAATTTGTAGTTGAAACGTAATCCGGCCAATCCTACCCAAGTATTTGCATTGTTGGTTGAATCGTTAAGGGTTCTTTTGATGGGCATAGTGGTCATGCCACCTGCACCACTGCGGTAATGTAGATTGGTTTCATATTCCGGAAAACGCTGCATCATCATCCCTCCCCGAACAAAGGCTTCTAATTGGAAGTTTCCCTTTTCATATTTATAAGTTGGACCGAAAGTGAAAGCTAAATGCTGAAATTTGGCTTTATTCTTATAATTGGTTTCCATAAAGCCATTGGCAAAGAATATGGAATCTGTTTTGGAAATGCCGTGACTGATCCATCGGGCATCAAGGCCTAACCCGAATTTATTTCCGGTGAAATATTTATCCATGAATAAACCACCAAGGTATCCTGTTTTGGTTTCAGGTAGGGATTTATAGGTTCCCAAAGGGAATGAACCGCCTCCAAATACACCGATTTGGAAATCTCCTGCCTCTTTGACCTGAGCCATACCAAGTAGAGCGAGGGTCATAAACATCATTGATAGTAATAATCTTTTCATAACTGTAATTTTTTAGTTTATAATCTTGTTCTTTCTACGATTATATCAACCCGATAAAGATTATGTTACCCCCCTTTTTGATTTTTTTTCAAAAAAAATAGACCCTCGTTTGCGGGTCTATTCATATTTTCCAAGAATTTTATGGCTTTAGTTATAACATTAAATAGCTTTTATTTTATCAAATGGGTTTTTTAGAAATAATGTGTTTCCAATTCCATTTCATCCACTCGTTTTACTATTAGTTTTAAGTTCCGGTGGAAAACATCCAAAATACCTAAAGCCAAATAGATAAAAACCAAAATAAGAATATTATATAGTGCTAATGGCAAATATTTGGTCAGCCATTCTGAAGAAATCAATAAATTCAAAAGGGTAAACATAGGGATCATCATACCAATATAGGATCTGTAAAGCTTATATTTATTGTAAATAGGCCTATATTTCAGCAGATAAACAGGTACAAATATAATAATACTGGCAACCAAACCCATTTTAATCCCGTCCCAAAACGGACTTGCAGTAAATGGAATGAAATATGCAAAAAGAGTAAAATAGAGGATATAAACTGGTGATCGCCAGCTTTTCATGAATAACCAAAAATCGCCTGGAAGACTCTTTACGAATTTGTTCTGAAGACCAAGATCAAAGGAATCTTCAATTTCAGANNCCATTGCCCCAAAACTTTGATGAGCTTGTACCATGGCTGCTTGTAAATTCAAAGTTGGATCCGCCGTCATCAATTCTTCTACCTTGCAGGCAAAATGATCAAGAATCTCCAATTGAACATCCACAAAGGTATATCCTTTATGCTCAATAAAGGCTAAAAGCTCCTTTAGCTCCGATTTATTCAATTTCTTTTCCATTATGATATACTTGGTTTTGCATTCAAGATCAGCTGAAGTTTCTCCACAAAAGTGAGGGCATCCTGCACTTTGGCCACTTGCTCCTCTTTTCCCTTTGCTGTTAGTGAATAATATTTCCTAGCTCTACCATCTACTATCTCCGACTCCGTAGCCAGCATCCCCTCTGCTTCTAATTTGTGCAAGGCTGGGTATAATGCACCTTCTGTTAACACAAATTCGCCTTCGGTTAATTGTTTGACCTGTTGGGTGATCTCATAGCCATACATCCGATCTGTACCTGACAGTAATTTCAGGATGATGGTCTGCAAAGTACCTTTCAATAATTTGGAATCCTTCATGAAGATTAGTAATTATAAATCTAATATACATAATTTTCTTATGTATATAAAACTATAAGATAATTTTTCCGCGAAATCCTCTTGCAGCGTAATAAGATTCTGCTCCGTTGTGGTATATGAATACTCGGTTATAGCGTCTATCGCCAAATATAGCGCCTCCTAAATCCCGAACTGCTGCTGGAGTTGCTAGCCAGGTGCTGGTTTTGAGATCAAATTTCCCGTAGGATTGAAGGGTATGGTATTCTTCTTCGTTCAATAGGGTGATACGGATTTCTTTGGCGAAGCCAATAGCGCTATGTTTAGGTTTGTGTTCTTTTCTGGAGTCTAAAGCATCTTGATCGTAACAGAAACTTCTTCTACCTTTTGGGCTTTCTGCTGAGCAATCGACAAAAATAATATCATTGGAGGATTTAGTTTTATTGGAGTTTTTGTCTTTGGAGTCCTTGGAATCTTTGGATAGAATTACGACATCTGGTTCTCCGTCAGTTTCTTCCATTTCATTGATGATGTATAGTTTTTCGGGGTTTTGTTGCAAGGATTTTGCAACTGTTTCCCAGGAAATATTGGGATGTCTATCCATGTTCTTTTCAAAACGTTTTTGAAGAATTTGGAGAAGTTCTGTGGTTCTTTCTGGGGTTAGGGATTTTTTCATGGTTGTTTGATAATTGAGTATAGGTAAAATTTAATCTTGGGATTAATTTAAAACTTAAAGTCTAATCTAAAACTTGGAATCTAATTTAGTTAAGATTTTTGGTTTTATAAGGGTGTTAAGTTATAAGTCTACGTCATTGCGAGGGGCCGTTCGTCATTGCGAGGAGGCTTTACGTCATTGCGAGGAGGCACGACGAAGCAAACTTTAAACTATTCGAAAGATTGCTTCGTTCCTCGCAATGACGCAAAATAATAAACCTGAAAACCAATAACTTACAAACTTTTATCATCCCCCAACCCTACCAAAACTCAATTTCAGGATATATATAAGTATGACCACCAAAGAAATATTTACCTTATTAGAAAAGTTTAAGTCTGGAAAACTCAATAACCAAGAGCTATCCAGATTAAAACAGCTATTTGAATCATCATCTGCTCTTAAAGATCTTCTCCAATCCATGCAAATGGATTATGACCTATTAAAATTACAAATCCAAGAATACCCCATCTATCCTAACCAAGAAAAAACAAAAAACCGCATATTACAATCCATACTAAACCAAAATCCCCACAAATCAACAAAACGTTTTCCTTTCCATTACCTCGGTTGGGCATTGGTTGCTTCTCTTGTTATAGCTGGCATATTCCTGTACCCTAAAAAATCAACAAAGCCACAAGAAATCGTTTGGGAAACCATCAGTACCATACATGGCGAACAAAAACACTTCAGGCTTTCCGACAGTACAGAAATAAAGCTTAATGGAAATTCCAGCATTACCTATGCAAAGTCAACCACCGGCCAACTTCGAATCGTTAAGTTAAATGGAGAAGCATTCTTCGATGTGGCAAAGGATCCGCAAAGACCTTTCCTCATTTTATCAAAAGATTTTGTAACCCGAGTAGTTGGCACCTCCTTCAATATCGATTCTGATATTGAAAAATCTGTAGAAGTCAATTCGGGAAAGGTAAAAGTTTTTCAAATGGACGAAAAGACTTATTCAACTCTGTTAAACCAAGATCTTACCAATTTTGAAGCACAAATAACTCAATCAACAGGTGATAAAGTCGAGCTGAACAAAGGTGAAAGAGCTGTGCTAACAAATAACAATTGGGAAGTCAAATCTTTTAATAATAACAATTGGTACAATAAAGAATTGGTGCATTTCGGAGAAAAACTGAGCACCATTCTTAAAAAGGCCTATCGGTATTATGGCGATTCCATCATCGTTTCACCGGACATTGCCAATACAAAAACCACCATCACCTTCAAAAGAAAAAGTATTGAACAAGTATTACAAACACTTGCGGAAATGAATAATGCTAACCTCATTAAAAAATCTGATCAACTATGGGAAATTAAAAAGAAATAATAGCTAACACTTTAAAAAAACAGGAGTGCCAGGCACCCCTGCAATTATTTTTCTGTAATCAACTTGCCTGAGAAACTAACTGATTAGCAGAGACAATCAACAAAGTTTTAACCTTTATTAATTTATGCAAAGATGCAAAAAATTCGACTCATTTTATATAACCCTAACCTACGACAGATTATGCGTAAATCATTTATGCTCTGGAGTTTTCTCCTTACCTGCTGTATCGTATTCGCCAGTACAGAATCTTACGGACAGAAGGAGTTGCTAAAAACAATAAAAGTAGATTTTAAGAATATCAGTCTGCAAACGGCATTGGAAGAATTGCAAACCAAATACCATATTCCTTTAGCCTATAATAACGATGCGAGTTACTTGAAATCCAAGGTGAACTATTCGGGGAAAAACACCGCTCGAGAGGTGCTTAATGCCATACTGGCAAAACATAACCTTACGATTGAAACCAAACATGATTTTGTTCGGATCGTGAGCAAACCAGCGCCAAGAAAAACCGGCCCTACATCTCCTCAAAGTGAAATTACGGGTACCGTAAAAGATACAGATGGCACTCCATTAGCGGGAGTAACCGTATACCAAAAAGGAAAACAATCCAATGGGACCACTACTGACTTGAACGGTAAGTTCATCCTGAATGTCCCGAACAATAGTGAGCTAGTTTTTCAGATTGTTGGTTACAAGACTATTGAAACAAATATTGGAACGAATAAATCCATCGAAGTTACCATGGAAATCACGGAAGCAGGAATCGATGAGGTGGTAGTTGTCGGATTTGGTACCCAAAAGAAACTTTCCGTTGTGGGTTCACAGTCAACTGTAGAAGCGAAAAAACTACAGGTCCCAGCAGCTAACCTCACCAATGCCATAGCTGGTAAAGTTTCTGGGGTTATTGCTGTACAACGCACAGGAGAGCCTGGATTTGATGATGCCGGGATTTGGATCCGAGGAATTTCGACTTTCAGCCAAGGATTAAGTGCCCCATTGATTTTGGTGGACGGTACACCTAGAAGTATGTCCAACGTAGATCCAGAAGATATAGAAAGCTTTACGGTGCTAAAAGATGCAGCTGCAACTTCTGTATATGGTGTTCGTGGTGCCAACGGGGTTGTCATCATCAAAACCAAAGCTGGACAAGCAGGAAAACCAAAATTCAGCTTCCGGTATTATGAAGGAGTAACCCAATTCACCAAATTACCGGAATTCGCAGATGGTATAACTTATATGCGCATGTCAAATGAAGCATTGACGAATCGAGGCGCAGCTCCAATCTATAGTGAAGAAAGAATTGAAAAAACAGCGAGTGGAGAAGATCCATACCTCTATCCAAATGTGGATTGGATGGATGTCCTTTTCCGAGATTTTGGTCAGCAACGTAGAGGAAACCTGAACATCAGCGGGGGATCTGACTTGGCAACCTATTATGTTGGTACCAGCTATTACGACGAAAATGGTTTATATACTGAAGACCCTAGTGTGAATTATAACCAACAAGTAGGTTATAAGAGGTACAACCTAACCTCCAACCTGACAGTAAGACCATCCATCAATACAAAGATTGAATTGGGAATCCAAGGTTACTTGGCCAATGCCAATTATCCGGCAACGGGAAATGGCGATATCTTTGCCAATGCGTGGATGGTAACTCCTGTCCTGCACCCGGCCATGTATGAAAACGGGACGGTACCTGACCAAAGAGCTGGCTCCTTGGTCAATCCATATGCCCACTTAACCCAAACAGGATATGCCAATCAGTGGCGAAACCAATTGTTTTCTAACCTTCGGGCAACCCAACAATTACCATTTATCACCAAAGGACTTTCCGCTACGGCGATGTTCTCCTTCGATGTTTACAACTATACCAGTATGCGAAGAACAAAACGTCCAAGTTCTTATTTGGCTACCGGTAGGGATGAAAATGGTGAAATGCAATATGAGCAAACTTTTGAAGGCGATCGTTTCTTAAGCTTTGCTAGATCTTCACAAGGGACTAGAACCATCTATTTAGAAGGTGCATTAAATTATAACCGCTCTTTTGGAAAACACAGCACAACAGGTATGTTATTGTTCAACAAATCAGACGAGTTGAATTCGCAGGCAGGAACATTGATTTCTTCCCTACCCTTCCGCTTTTTAGGTTTGTCGGGAAGAGGGACCTATTCCTATGCTGATAAATACTTCTTGGAAGCCAACTTTGGCTACAATGGTTCTGAAAACTTTGCACCAGCAAATCGCTTTGGATTCTTCCCATCCGTTGGCTTGGCTTGGGTTTTGAGCGAGGAAAATTTCTTTACTGGTTTGAAGGAAACATTGCCCGTTGCTAAATTAAGGTTTTCCCATGGTAAAGTAGGAAGCAGTAGAATCCTTAGTGAATCAGGTGAGACCCGTTTTGCCTATATCTCCACGATTGCCAATACTGGTGGGTATAACTTCGGAAAAGATAGAGGAAACAATTATTCTACTGGATATAATATTGGTGAATATGGTGTTAATGTGACTTGGGAAACATCTATCAAGAGCAACTTGGGTATAGATTTACAGACCAAAAACAATGAATTTAGCCTACAATTTGATTTGTTCAAAGAGCGCAGAGAAGGAATTTTCCTTCGTCGTGGCAATGTTCCAACCTATGTAGGTTTACAGACGGCACCATTCGGTAACTTAGGGATCATTGATAATAAAGGTTTTGATGGATCCATCACGTATACCAAAAAGTTCAATGATTTCGGGTTCCAAATCTTAGGAAATTTCACCTTGAACAGAAACAAAATCGTTGAGAATGACCAGCCTGATCCATTATATCCTTGGCTAGATCAAAAGGGTCAAAAATTAGGTCAACGTTATGGTTTGGTTGCCTTAGGTTTATTCGAAACCGAGGAAGAAATTGCCAATGGTCCATTACATTCTGGACTTGTAAGACCAGGAGACATCAAATTCCAAGATGCGAATGGTGATGGAAAAATTGATGATTTCGATAGAGTACCAATCGGATATGGAACAATTCCTGAATTTGTATATGGATTTGGATTCAGTGTAAATTACAAAAACCTTTCGCTATCTACCCTATTCCAAGGTGTAGGAAATGTGGATGTACATATGAACGGTGAAGGTTTGATGCCATTCTCAGTATCCATGAGCCGTGGTAACCTGCTGAGCAATATTGAAGATCGTTGGACTATTGATAACCCTCGTCAAGATGCTTTCTACCCTCGTTTATCAGATGGTAGCCCGAACGGTAACTACCAAACATCCACTTGGTGGTTGAAAAATGGCCGCTATATCCGATTAAAAGACGTTCAGTTATCTTATATGTTACCTAAAAATTGGACAAATCCCATCGGTCTGAACAATGCGAATATATTTTTCGCAGGATACAACCTGGTTACTTGGACACCTTTCAAATTCTGGGATATGGAATTAGGCGATGGCCGTGGAACCCGCTATCCAAATGTCAAAACATATAGTTTAGGTCTAAATGTTAACTTTTAATCCTTCCAATCATGAAATTTAATTTAAAAAATACCATAACACCTGTCCTTGCTGCAGCTCTTTTGATGCTTGGAAGCTCCTGTCAAAAAGAATTTCTCAACCAAGTACCCGATGATAGATTATCTCTAGAGGAAGTATTTAATAGAAGAAAACTTTCCGAGGAATGGTTGGCAGGAACGTACAATTTTATACGCGACGAAGCACACCGAACCAACAGTACTCCTTGGGACGTGATTTCGGATGACAACGACGTATCGCAACGAGGAACTCCTTTTCAAGTGAATCTTGGTAACTGGAATGCCTCCTCCAATTATTGGAACTTCTGGGACCATTATTATAAAGGCATTCGTACTGCTACAACCTTCATCAATAACATTGATGGAAACGAAGAAATCCTACAAGATCGAGAAGGTCCAGCTTTAATCAAAAAGAGAAAAGCAGAAGCTCGGTTTTTAAGAGCATTCTTCTACGCAGAAATCCTAAAACAATATGGACCTTTCATTATCATTGGTGATGAGGAAATCGCACCGGATCTCCCTTTAACGGATCCTAATATGCAGATGCCACGTAGTTCCTATGATGAATGTGTAGATTATATTGTCAGTGAGCTAAACTTAGCAGAAGCAGACCTTGATGTGGAACATTACGCTAATGGAGATAATGTCTTGGAGAATGACATGGGAAGAGCGAGTAAAATTCTTTGTAGAGCCGTGAAAAGCCGTGTATTACTTTATGCGGCAAGTCCATTGAATAATGGGAATCAAGATTATTTAACTCTTGCTAATAAGGATGGAAAATTATTGTTTAGTTCTAGTTATGATGTAAATAAGTGGGCAAAAGCGGCTGAAGCAGCAAAAGAGGTTATTAATTACGCAGAATCATCTGGTAAATTAGGCCTTTACCGTAAAAATAAATCAAATGGAGAATTGGATCCGTTTTTATCCTACCGCGACCTTTTTCTGGATTCTTGGAACATTGAATGGATTATAGGTAGGAATAACAATGGCTTATCAAGCTATCAAAGATCCTGTACCCCAAGATTAGCGAGTGGATATGCTTCCATGGGTCCAACCCAGCAATTGGTAGATGCTTACCGTATGGCCAATGGGGAGTCTCCAATTACTGGATACAATGCGGCAGGAGTTCCCAACATAAATTCCGCAAGTGGCTATTCTGAAACAGGATTTAGCAGCTTCCAGGCACCGGGTTCTACACGTGCTAAGAATACGTTCAATATGTACAAGAACCGTGAACCACGCTTTTATGCTACGATAACCTATTCCGGCAGTGATTGGATCAATACAACCTCCAGCTTGGGTGTTCGAGAAATCCAATTGTACTATACCGGAGAATCCGGAAAAGGGGGATCTCATGATTATTCAGAGACGGGTTATCTGTTCCGTAAGAATGTATCGCCAACCTATCATCCAACGCAGAATAACGTCGCAAGACCTCATGTGATGATGCGCTATGCGGAAATACTGTTGAACTATGTAGAAGCGCTAAATGAGTCTAGTCCTAACAATCCAGATATCCTAAAATATCTGAACCAAATCAGGGAACGCGGTGGAATCCCTGCATTATCTGCAGGTTTATCACAAGCGGAAATGAGAAACCAGATCCGATTGGAAAGACGTATCGAATTGACCATGGAACACCTACGTTATTTTGATACCAGAAGGTGGAAGGTTGCAGAACAGACTGATGCTGGACCAATGTATGGTATGAATGCGGAAGGAGGAACCTCCAATACCGATCTTGCCTTCTTTAAAAGGACAAGGTTTGAAAGCCGGGTATTCCGCAAAAGCTTTTATTATTTCCCTATTCCACAACCGGAAATTCAACGTAACCCAAATTTAGTTCAGAACCCAGGTTGGTAATTCTAACCCAAAAATGAAAGCATCAATGAAAAGTATTATAAATAAAAACATAAAAAACAGTATGCGATTATCTGCAATACTGTTATTATCCTCCCCGCTGTTATTGGTACAAAGTTGTAAAGAACAGGCTTTGGATGTCGAAAACCAAGATCAGTATACCAAAGTTTTCATGCAATCTGCAAGTAACGGTGCAGTACCTAAAAGTTTGGCGATTAAAGATGAATGGACCAATATTGCTTTTGGAGCTGGCTATGGCGGATTCAGTATATTAAGCAACCCAGTAACGGTAAATTTTGAGATCGATCAGGCAAAAGTGGATATATATAACCAACAGAACAACACGAATTATGAATTACCACCTGTTGAAAGTTATAAACTTTCCAGTCCATCTGTAATTATTCAACCAGGAAATGCCGGATCAAATAATAGTAACCTCGAGATCAATCCAATCAAATTGGGCGGTACAAAAACCTATATCATTCCCGTTTCCATAAGTGATGTCCAACCCAGTCTGGCGGTTAATGAAAACCTCAGGACCACCTTTTATCTGGTAAATGGAGTCTATGAATCAAATCCTTTTACACCAATATCCATTGAAGGTTGGGAAATCCACGATTATTCGGATGATGATTACGATGGTGCCGGTGGAAGGGCGAAATATGCCATAGATGGTACCAAGGAAATGATTTGGTTATCTACCTATCGTCGTGTAAATGGTTGGAGACCTGCACATCCACATTACTTGACCATTGATATGAATGCCACTCATACGCTCCATGGAATTACATTATACGGAAGAACAGGAGCTAATAATGCCTATTTATTCCCAAAAAATGTACTTATACAAACTTCCAACGATGGAAATACTTGGACTGATGCCGGTCTATTCAGCATTGTGGCCTCCTCAGAAGATACATCTGCGACTATGTACTTTGAGAAAAGTGTAAGCTGTCGTTATTACAAAGAAACAGTATTGAGCAGTGCAGGAAATGGGGATACCACTTCGATTGCCGAATTGGTAGCCTTTTAATTTGTGATTTAATTTAGATAACATGAAGAAATTAGTCGGTTTAATTATAATGGGCAGCATGCTTCTGGCATGCGGAAAAGGCGGTGGAGGTAATGAACCTGTTATCGATCCTCCCAAAAAGGATATCATTGTAAAAACAATGACCTATAATATCTTTGGCGCTAGATCTGGAGGAATTCCAGATCTAAAGGTCATCGCGGAGGTCATCAAAAAAGCTGATCCAGATCTTGTTGCGCTTCAGGAAGTCGATAAAAACTCCGACCGCAACAAACACAATGGCGATATTGCCAAAGCATTGGGCGAAATGACAGGTATGGATTATCATTTTGTGAAGGCTATTGATATTGCTGGTGGTGAATATGGCGATGCCGTGCTTTCAAAACTTCCCGTAAAAGAGAAAAAGGGATATAACCTGGAAGTCGATCCTGCTTTGGGAGGAGAAAGAAGATCAGTAGCTCGCATATTAGTTGAAAAAGACGGCAAAGAATTCTATTTCATCAGTACGCATTTTGATCATTTAGGCGATGAAAGAAACAGAATTAAGCAGGCCAATGATTTTAATGCACTCTGTAAAACTTTTGGTAAACCGATGATTGTAGGATCCGATTTTAATGCGCTATCAACATCTAATACGATGAACATCCTGAAGACCTATTTTTCGGTTGGTTGTTTGAATGGAAACTGTAACCAGTTTACTTTTCCTACTCCAACACCAAACAGAACGATCGACTATTTAATCTATCAACCTCTGAATGCCTTTACACCTCAAATGTATTCGGTGTTCACGTGGGCGAATAAAGAATCGGACCATTACCCGGTAATCGCGAATTTTAAAATAAACTTTTAAGTGAATTAGGGTCTAACGGAAAAAATTTCGTTAGATCTTATTGAAAAAAACCAGAATTAAAATGGTTTTCAAAAGAATATCATGTTCTTTAGCGATGTAATCTTTAATGCTTTTCATCGCTAAGGACATATGTTCCTTTACCGTTTGAGTGGAAATCTCCAGATTACCTGCAATTTCTTTATAAGTCAAACCTTCCTCTCGAGACATCCTAAAAATACGTTTCCGCTGAGGTGGTAAAGTATTGATGGCAAGATTATAAATATTGGCATATTCCTTATCCAATATAGTCCGCTCTACACATTCTCCCCCTTCGATCTTTTCATGTTCTACAGCATCCACTGTCAACAATATGGAAGCACTGATCTGCTTCTTGATTTCTTTATAAACGAGGTTTCGGGTGATTCGGAAGAGGTAATGCCGAATGGGATGGGTGGTTTGTATACGTTCGCGTGCATTCCATAGATTCAAAAAAGAATCATGTATAATATCATCGCATATTGCTTCATCTTTTATATATTTTTTGACAAAATAATACAATTCTTTTGCCAGGCTATTGTAGATGAATACAAAAGCATCATGATCACTGTTTTTTAATCGTGAATTTAAACTAATGTCTGAAATATAGTCCAAAGTTTAGGCTCCTTCTCTACCCAAAATTAGGTATAACATATTAAGTAATTGTTAAACCTAGTTTATCTAAAAATAATGTCCACCTTGCGGTTTGTATTTGGTTATTTAATTAAATCAAATATAAGGTAATACACATTACATGTCAAGGGTTATTAACATAGATTTAATCGATATTAAACTTAAGCTTAATTAACTTCAGCCTTCGAACTTTCCTCCTTATTGAAAATCGTCGTTCCAATGCTCGCCAAAACCACGCAGGCCACAGATGCCCATTGCATACCAGTCAAGAATTCCCCTAAAAAAATCAAACCCGACAAGGCTCCGAAGGCAGGCTGTAAGCTGGTCAGGATACTGAATGTCTTCGCGGGAAATCGACCCAAGGCAAACATATCTAAAGAAAATGGCAAGGCACTTGAAAAGATCGCAACTCCAAGTCCTTTAAGGAATAAACTTGGGGTAACATCCATAATGGCGCCATCCCAAATGGCGAAAGGAACTATAAAAAAAGTAGCAATCAGCATGCCCGTACTTACCGCATGTCGGCCATCCATGATTTTAGAGACCTTTCCCCCTACCACAATATACACCGCCCAGAAAGTACCAGCTACAAAGGCCAATAACAGTCCTATGATATCGATGGAATTATTCTGCCAGGGCACGATCAGTAGGATCCCTAAACAGGCAAGCAAGGCCCAAAGCACATCCAACCATTTCCGGGAAAAGGCAAAGGCCAAAAATAACGGACCAATAAATTCGATCGTCACTCCCAATCCTAATGGGATTCGCTGAATGGCCATGTAAAAGATCAGGTTCATTGCAGCAATCCCCAATCCGTAAATCGCACAATACAACCATTGCTTCTTATTGAAAGAAAAAATCGGCGGTCTATTGATCAATAACAATAAAATAGCTGATAAACCAATTCTTAAGGTACTCGTTCCAATTGGTCCTAGAGCTGGAAAAAGTTGTTTGGCAATGGATGCCCCACCCTGCACGCAGACCATGGATAATAAAGCAGCTGTAACAGCTAAATTGGCGTGTTTTAATTTCATTGTTTAGGAAATTGCATGGCAAATATAGGTATTCCATCCTTACTTTATTAACCCACACTGGCAACAATTAATTTTAAATAATTTTTATTTCCATGAAATAATCCCTAGCTTAGTCGAAACTTTAGGGGTGTCTGCAAGGATTGCAGGCTGAGATTTTACCCTTTGAACCTGATCTAATTCATATTAGCGTAGGGAAAAGTAGAACTCAACATGGGTGCGTATCTGCAACCTTGCGGCGTTCCTAAAGTTTATCAAAAAGATAAACATAGGAATGGAAATAAGCATCAATCAAGAAAAAATTCAATTTGAAATTGCTCCAGCATCGATCCAAGAATTACTGGAACAACATTACCCTACTTTAACATCAGGTTTTGCCATTGCCCTTAACCAACAGGTAATCCCTCGGGACCTCTGGAAGACCACTCCTATTCAATCTCAAGATCAAATACTAATCATTTCGGCCACCCAAGGTGGTTAATATTCATTTTTCATACCCCATATTATGAACGAGCAAAGTATAAGTACGAGCCCATTCCCGAATTCCAGAAAAGTTTATGTTTCTGGAGAATTGTTCCCGATCCAGGTTCCCATGCGGGAAATCAGTCTTAGCCCAACCAAATTGAGCAAAGGCGGCATGGAGGAAAACCCAGCCATTACAGTCTATGATACCTCTGGTCCTTACACCGATACCAACGAGACCATCGATGTACGGAAAGGCCTGAAAAGAGTTCGGGAGCAATGGATCATCGATCGAGGCGATGTGGAAGAATTAACCCAGATCAGTTCCGAATACGGAAAGGCAAGGTTAGCTGATCCTAAATTGGATGAACTCCGCTTTTCCTACGCCCATAAGCCTTTAAGGGCATTGCCAGGTAAAAATGTGACTCA
This sequence comes from Sphingobacterium sp. UBA1575, assembly GCA_002322865.1. Lineage (GTDB taxonomy): Bacteria > Bacteroidota > Bacteroidia > Sphingobacteriales > Sphingobacteriaceae > Sphingobacterium. The sequence continues at coordinate 83,010 of DCOH01000048.1, read as the reverse complement.
ATTACATTATGCCCGTAAAGGGATCATCACGCCAGAGATGGAATATATTGCCATCAGGGAAAACCAACGGATTGAGCAAATACAAGCTGCTCCAGCCGCCTTACAGCAACAACACCCAGGCGAAAGTTTTGGTGCAAGAACCCCGAAAACAAGAATTACCCCTGAATTCGTTCGGGAGGAGATTGCGGCAGGGCGTGCGATCATCCCCAATAACATCAACCATCCCGAAAGTGAGCCCATGATCATCGGACGTAACTTCCTCGTAAAAATAAATGCCAATATCGGCAACAGTGCGGTGAGCTCCAGCATCGAGGAGGAAGTGGAAAAGGCTGTTTGGGCATGCCGTTGGGGTGCAGATACCATCATGGACCTATCCACAGGTAAAAACATCCATGAAACACGGGAATGGATCATCCGCAACTCCCCTGTTCCGATCGGAACAGTGCCTATCTATCAAGCTTTGGAAAAAGTAAATGGAGTGCCAGAGGACCTGACCTGGGAAATTTTCAAGGACACCCTGATCGAACAGGCCGAACAAGGCGTTTCCTATTTCACCATCCATGCAGGCGTACGATTGAAATACATCCACCTGACTGCCAATAGGGTGACAGGGATTGTCTCCAGAGGTGGATCCATTATGGCAAAATGGTGTTTATACCATCATCAGGAAAGTTTCTTATATACGCATTTTGAGGAGATCTGTGAGATCATGAAGCAGTATGATGTGGCCTTTTCCTTAGGCGATGGCCTGCGCCCGGGATCCATAGCAGATGCCAATGATGCTGCCCAGTTCGCAGAGTTGGAAACCTTGGGAGAATTGACCAAAATTGCCTGGAAACACGATATTCAAGTGATGATTGAAGGACCTGGCCACGTGCCTATGCACATGATCAAGGAAAATATGGATAAGCAGTTGGAGGAATGTGATGAAGCGCCTTTCTATACCTTAGGGCCATTGACTACCGATATAGCGCCAGGTTATGACCATATTACATCAGCCATAGGCGCGGCGATGATTGGTTGGTACGGATGTGCTATGCTCTGCTATGTAACTCCCAAAGAACATCTGGGATTGCCGAATAAAAAAGATGTGAAAGATGGTGTCATCACCTATAAANNATAAACTAGCTGCCCATGCCGCTGATCTGGCCAAAGGTCATCCTGGAGCCCAATACCGAGACAATGTACTCAGCAAGGCGCGATTTGAGTTCCGTTGGGAGGATCAATTCAACCTCTCCTTAGATCCGGATACCGCAAGGGAATTCCATGATGAAACCTTACCAGCTGATGGGGCGAAAATAGCACATTTCTGCTCCATGTGCGGACCGAAATTCTGCTCGATGAAAATCACCCAGGAAATTCGGGAGGCCACGGAAGAAGGCATGTTGGAGAAGTCAAAGGAATTTATTGAATCAGGAAAAGAGATCTACATATGATCGTTGTGATTTCAGAAGAGCAGTATGTTCCCTCGGAACTGCAGCATTGGTTGGCCCTTTTTGATGCAGGATTGGAAAATCTCCACCTGCGCAAATATGGCTTACCCGATCAGCTCATGCTGTCTCTTCTGAATCAAATACCTAATATGTACAGGAAATACCTGGTAATGCATAGCCACCAACATTTGGCTGCCGAATTAGGAATCGAAAGGGTACATCTCAAAAATGAGGAATCGGAGCCTAGGGAATATCAAACCCTCAGGAAATCCTGTTCCACCCATAGCCTAGCAGAATTTAACCAATTGACCAGCTCTTGGGAATATGCTTTTTTAGGACCCTTTTTTTCGAGTATTTCCAAACCGGGATACCAAGCAAACCCGGATCTGTCAAATGCATTAGCGATTTCCCAAAGACTAAACTACCATACAAAATTGATTGCGCTTGGAGGAATCTCAACCAAGAAAATCACAGCACTTTCTCAAATGAATATCGATGGAATAGCCTTAAAAGGAGGAATCTGGCAATCTGAAAATCCAGCACAAAGTTTTAAAGAAATACAAAAACAATATCTAAATGAAAAAGGGAAAATCAATTCCTAGGTTACAATATATTTCCCAAGGCAGTACAGAAACCGATCAGCTTGCAGGCATACAGCGAGTTCTGGATGCTGGAATCAAATGGGTACAGGTCCGTTGGAAAGAAGCCGACCAAGCGGAACTATCAAATCTGTTGGAAATAGTCAAACCCCTCTGCCAATCCTATGATGCATATTTATGCATCAATGATCAGATGGAATTGGCAAAGGAATTCGAAGCAGATGCTTTACATCTCGGCCTAAATGATTCACCCATAGCAGAAGCAAGGGCTATTGTAGGATCCGCAACCTTAATTGGAGGAACAGCAAACAACTTCCAGGATATAAAACAAAGGATCGAAGAAAGAGTGGATTATATTGGATTGGGTCCGCTTCGATTCACCAGCACCAAAAAATCATTAATCCCCATCTTAGGCTATCAGGGCTATGAAGAAATCTTCGAAAATCTTAGGATGCAAGAACTTTCCTGCCCTCCCATCTTTGCCATTGGTGGCGTGGAATGGGAAGACACCGATATCCTACAACATTTAGGCCTCTACGGCTTTGCCGCTTCCAATCTATTCTTAAAAGAACCTATACCTTCAGAACTTATTCTATGAAACCTTTAATTATCGCTGATAAAACATTTTATTCACGCCTATTCTTAGGAACAGGCAAATACGGTAGCAATAAAATGATGCGTGAGTCCATCCTGGCCTCCGGTTGTAACGTGGTGACCATGGCCCTAAAACGCTTGGACATACAAGAAAAAGAAGATTTCTTTTTACAGGCGATGGATATTCCAGGCATGAATTGGCTACCAAATACCTCAGGTGCTCGAACAGCCGAGGAAGCTATTTTTGCTGCACAATTAGCACGAGAAGCATTAGGCACCAACTGGCTGAAGTTAGAAATACATCCCGATCCCCGCTATCTACTTCCCGATCCGATCGAAACCTTGAAGGCGACGGAAGAATTAGCGAAACAAGGATTTATCGTACTGCCGTATATCCATGCCGACCCGGTTCTCTGTAAACGACTGGAAGATGTAGGTACCGCAGCAGTAATGCCCCTAGCTGCCCCTATCGGTAGCAATAAAGGCTTAAAAACCATGGACTTTTTAGAGATCATCATCGAACAGAGCCAGGTTCCGGTCATTGTGGATGCCGGCATCGGAGCCCCTTCAGATGCCGCCAAAGCCATGGAAATTGGAGCAGATGCCGTATTGGTCAATACTGCCATTGCAACAGCAAATGATCCCATCCTGATGGCCATAGCCTTCAAAGAGGCAGTAAATGCTGGAAGAATCGCTTATGAATCGGGATTAGCACCAACTAAAAGCATGCATGCCGCAGCTTCTTCCCCTTTAACCTCCTTTTTGTTCGATTGATAATCAATAGGTATGCTCATCAATTCAATTTATCAGTAGCTATGTTAAACAAATCAAATTATCAGCAGGTATTCCAACAATATGCCTGGGAAGATATCAAAGCAACAATCTATCAGGCTACAGCAAATGATGTTTCCCGAAGCTTGGGTAAAACCAAATTGGATGTTACTGATTTCATGAACCTGATCTCGCCAGCAGCCGAACCTTATTTGGAAGAGATGGCTTTTCGATCCATGCAGCTGACCCAACAACGATTCGGAAAAACCATTCAGTTATACGCCCCGCTTTACCTCAGCAATGAATGCCAGAACATCTGTACCTACTGTGGCTTCAGCATGGACAATAAGATAAAACGGAAGACACTTTCCGACAGCGAATTGCTCTTAGAAGCTTTTGCTTTAAAGGCCATGGGTGTAAACCATGTCCTCCTGGTATCCGGAGAGGCTAATAAAATCGTAGACACCCCCTATTTCCTGCATGTCATAGAACTTTTGAGGCCACATTTTGCGCATATCTCCTTGGAAGTACAGCCCTTGGACCAGGCTGATTATGAAGTATTGCAAAAAGCTGGACTACATTCCGTGCTGGTCTATCAGGAAACCTATCATCAGGAGGTTTACAAACAGTACCATCCCAAAGGCAAAAAATCAAACTTCTCCTATCGATTGGATACCCCCGATCGGATCGGAAAAGCTGGAATCCATAAAATGGGACTGGGCGTGTTATTAGGACTGGAAGATTGGCGTATCGACAGTGCTTTGAACATTTTTCATCTAGATTATTTACAAAAAACCTACTGGCGGACCAAATATTCGGTTTCCTTTCCCCGCTTGAGACCCGCACAAGGAATCATAGAACCTAATTTTATCATGGAGGATAGGCACCTGCTTCAACTGATCTGCGCCTATAGGATATGGAATCCCGATCTGGAAATTTCCCTTTCCACACGAGAGGACCAAAAATTCAGGGATCATATTATTCCTTTAGGAATTACCCATATGAGTGCCGCCTCCAAGACAAACCCTGGAGGCTATGTGGTCGATCCGGAATCTTTGGAACAATTCGAGATCTCTGATGAGCGATCGATGGACGATATCCGACAATTGATTCGAACAGTAGGTTATGAACCGGTCATGAAAGACTGGGATAAGGTTTACTCCTCATTTGCATGAAAAAGGAAGATTCATTTTTACGATATAGCCGACAGGTGTTCATCGAGGAGATTGGTGTAACTGGGCAACGCAAAATCATGGCATCCAAGGTGCTGGTGATTGGTGCTGGTGGATTAGGATCGGCTATCATTCCCTATTTGGCAGCCGCTGGGGTGGGATGCATTGGAATTATGGACCATGACCAATTGGAACTGCATAACCTGCAAAGACAGATCATCCATCAAGAAAAACACATCGGAACCTCAAAGGCAAATAGTGCTTCCCAATTTGTTAAGGCATTGAACTCCAGTATAACGGTCCACACCTATCCTTTTGCCTTGGATCAGGCCAATATGGAATCCATAATTAATAAGTACGATATTATATTAGATGGATCAGACAATTTCGAAACACGCTATTTGATCAATGATGGCTGTGTTCAATATCAAAAACCATTAGTGTATGGAAGTATAGAAGGCTTTCAGGGGCAACAAACCGTATTCAACTATCATGGCGGAAAAAATCTTAGGGATCTATTCCCCCAACCTGATGAACCAAGCTATCAACCAACCTGTGATAGCCTCGGCGTTCTAGGACCTTTAGCAGGCATCGTTGGCAACATGATGGCTTTACAAGCCCTAAAAATAGCAGCTGGTTTACCTGTTACGATAAACCAGCTGACCATTGTTGATACCTATCATTGGCGATTTACGACGGTGAATTATTAATCCTCTCGGGAACCGTCATCGGCCATTCGGACTATTTTTGGCGAGAAATTGGCCACAATATCCACCAGATCTTCTTGGGCGGCCATCACGGTATGAATATCCTTATAGGCCATTGGTGCCTCATCCATATTGGAACCGATAAGGGTAACTCCCTGATCGTTCAACATTTGTAGCATATCCTGTTTGTTCAGGTTCTTAATAGCTTGGGTGCGGCTCATTTGACGACCCGCTCCATGGGAAGCAGAGTTGATCGAAGATTCTACTCCTTTCCCTCGAACCAAGAAGCCGTCGGATGCCATGGATCCTGGGATAATCCCAAGGATACCCTCTGCTGCAGGAGTTGCTCCTTTTCGGTGCACCATCAGTTCCTTGCCTTTATATTGCTCCTTCCAAGCAAAATTATGATGGTTTTCAATCTTGGCCATCCTTTCTACTCCCAGATCCTTCAACACCTTTTCATGGATCACCTCATGGCTGGCTGATGCATAATCACCCNNACGCTAAATGCTGTGCTTGGTAAGGGAGTTTACACAGCTCTTTAGCCAATTTGGTATAATGTCCGGCAATGGTAGCGCCAAGTCCACGAGAACCGGAGTGGGTCAACAATGCGAGGTATTTCCCTGCAGGGATACCTAATTCCTGATCCTCTTGCTCAAAATTGATCGACCCAAATTCCACGAAATGGTTCCCTCCTCCTGAGGACCCCAACTGCGTCCAAGCCTTATCCTTCAAATTCGAAATAAAGGGGATTTCCTGGAATAAAGGGTTTTCCAACACTTCATGATCCAATCGCTCATGCTTTAAAAAACCATTTCCAGCTCCAAATCGGGTGTTCTGCAAGATGATCTTTTTAAGCCAATCGTGTTTTTCCAGTAAGGCAACATCTTCCATATCAAAGATGGATAAGGCCATTCGACATCCAATATCCACCCCTACAGCATAAGGAATAATGGCATTTTCAGTTGCCAATACCCCACCGATAGGTAAGCCATATCCCAGGTGGGCATCAGGCATCAAGGCACCCGCTACCGACACCGGTAATCGCATGGCAACATCCATCTGCTTTTTTGCACCCTCTTCAATATGTTCTTCCCCATATACGGCATAGGCACCCATTGACTCCTTTAATGGAATGATGCTGGTATCCTTTTCCTCGGGAAATAATAAGGCTTTCGCCAAAGGTTCGAAAATCGCATCTTCCGAAAAGGATTCCGGATCAGCTAATACCTCTTTAAATTTCTGTAGCATTTCCTCCCGCTTTAACCCGTGACGCTTGCTATTGATCTTTAAGGCTATACCTAATGCACGGTTTTCTTTATAACCTAAGGCTAATAAATCATTCCCATTTATACGTTTATTTTCCATTTTTTGTTTTCCTTTCTTCTTTTTAAAATTGCTAGGGACAATTTTCCCTAGCAACGCCTCTTTATTTAACGAACAATTGTTTTAACTGGTCTAATACCTGGCCATTGCCTGAAACCGAGATATTATTGATCTTTTCGGAGATCTTCTCCATGTATTCCATTTCTTTCAACCGGAACAACATGTTATTCTCTTCCAATAATTTAGCCGTGTTCAACAAACTTCTAGTCGAAGCTGTTTCTTCCCGCCGAGTGATGATATTGGCTTGCGCCCTTTTTTCAGCAATCAATACTTGATTCATAATATCCCGAACATCGCCAGGTAAAATGATATCCTTGATCCCTACATGGAACAATTTCAATCCCAATTCCTCTATCTTCAACTGAAAGTTCTTGAAAAAATAGGAAGAAATTCCTTCCTTATTTTCCATCAAGCCATCCAAGCTAAAGTTTCCAATGTATTCCCGCAATCCAAATTGCATCAATGCATAAAGTTGATTGGAAAAATCCCTATTATCCAAAAGAGCTTTATAGATATCCTCCACTTGATATTGTACGATAAAATTGACCCTGATCTGGGCTTTGTCCTTGGTTAAGATCTCTTGTCCAGGAACATCCATCTGTACGATCCGCATATCCACTTTTTTGACTTCTATCGATATACTGTTTTTCCAAAAGTAATAGCTTCCCGGCAACAATTCCTGTTTAAACAAACCATCCACAAAAAGCAAAGCCTTTTCTTCTGGATTGATGGTAAACATTCGCACATAAGCCTTTAATATTAATTTTTCAAGCAAATCCCGCTTTATGGACGTTGGGATTTCCAACGTGCTTATATCATACTTTTCGAAACTGTTCCTTTGCAAACCTTTCCAAAAGAAATATCGGCCGGCCCCTAAAACCTGATATAAGTTACCATTGATTTTATGTAGGGCAATTTCCATATCCGGAACCTCGATGACATCAACCAATTCGGCAAAGCCTGGAATGGTTAACATCAGATCCATGTCGAATGGCATTTGCACCTCTCCGCTCATTTTATAAACAGCAAGCCTCTCGCCCATCCATAACCAATATTTCCCAGTGGTTAAGATGCGTTCTACAGCATTGTTTTTCAATACCAAGCCTACTTCGTTTTTGTTGATGTTAATCCTTTTCATTTTATTTCAATTTTGGTTTTTATTCCATTTGTTGACAACCTCTTTTTCATTTTACAGCTTCTCTTTTCCTTGTTCTTCCGTTGAATAACGGAGATAAGTGGTAAATCCTTTTGCCATTTATACGCTTATTATCCAGGGTATAAATCCGAAGGAATAGCTCAAATCCGCTGGTCATTCAATGGATTGTTACAGATCTTTTAGTCCACATTGCTGCGGGTTAGAAGATCCTAACGGAACAAGGAATCGATCTGCTTTTCATGTAATTTAGCTTTACCAATTAAGCAACATTGCTTTCGCAAAGGCAGGACTCGAACCTGCATATAATTCAACAATCCCTTTGTTGAATGGAGTCAGCAAGCCAACTCTCGATCAGCATACAGTCTATAAAGCTATAGCTGCACTATCCTGCTATTCAGAAACAGTAAAATGAATCAAAGAACTTGGCCATACCTGACACTACAAAGATGCGGCTACTACTGCGCAGGGTAATTGCGCAATAGAAAATAATGCTAAAAATTTTAAAAAAATATGCTAATCAACTGATTTGATGAAACATATATTTCACCACATCTTTATCTCCTGGTAGTAACAGAACAAATACGCAAATAGATTGCGTAGTGAAATCAATTTCATTACATTTATATTAGCGAATAACCAGATGAAACAACATGTCAAGCAATAAACTCGCCTTAATACGCTATAAAACGATCGACCAATGCTTAAAGCAACGGCATCGGAAATGGACCTTGGAAGATCTGATGGAAAAAGTATCGGATGCCTTGTACGAATTGGAGGGAATAACGTCTGGTGTTAGCAAAAGGACCATACAGGGAGACATACAATTGATGCGTAGTAACAAATTGGGTTATAATGCACCGATAGTTGTCAAGAATAGAAAATTTTATGCCTACGAAGATCCTGCCTATAGCATCAGCAACTCCCCATTATCCCATATGGATATGGAGAAGATGAAGGAAGCATTGGATGTATTGAAGCATCTCAATGGCTTTTCCTTTTTTGAAGAGATGAGTGACATGATCATCCGATTGGAAGACAAAATATTGGTGAATGAAAGTAATAAGCCAAATATTGTCCAAATGGAAGGCAATAAATTATTGCGGGGGCTCGAGTGGATCAATCAGATCTACCAAGCGATCAAAAATCAAATCCCCCTTTTGATCAAATATAAATCATTCAAATCCCAAACTGCAACTGAACAGATTTACTACCCCTATTTATTGAAAGAATACAGGAACCGATGGTTCTTAATGACCTATACAAAAAATGGAAATACCCTAATCACCTTGGCATTAGACCGTATTCTGGAGATCGAGTAGATGGCCAAATCTTCTTTTAAAGCTTATGAAGGGGTGGATTTTGAACGCTATTTTTCGGATACCATCGGAGTGACGAAAAGCCAAAAAGATCGTGGGCAGGCTGTTTTATTAAAATTTGACGCCAAAAATGTCCCTTATGTGGAAACCAAACCCCTACATGAATCCCAAGAAACCGTGCAGCGATATCCGGATGGATCGGCATTGTTCCGCATTGATGTGGTGTTGAACCTGGAACTGGAAAGAGAGATCCTAGGTTTTGGGGAATGTGTCGAAGTGCTCGCGCCAAAACAGTTAAAGAACAACATTAAAAAAAGATTGTTCAGAGCTTATAAACATTACCAGAAGAAGGAGTCGAATGTGGTTAAAAAGAATAGTTAAAAAGAAATGAAACAAACGAAAACAAATAAAAAACCAAGAAAAATCACCGCTGGTCCAATTAGGGAAAAAGCCAGAACGATGAAAAACCTAGTGGCGGCTGTAGGTAAGGTGCTGAAGAAAAAAGGATATCCGGGATTGAGCATCGCAAATATTGCGTTGGAAGCAAAAGTGGATCGGAAATTAGTATATGCCTATTTTGGAAACTTGGATAATTTAGTGGAAACTTATATCACTGAACAGGATTATTGGAAATCCAAGGCTAAAAAACAGATTGCCAAGCTGCTTGAGCAGGACAAATTGAGTAAAGAGGAAATGCATGGCTTATTGTTTGGACAATTTGAAACGGTACTGCAGGATAAGACCTTGCAGCGAATATTGCAATGGGAACTTTCTGAACCTAATAGATCGCTTCGAAAGTTGGCGGATGCACGGGAGGAAGTGGGTGAAGAGCTGATCCAGAAGCTGGAAAAGAATATTGGGAAGGATGGTTTGGATATCCGGGCGGTATTGGCTTTGCAGACTGCGGGTTTGTATTATTTGGCCATTCATGCCAAATCGAATGGAAGTACTTTCTGTGGGATTGATATCAATGAGGCAGAGGGAAGAAAACGAATTGAAAAAACCTTGATGGATATTTTGGAAAAAATAGATGAAAAAAAGAATCAAAATTGATGAACAACTTACACTTCGGGCCTTAGTTTCTGCTGATGCGATTCGGATGTATCAAATTATTGATTCGCAAAGGGAATATTTAGGCGAATGGTTGCCTTTTGTGCAGTTTACCAATAAGCTGGAGGATAGTAAGGGTTTTGTGGAGATGTGTATACAGAATTGGAAGAACATGAAAGATTTTGTGTTTAAGATCTGTTTGGATGATCGGATGGTAGGGTTGATTGGAACGAAAGAAATTGATTATTTGAATAAATCTACGGAGATTGGGTATTGGTTGTCGGAGGAAGCACAGCATCAAGGGATTATGACAAAGGCGGTGAAGGTGCTGTTGGAAAATTTGTTTGAGGAGTTTAATCTGCAAAGGATACAGATTTGCTGTGCAAATGGAAATGTGAAGAGTAGTAATATTCCGCTGAGGTTGGGTTTTGTGAAGGAAGGGGTTAAAAGAAATGCGGAATGGGTTGGGAATTATGAGTTTAGGGATTTGGAGGTGTATAGTTTGTTGAAAGGAGATTTTGTTTGTTGAAAGGAGATTTTAGGTAACTCCGCGAGTGCCTTTCCCCGTCATTGCGAGGAACTTTCCCCGTCATTGCGAGGGGGGACGACGAAGCAAACTTATCACTAATCGAAAGATTGCTTCNNTCGTTCCTCGCAATGACGCAGTGGCTCGCAATGACGCACTGGGGCCCAATGACGCAATACCCTCCCCACAACCACTTAACTACCTCTTCCTCGCTTCTTTCATCGGATTAGACTCCATCGACTGCCCTCTAACCCCTCTGCCCTGTCCCTGAAATATCTCAAACCTAGAAGGTTGCGATTTTCTTGGCCAAGCATTATTATCCTCATCAATATCTGCAGTTTCTCGCCATGGATCCAACTGAATGGAAACCACTTCCTTACCCTTAGCAAACACCTTCGTCACCTCATTCTCATCCAACCTCCAAATATAAGCCGGAATACGATCCACTTCCTTACTTCCATCAGCAAAGGTCCATTCAATAATCAATGGCATGACCAATCCCCCATTATTCTTGAATTTCAATTCATAAAAAGAAATCTTTCCATCGAAAATATCCTTCTCCTTCGCATTTAAAGACGCATAAAAAGCTTGATAATTTGCCTCATTTTCCGGTTTCACCGCAAAACGGTCCCATTTATTATAAAAATCCAGCAAGGAATTATCCTTTTCTACCAAGAAAGCCATATTTTCTTCCATATTACGCTGCCGAGTAATCGTATTCAAATCCCTATCAAAAGCCTCCTTCTGATCTTTCTGGGTTTTCCCCGGATCAGCACCCGTCATCCTATATTGGGTAACATTCGCCAATTCAATCTCCACTGCATCCGTCGTAAAGAACCATCCTCGCCAGAACCAATCCAGATCCACCGCCGAAGCATCTTCCATCGTCCGGAAGAAATCAGCTGGTGTAGGATGTTTAAATTCCCAACGACGAGCATATTCCTTAAAGGCATAATCAAACAGCTCCCTACCCATTATCGTCTCCCTAAGAATATTCAGTGCGGTAGCCGGTTTTGCATAAGCATTAGGTCCAAACTGCACAATATTCTCCGAATTGGTCATAATAGGCTCCAATTGATCCTTCGGTAATCGCATATAATCCGTGATCTTATGCGCCGGGCCGCGACGGGATGGAAAATCCTTATCCCATTCCTGCTCTGTCAAAAACTGTAGAAAAGTATTCAACCCTTCATCCATCCAGGTCCATTGCCTTTCATCCGAATTCACGATCATTGGGAAGAAATTATGTCCTACCTCATGGATGATCACCCCGATCATCCCATATTTCACTGCTTCGGAATAGGTTCCGTCCTCATCAGCACGACCATAGTTAAAACAGATCATTGGATATTCCATCCCATTGGCCGCTTCCACCGAAATGGCTACCGGATAAGGGTATGGAATCGAGAATTTGGAATAGGTTTTTAAGGTATGTGCCACCACTTTGGTGGAATATTTTCGGTATAAAGGATAAGCTTCTGGCCCATAATACGACATCGCCATAGGCTGGTTTCCAGGAACACCTTCATTCACCTTCATCGCATCCCATACCAAACGTCGGGAACTCACAAAGGCAAAATCACGGACATTCTTAGCTTCATAAACCCAGGTTTTCTTGGCTTTGGATTTCTCACCCATCGCTTTTTGGGCATCAGCCAAGCTCACGATTTCAATTGGTTCCTGACTGCTTTGGGCCTGCTTCCAACGGTTCAGTTGCGTAGCATTCAATACCTGGCCATAATTCTGACATTCACCCGTAGCTCCAACGATATGGTCAGCGGGAACCGTGATATTCACTTTATAATCGCCAAATACCAAAGCAAACTCTCCTCGACCGGTGAACTGTTTATTCTGCCAACCTTGGAAGTCCGAATAGACCGCCATTCTTGGGAACCATTGTGCAATGGTATAGAGGTAATTATCATCTTTCGCAAAATATTCGTATCCACCGCGGCCACCTTGCTCCATGCGGTTGGTGATCTTATAATCCCAATCGATATGCAGGTTAATCTTTGCACCTGGCTTCAAAGCAGTTGGAAGGTCGATGCGCATCATCGTATAATTGATGGTGTATTTCAAAGGTTTATTAGATCCGTCCGTCACCTTATGGATATTTACACCAAAGCCCTTCTTTTCAGGGACCAATGTTTTCAATTGCTCAATCGACATGCGTTCATTTAAACTACTCTGATTGAACTTTTTACTCTCAGAATTATCCGCATGTTCATTCTCATCCAGCTGTATCCATAAATAAGTCAAGGGATCGGGAGAATTATTGGTATAGGTGATGATTTCAGAACCTTTTAATACCTGGTTCACTTCATCGATCTCCACATTGATCACATAATCTGCTTTCTGCTGCCAATACATCGAACCTGGAGCACCAGAAGCGGTCCGGAAGATATTCGGATCACTCAACAAGGTGCCCAATTGTTCAAATTTATTGCCATGATTAGACCCAGGATTTTGCTGTGCCTGCGCCAATGCTAAACAAAGTGAGCCAGCGATTGCTAAGCTTAATGTTTTCAGGTTGCCAAATATTTTCATAGTGGAATACGTTCAATAGCCATAATAAAGGAAATACCGATCACTGCAGATGATAAAAAGAAACTCCAGTCTCTATTATTGACCCGGAAGATCTTCAGCATCAGTTCAGACAGTAGGATAACAAAGAAAACGATAATTAGTTGTCCAAATTCCAAACCTATATTAAAGGATAAAAGGGGCAGCACAATGTTTGCCTCTTTTCCCAAAAGTGATTGCAAATAATTGGAAAAGCCCAATCCATGGATCAGACCAAAGATGAGGGCCATACTGTAGAGTATCGCAGCACTTCGTTGCTTTCTCCTTTTTGGAAGATTATAAAGTGCCGTTATAAGGATTGTGACAGGTATCAGGAATTCGATCCAACTCATATCTACCTTGATAATCTTGAAGGCTGCCAAGGCAAGGGTAATGGAATGGCCGATCGTAAAAGCTGTAACCAACCAGAGCAGGCGTTTCCAATCCTTTAAAGTATAGCTACAACATAAAACCAAGACAAACAGGATATGGTCATAGCCATTGAGGTCCAGAATATGTTGCCATCCAAGTTGAAAGTAAATGGAGAAATCGCTCATGATTTAGGTTATTCCAATAATATCACACAAATTTAATATTATTTTAATAAGGAATATTTTATAACTAAATAATTACATAAATCAAGGATTTAAACTAACCTACTATTTATCCAAGACTAATTTTTTGATCCTATCATCAGCCTGCAGCAGCTTAACCTCATGTTCTGAAAGCTGCACCGAAAATTGGAAATAATTGGGCATAGGTTGGGAAACATCTATCTGTCGACCTACATTGATGTTCAGATCCTGAAAAACTGTGATAACAGCGTCCTTAACCACAAGAACGGCCTGCGGTTCTGCCAGACCATTAAGTGCAATAGTCAACATATAGGATTCTGATAGCGTGCCTTTATAGGCAATCCGGTCATTTTCATCCTTTTGGCAGGAATTGAAGGTCAGTAAAAGGCAACATCCCAACAACAGTACAACTATATTTCTCAAAGGTTTAGTTTGTTTTAACGATAATAACAGCTTATTCATCAGTTAATTAATTAGTTTTGGCATGGAAAATTAATCATTTTCCTGAATATTGGATACTTTAGTGTGAGAAAAATATGAAAAACCTAAAATACAATTGGAAAGTCCTATGTTTCGTTTTAATATTTGTAACGAGCATTGCCTTCGCACATCCATTTTACGTTAGCATCAGTTCCATCACGTTCAATCCCCAAAAGAAACAGGTAGAAATATCCTGTCGGCTCTTTTATGATGATCTCGAACTCGCCTTAAAAAATCAGATGAAACAACGTATTGATGTGATTAATCCGAAGAATAAACAGCAGGCCGATTCTACGATATCCCAGTATATAAGGAACAATTTNNCCAAAGTATATAAGGAACAATTTTCGACTGAAAGTAAATGGTAAGCCGGTCGAGCTCAGGTACCTAGGATATGAAATCATTGATGATGTGGCTTGGTGTTATTTATATTCCGATCAGATCAGTTCCATTAATCAACTGGAAGTGACCAATCAACTATTATATCAGGATTTTAAGAGGCAATCCAACATTATGCATGTGCAGGTCGGGAAAACAAAGAAAAGTTATAAGTTAGATCATCCAAAGCGAGTGGCTTCGTTCAGTTTTTAGTGCTGGCAAAAACCTAACCCCCTATAAACACAAAATGCTTTTCGTTAAAAAAGCACATCTAAATTTTAATTATTGATTTTTGTTTTTTAGAAGGTTAACTTTTATTGTTAACACTTCTAGGATTTGGTTTGGTTTGATCTCCGACAAAACCCCAATTCGTTACATAATATAAATATGGGTTTCTGACTAGGGTTTGTTTTTTCTTCTTCTCTTTTTTAATCATATTATTTCCTTTCTTTTATTGTTACGGCAATAATATAGCAAAAACCAGTCCAATTTCCAAAGAAATGGTTTATTTTTTTTAAATAAGCTATTAAAACTTAAATCTTGGGACTATAGCGATATACTTCTTTTAAATTTAGCGATATACTTCCTTTAAAGGAACACTTCTTTTATACGTAAAATCTGTTGGCGAACATCCGATGATATGCTTAAATACCCTGTTAAAGTGAACTACGGTATTAAAACCACAAAGGTAGGCCACTTCGGATATATTCTCCGTAGAATGGTTGACCAATAATTGGCAAGCCTTTTCGATCCGTATCTCGTTCAAGAAAGTGACATAGGTTTTCATGGTGTGTTTCTTGAAATACTTACAAAAGGCCGAAGGAGTCATGTGGATTAATTTCGCAATTTCATCAATCGTGATATCCTTTGCATAATTTTCTAAAGTATATCTTAACACCTCATTGATTCGGATACCGACCCGGTCGTTGAAATTGGAATCCTGCAATCCGGAGTATAAGGAAATCATATTTGATTCCTGGGTAAAAAGGAAATCAAAAACGGATAATACCTTCTTAAGTTTGCTGATATTTTGGGACCTAAACAAATCCAGAAACACTTCTTTAATCTCCAGACTATGCTTTGGGCTTAATTTTTTGGAACTGTCCAAGTTCTTGAAGAAATCACGAATGGAACGCAGTTCCGACATTTCGAATAAAGATCTTAATTTCTCAAACCCAACGAATAGATGAACAACATGAATTAATTCTATGGAATCATTCTCTTTTATAAAAACATGGGGATCATTGGCCTTTAGGATATAGATCTCATCCTTTACAAACGGTTGGATTAAATTCCCGATCACTACGGAACCCCTACCCCTAACGATATATGAAATCTGGATTTCCTTATGCCGGTGATAGTGGCTATAAAATTGTTCAAGGATATCTTCTTGTACATAAAATGATCCTGACCCACCCGCTGGGGCAGTAAATTCGATAGGTGTTTTCACCTCCATGTTTTTAATTGATTCCATACTAGAGAGAAAATTTAATTCAAGTGGTTTAACNNAGGTTTAAATGTCTGGTGTTAAAATTCATAACTAAGTTTAACAAATCTAAGATTTTTTTTTATCCTATTAGCATAGGATTAAACATAAAGTGAACTTTTTTCTCTTAAAAGTTATTGTTACACTTTTTATTGTCAAAAATTTAAGAAACAATCGTTTTTATTGGAAAAAATAAGAAAACAGTTCTTTGCTTATTGAAATAATTTAAAATCTACTGGAATCCAAATTTGATTCATCATCCAAGTATACTCTAAGTGAGATGTAAGTGAGTTGTAAGTGCNNCACTTACAACTCACTTACACCTTGCTTGGACATTTCTTCCATAGTGAATCTAAAAAGATATTCCTAAATTGGTCCTTTATATATTTGGAAGGATGAAAGATGTATTAATAATAGCTTTAGGAGGTGGAATCGGCAGTGTTATGCGGTTTTTAGGCGCACAATTTATCAGCAAGAATTACCCTTCGCATATTCCTATGGGAACCCTGCTGATCAATATTACCGGTTGTCTACTTATTGGTTTGTTGATCGGTCTATCCGATAGACAGCAATGGCTAAATAATGAATGGAAGCTCCTATTGATCACCGGCTTCTGTGGTGGCTATACCACCTTTTCCACTTTTGCTGCCGAGAACATCAATCTTATCCAAAACCAACAGATCGGATACGCTATCCTCTACACGGTTTTAAGTGTGACTTTAGGTTTATTGGCTGTTTGGGCGGGACTTTCCTTAGGAAAAGTATTCCTTAGTAACTGACCAAATTAGAGTTGAATACCAACCCTTCCTTCCGTTCAATATCCTTCATCTGATTCACTAAGATCCGAACACTTTCTTTTGCCAAAACATCGGTCGGTTGTTTCACATGACTGATGGGATGATAGAAAAAATCATACACCTCACTGGCATCAAAACACAAAACTTCTAAATCCTTAGGAATCTGTACACCTCTCTGGGTCAATATTTTCAACCCTGCAACCGATAGGGTATTGGTGGCAAACACCATCACATCTGTCTTTTGCGCATCCAAGATTTCATATACCACCGATTTCAGTTCCTGATGTTGATTTGCATAATCAATTTCATACACATCAGTCACCAAATCTTTTGCTGCATCTTTAAATCCAGCCTTTCTATCGATCATATGTTGGAGTTGGGTATTGTAACTGATCAATGAAAGATGTTTGAAACCCTTTTCAATCAAGCCTTTTACACCTGCAAACATCGATTGGTAGTTATCTGTGATGACATAGCTGCTATTGATCTGTTTAAAATGCCTATCTATCAAGCAGAGTGGTATGCCCAAGGACATGATATATTCAATGGTTTCCTCCGAATTTTCCGGTGGAGAGATGATAAAACCATCAACCTGCCTTTTAATGAACACATCGACTAATTTCTTGNNGGACATCGACTAATTTCTTGAGCTTTTCAGGACTCTCATCAGAGCTTCCCATAATGGTGGTCAATCCAAAATGGCTGGATTCATCTTCCACCCCTCGTGCAATGGAAGCAAAAAATGGATTGGAAATATCGGCAACGATCAATCCTATCGTATTTGTTTTTCCTGATTTCAAGCTCTGGGCAATATGATTGGGTTTGTAATTCAGTTCCAAAGCTGCCTGCTTAATGCGCATGGCTGTTTCTTTACCAACCCTACCCTTTTCCTCATTGCCACTGATCACATAGGATACCAAGGCAGTTGAAACACCCAAATGCTGTGCAATATCCTTTAATGAAACTTTCTTAGCCATGTTATAAAGATATATTAAAATAAACATTTGTTAATACTTCCGGATGATTTGATCGCCCCAATTATCCAATATTCGGTTATAAGCCTCCGAAGCAGCCCCATTCCCCCAGTCGTAGATGGTAAATTCTCCAATTCCAATCCCCTCCGCCGAGGTATGCCCATCATGACCATAATTTTCCATCATAAAGCCATAATCCTTTTCATTCAGAAAAGGCCATCTCTTTTCCCATTGTACTTTGCTGAGTGCATTTTCCGGGCAATACATCAATACAAAGGATGCCCGCAACGCCGCTATCCCCCGCTGCATATAATCTTTCCTTTTCAATGCTTTTCCATATTGAAGAATGAGCTCGGCGAATAAACTCTGCCGAGAATCATTCCATTCGGCATCCGCATTCATCACGCCAAATCCGCCAACAGCAGGAATATGGATGAATCCCGGCTGCCATACCGCCTGCCACATCAACAGTTCATCCATCACCCGCTCTCCTAATCGTAGATGAGCCTCATCCCTACTTATGCTGTACGCTTGAAAATGGGCCTGGGCCAAATAATACATACTTAAGGTATTCTGTTTATACATATTATTCCGAACGACCTTCCGCCCGACCAAATCCATCGATCCAAACCTGCTACAGGACCAATAGGTTTCGAAATCCTCCCATTGTCCATTCGCCAAACATAATTGATCAACGGCTTTTAATGCTCGCCAGGCAGCGTTTTTGAACTTTTCATCTTTCGTGATGTCAGATAGTTTCAATAAAAAGGTAACTGACATGGCCGATTCCGGACTCTTGCTGAGGACCTGCAAGTCCTGATGCGTTTGTAAATCAATCCAGGCAGGGAAAAAACCATCCTCCCGTTGGACCTTCAACAAGCCTTCCCCATAATTTCTGGCAAAGTCCAATAACCTTTCATCCTTTTCCAAATCCTGGTACCATTCCAACATAAGAAAGGCCGTAAAACTCATATCGAGGATATGGTATGGCGCATCCTTAGCCGCTTTCCCAAAAGGATTTCTATCCGAATTTCCGTAATAATAATGTTCCCAACCTTTGGACCGCCAATAGCTCTTCCCAGCTATTTCACGAGGCTCCATGTCAGTAGCAATCAAACCAGGAAAAAATCCACCATGCTGTGGAAAAGCCAAAGCCAACTCTTTGGTTTTTAAGGCATAGGTCTTCAAGGAATCATTACGGGTTCTCAAGGCATAACGCATCAATCCAGATGCGGAACGGAATGAGTTAAACCAGGCCTGGTTCCAGATGGATCGAAATTCCCGCTCATTGATCTCGCCCTTATAATTGGGACTCTGCGTAACATTGACAATAAAAGTGGGGGCTCCAACTTTTTTCCCATGGAGATCGAACTCCTGCCAAACCGCATCTTTCCAGTTTTTGAATGCCCAGTTATAGGTATGCTGTACATAGGAATCTAAATCCGACCTTAGCAAGGTTTTGTTCTTCTCATTCGCATTCTCCCCCCATTTCTGCCATAAGAACTGGTTCACTTTCGCAAAGGAGTTTTTGATATCTTCTTCCGCCTCAGAGATCAGGATATAAGCCGCCAATTGATGTTTTCCTTTCGGAACATCCGTTTTTCCTAGTTTTTCATAGAGCACATGATCTGTAATCTTAGATGCAGAAAAACCAAGCGATAAAAGGTTCTTGATGGCGTCCATATCCATAAACCAAGGTACTTTATCCTGATGCTGCAACAGATCGAGATCTGGAACAATGGCCAAGAACTGATTCTCACTCGTATTGATCATGGCCGGTGAGCGAAAAACATGCTGCGGCATGATATGGTTATCCGTAGGCGTCAGATGAGGTGCCCAATGGAATAAAGGCATAAACCTTGGCCTGATCTGTACATCCCAGAAAGTCAGCGATAGATCGCTTGCACAATCCCACTCAAAAGCAATGCGATAAACCCCCTTGCCGACCTTCCGGATTTCTCCTTCTGGTTTAAAACCCTCTGGAGAAATGTAGTTTATCGATTGGATATATGGTCTGAGATCGTTCGGAATGTCCATGCTGATCGTATCTTCCGCTGTAAAAGATAAACCTTTCTCCCCAAAAGGAGATGCTTGAACAATCCCTAGCAGCAATAACAACCATAGAATGGTCAGTAAATAGGCTGGACTTCTCATAATTTCTGATGCTTGGTCAATTGGATAATGTTGAAACAATTTAAGCAATTAATCCACGACAATAGCTAATCCATTGGCAACTTTTCGCGGTTCGGCATCAGAATACACATTGATCTCCCGAAAACCAGTCCCTTCCTTCTGAATCAAGGTACTGGAGCCCCCTCCATCCAGATTAAGCGCATGCTGCACCTTTAGGCTGAAGAACAATTCGGACATTTCACGGAAACTCATGCCTATGGAATGTTCCGCCTTTCGGCCGTCCACCACCAAGAGGTAGAATTTCTCCGCATTGAAGCCCAAGGATGTCCGTGGATGCCTTTCCGAATTGGCGTGACTGACCATGGCATAATCGCTCATCAATTTTTCCACACCTCCAATCCCCTCCGCAATAGAATCCTTCAATTTTGCATAATTCAGGTTTCCACCGATCAGGAACTCTCCCGTTTTCATAATCGCGAAGAAGCTGTGCCAGGTATCAAAAAACTTATCATGAATGATCCTTCCTTCCTGTACAAAAGGTCCCCAAGGATTCCCTTGCCAGTAGAAAAAATCCCCATTTACAGCAAACTGTATTTTTGAAGCGTAGGGCTATTGTGTCGCCATTTCCTTTACCGTTCCTAATTCATAATCCGAGGAATCTTTGGTCAAAGAAATGGTTTTTAATTTCAGATTTGCCTTAGCGCGATCCATCGCTATCAGATGAAACGCCAGCGGCGCATCGGTTTGGTTCTGTATGTTGACCGAATATAACTTCAGCCCATCGAGAATAGCCGTTTCTTTAAATTCCACCAGGTTTTTGACATAGCTAAGCTTTTGGATCTGATCTTCCACATCTACCTGAAGATCCAATACTACCGGCGCTATATTTTCTGCTTTGTTGCAAGCCAGCTGCAACAGCAAAAAGATTCCCCAAATACTATATTTAAACTTCATCTTCCATTTATTTTAAAGGGTAAAAACCATCTGTTCTAAAATCCTTATAACGATAGATATCACCTGCTGCATCCAAACCAACGAGATCCCCTTTTAGCACCATGATTTTCTGGTACATATCAAATCCTTCACCGATCAATCGCCTATTGGAAGGCACAGCCAATTCCGACATGCTATATGCCCACAGTTTTCCATTACTTTCCAAGGCCAATAATTCATCCTTAAAGGCCATCAGTTGTTTATAACCCTTGAAGCCGGTAGCCACTTCTGTTTTTGCTGCAGAAACATTGCTCAAAACAGGTTGCCTGTTCATGATCCCATTGGCATCAACGGTCAATAGGTAATTCTTGAAAGGGACCAAGGTCCATTTATTCCAAAAATCGCCCAACCAGAAAGGATTGGCTTGCGCCATGGTATAATCCGCATTGATCCTAAAACTAAATAGTCCAGCCCAATAGGGATGATTCCTGAACACGATGGATTGATCGTCTATCAAATACCAGGATTCCGAGGCATCCCAGAATACCCCGACCACTTTAGGAGGTGCGCTGAAGACTCCTGCCTGGTCTGGAACATAGGACATGATATCGTGGTTATTCTTTTTCAGCAATAGACTGCCGCGAGAACCTGGGCCTATAAACAATCCCCAATTGGCGCCCAAACTCAATACCTTATCCCTTGGCACCTGTCCGCGTGGATAACTCACCTGGATAACATAATAGATCGTTTGGAATTTTTGGTTGGTAGCAATCCCAGAAGACTGCGATTGGATCGTGATGGGCAACAAATAAGATTTGAACAATTGCAGATTCGCATCCGGTTTGATCTGAACCTGTAGTTTATTGCTCATCCTTTGGCCAGCTGTAATCAATAAATTACTTCCAGCCATTTGGTAATTAGCAGCGGGAAGCAACTCATAATTTGTGCTATTCGCCCTGTTGAAAGAATCCAGCAAGGAAGCATCTGCCGCCGCCGTGATTTGGATATCCTGGCCAGCATCCTTTGGCCCACCTAAATACACATTGAAATCCAGGTCTATTGGCTCTCCACTAGGACTAACAGCCTGCTGAACCACCCCTCTTTCCGCTTTCGGAATGTACAACTTTCCATAAAGCGCATCTTCTTCTGCTGTTGTTTCGTAAATGATCACCTTGCTACAGGAAAACATCAATACGATCAAAAGCAATCCGAGTATATAATTTATCTTACTTTTCATAATAATTTCATTTATAGCTTACCAACCTACGTTTTGCACCATATATGGATTCTTTTCGATCTCCCCGATCTGAATTGGCCATAGATAATGTTTTGGTGAGGTAAATACCCTTCTTTCGATCACCGTTCTTTTATAATAAGCAGNNGTCCGGAATCATAGGATCTGGCAATTTTCCAACGCCTCACATCAAAATAGCGTTGCGCCTCAAAAGCCATCTCTACCCTTCTTTCCTGTTGTATGCGTTCGCGCATGCTTTCTTTGCTCAATCCGGCTGGAAGATCGGGCATACCCGAACGTGTCCGGATCAGGTTGAGGTATTTGTATACATCGGCTACAGGACCTTGGGATTCATTCAAAGCTTCGGCATAATTCAGATAGATTTCCGCCAGGCGGATTTCCACCCAGGTATTCAATCCAAATTGGTTCTGAGGGATGTTACTGGTATGATTCACCATTTTACGCATCAGATAGCCCGAAATACAATAATCAGAACCTGCCTTTTCGCGTCCATCCTTTCCCGTGAACCAAAACTGAACCTCCGCATTTTTCCAACGGGAACCGGCAAAGGTAATGGAAGCATAAAAACGTGGATCACGATTGATGTACATATTGCTCACACCAGCCGGATAATAATCCTTAGGATGTTTTGCTGCTACAAATCCATCTTCGCGGTAACCCGATTGCGGATTGATGATAGGCGAACCATCTGAATTGTAACCACTGATCGGTTTCTCGCCATTGTTCATTTCATAGGCGTCCACCAAGCCTTGAGTGGGACAATAAATGGAATACCCACCGTAGGAAGTTGGGTTAGCACAACGTTCAAAATGCTGTTTGATACCATTGTTCCGTGCCAAGAGTACTTCCCTATTATTTCTTACCGTAAATACCTTTTGGTAGTTATCCATCGGGTCATTGGTGGAAGAATAGTATAAGCCATAGCCATTCTGTTCAGCGCCATCGATACAGGCTTTTGTGGCTGCGGCTGCCTGCGCCCATCGGTTGGCATCGTAATCCGGGAACAAACGGGTTCCATCATCGTTCTTCAAATTCCGATAATCGGGATTCCCATTGAATAAAGGACTCGCCATATACAGCAACACCCTTGATTTAAGTCCCATTGCTGCAGCTTTGGTGATCCGGCCATAATCTATGGGTTCCACATTCCAATCTAAAATGGCGATCGCCTTATCGCATTCCGCGGCAATAAATTCAGCAACCTTATCCACTGGATTTCTTCTGATCTTACTAAAATCTTCATCCAATTTGATGGTGCGATCCACGATAGGAACAGCGCCATACATCTTCATAATATTAAAATGGTAGTAGGCCCTTAAAAATATAGCCTCTCCTTTCCATACCTCTTTATCCCGTTCATCCATCGGAACACGGTCTATATTTTCCAAGAAGATATTGGTCTTCCGGATGCCTTCGTACATAAATCCCCATACATCGGGGTAAAAATCAGCAGGGCTCCAAGCCCCGGAATTCAGTAAGTGTGAATAGGCACCTGTCCAAGTGATCTCCATTTCATCGCTGGCACCTGTAAAAGGGTTTCTTTCCTCCCAACGGGAAATCTCCAACATGGGCGGCATATTATGGTATACGGAAGAGAGGAAGCCCTCTGCAAACTGCCTTTCAGAGAACACCTTATCGATATCGAGGTTTTCATCCGGCTGTTTTTCCAGGAAATCACGCTCGCAGGAAAGTAAGCAGGCTCCAGCTATCAGTATTTTGAAGATTAAATTTCTTTTTTTCATGACTAGTTCATTTAGGTTTAAAAAGTCAATTGTGCACCAAAATTCACGATCCTTTGCAGCGGATATCCCGGGGTACCATAATTCGCTTCCGGATCGATGATCTTGATCTTATCCCAAGTAATCAGGTTCGTTCCATTGGAGAAAATCCGGATCCCATTCAAACCGATTCTCTTCAGAGATTCTGGAGCAAATGAATAGGCAATCTCTGCACTCTTCAACCGAATGAAACTGGCATCTTGGAGAAAATGCGTGGATGTTTGGTTATTATTCAGGTTATCCATACTCGACACCCTCGGATATTTGCCATTGGGGTTGTCTGTGGTCCAACGATTATCGTAATATTCCTGTAGGATATTGTAGGTCCCTAAGCCCATCTGGAAAGGATACATGGAAGGCCCATCAATAAAAATAGAGGTTTTGGAAGTCCCTTGAAAGAAAAGACTTAACTCTGCGCCTTTATAGGCCACCGTAAAGTTGGCTCCATAAATAAACTGTGGAGTCCTTGGGTATCCTATCGCTACACGATCGAAGATATCGATCACTCCGTCGCCATTTACATCCATGTATTTAATATCCCCAGGCTGCACATTTTCGATGAAGGTTTGCCGAGGGCTATTATCGATTTCATCCTGAGTCTGGAAAATCCCCATGGAGATGTATCCAAATGGCTGATCAATCAGATGCCCAATGGGATTTTGGTAAGGATATAGGTAATTCGGAAGATCATCCTTGACCCGGATACTCTTTGCATAGGTCATGGTTCCCCTGAAATTATAGTAGAAGCCTGCTTGGGTCGTATGCTTCACCTCCAATAATCCATCAATACCATAGTTCTTGGCCTTTCCTAAATTCGCATAAGGAATTACCCAGGGATAATAACCTGCCACCCGAGGGATCACCCCACGCTGCAAGAGGATATCCTGCCTATTCTCCCGGAAACCATCTACCTGAAGGTTGATCTTTCCATTAAAAAACTGGAGATCCAATCCCAGGTTGGCTTTATTCGCAACTTCCCAGGTTACATTTTCATTTCCGATCTGATCTTCATTATAGCCGGCCAACCAGGTCTGTTGTTCGCCAAAAGGATAATCCTGTCCACCCGGAATGATGTTGGTCAGGAATAAGAACCGACGACCACCAATCTGATCGTTTCCGACCTGTCCATAAGATCCACGGATCTTCAGGTGGTTGATGACGTCGCTGTTCCAAAAAGGTTCATTGCTGAGCACCCAACCCGCGGCAACAGATGGGAAAAAACCATAGCGCTTGCCTTTCGGAAAGTTTTCCGAACCATTATACCCTGCATTCAGCTCCAAGAGATAACGCATTTTGTAATCATAGGTCAATCGTCCGGCAAAACCTCTACGACGGAATGGCAGGTTCGCCAAACTGGTCCCTGCCGTTAGGTGTACATAATCCCGTTGGTTGTATAAGAACATGGCCGTCACATTATGTGCCTCCTGAAAGGAACGGTTATAGTTCAAACTGGCTTCGGAGTAGTACGCCCTATTCGAAGAACTGCCTGATCCATAACCCATTGCACCTTCTTCACGGATATCCGGGTTTCGATATAATTCTTCCCCATTAGTGCCTAAACCCAAATATTGTCGGATTCTATACGGCTTGAAACGATCGTTCCATCCTTGGTAGTAATGATCATAGGAAAATAGTCCGCGGAGGGACAAGCCTTGGGTCAGCAGTTTGGAAAGATCCCATTTACCACCGAATGTTCCCTGCAGGGTGTTTCTATCCTGCGTACTATAACCTGACCGTACGACCAATCCATATGGATTTTCTTGGAGGTAGGAAGTCTGTCCACCAGCAATCGACCCATCTGGGTTGGTTCTCGGGAAGTTGATCGGGCTGGTTATTTTCAATGCCCTGAAAATATCCGGCGCTGATCTTCCTGGGTAATTACCCCGTTGGATGATTCCCCCAAGCCCCAATTGCAAAGCAATGGATTCCGATAACTTGATATCCACATTGGATCTAAAATTATAGCGCTGCATCTGGGCATTATTGTTCCAGAAATTATCCGGATCCTGTTTATAGATACCGTTCTGTACGGTGTATCCCACATTGGTATAATATTGGATGATTTCGCTACCACCAGTAACCGCTAAGTTATTGATCGTCTGGAAGGTATTTTCTTTTAAAATGGTATTTACCCAATCTACATTAGGGTATAGATAGGGATTTCTGCCATCGGCAAATGCTTCCAGTTCCAATGGCGAATAGATCGGATTCTTCCCTTCATTCAATTGGGCCTCATTGATCAATCCGGCATAGTGTGGACCATCGATGTATTTCGGTAGGCGTTGGGCCGTAAGCAGGGCATTCTCGGTACGGAATACAACCGAAGGTTTTCCCAATTTCCCTCTTTTTGTGGTGATCAGGATTACGCCGTTTGCTCCCCGGACACCATATACCGCTGTTGCGGAGGCATCCTTTAAAATGGAGAAACTCTCAATTTCTTGGGTATTGATATTATTGAGGTCACGTTCTACCCCATCCACCAAAATGAGTGGTGATCGGTTTTCCCAGGTTCCAAAACCTCGGATGAAGATGGCGGCACCATCATACCCAGGTTCTCCAGAGCTTTGTCGGGTAACAATACCCGGCATACTGCCCGCTAAAGAATTTGATAAGGAGGGTGTGGATATCCGTTGGATATTCTGAACGGGAACTTCCGAAATAGCACCAGTAACCGTGATTTTCTTCTGTGTTCCAAACCCAACGACCACCACTTCGTTCACCTGCTGTTCCTTTAGATTGGGTTCCATCTTGATGGTGATGGTTCTACGACTTCCTACGGTTATTTCTTGACTGGTATAACTTAGGTAGGAAACCAACAGCTGTTCTGTTTCAGCTGAAATTTCGAGGATAAACTTGCCTTCATTATCTGTTTTTGTCCCACGATTTGAGCCTTTGACCAGCACACTTGCACCAACTAAGGGTTCACCATTTTCATTGGTAACCAGTCCATTTAAAACCCAAGATTGCTGCTGGTAATAAGTGGTGTTCGAAGCGACATGTTTTCCGAACGGAAAACAATTTCCACTATTACTTAAAAGAATCGAGAAAAGGAGAAAAACACGCAACTGAAAAGACAAGCGAGATCTTTTTTCCATATATTAGAAATTGGTTATTAATAATCGATAGGCAAGATTGTCCAGACCGAACCTATCTTTTATTTAATGATTAATAAATTGATAATTTTCATCAGCCATATGAGAGCCTAGCTGTCATATGGTTTTTTTTGTTTGTAACTGTTTATATAGGTATATTTCTGTTGTATAGTTCATTTCCAATCTGTTGATAGCGTTGATACCTATCTTCATAAATTGTTTTTAGGGATTCATCGGGGAGGAATGTTCGCTCAAATCCCAGTCCCATCTTCTCCATCGCTTCCTTCAGATTTTGATGGATACCGGCAAGGGTAGCTGCTAACATGCATGCCCCTAGGGCGCAGGTTTCCAACGATTGATGCACCTGAATAGGCCTTTGCAATATATTGGCCAAGGTCTGCATCACATAGCTGGATTTTTTGGCAATACCGCCAATGGCGGTCACGGAACGTATTTCTACGCCCTGCTTTTCCATATCATCCACAATGGCGCGAGAACCGAAGCAGGTGGCTTCCACCAAACTCTGAAACAAACTGACCGCATCCGAACCTAAATGAAGATCTACCATAGCACCTTTGGCATGTGGATCCACATAAGGTGTTCGTCGGCCATTGAACCAATCCAGCGATATGGGATTATGAAGCTCTACCGGTCGTTTTTCGGCCTTTTCAGCTAATTTCTGCAACAACTGATCCTTCCATGCTTCTTTAATAGGTTCATCCAGATCTAACTCTTTGATGGAAAATAGGAGCAAATCCCTGTACCAGCTGAACACATCTCCAAAGGCAGATTGCCCAGCTTCCAGCCCAACAAGTCCCGGTACGATCGATCCTTCTACCTGACCACAGATTCCTTTGACCAGCTTCCCGTCCAATTCTTCCTGGGAAATCACCAACATATCGCAAGTGGAAGTTCCCATCACTTTACAGAGCACTCCAGGCTGAATTTCAGCACCAATAGCACCTACATGGGCATCAATAGCGCCTACTCCCACCTTCACAGCGCTAGATAGGCCCAATTTTTCGGCCCATTCCTTGGAGAGATTGCCAGCAACTTCATCCGCAGAATATAATTCTTTTGGTAAGCTTTGGTAAATCCGGGTTAATGCTGGATCTATATGTTCAAAAAACGCCAAGGGCGGAAATCCTCCAAAGGCCTTTGCCCAAAAGCCTTTATGTCCTGCCGCACATACATTTCGTTTCATGCGGTTGGCATCTTGGGTTCCGGTCAAAAAATAGGGTAGCCAATCGCTCTGTTCCACCCATGAAAAACAAGCTTCTGCCACTTCCCTATCCTGACGTAAAACGTACAATAATTTTGACCAGAACCATTCTGCCGAATACATTCCGCCAACATGGCTTAAATAATCTTTTTCAAATAACTTCGCTTTCTCATTGATTTCCATGGCCTCCGAAATGGCCGAATGGTCCTTCCATAAGAAAAACATGGCGTTCGGATTTTCCGCGAACTCCGGTTGTAATGCTAAGGGCATTCCTTTTTCATCTACGGCCACTGGGCTTGAGCCCGTCGCATCAATGGAAATCGCCAATACAGCGTCTTTTACCGCTTGAGGCTGTCCCTGCAAACATCCCATCAGGCAGGCTTCCAAGGATTCAATATAATCCAATGGATGCTGGCGAAACTGATGTTTGTTCGGTTGACAATATTTTCCTTCCCGCCATCGCTTAAACAAGGAAACATGAGCTCCTATCTCCTTTCCGGTCTCTGCTTCTACCAGAAGGGCACGAACCGAATCGGTCCCGAAATCTACACCTATTACATACCCTTTCTCCATAACTTTTTAATGTGTTGGGTTCGACATGTCTAACTTTCCATCCACCTTACCCACTCCCCAGATAGCAAATGCAGCAATGACCACATAGCACAGCACCGGAATGATAAAACCTCTCGCCATGGTACTATGATCTGCGATCAGCCCCATGATGGGTGGACAAAATGCACCTCCGGCAACAGCCATGACCAAAAAGGAAGAACCTTTCTTGGTTAAAGTCCCCAAATTGGAGATCCCCAAAGCAAATATGGTCGGGAACATGATGGACATGAAAAAGTAGGTGCTGAATAAAGCAAACACTGAAATCCAGCCTAAATTCATGAATACCAAAATGTTAAGTATGATATTGACTACCGCATAAATAGCAAGCAATCGTTGCGGAGCTACAAATTTCATGAAATAAGATCCGGTTAATCGTCCTATCCAAAAAGCCCCCATTCCGCCTATTGCAAGGATCAGGGAAGCGGCCTGTTCGTTGTTCTTGGGCATAAAGAATTCCCCAAAGTAGCCCAGATGCTCCATGATACCAGCTATTGGCGTTCGAAGATCGTGGATCGCATCGATTACATAATTGATAAAAAAGGAATTGGTGCCTGTCTGTGCTGCCACGTAAAGGAATTGGGCAATGACCGCAAAAATAAAAACCGGATGTTTGAGAAGTCGGCGCATCGGTGGGTTCTCCTCCATTTCTCCGCCCTCTTTTTTCTCTTTTATTTCAGGCAGCTTGATGATCAAAAAGACCAAAGCGACAACCACTACGATACAACCGATCGCCAGATATGGGGTAACCAAAGAGTCAAATTTATCGTGTTCGCCCTCAGCTTCGGTACCAAAGATCATCAAACCACCGATGAGCGGACCCAAGATCCAACCCAATCCATTAAATGATTGGGAAATATTGATCCTTCTAGCGGCTCCTTCTTTGGATCCCAGAACAATGGAATACGGATTGGCGGCTGTTTCCAAAAATGCCAAACCACATGCAATAACAAATAAGGCAGTTAAAAAAGGGATAAAGGCTGCTAATTTTGCTGCTGGATAGAACATAAAGGCTCCCAGTGCAAATAATACCAGCCCAAAGATTATCCCCTTTTGGTATCCATAGCGTTTGATGAATAATCCAGCAGGGATGGCCATGGCTAAATAACCGATGTAAAGGGAAAACTGTACAAAACCCGACTGTGCCTTAGACACGTGAAGCAGATCTTGGAAATGTTTATCCAATACATCCAAAAATCCATGGGCAAAACCCCATAACAGGAACAAACTGCATATGAACAGGAAAGGTATAAGTAGTCGATTACCCTGATCGTCTGTAAATAATGATTTCTTTTTAGTTTCCATGTTGCTTAACGGTATAATGGTCCAAATGCTTGGCATGCGCGGTAGTCGGATCCTTCTGGATCCATTCCATAAGCTGCCCAGGTAGCTGGTCTAAAAATTTTATCCTCTGAAACATTGTGCATGCAAACCGGAATACGGAGCATGGATGCCATGGTAATCAGATCTGCGCCGATATGTCCATAGCTGATGGCGCCATGATTGGATCCCCAATTCGCCATCACGGAATAGACGTCACGGAAAGCCCCTTGACCCATAGTACGCGGGACAAACCAGGTCGTAGGCCAGGTTTTATCTGTCCTATCGTTTAATACTTGATGTACCTCTTCGGGCAGGTCGATGGTCCAACCTTCGGCCAGTTGCAAGCTTGGGCCTAAACCCTTGATCAGGTTAATCCGGCACATGGTCACTGGCATACCGCCTTTGCTCAAAAAGTTGGAGGAATAACCACCACCGCGGAAGTAATCCCGGTTTGCAGGATACCAGGTCGTGGCATCCAAGCAATCTTCCACCTCTTGCTGCGAGATTTCCCAATAGGGTTTAATGGCTGCTTGCCCATCTGTTGATTGCCTTCCAGAACCATCCAAGGTAGCAGCACCTGAATTGATCAGGTGGATAAAGCCATCTTTGGCTCTGCCTTCCGGTTGCCATCCGCTTACCCGCTCAACGGCTGTAGGGCTCCAATAGGTCCTTACATCAGCAAAAATCTGCGCGGTATTGGTAAGTAGATGATTAAAGGCCATGGAAACCCCATTCAAGGAATCATTCTCCGTAGCGACCATATACGGCGCGCGGATACCGTTCCAATCGAAGGAAGAGGTCAGCATGGCTTCCGAGAAATCGCCATTCGGCAGGAAGTCTGTCCACTGCCGTTGGCCTTGGAAACCGGAAATATAAGCATGATGCCCCATCGCCTCTTCGGCATGGCCCATCTCCGCCAATTTTGGATTCCCTTGCANNAGCTCGGATGATCATCGTCATTTTGACCACAAACTCCCAGTCCTCATCCTTTTCCTGACGGCCTTTTACCTTATGTGTTTGATTGAAATCCTCGCCTTCTTGGCAATATTTTTTTGTCCAAGCAATGGCTCTTTCAAATTCTTGTTCATCGTATATCCCCAGTTTTATCCTGCGGAGTACCTCGGTCGAATCCACATATTCATTGCGCATCCCCAGGTACTCCTGAAAGAATTCCGCATTGACGATGGAACCGACAATCCCCATGGATACCGAACCAATGGAAAGGTAACTTTTACCTCTTAAAAAGGCTACAGCAAGCCCTGCTTTGGCAAATGCCAATAGTTTTTCCCTTACATCATCGGGGATGCTGGCATCCCCAAGGTCTTGTACATCATGTCCATAAATACTGAAAACAGGCAAGCCTTTCTGATTATGGGCCGCAACGGTTGCTGCCAGATATACCGCACCTGGACGTTCTGTGCCGTTAAAGCCCCAAATAGCTTTGGGACGTAAGGGATCCATGTCCATTGTCTCGGATCCATAACACCAGCATGGGGTTACAGAAAGTGAAACACCAACCTGTTCCCTATCGAATTTCTCCTGGCAATCGGCTGCTTCTTTCACTCCGCCGATACAGGTATCTGCGATGACGCAGGATACGGGTGTCCCGTCCAAATACTTTAATTCTTGTTCAAATAACTGTGCTACGGCTTTCGCCATATTCATGGTTGTTTCCTCCAAAGACTCCCTGATACCTCCCCAGCGACCATCAATGATTGGACGGATTCCGATTTTAGGATAATTGTTCATATGTGTTAATTTTTGAAGGCTGTACGGATATCGTTGATTTCTATCTGGAATAAACTTTTGATCAATTGATTGATCTCCGTTTTGTCACCCATAAAGTGGTAAACGGCATGCTGATGCGTGAGGCTTTCGTTCGGCTTTAAAAAAGCTGCAGGAGAAACACTTTCGATCTCATAGAATGGCCCCATCTGACCGCCATCCGCTAATGGCCCATCGTTGTAGGCATTCACAGCATCGCCCACAAAAGGATCCTTTTTAGTGGTCCATTCTTGGTTCAAGTAGGTCTTTGATGGATCTACACTGTATTTGGTAATGGTCAGCACGCCACTTTCCAGGTCGTAACTTCCAGCAACCTGCTTAGCGCGCTGTGCCGTAAGTCCTAATTTACCACGGGATTTTCCATCGGCCTTAAAGAACAATACCCCTTGTTTATAGACGATTCTGTCTGTTGGAATCTCCCCAAAATAATCGGTTGTAGCAACCTTTCCGCTGGCGTTTTCCTGATAAGGGATGAGGATCACCGTTGAATCGGACGGGTTGAACATATCCAGGTTCCAAAGGCAGGGAGCTCCGGTTTCTTTTGTCCAAGCGGCTGAGCCTACATTGCTTATGCTATTCTGGGTAGTAAAAGCAACCGATTTAACACCTGGGCTCAAACTGATGCCTAGGTCCTTTTCAACCTCGGCATTTTCCAATATCCGCACTTTGCGTTGCAGCCTGATATCCAATGGGGTACCTTTATAATTCGTAATCACAGTACGTTTCTCCATGTTGACTTCTTTGTTGTCTGCTGCGATCAGATCCCAGGCTTCGGTATCTATCGCAGCTGGAGTCTTCCAATTTACGAAAACCATCTCCGCATCTTTTTTGAAATACAGGGAAAATGGTCCTCCTTCAGGTCCCAACCATAAACGGTCTTCACCACCATAGGCATTCATATGCGGATCTATAGCGGCATCGAAAGCCTTATAATTGACCCAACCAAAGCTTTTCCCTTCCGCCCCATTGGCTGTGGAAGTAAAAACTTTTGCTTGATATTTCGCGGAAACAATGATTTGTCCCAATCCACTTTCGTTCTGCAACAAGATGACGGAATCATACTTATTCAAGAAATCCAGGTCATAGCCAAAGCTTCCTTTTTCATAGCTTACTTTCATACTGTCTTGCTGATTTTCGGTCGATTTTTCTGTTTTTTGTTGGCAAGCTGTCACCATCATGGTTATTCCGAAGAGAATACCAATTGCTATCGGATGTCTCATGTTCTTTTAATTTACTTCTAAATCATTTTTTACTGGTAGATTCGGGAATTTCTGATGGGGTTCGGACTGGTACCAAAAGGCCACGGAAATCATATCTGATTTTTGTGGCAGATACCGCCCTTCAGATCGCCAGCCCAGATCTTGGATAGTAACCTTCAGATCACCTTCAAAACGTACCGGATCCATGATATGCCAGCGATACATCCCGAACCGTTGCTGCGATTCATATAATCCATCCGGACGGATAACCTGATGCAACCCCGCGTAAGCCGTAGAATATTCCTGATATTGACGGGTGGCCTTATTCTCAAAATTATAGGACCCGCAGAAATAATCCTCCAATCCGGTTCCTACGATGGTGGCATAATCCTTATCGCCATCCATAAAGAACTTGATCTCGCCTTCTCCCCACCAGCCAATGTTGTTCACACCAACACCAAGGTAGGTTCCAACATACTGTCCTTTACCCTTGATGCCATCAATTATCGTATGTAAGGCTCCTGTGGTCGGATTGGAACGTCGATACTGCGCATGGAAATAACCTTCATTCGCATCTACTTCTGTCAAGGCATAATCAATCTGATAATACAGGTTCATCGGATCGGCGCTAATATTCTCCATGGTAATCTTACAACTTTTGCGGAAAGGCATCTTCCAATAGGAATTGAAGGCGCTTCCCGGATTTACGGTCATGGCCAATGAATTTAAGGGAGCGAAACGGTTCCAGGCCATTCCAAAAAAAGGTCCCACCGGAGATTCTACTGAAGGCGTGCTTTCGCCGTCCCAATAGATCCGGAAAATGGTATGGTTCCAATTCCCGGTCGGGGTCATCCAGATATGCTGGATAACGCCTGATTCGTTGATTTCTGCCATGGTGAAGGTTTCTCCGGGTTTAATGGTGATGAAGGGATTAACCTTCCAACCCACCCCTAATTCCCGGGAGGCATGATGTGCATTGGCCGCGTTTGGCTGACCAGCATGCTTAGTGGGATCTGCCATCCCCCCTTTTCCTTTCTCTCCAGTAAAATTCTCCGGACTGATGGAACGGGTTTTGGCATCGGATAAACGCGACAAAGTGCCGAGGTTCATATCAACCCCATTAAATTTCTGCTCCTTCTGACCATAAACGAGTCCGGTAAATAATAGGGAGGCAATCAAAAGTTTAATTTTCATGTCTTATTGATTAGTTGATTATGCGGTAACTGGTTAATTCTCTTTTGAATTTAAACCTTTTTTGTTTTGCTAATATGTTTTTGCATAAATTAAAATAGCAAATTCTGTTTAAACGTTTAAGCGATTAGCTAACAAATAGGGGATCAGCAGCTTACAATTAAAATAAAATTTCGGTATTGATCAGTTTATAATTCATACAAGTATAATGCTTAATCGATTAAAAGAAAAATATTTTTTTTATCATTTTTCAATAATTTATTGAAAAAATAAGTTCTAAGCACCTAGAAATAAGATTTTAAAGCACAAAAAAAATCCATAAGAAGGTTTTCTTATGGATTTTGCAACAAAGGATTTTTAGTTCCTGTGTTTTATACTTCGGATGTAGGCTGTTATTCCTTGATCAATGCCCTGTCCAGATGCACATAGCCCCCATCCACATGAATTAATTGTCCGGTGGTATGGCTAGACCTGTTGGACAACAGAAATACCGCCATATCCGCAATTTCTTCCACTGTCGTCATTCGATTCTGGAAGGGGATCCGATTGGTAATCTTTTCCAAGGTTTCTTCTGGGTTATCCAAGGTCTGAATCCAACTTTCGTATTGCGGGGTCATGCTTTCTGCTACCACAATCGCGTTCACTCGGATTTCATCTTTCAGCAATTCTACCGCCCACTCCCGGGTCAGTGCATTCCTACCTCCATTGGACGCGGCATAACCTGAGGTTCCGCCCTGTCCTGTCTCTGCAGTCTTGGAGCTGATGTTCAAAATGCTTCCTTTGGAGGCCTTCAAAGCAGGAAGGCTATACTGTGCCATCAAAAAATAATGGATCAGACTGTTATGCAGAGATTGCACAAAGTCTTCATAAGTTCCGGTCGCCAAGCTCACGCCATCGTTTAATCCAGCATTATTGACCAAGCCATCAATCCTTCCAAAAACTTCCATGACCTTATCAACAGCAGCTCTACACGCTTCTGGTCTACCCAATTCAGCTTGAACGGCTAAAGCTTTTCCACCCAAGGCCTCTACCTCCGCTTTAACCGCCTCGTTGTCCTTATCTTTTCTCCCCACAATCACTGGAATTGCGCCTTCCTTGGTCAGAGCCATCACAATCCCCTTCCCTATTCCTTTCGCTCCTCCAGTAACAATGACTACTTTATCTTTTAATTCTAAATCCATATATTATTAGGTTAAACCATAGAATTTTACGGCATTATCGCCCCAAAAACCGGCCAATTCCGCTGGGCTAAAATCAGTTAATTTGTCTGAAACGATACAGATGGTATCCTCAAAAGATCCGGCCAACAAACATACTGGCCAATCTGATCCAAAAACCAACCTATCTTTTCCAAAACATTGAATCACATGGGCAATATACTGGGTAAAATGATCCAGTTTCCAATGTTTCCAATCGGCCTCTGTTCCCAAACCCGATACTTTGCAATGTACATTCGGATGGGCGGCCAATTTTTCAATGAACGCTGCCCAATCGCTGAATTCCTGGCTTTTGATCGGAGGCTTGGCGATATGATCCAGCATAAAAGCTTGATTTGGGTTGGATGCTACACATTTCAGCGTACTTTCATAGTGCCAAGGTTTGATCAAGAGGTCATAGGTATAACCATACTTTGTCAAAGCGGCAATCCCATTTAAGAAAGCATCCTTATGCAGGTAATCCGGGTCAGATTCGCCTTCCACAATA
The DNA here is from genome assembly GCA_002322865.1 of Sphingobacterium sp. UBA1575. Lineage (GTDB taxonomy): Bacteria > Bacteroidota > Bacteroidia > Sphingobacteriales > Sphingobacteriaceae > Sphingobacterium. The sequence goes on along the minus strand of DCOH01000048.1, from coordinate 46,824 downwards.
TGCCTGAACCCCTTAACCTTCGGAAACTGCTTAAAATGGTTCAACTGCTCCTCAACCTGTTCCGATTGCAGGTCTACCCAACCTACAATTCCTTTGATCAATGCATAAACCTGGGAAAGCTCCAATAAAAACTCCGTCTCCCGGATGCTTTGATCCGCTTGAACCGCCACGACTCCATCGAAACCATTGTTTTTTAAGGTCTGACCAATATCGTTCGGAAGGAAATTCCGTTGGATGACTTCCATCTCTGAAGTAATCCAAGCATCCTTCACCGGTTCATATAACCAAAAATGTTGGTGTGCATCAATCCTCATAGCAATCGCTTTATTTTCTTTCATACGCAACCACCGTTTGGCGTTGCACACCTAAATAATCTGCTCCCAGTTCCATCACATCCCCGGGTTTCAGGTAAATCGCAGGGTTAAAGCCCAGTCCTACACCTGCAGGTGTACCTGTAGAGATCACATCTCCAGGTAATAAAGTCATAAACTGCGAAACGTAAGAAACCAAAGCAGGCACTTTAAAGATCAAGTTGGATGTATTTCCGTTCTGGTAAACCTTATCATTCACTTTTAACCAAAGCGCCACATTATTGATATCCGGAATCTCATCTGCTGTGGTCATGAATGGCCCCATCGGCGCAAAAGTATCACAACCTTTACCCTTATCCCAGGTTCCTCCTCTTTCCAATTGGTATTCCCGTTCGGAAACATCATTGTGCAACACATAACCTGCCACATAATCCAAGGCTTCACTTTCCTCCACATAACTTGCCTTTTTACCGATCACGATACAGAATTCCACTTCCCAATCGGTTTTAACGGAGTTTCTAGGGATCATCACCTCATCATTCGGGCCGATCAATGCCGTGGTGGATTTCATAAAGATGATGGGTTCCTCCGGAATCTTAGCTCCGGTTTCCTCCGCATGGTCTCTATAATTCAAGCCAATGCAAACAATCTTTGAAGGTCTCGCAAATGGAGCTCCCAAACGGACATCCGCCGGCAACTCGATCAACTCCCCTTCATTGGCCTTCACAAACTCTTCCAACCTTGCCAAACCATTCTCTGCGAAAAAAGATTCATCATAATCCCCTCCAAATGCAGCAACATCATAATTCTTACCATCGATATGTACACCAATCTGCTCTTTTCCTGCTTCACCGTATTTTATTAGTCTCATGTTTTTTTAGTATTTAGTAGTTAGTATTTAGTAGTTAGTATTTAGTATTAAGACCTATNNTCGTCTATTATCTATTATCTATAATCTTTTACTAATTATTCAACTTAATGAACCCACCATCTATAGGATAGTCATTTCCAGTGATAAAGGCGGCGTCATCTGAACATAGGAACAAGGCCAATTTAGCGATTTCAGAAGGTTGTCCCATGCGGCCGATGGGTTGGGATTTGGATAGTTTATCGAACATTTCCTCCTCTTGTCCGGGGTAGTTTTTAGCGATGAAACCATCTACGAATGGCGTATGCACGCGGGCTGGCGATATCGAATTTGAACGGATGTTATAAGCCATATAATCCCGGGCTACGGAAAGGTTCATGGCGTAAATGGCACCTTTGCTCATGGAATAGGCAAAACGATCGCTGATGCCTACTACGGCAGCGATGGATGCCAAATTGAGGATGGCACCGCCGCCATTGGCTTTCATCGATGGAATTACCGCATACAAGGCATTATAANNCCTTTAACATTAACCTGATAAACCCTATCGAAATCAGCTTCCGCGCAGTGTTCCAGATCCCCTACATGGGCGATACCCGCATTGTTCACCAATATATCCACTCTTCCGATCTTCGCTACGATATCAATAACCTCTTGTTGGATCGAAACATTGCCAATATGAATATCGCATTGACCGCCTTTGGATTCGATTGCTGCCATCGTTGCTTCCGCACCTTCGGCATTTAAATCCAAGATATGCACATGGGCTCCTTCTGCACCGAACAATTCCGAAATTGCTCTTCCAATACCACTTCCTCCTCCGGTTACCAACGCCACTTTGTCTTTTATTTTAGACATAACTATTTAATTTTATTTTTATTACAATATCCAATTAAAGCGAAACTCCACGACGCCAAGGAATGAAATCATCCTGTCCCATCAACACGGCTTTCGCTTTAATTTCGCCGCTTGCCACCTGTATCACATAGTCCAGGATCCTGTGGGCAGCTTCGGCAATACTTTCCTCCCCATCGATGATCGTCCCACAGTTCAGGTCAATGATGTCCGCCATCTTCTCATAGATTTTTGTATTGGAGGATACCTTGATCACCGGAGCAATCGGGTTGCCGGTAGGAGTTCCCAAACCGGTCGTGAACAGCACGATATTCGCACCTGCAGCAACTTCTGCCGTCGTACTTTCCACATCATTTCCCGGCGTACATAAAAGATTCAAGCCTTTTTGATTAGCCAATTCCGGATAGTCCACTACCGCAGTGACTGGTGATGTACCGCCTTTTTTGGCTGCACCGGCCGATTTGATGGCATCTGTGATCAGTCCATCGCGGATATTTCCAGGTGAAGGGTTCATATAGAAACCCGAACCATCTGCCTCTGCCTTAGCATTGTATACCTTCATCAATTGCATAAACCGTTCTGCCATCTCCTCGTTCAGGCAACGGTCGCTCAGCTCCTGCTCTACCCCGCAAAGTTCCGGGAATTCCGATAGGATAACCGAGCCTCCCAAGCTGATCAACATATCAGAAATATAGCCTAAGGTAGGATTGGCTGAGATACCGGAGAATCCATCCGATCCGCCGCATTCCAAGCCAATGCATAGTTTATCCAAACCAGCAGGTTCCCTTTTCAGTTGATCGGCCTGCACCAACCCCGAGAAAGTAGCTTTAATGGCCTTCTGCATCAATTCCTGCTCGGTTCCTTCTAATTGTTGTTCAAAAACATATAAGGGCTTGTCAAAATGGGGATCACGCTTTAGGATTTCTGCCTTCAAAATGGAAGCTTGCGCATGTTGGCATCCCAAACTCAACACGGTTGCCCCGGCCACATTTGGATGGGTAATATAACCTGCTAAGAGGCCACAAAGGGCATCAGAATCCATTCTGGTTCCACCACATCCCATATCATGGTTCAGGAATTTAACCCCATCCACATTCGGGAACAGCCGTTTCTGCTCTTGATTGATGGTTCCTGCACTCAGATCCAGGTTCAACAGGTCATCTACAGAAGCTCCTGCCGTATATCGTTCGATCAGGTGATCCACTTCATTGGAATAATCCTTTGACTGCACCTGATAACCTAATTTCTCCTCCAAAGCAGTTTTCAGCGTCAAAACATTCCTGTTTTCGCAGAAAACCAAAGGGATAACCAACCAATGATTAGCTGTACCTACGGTACCATTGCTCCGGTGGAACCCCTGAAACGTCCGACCTGCAAAGGCGGACACATCAGGCTTTTCCCAATCCAACTTACGAGCAGCCAGTTTGAATGGCTCTGCAGCATGCCTGAGGTTGTCGGTGCTCAGTAATGTTCCTTCCAACAGATCTTCATTGACCTTTCCTACCAAAACCCCATACATATACACCCCCTCGTCCTTCAACATGGGGTTTAACGTAAATTTATGTTTCGCTTTCACCGCTTGGCGAAGGGAAAACTCCTTTCCTCCAAATCCGATCGATTCACCCTCCGAAAGGTCCCTCAGCGCAACAAGCACATTATCCTTCGGATGAATCTGCAAGTACGCTACATTCTTTTTATTCATGATATCTATAACTCAAATATTTTATCCATTAATACCCATTTCTCCCCTGGTTTTGCACCAGGAATGGCCTGCTGGTATTTCCACATCAAGGATTCCCAATCCTGCACATGCGGGTTCTGTGCATCCATTTCCCCTTTGCGCTCAAAACTAAACTGATCATCCACTTCTATGATCATAAACAACCTATTTTCAAAACGATATATCTGCATGGATATTACCCCAGCATCCTCTATCGACTGTTGGATTTCCGCAGGAATCCTTTCATGGTAGGTCTCATATTCCTTGATGAGAACCGGATCATTTACCAGATCCAGTGCTAACGCGTATTTTCTATTCTTCATAGCCATTAATGGTTTTTGGTGGAGATGACCTGTTCGCCAGATTTATTGTTCAGGGGAAACAAGACCACCACAAAGAAACAAACTAAAACAACAAAATAGCCATATTGCATATGGCCGGTGCTATCTGAAATATAGCCTAATAACGGCGGAAAGATGGCTCCGCCCACAATCGCCATGATGATCAGACTGGATGCCGATTTGGTATCCCCACCGATTCCTTCCACCCCCATCGCAAAAATCGTTGGGAACATAATGGACATGAAAAAGGCGATCGCCACCATGCTATAGAGTGCGAGCATGCCCGAAGCGAATATACTGATTAGTGTAAGTATACAAGCAACCACCGCATAGATCAACAATAATTTGGATGGCAGGATGTAACGCATCAGAAAGGTCCCCAAGAAACGACCGATAACGATTAGAAGACCGGCGATAGCGGCATAGTCCTTCGCATCAAAGGCCTGTATCCCAGCAACCTCCGTAGCAAACAGGATGATAAAGCTCAACACACAGATCTGGGCACCCACATAGAAGAATTGGGCAATCACGGCCCAACGCACATTCTTATGACGGAATGCGGACCTCACACTGGCACTGGAATCCCCTTCTTCCTTTGCTTCAGGGAGTTTGATCAGGGCAAACAACAAGGCCGCCAATAAAATCACACAGCCCAATACGATATAAGGCCCTTTTACAATGGCCGTTTCAGCTTGGATATAGGCTGTTCTGGCTGTTTCATCCAAAGCAGCAACTTCCTCATGGCTTAAAGGTGGCTTGGCCAAAATAATGTACCCACCCAATAATGGCGCAACAAAAGATGCCAAGCCATTGAAGGACTGGGCAAAATTCAAACGCTGGGTAGCTTTGCTCGGATCACCTAGAACGGTCATATAAGGGTTGGCAGCAGTTTCCAGGATCGTGATGCCACAGGCAAGCACGAACAATGCCATCAGAAAGAACACATAACTCATGGTATTGGCGGCTGGCACAAACAGGAAACAACCTACAGCAAATAATAATAAGCCGATCAAAATGGCGGTTTTGTACCCATATTTTTTCATGAAAATCCCTGCTGGGATAGCCATCACAAAATAGGCCACGAATACGGCCGAATCGATCAGCGAAGCCTGTAAATGGCTCAGACTGAACGCGCTTCGAAGATGCGCAATCAAAATCGGATCCAGATTATGGATAAATCCCCAGAAAAAGAACAGGGAAGTGATTAAGATAATAGCCAATGTATTATTTGCTTTGCTCATAGATGGTTTTTATTGGAAGACCTAAATAAGCGATTAAATTGCAGAATGGAGTGAAGAAAATTACCTTTTTTATAAACTATATTATCATTTGATGGGAATGATATTGATAAAAAATGAATAAATTAGTCAATTATGATCATCAAGCAGCTCGAAGTTCCCAAGCAGTATAACGAAAGTTTCCAGATCAGAAGGGATTATGCCCCGCGGCATCATCAGATTTGGCATTACCACGATGAGCTGGAAATTGTCCATATTTTAAAAGGCTCTGGGACACTTTTTATCGGAGATAGGATAAAACCTGTTCAACCTGGAGAAACGGTTCTTATACCTGCGCAGATTGCCCATTATTGGCTCTTTGAAGAGGATGCTATGGACAGCCAAGATCCTCGTGCCATTGACTGCCTGGTCATCCACTTCAAAAAAGATCTCGGCATCGAGCGGTTCTTTTCCACACCCGAACTGGTTGAAATCAAAAACCTGATCGATCAATCCGAACGCGGCTATTTTTTTGATTCGAATTCTTATACGGCAATCCAACCCCTATTCGAGCACATGCTGGTCAACCATGGTTTGGATCGCTTTATTGCTTTCCTCAAATTGCTTAGCCTGATGCAAAACAGCCCAAAAGAAGAACTGACATCCGAAAATTATTCTATCCTCCACCAATCGGAAGACCAGTATCGGATGAACAGCTTGATGGAATATCTACGGGAAAACTACAAGCAAAAGATCAAATTAGCCGACCTGGCAGGATTGGCTGGCTTAACTGAGAACTCCTTCTGCCGCTATTTCAAACAAAAAACCGGCAAGACGCCGGTTCAGTTCATTACAGAATTACGCATTTCACATGCCTGCAGTCAGCTCAGGAACAGTAACCTATCCCTGAAGGAAATCTGTTACGATAGTGGTTTCAATAATTTTGTGAGCTTCCACAAAAACTTCAAAAGCATCATCGGACTGACTCCTTTGCAGTTCAGACAGGCATAACATGACGTCTATGCATATGTTTTCTTGGATTTCAATACCATAAAACCGATGATACCCGCCAAAAGGGAAGTAATCAAAATGGATAATTTGGCTTCTGAGATATTTTGTGGATCACCAAACGACAGAATGGCAATGAAAATGGACATGGTAAAACCGATACCTGCCAATAGACCTACCCCCATGATATGACGCCAAGTGCTACCCTCCGGCAGACTGCTCAGTTTTAATTTCGTACATAGGTAGGATGTCAGTAGAATACCGACCGGTTTTCCAAGCAATAATCCCAAAGAAATACCCAAGCCTAAGGAAGAAGTCAGACCGCCGATCATTTCGCTTTCCAAGGTGATGTTGGTATTGGCAAAGGCAAAAAGTGGGATGATCAGGAAGTTCACGGGTTTGCTCAAAGCATGCTCCAACCTTTCCAATGGAGATTCTACATCCGTATCGTTTGTCGGAATGGTCATGGCTACCAAAACTCCTGCTATCGTAGCGTGAATACCGGAATGATGGATAAAATACCA